>NZ_JALNPO010000001.1:0-396547 GCF_024520895.1 Pantoea sp. Fr-CA_6 | reverse complement strand
GGTGCGCTCTAATGGACTCGAACCATCGACCCCCACCATGTCAAGGTGGTGCTCTAACCAACTGAGCTAAGAGCGCATACTGAATATTGGTGCGTCCGAGTGGACTCGAACCACCGACCCCCACCATGTCAAGGTGGTGCTCTAACCAACTGAGCTACGGACGCACTTGGTGCGCTCTAATGGACTCGAACCATCGACCCCCACCATGTCAAGGTGGTGCTCTAACCAACTGAGCTAAGAGCGCAACATGCTGTCAGGGCGACAGCGGGGACGAATATTAACGGCAGCGTGTGAGGCTGGCAAGGGGAAAATAGTTTTTTCGCCATGACTGCACAGCAACTGTGCTAACCGTCGTTTTTTTCGTCATTGCGGGCCATGAATGACCCGCCTCGAACGTTATCGCGCTGCACGCGTCAGGATAATTTCCGCCGGTGATTGCTGTAACCGTCTGATGCGCCATATCATCATCACCGCAGCCGAGGTCAGGCCGATAATAAAGCCGCACCAGAAGCCCGCAGGTCCCATGCGCGGCACCACCCAGTCGGTCAGCGCCAGCAGATAACCGGCTGGCAGCCCCAGCAGCCAGTAAGCGATAAAGGTAATAAAGAAAATCGACCGCGTATCTTTATAGCCGCGCAGGATCCCGCTGCCAATCACCTGTATCGAGTCTGAGAACTGATAAATTGCCGCCAGCAGCATCAGCTGTGCCGCCAGCGTCACCACTTCAGGGTTGTCGTTATAGAGCAGGGCAATCTGATGACGAAACGTCACGGTAAAAATGGCGGTCAGCGCCGCCATGCTGATGCCAACACCCTGGGCGGTCCAGGCCGCGACCCGTGCCTGCTCGGTGGAGCCCTGGCCCAGACGATAACCGACGCGGATGGTGGTCGCGACACCCAGCGACAGCGGCAATACAAACATCAGTGAACTGAAATTCAGCGCAATCTGGTGGCCGGCCACGTTAACGATGCCCAGTGGCGAAACCAGCAGGGCTACCACGGCGAACAACGTGACCTCAAAGAAGAGTGCCAGCGCCACCGGCAATCCCAGCGTCATCAGGCGGCTCAGAATCGGACGGGAAGGGGGTGACCAGCGGCTCTCCATACGGATATCGCGCATGCTACCCATCCGGCGCACCCAGAAGCGCATGCAGATAAACATCACCCAGTAGACCGAGGCGGTCGCCACGCCGCATCCGACACCGCCCAGGGCAGGCATGCCGAAGTGGCCATAGATAAAGACATAGTTGAGCGGGATGTTGAACATCAGGCCTAAAAAGCCCAGCACCATGCCGGGTTTGGTTTTCGACAGCCCCTCGCATTGATTGCGGAGCACCTGGAAGAAGAGGTAGCCAGGCGCGCCGAACAGCAGGGCATGCAGATAGCCTTCTGCCTTCAGCGCCAGCACTGGATCGATGTCATGCATCGCCCGGATAAGATAACCGGCATGCCACAACAGCACCATAATCAGCAGGGAGACGAAAAAGGCGAGCCAGTATCCCTGGCGGATCTGTTCACCGATGCGTTCGCGGCGGCCAGAACCATTGAGTTGCGCAACGGTGGGCGTCAATGCAAGCAGAAGACCATGACCAAACAGGATGGCCGGTAGCCAGACAGAGGTGCCGACAGCAACGGCGGCCATATCCGTGGCGCTGACTGCGCCGGCCATAATGGTATCCACAAATCCCATTGCGGTTTGAGCCACCTGAGCAAGGATGACCGGAATCGCAAGGGCCAGCAATTGACGCGCTTCTGTTAAATACTTCTGCACGTTAACACCTGACTTATTGAATGAATTAAAAGGGGCAGGAAGCCCGGGGAATTTCGCGAGCTAGTGTAACTGGCGTAACAGAATTCGCCAATCTTTGTCACACAATGCGGTTTGCTCCGCTATAAAGCGGCGGTGCGGGCTGAAATCTAACAGCCGACCTGAGCTGTGATAAACTAGCGTAAACTTCGCAGAGGCAAAGACTATGTTTACCGGTATTGTGCAGGGCACCGCAGAAATCGTGTCCATTGAAGAGAAAGAACTGTTTCGTACCCATACTGTCCGCCTGCCGCAAGAGCTCTTACCGGGTCTGGCGCTGGGCGCATCCGTAGCCCATAACGGTTGCTGTTTAACCGTAACGGCAATTGAAGGCGACCGCGTCAGTTTTGATTTAATTAAAGAGACATTGCGGGTGACTAACCTTGGCGATTTACGTCAGGGCGATGTGGTCAATATTGAGCGTGCAGCGAAATTCAGCGATGAAATAGGCGGACACCTGATGTCTGGTCATATTATGACCACCGCTGAAATCTGCAAGATCATCCAGTCAGAACATAACCGCGAGGTCTGGTTTAAAATCCAGGATGCGGCGCAGATGAAATATATTCTGCATAAAGGGTTTGTCGGCATCGACGGTATCAGCCTGACGGTAGGCGATGTGACTAAGACTAAGTTCTGCGTCTATCTGATCCCGGAAACGCTGGAGCGTACTACGCTGGGGGCGAAGACCTTTGGCGATCGGGTGAATATTGAAATCGATCCGCACACGCAGGCAATCGTGGAGACCGTTGAGCGGGTATTAGCACAGCGCGATGCCGCGGCGGCGATGAGCATGCTGACCGGCCAGTCAACGACAGAGAGTTAATAAAAGGCGCGTAAGCACCGCAGACAGCCCAATCGGTTTTACTCTGTCAGCACTATAAAAGCGCAGGGCGCCGGGTCAGAAGAGGAAAGCGTCCCGCCGCCCGGATAAAAACGCCGGGAGCGTTTTTGAACAGCGCAAAGCGTTGACCCAGCAACGGGCGCACCTCAGGATGAGGTGCGTAATCGCGTGGGCCGGGCGTGTCAGGGATGACAGGGTTTGCGACTTTCCGATCTGACCCTGTTCCTGGCGCAACACTCCCTGTTAAAGCAAAACAGTCCCTTTTTTTCAAGTGTTCAGCCGGGGCAGCGCCTTGTTAATTGCCCGCTTTTTAACCCCTACCGCGCCACCCGTAATCCCCCCTCAACGCCGCGACTGAACACGATCTGCCACAGCTGAATATCACGCGCCCGGAAGGCACCGGCACAGGCATTCAGATAATAGGAGAACATACGCTTAAAGCGTTCGCCATATTTATCGGCCAGCTCCGGCCAGGCCTGCAAAAAGCGTTCATGCCAGGCCATCAGTGTTTTGTCGTAATCTGCGCCGAAATTGTGCCAGTCTTCCAGAATAAAATGGGGCTCGCTGGCATCGGCCACATGGCGCACCGAAGGCAGGCAGCCGTTGGGGAAGATATATTTATCGATCCAGGGATCGACACTCATATCAGTTTTGATTGCGCCGATGGTGTGAAGCAGGAAAATACCGTCAGGCTTTAAATTACGATCGACCACGTCAAAATAGGTCGCATAATTTTTCGGTCCGACATGTTCAAACATACCCACCGACACAATACGATCAAACTGCTCATTCAGATCGCGATAATCCTGCAACAGAATCGTGACGTCTAATCCGCTGCAGCGCTGCTGCGCCAGTTTCTGTTGTTCGGCGGAAATCGTCACGCCATGCACTTTAACGCCATAATAACGTGCGGCAAATTCCGCGAGTCCGCCCCAGCCACAGCCGATATCCAGCAGTGACATTCCAGGTTCCAGCGCTAATTTACGGCAGATCATATCCAGCTTGGCTTCCTGCGCCATCGCCAGTGTCGTCGCCTCTTTCCAGTAGCCACAGGAGTATTGCATATAGGGATCGAGCATCAGTGAAAAGAGGTCGTTGCCCAGGTCGTAATGCTCTTTACCGACAATCCACGCCCGTTTTTTTGACTGCAGATTGGTTAAGCGTGCGGCGGCAATGCGCAGCGTATCTTTGAAGTGATGAGGCAGCTGCTGATCGAGTTTATGTTTAAGTACCTGGTGGAAGAAAATATCCAGCCGGTCACACTCCCACCATCCATCCATATAGCTCTCACCGAGCCCAAGAGAGCCCTCCTGCAGAACACGTTTAAAAAAACCAGGATGATTAATATGAATATCCCAGGGACGTGAACCATTAATTTCGATATCCGCTTTTTCCAGCAGTTCATGAACGATGCGATACCAATGGTTTTCTTCGAGGCTCACTTCTTCTGCATAAGATGAACTCATAGATTTTCCACCACCTGTCCAATCTGAACCTGAACAAAGAGTAGCCAATTTATTCAGGCAATGAGAAACGATGCGGATGGCTCCGCAAACCGGTTATCTGTGTGATACAGAGGACTGGAACAGCCTGCAGCAGGTCGGGTAAGGTGAGAATAACGCGCGCGAATACCGTCCCGGCAGCAGGGTGCCAATCAGATTATTACGTTATTATATTGTTGATTTATTACAGATTTGTTGACCCGGATGAGTATATGCTCACGCGGGTCAATATTCAATAACTTATTGTTAGGGCGCTAACTAAAAAGTCAGTGTGTCACTGATTATCCTGGCAGGCAGTTTGCGCAGAGGCAACAACAGTTTGTGCGCTTGCGGCACGCTGCATGGCGTAACCCAACAGCGCCAGCACAATTGTCACCGTCATCATCAGTGTGGTGGTAAATAGCGGCTGAGTTAAGCCGGCCGACACTGCCAGGCTGGCAGCGAAACAGAGTCCTAACTGCAGTGTATTCTGCAACGCGGCGGCTTTACCGGTAGCGGTTGGGAAGGGCATCAGCGCACTGGACACCACAATCGGATAGATCGCGCCGTTAGCCAGCGCCATACCGCAGAACGGTACCATCAGACTCACCAGCGTGCTGCTGCCAGCAAGCGCAACAGCAAACAGCGCCAGAATGCTCAGGCTGTAGACGGCCAGCAGCCAGGGCAGCAACTGTGCGCCGTTAAAGCGGTTGAGCAGGGTGCGACAGCCGAAGCCACCAATTAAAAAGGCGAGCGTCTGGGGCACATAACTCAGACCGATATCGGCGGGCGACAGACCCAGATCCGCCAGAATAAAGGGCGATCCGGTCAGCCAGGCAAAGAAGCTGGCTGAGCAGGCGGAGTAGATCAGCACGTTGCCGCTGTAGACCCGTGATTTAAGCAGCGTGAAAAAGCCGGGCTGCGCACCTTTTTCTCCCGCGGCCTTGCGCACGGTGGGCAGACGCAGCGTGGTCAGAATCAACGCCACCGCAATCAGGGTCAGCACCAGGAAAATCGAACGCCAGTGGAAGTGGCCGATCAGCCAGGCACCCAGTAGCGGAGCCAGCGCCGGAGAGAGCGCAACCAGCGGCATAATGGTGGCAAAGACTTTGTTAGCGCGCGCTGCAGGGTAGCGATCCACCACCAGCGCCTGCCAGCTTACGGCAGCGGCACAGACGCCAATCGCCTGGACAAAACGCAGCGCCAGCATCAGATAGATATCATTCACCCACAGCATGCCTGCGCAGCCAGCGCCAAACATGGCCAGTCCGGACAGCAGCACCGGTTTACGACCGATGCGATCGGAAAGCGGTCCCCAGAAGAGCTGACCCACGGCGAAGCCGCCCAGGAAGAGACTCATACTGGCGCTGATCAGACCGGGTGAAGTGTTAAAGGTTTGCTGCATCGCACCAAAGGCGGGCAGGTACATATCAGTGGCTAAAAAGCCCAGCATGCTCAGCAGGGCAAGGTAGGGCATAAACCCTTTATTCGACAGCATCTGATTCTCATTTTTGCAGGATAAACGCGGCAGAGTGTAAAAGGTGCGTTTGCTGCTGTGAAACGGTAATATTTGCCGATTGCTGTTAAAATTTTTGAAGGCAGATTATGTGGTCAGAATATGCATTAGAGGTGGTTGACGCTGTCGCCCGTGGGGGGAGCTTCAGCGCCGCCGCGCAGGAGTTACATCGGGTGCCCTCTGCCATCAGCTATACGGTGCGTCAGCTGGAGAACTGGCTGGCGGTACCGCTGTTTGAACGGCAGCATCGCGAAGTGGTTCTGACCCCGGCGGGTGAGCATTTTGTCCGGGAAGGACGCAGCGTCATCAAAAAAATGCTTGCCACCCGGCGACAGTGTCAGCAGCTGGCTAACGGCTGGCGCGGCCAGCTAAGCATTGCCGTTGACCGTATCGCTAAACCTCAGCGCACCCGACAACTGGTCAAAGATTTCTATCGCCACTTTCCCGATATGGAGCTGATCATCAGCTATGAAGTCTTTAACGGCGTCTGGGATGCGCTGGCCGATGGCCGGGTGGAAGTGGCGATTGGTGCCACGCAGGCGATACCGGTGGGCGGACGTTTTGCTTTTCGGGATATGGGCACACTTAACTGGCGCTGCGTGGTTGCGCCCGACCATCCTCTGACGCAGGCGAGCCAGATAGATGATGACACGCTGCGGAGCTGGCCATCCCTGGTGCTGGAAGATACTTCACGGGCACTGCCGCGTCGTATGACATGGACGCTGGATAACCAGCGCCGGCTGGTGGTGCCGGAGTGGCAAACCGGGCTGGATTGCGTGCAGGCGGGATTGTGTGTGGCGATGGTGCCGGGTCATCTGGCCAGGCCACTGCTCGACAGCGGCGAGCTGGTTGAACTGACGCTGCCGGTGGCGTTTCCGGACAGCCCATGCTGCGTCAGCTGGGCAGAGGATCGCGCATCACCGGCGACAGGCTGGTTGCTCAGCTATCTGGGTGATGCGCAAACGCTTAATCAGGAGTGGTTAAGCGAGCATTAACGGCGATAGTCGCGGAACGGGCCATCGGCCACGGAACGGCGCTCAATCAGCGTGGGATGGACCTCAATCGTTTGTGACACTTCGCGTTTACTGGTAATGCGGTCCAGCAGCATTTCCAGCGCTTTCTCACCCAGCTGGGCTTTAGGCTGATGCACTGTGGTCAGGGCCGGTGCAAAATAGCGGGCGTTGCGCACATTGTCATAGCCGATCACCGAAATATCCTGGGGGACGCGTAAACCCATCTCGTCGGCGGCGCAAATCGCGCCCATCGCCATGATGTCACCGCCACAGAACACCGCCGTCGGACGCTGCTTCTGCGACAGGATCTGCTGCATCGCCTGATAGCCCGACTCCGGCTCAAAGTCACCCTGCACAATCCACTCGGCGCGTGGCTGAATACCCGCTTCTTCCATCGCCTTCAGGAAACCGGCATGACGTCCGCCACCGGTGTTACGCTCCATCTGGCCGGGGATTGCACCAATATCCCGGTGTCCGCGTTCAATCAGATAGCGTCCCGCCAGATAGCCGCCCTGGAAAGCATTATCCAGTACCGTGTCGGTGAAGTCAGCGCGCGACTCGCCCCAGTCCATCACCACCATCGGGATATTGCGGTTCTCTTCCAGCATCTGCAGCAGATCGTCCGGATATTCAGAACACATCACCAGCAGCCCATCGACGCGTTTCTGCGCCATCATGCTGAGATAGGCGCGCTGTTTTTGCAGATCGTTATGCGCATTACCCAGAATCAGCGTATAGCCTTTGTCAAAGCAGTGATTTTCAACCGCTTCGATAATTTCAGCGAAATAGGGCGCTTCGCTGGAGGTGGCAAGCAGGCCCAGCGTTTTGGTGTGGTTCACTTTCAGGCTGCGCGCCACGGCGCTCGGCGAGTAGTGCAGTTCTTTAATCGCCTGCCAGACCGCGTTGCGCGTCTCTTCAGCCACAAAGCGGGTTTTATTGATGACGTGCGAAACGGTGGTCGTTGAGACGCCAGCGCGTTTCGCCACATCTTTAATTGTTGCCATGAAAATCGGACTCCAGTGCTTATCTAACTCTATGATAAGCGTAGTGTTAAACGTTTGCGTCTGCTCAGGGTTTTTTTCGCAAAAATGCAGCTTTTAAGGCCAGTCAACAGGCCGCTGGCGGCGTAAAAACGCCTGAAAACGTGCGCAAACGGAATCAGGGTTGCGCGCGTTGCGCAACAAAGGCGGGATTCTAACAAGGCTGAACGGATAAAACGAGATTTTTACCGGGCCCTGTGGGAAAATGCGATACCCCTACTGATTGTGTGACTAAGGAGCAAGCAATGAGTACCGATCTTAAACTGGCTTTAATGACCACCGCGGGCTGTCTGCTGATGATTGTGGCCTTTAGTTTTACCGCTATTCTGCACTAAAAAAAAGCCGGGATTATCCCGGCTCTCTTCTGGTTGTTCTGCTGCTCAGCGTATGGTTTTTGGCGTCATCACCCGACGGGCACCAATATAGTGACGCTGCCAGTAATCTTCTCCTAACGCGCTGATCTGAATATCTTTGCCGGTGCGTGGCGACTGGATAAACTTTCCATCACCCAGGTAAACGCCGACATGGTCCGCAGTACCGCGTCCATTGATACGGAAGAAGACCAGATCGCCTTTCTCCAGCGACTCACGCTTGATCGGTGCGGCATCACGCAGGTGGTACATCTCGTTAGCGGTACGTGGGATCTTAAACTTCACCAGATCTTTATAGGCGTACCAGACCAGGCCGCTGCAATCGAAACCGGTATGGGGAGAGGTGCCGCCCCACTGATAGGGTTTACCCAACTGACCCATCAGCTTGGTCATCGCGGTTTCGCGGGCCTTCTGGTAGCGCTGACGGTGAGATTTGCTCATCTTAATCGTGCCGGTCTCGCTGGTGGTGACCTCTGCGGTTTTCAGCAGGCGTTGATGACCATAACGTTTTTTCTCTTTGTTCTTACTGAGACGGGCGGTTTTTAGCGAGGTCTTCTTAGCAGGCGTCTGTTTAGCGGTGAGTTCGACTTTTTTCAGTTTTTTTGTTTTTAGTTTTTGAACCGGGCTGAGGCGAGTCTTTTTCGTCACCGTTTTGACCGGGCGACGCTTGCGACGCTCATCGTCGCGCGCACTCTTTTTCTCTGCTTTATGCGTACTGACGTTCACCGGCGCGTGAGGCGACGCAGCGGCGATGTTGAAAAACAGTTGCGCAAAGGCCAGCATGAAAAACGTAATGATTAAACGCATAGTCCGTTGATTAGTTAAGTTGTCAGGGCCACTACGCACCGCGACAAAGTTGAGATTAATCTGATCCAGGATCAGCGCCCAGGCCATTCTAGTCCAGTTCTTTTAAAAACTGTAATGCCTTTTAATATTAATCTTTGCAACCCACGCAATTGCGCTGAAAATGAACATTTTCAGCGTCTTATATCAACGAAATTATTACGAATTATTAATCTGTTACCTGCTGTTAATAATCAGGAATTCAGGTGTCCCGGAGCAGGACTTAACAATGATGGCGATTTAATCGGGCAGCGATCAAAATCTCGTTTTCAGTCACGCTGCGAAGTCGCTACAATAAACAAACACGATGTGACGAATTAAGGAAGGCAATTATGAGTACTGTAGAAAAAATTCAGCGCCAGATCGCAGAAAACCCGATCCTGCTGTACATGAAAGGTTCCCCGAAACTGCCAAGCTGCGGTTTCTCTGCACAGGCGGTGCAGGCGCTGTCAGCCTGCGGTGAGCGTTTTGCTTACGTGGATATTCTGCAGAACCCGGACATTCGTGCCGAGATGCCGAAATTCGCTAACTGGCCAACTTTCCCGCAGCTGTGGGTTGATGGCGAGCTGGTCGGTGGATGCGACATCATCGTTGAGATGTTACAACGTGGTGAACTGCAGACGCTGATCAAAGAGACTGCAGAAAAATTTAAAGAAGCAGAATAAAAAAAGGCCGACATCACGTCGGCCTTTTTCATTGCGGCATCCCTTATGCGGATGTCGTGGCTTCTGCATCGCCTTCCGCGAAGGGCAGCGGCCAGCCGCCTAACCGTTTCCAGCGGTTCACCAGCTCGCAGAACAGCGTTGCCGTCTGCTGAGTGTCATAGAGCGCCGAATGCGCCTGCGTGCTGTCAAACTCCATTCCCGCCGCAATACAGGCCTTCGCCAGCACCGTCTGACCCAAAACCAGCCCGCTCAGGGCCGCGGTGTCAAAGGTGGCAAACGGGTGAAACGGGTTGCGCTTCAGGCTGGCTCGTTCCGCCGCCGCTGACATAAAGTTCAGGTCGAAAGTGGCATTGTGCGCCACCATAATGGCGCGATTGCAGCCGCTGTCTTTAATGCCCTTGCGCACCATTTTGAAAATGGCGTGCAGCGCCTCATATTCACTGACCGCGCCGCGCAGCGGATTGCTGGGATCGATGCCGGTAAAGGCCAGGGCTTCGGGATGCAGCAGCGATCCCACAAAAGGTTCGACGTTGAAATGCAGCGTCTGGTCAATCTGAATCCATCCCTCTTCATCCATCTTCAGCGTGATAGCGGCAATCTCCAGTAACGCATCGGTTTGCGCATTGAAACCCGCGGTTTCAACGTCGATCACCACCGGATAGAAGCCACGGAAACGTTGATTGAGTGCATTAGGGGAATTCGAATCAGACATCAGGATCTCGTTGCAGAAAAAGGGCAGCGCGTATTATGGCAAAAAACGGGGCCGGGTGCAGCAGATGAAGCGCAGAGAAGGGGATTCAGCCCACCTGATCGGGCGGGCTGACAGGCAGGTTTAGTTGCCGAGGCCGTTACCGGCATCTTTGTTTTCGATCAGCTCGATTTTGTAACCATCGGGATCTTCAACAAAGGCAATAATGGTGGAGCCGCCTTTAACCGGGCCAGCTTCACGCGTCACGTTGCCGCCATCTTTGCGGATACGTTCGCAGGCCGCTGCTGCGTCATCAACGCCCAGCGCAATATGACCATAGGCATCACCGAGGTCATACTTATCGACGCCCCAGTTGTAGGTCAGTTCGATCACCGCACCTTCGCTCTCGTCGGTGTAGCCCACAAATGCCAGGGTATATTTGTATTCGGTGTTTTCGCTCTGACGCAACACGCGCATGCCCAGCACACGGGTGTAGAAATCGATTGAACGTTGCAGATCGCCAACGCGCAGCATGGTATGAAGTAAACGCATAACATCCTCTTTTAAATAAAACGCCATCGCCCGATGACTCAGGCGCTAAGTATAGCGATGAAAATCGCTATTGAATAATGGCTGCCGTCATCATCCCGGACGGCAGCCCGAACCGGTTACAGCGTTGGGTAGTCGATATAACCTTCCGCGCCGCCGCCGTAGAAGCTTTCCGGACGCTGTGGATTGAGTGGGGCGTCCTGCTGCAGACGCTCAACCAGATCCGGGTTAGCAATGTAATCGCGACCAAACGCAACCGCATCGATCAGACCGCGACCAATCAGGTCATCCGCTTTCTCAACGGTATAGGCACCGGCACCAATGATGGCACCCGGGAAGAGATCACGCACTTTCTGACGGAAAGCGTCGGTATAAGGCTGACCGCCGGCCCAGTCTGGCTCAGAGAGGTGCAGATAGGCGATATTGCGTTTTGCCAGCTCGCCGATATACCACAGCGCCGCTTCCTCTTCATCCGGGCCGTTGTCCAGATTCTGGAAGCTGCCGATAGGTGAGACGCGAATACCAATGCGATCGGCTGACCAGTTAGCGATCACCGCATCAACCACTTCCAGCGCAAAGCGGCCGCGTTTTTCGATGCTGCCGCCATATTCATCAGTACGCTGGTTTGAGCCTGGTGCCAGGAACTGGTGCATCAGGTAACCGTGCGCCGAGTGCAGCTCAAGCAGGTCAAAGTCCGCTTCACGCGCGTTGGCCGCAGCCTGGCCAAAATCTGCCACAATCTGCTTAATCTCTGGCACTGTCAGCTCACGCGGCGTTGAGGTATCTTCGCGATAGACGCTGCCATCTTCAGCACGCAGTGAGGTACGGGTGCCAGCGGCAATCGCCGATGGCGCAACCGGTGCTTTGCCTTCTGGCTGTACGCTGTTATGTGAGATACGACCGGTGTGCCATAACTGTACTGCGGTGTGACCGCCAGCCTGATGCACGCCTTCGTTAATCGCTTTCCACGCTGCAATCTGTGGCTGAGTATGTAAGCCTGGCGCACCGGCATAGCCTTTCGCCTGGAAAGAGATCTGGGTCGCTTCGGTGATGATCAAACCGGCGCTGGCGCGCTGGCGATAATATTCAGCCATCATCGGGGTAGGGATGTCGCCTGGCTCAATGCTGCGCAGACGGGTCAGCGGTGCCATAAATACGCGGTTTGGGACGGTAATTGCACCGACTTTTAGCGGACGAAACAGCTGGGTACTCGCCATAATAGCTCCTGATTAGTAGACCAGTCGTCTACAAACATGTTTTTTAAAAATCAGCGGCGTTCAAGCCACTGTTCGATGGTACTCAATGCCAGACGCAGTGGCTGCGCCTCGCGGGAAATTTTGCTCTGCAGACTGGCACCCAGCCACAGCAGCGACAGCAATTCCGCCATCTGAGCGGGGGGCTGCGGCAGGCTCAGCGACTCCTGCTGCTCTGCGGCAATCAGGGTCCGGGCGTAGAGTGCCGTGATCTTTCCGGCACCCTGCTGCAATGCATCACGCATCGGCTCTGAGAGATCGCACACCTCCGCGGAGACTTTGACGCCCAGACAGCCTACGATGTGGCCCTGCTGAACAAACAGATCAACGGCAGCACGAAAGTGGTTAAGCAGACGCTCACGCGGCGTGCCTTCGGTCTGGTTAAGCTGCAACGCCACATCCTGCAGGAAACGCGCAAAATAGCGCTCCAGTAACGCCACGCCAAACGCCTCTTTAGAACGGAAGTAGTAGTAGAAGGAGCCTTTCGGCACCGCCGCCTGCGTCAGCAGTTCGCTGAGGCCCATTCCGGTAAAGCCGCGTTGCAGACAGAGTTGCTCACCTGTCTGGAGCAGGTGTTCGCGGGTTTCTTTGCGTTGTAGCGTCTTATTCATAGCAGTGAGATTAGTAGACCAGTCGGTCTAATGCAACGCAACCCTCTCTATTTGGCACAGAGTGTTCACTCCTGAGTCAAAGAACAGGATAATTCTGACCGGGTGTGGCTTACTTCCTGCGCAACCAGGCTACGCTTTTTACTGGACTGTTTATTCTGTGAATCCGGAGGCGTGGTGGCCGAGCAGCTTGAGTTTTTCCCGGTTCCCAGCCCCTGTCGCGGCATCTGCCAGACTGATGCGCGCGGCTACTGCCTGGGATGTTTACGTAGCCGCGATGAGCGGTTCAACTGGCTGCGCTTCAGCGATGCGCAAAAGCGTGAGGTCATTCGTCTTTGTCAGCAGCGGCGTCAGCGTCTGCAACGGCAACAGAAAGGTGAGGAGCCACACGCGCCACAACAGCCGGAGTTATTCTGACGACTTTGCGCTTTCCGTTATACTCTCTGACACGCTAATTTCAGCCAACGCGCAACAGGGAGAACGTCATGTTAGAACCGCAAGCCATCGCCTCACACGGGCCCGATTTTTCACCGCTGGTCATGGGGTACTGGCGTCTGATGGAGTGGGGGATGTCGCCACAGGAGCGGGTCGCCTTTATTGAGCACCACGTGAGGCTCGGCATCACTACCGTTGACCATGCGGACATCTACGGTGACTACCAGTGTGAGGCGGCGTTTGGCGAGGCACTGAAACTGGCACCCGGTTTGCGCGACCAGCTACAGATTGTCACCAAGTGCGGCATCGCCACCCGCGCCCAGCCTGAGCATCAGATAGGCCACTACATTACCGACAAACGTCATATCCTGCAGAGTGCTGAAAACTCACTGCGCCATATCCATACCGACCGTCTCGACCTGCTGCTGATCCATCGTCCCGATCCGCTGATGGAGGCTGACGAGGTGGCCGAAGCCTTTATGGCGCTGCATCACAGCGGCAAGGTTCTGCATTTTGGCGTCTCTAACTTCACACCATCACAGTTTTCCCTGCTGCAATCCCGTCTGCCGTTCTCGCTGGTGACAAATCAGCTGGAGATCTCACCGGTGCAGCAAAGTGTGCTGCTGGATGGCTCGCTGGATCAGTGTCAGCAGCTGCGTATTCGTCCGATGGCCTGGTCCTGTCTGGGTGGCGGTCGCCTGTTTAACGATCCCCATTTCCAGCCGCTGCGTAACGAACTGGAAGCCGTGCGGCAGGAAACCGGTGCCACCAGCCTTGAGCAGGTGGTCTATGCCTGGATACTGATGCTGCCATCGCGCCCGCTGCCAATCATCGGCTCAGGTAAAACGGCGCGGGTCAGCGAAGCCGCCGGAGCACTGAACTTATCCCTGTCGCGTCAGCAGTGGTTCCGTATTCGCAAGGCGGCGCTGGGATTTGATGTGCCCTGAAGCGTAAAACTGCGTCAATCTCCGGCAAAATAGTGCAACAGCGACCAGACTTATCTCAAACCCTGGTATGCAAATGGAGTCACCATGAAAATGAAAGTAGTTGCCCTATTCGCACTGATCGCCTGCGGCTCAGCACTGGCTGCCAGCGAGCAGGTTACGATCCATCAGGTTACCGCTGAAGGGATTGGGAAATCGCTGGGCACCGTTAAGATTGACGAGACACAGTATGGTCTGCAGTTCACGCCGGATCTGCAGGGCCTTCAGCCGGGCATTCATGGTTTCCATGTTCATGCTAAAGGCAGCTGTGAACCGGGCGAGTCTGAAGGCAAAGTGGTCGCCGCCGGTGCGGCGGGTGGTCACCTTGATCCGGCCAACAGCGGCAAACATCTGGGGCCTTATGCAGAGGGGCACCTGGGCGACCTGCCCGCGGTCTATGTCGATGACAAAGGCAGCGCCACTTATCCGGTGCTGGCGCCGCGTCTGAAATCGTTAAAAGAGATCAAAGGCAAAGCGCTGATGGTGCACGTCGGCGGTGACAATCATGCTGACCATCCTAAACCGCTGGGCGGTGGCGGGGCACGCTACGCCTGCGGTGTAATCTGAGTTTCCGGGCGGCAGGCGATGGCCGCCCGCTTTTCTCCTGCCTGTTTATGAATTGTTGTACCATCCCTGACATTTCCCCCCTATGATATTGATTCAGGTAAGAAAGCGTGATGGGGAAAGGAGCAGGAAAATGAAATTCAAGGGCGCATTACTGCTGTGTCTGCTGCTGGTGGGATGCGATAAACCCAATGATACGCAACTGGTCACCGAAACCGGACGCGAACTGCAGCGCACCATCGATACCAACCCAATGCGTATCACCTGTGAAAAGATCGCGAAGGGTCGTGAATGGCTGAGCCGCAACATGGTGCGTAAGCTGGAAGCGCAGGGTTGCGATCAGGTCTTTCGCAGCGCCACCGAAACCAATTTCACGGATAGCACTATTTATCGCCGTACCATGACTATGGTGTGCGGTGGCATTCATGGTCAGAGTTTTACCGGTACCGAACTGACACGCCGGTTTATCTTCTCACCCGATGAGAAAGTGCTGGTGATTGAACCGATGACCGAAATGGATAAAACCCGCTTCGAAGGCCATAAAACGCTGCAACAGCTGCAGGATGATTTTAACCGGCAACAGCAGCAATATTGCCAGTGATCACTCCGGCACCGCCTGCTTCAGCTGTGCCAGTGAACAGCGTAACCGCCAGATAATCCCCGCCAGCTCGCTGGCCTCATTGCTTTCCAGTGCCAGTAACGCGGTGATGGTCTCCTCCAGTTCCGTCAGCATCCGATCCAGCGAGCTGTGGCGCACGCCGCGGCTGCTGATAATCTGCTGTAAGTCTTGCAGGCAGTGATCGCGAAACCCCATCAGTGCGGCTGAACCGGCGCGCCATTCACGCAGCTGCCAGACGATATGCGAGCAGTTGAGCAGCACCACGCCCCAGCGCAGTAGCCAGACGCGTGCCTGCTCGTCCCGGCTGTGACTGAGCTGGCTGATGCGGTGGTAAATCTGCGATTCGAAGCGGCTCTCGCTGAGCCGGGGCCGCTGCCGCAGCTGATCGAGAAACGCCAGCCGCAGCGCCCGGATATGCCGTCGGCTGCGCCGCGCATCGGAGCTGGGTCGCAGAATCTGGAACGCCAGCCAGGCGAGCAGCACCCCGCAGACTTTGGCGATGTTATCGTTAAAGAAGTCCTGATAATCCCATGTGGGCGGATTAGTCACCGCGATAAACGAACCCATAAAGACGATGAACTGTCCCCACATCCCGGCGCGCTGCTTCTGCTGCAGCTTAAAGAGTTGCAGCGTCACCAGCAGCGGGAACAGAAACAGTAAAAACTGCCACAGCTGACTGATCTGCACCATCAGCCCAAACTTCATCACAAAACTAAACGCAAACAGCCACAGCAGGGTCTTCAGCAGCAGCGTGACGCTGCCGCCAGGTGAAGGTGATGAAGCGTAGAGCACACAGGCAATGGCGGTTAAGGTGAGCGCGGCGGCACCGGAAGACCATTGCGTATTGATCCAGAAGGCGCAGCCCAGCACGATAACGCAGAAGGTACGCAGGGCGCTCCAGCCCGCCTCGGCGCTGTCACTGTCGCGCGCCAGCGCCGGAACCGGCGGTGGCTGAAAGCGGGTGTCGGCATCGGCGCGATCCAGCAGGCGGATCCAGCGCAGCACGTTGAGGTACATCCAGCAGAAGTAGCGCAGCCGCTGACAAAAAGCGCGCTGCCGGTAGTCGCCATCCGCTGCCGGGGTCACGCTGCGCAGGATTTGCGCCAGACGATATTTATCACACGCCGGTTTCGCCAGCTCCGCCAGCAGTTGTTGCAGCGCGTCAAACAGCGCCTCTGGCGCGTCGGGCCAGTTCAGCAGCATGCGTCGCAGGCTGGAGAGCACGCTGGTGAGTCGCAGCTGCTGGTGCAGCACATAGTTCAGCACGTTGTTCTGTCGGCGAAAGCGGTAGTGGCTCCAGAACGCCTGAATCCGCAGCAGATTCATGGTCAGGATCTGGCTGATGACATTTTCATGCGCGGTCCGGATGGTCTCGCTGGCTGAGGGCTGCAGCAGTAATACCGCATGTTCCAGCAGCCTGGCATGCATCTGTTTCAGTGAGGTAATCAGCGTCTCACCATCGGAGGTACTCGGCAGTACCATCATCATTAATCCGGCGCAGAGAATGCCGGAGATCACCTCGCAAACCCGTGCCTGAGCGATGGTCCATAGCGAGGTGATATCGGTGATGTTAACGCTGCTAAAGGCGATGATGGCGGCGGTGTAGCCCGCCAGCGAAAAGGCGTAGGCAACATTATTCTGGTAGTGGTTCGCTATGCCGGTACAGAGCGCCAGCCAGCCGGCAATGGCAAAGGTAAACAGCCACGGCTCATTAAGCGTATGTCCGGCGATCAGCAGCGCAGCGCTGGCCCCCATCAGACTGCCAACGATGCGCCCCAGACTTTTACTGATCGCGCCGCCGACGGTGGGAAAGCTAATCACGGCAGCAGAGGTCATTGCCCAGTACGGCTCATCCAGATCCAGTGCGTAGGCGATGCTCAGCGCCAGGCACATCGCAATAGCGTTGCGCAACGCATAGCGCCACTGGCCGGCGTTCGCCTTAATCCAGGGCAGTTGATCCCAGGCCAGCCACTGAAAATTCATGGCTGGATGGTGATGGTGCAGCTGGTTCCCGCCACCAGGTCTGCATCGGCAGGAAGCGGGTCGAGACGAATACGCACCGGCACCCGCTGCGCCAGCCGCACCCAGGGCACGTTGGGTTTGATATCGGGCACCAGGCCGCTGTCGGTCTCAATGCTCTGGTCATAGATGGCGCGGCCAATGCTATCCACCTGACCCTGCAGCCGCATACCATTGCTGTAGAGCACCACCTGGGCCGCTGCGCCTGGGTGAATATGGCGCAGTTTGGTCTCTTCGAAGTAGCCCATTACGTAGTAAGAGTGGCTGTCGACCAGAGCAAACAGAGGCGAACCCGCGGTGGCATAGTTGCCGGGACGCAGCGTCAGATTGGTGATCCAGCCATCCGCCGGTGCGGTCAGCGTCGTCTGCTGCAGATTCCAGCGCGCTCGTTCCCACTCCGCCTGTGCCGCTTTGGTGCTGGCGGCCGCCGCGCCGGCGCTTAATCGCGCGGCATCAAGGTCCTCTGCGGAGATGATGTTGCGCGGCAGGCTGCTGCGACGGTTAAATTCATGCTGCGCTTTCGCGAGATCCGCCTGCGCTTTGCTGAGCTGGGCGGCGGCATTGTCGAGCGCGATCTGCCACGGCACCGGGTCCAGCGTTAACAGCTGCTGGCCCTGATGCACAAACTGATTGTCTTTGACCTTCAGTTGCGTAATTCGTCCCGACACCTGAGGCGTGATATCTACCAGCTCTGCCCGTACTTTCCCGTCACGGGTCCAGGGCGACTGCATGTAGTAGTTCCAGAGCCAGCCAGCGGCCAGCAGCGCCAGGGCAAACACGATCAGCGTGGAGAAGTATTTTACCGCGTTAAATTTCATATCGATTATCCGTGACCGATGAGCCAGAGTGCGGCGGTAACGCACAGCACAAACAGGGAGAGATCAAACAGGGTGGGATGCCAGACATCGCCGGAGTAGATCCAGCCACGCACCAGAGGGTGGATCAGCAGCCAGAAAAAGAAGCCGAGGATCACCGCTTTGAATATCGGCGGGAAAAACAGTGAGGCGCCCACCACCAGATCGGTCAGCGGATTCGCACCTGAAAAAGCAGGAGTAAGCACGTGATAACATCCTTCGTTAACCCAAACAGCAGAGTGAAAGCGCTGCCACGTTATGGTGGCCTGGTCCGGGATTTGTAATTTGTCCTGTAAACTCGCAGAATAGTGTAAAATCTGGCTTGATAGCTAGCAAGCTAATTATAAGGAGATGAAATGGATACGCCCCTCGGAACGGATTTATCTCGCCTGGTGCGCATCTGGCGCGCGTTGATTGATCAGCGGCTGAAGCCGCTTGAGCTGACTCAGACTCACTGGGTGACGTTGCACAATATTCATCAACTGCCGCCCGAACAGTCCCAGATTCAGTTAGCCAAGGCGATTGGTATTGAACAGCCTTCGCTGGTGCGCACGCTGGATCAGCTGGAAGAGAAAGGATTAATCACCCGTTCGACCTGCGCCAACGATCGTCGTGCCAAGCGCATTAAGCTGACGCAGCAGGCCGAGCCGATAATCGAACAGGTTGAGAGTGTGATTGATGAGACGCGGGATGACATTTTGTCCGGCATCAGTCGGGAAGAGATCAGTCAGATGGTGACGCTGATCGCCCGGCTTGAGAAAAACATTCTCGAACTTCAGCATAAAGAGAAATAAAAAAACCGACGCCCAGGCGTCGGTTTTTTGTTTAGCTTCATTAGCGAGGTGAAACCGTCACCTGGCTGCCGTTGGATGCCATCACAACGCGCTGGCCAACAGAGTAACGCGTGGCGGCCTGTTTCTGAACCACCATGATGGTGTTGCCATCATCCTTACGGATTTCCAGCTCAACGCCATCGGTTTTATTGACTGCGCCCTGTACGCCCTGGCCTGCTACGCCACCCAGAACCGCACCACCGGCTGTCGCCAGGCTACGTCCGCTGCCGCCACCAATGGTGTTACCCAGGAAGCCACCCAGCACCGCACCACCGATAGCACCGATGACATTGCTCTCATCGCCGCCCTGGATTTTCACCGGACGTACTGAGACTAAGGTACCGTACGAAACGCTCTGCACCTGCTTAGCTTCACTGGCACTGTAGGTATCACCCGACAGCGTACTGGTATTGCTACAACCTGCCAGCATCACACCGGCCAGAGCGACCACAATTACACGCTTGATCATTTGAAACTCCTTTAGTCGAGAAGGTGCCACGTTTACCGCTGTATCCTGCTCACAGTATAAGACACAAACCTGGCAAATTAATCCCTGTCCGAATAAAACACGGCTGGACGAAGCATAGACTATGCAGGATCAACAATAATTCAATCGTGGACTAAAAATAGTCCCATTACGTTATCAGTCAGCACGATTGGATAAAAAGAATTTAATCATAGAATTAGCGATCATTATTTGTCAGGCTAACCGCAGATGAATCGCACTTCCCGCCGGAAGTAAGGAATGGCTATGAAATCAGGACGCTATATTGGGGTAATGTCAGGCACCAGCCTGGATGGAGTGGATGTGGTGCTGGCTGCCATTGATGAAAATATGGTGGCGCAGCAGGCGAGCTACTGCCATCCGATGCCACCAGAACTGCGTCAGGCGATTCTGGCGATATGTCAGGGACAGTCCCTGACGCTGTCGCAGCTCGGCCAGCTTGATACCCGCCTCGGCCAGCTGTTTGCTGAAGCGGTAGTGACATTAATGAAGCGCGAATCGCTTGAAGCCAGCGATATCACGGCGATTGGCTGTCATGGTCAGACCGTCTGGCATGAGCCACAGAGTGACGCACCCAATACGCTGCAGATTGGCGATCATAATCAGATCGTGGTGGCCACCGGCGTCACCGTGGTAGGAGATTTCCGCCGCCGTGACATGGCGCTGGGCGGGCAGGGCGCGCCGCTGGTGCCTGCCTTTCATCAGGCGCTGCTGATGGATGCTTCTGAACGCCGCATGGTGCTGAATATTGGCGGCATCGCCAATCTCTCGCTGCTGATCCCGGGTCAGCCGGTACGCGGCTTCGATACCGGCCCCGGCAATATGCTACTGGACGCCTGGATCTGGCGTAATCAGGCTCAGCCGTATGACAAAGATGCGCAGTGGGCGCGCAGCGGGTCGGTGATTCCGGCACTGCTGGAGGCGCTGCTACGTGAGCCCTGGTTTGCATTGCCGCCGCCGAAAAGCACCGGGCGCGAACATTTCAACCTCAGCTGGCTGGAGCAGCATCTGCGCTATTTCCCGGGTCTGGCTGCGCAGGATGTGCAGGCTACGCTGGTCGAGCTGACCGCCATCACCATCACGCAGCAGGTGTTACTCAATGATGGCTGCGACCGTCTGCTGGTATGTGGCGGCGGCGGCCGCAATCCGCTGCTGATGGCACGACTGGCAGCCCATCTTCCGGGAACGGAAGTAACGACTACCGATGCGGCGGGTGTCAGTGGTGACGATATGGAAGCGCTGGCGTTTGCCTGGCTGGCTTTCCGCACGCTCTCCGGCCTGCCGGGCAATCTGCCTGCGGTGACGGGCGCACGGGAAAAAAGCGTGATTGGCGCAATTTTTCCGGCGAATTCACTCTATCGACGCTAAGCAGTGAGTCGGGGGCAATCTGCCCCCGCAGGATGACAGGCGGCCGTCAGGCGGCGCCGGAGAGATGCGTCAGGTTGCGAACGCCAGTAATCACCGAGGCAACCATGGTTTCACGTCGGGTAATCACCTCAACCTGATAAAACCGGCTGCGGTAGGCGATGGAATAGATAACGGGATGGTACTTATTACCTTCTCCGTAGCGGGAGTAGTGCGCTTCAAGCGCACGGGTCGCTGCGAGAATATGGGAGGGTTCTTTATCACCGCGGATGATTTGCTTCATTCAGTTCCTCAAATGCTGTCCCTGGAGTCACGTCGCACGCATGGCGCGTAGCGCTGGCCTAAACACTGAACATCTGACTGCTAAACATTTAATCACTGACTGGGTAATGACTGACTCTGCCGCGGGAAGATGACAGAAAGATGATCCCCCGGGGCTGTTAATTATTTAGCAGCCGCCGGGTGATCCAGCAAGGCAGGAAATCGCAAATTCATCCAAATCGCAGAGGCGGTCAGATCAGCTCCGGCCAGGCCACGGCCGCAACGCCATTGAGTACAGGTTTTGAGAACAGAAAGCCCTGAAACTGGGTCACGCCTGCCGCTTCAAGCCACATCCACTCTTCCGGCTGTTCAATGCCCTCGGCGATAACACCGATCTCCAGCGAGGAGCAGCATTTCAGAATGGCATGAATGATCGCCTGCTTCGGCCCACTTTTATGCACATCAGCGATGATGGTTCGGTCGATTTTAATCTTGTCGGGCTGAATGCGCGTCAGCAGCGACAGACCGGCAAAACCGGCACCGAAATCATCCAGCGCCAGGCTGATGCCGGCCGCCTTCAGCTGCCTGATGGCGGCTTCAAAGGCCTCAGGCTGCGAGATAATTTCATTCTCGGTGAATTCAACCATGATCTGCTCTGGCACCAGTCCCTGCGCAGCAATCTCATCCAGCAAAAACGGGACGGCGTCGGGCACTTCCACCAGCGTCATCGGCAGCAGATTGATCGACAGGGTCATGCCCTCAATCCCCAGCTGCTTCGCCTGCGCGAAGGCGATCTTTTTCGACCTCAGATCGAGCTGATAGAGCTGCTCACGCGACAGTCGGGCAAAATAGTCGAGCGGCGGTTCACCCTGCGGGCCGCGCAGCAGCGCTTCCAGCGAGACGATTTCGCAGGCGAAGGGGTCAACGATCGGCTGAAAAGCAAAGCTGACCTCATCCGCAGCCACCAGCGATGCGTTGCCTTCACGCTGTTCTGACTCGTCACAGATAAACGTCCAGCCGCTGGCGGCCGGGATCTCAAAATAGTTCTCTTTTTCCCGCGCTTCGACAAAGGTGCGCAGGAACTGCAGTGCGCGATCGGCATAGGTCAGCTGATACTTTGTGGTGCACTTTGCCAGCACCGCCTCCAGTACCGTCTCTTTATCATGCAGCCGCAGATCGAACAGCTCCATACCGACGTGGCCAAAACGGCGTGCCGGGGCGTAATCGCGCAGCAGTTCGACCAGATTATGGTGGCGTGGATCCTGGCAAATCCGGCTGTAAACTGCATTGACCGCCGCCTCCGGACCTTCCAGCAGCTGGAAAAAATGCGTGCCATTGAATAATAAAATTCCGGTGACGCTTGAGGATTTATTGATTTTATTTGCTTTCCGCGCCAAACCCTTCAGGATCTCAAGCGGCACATGTTCAGTAATGTGGCTGCGATAGATGATTGTCGACAACATAAAGGTTTCCGGAATTTTTTATTTTTTGTTATGGCACCTTACCAGAAGCTTCTTCCGGGGAAAACGAGGGCCAGTACGTCTTTCTCACTCTGAGTCTGTTTTAATCAACCGGCAGCGTGGTATTGCCCGTTCCCAGAGAGCGCTGCATAAAAACGGTATCCAGCCAGCGACCCTGTTTAAAACCTACCGAGCGCAGGATACCTGTCATCTCAAAGCCTGCGGCGCGATGTACGGCAATCGAGCCCTGGTTCTCGCTGTCGCCGACGTTGGCGATCAACTGGCGGAACCCTGCCTGCTCAGCCCAGCGGATTACATGGTTTAACAGGCGCGAACCGACTCCGCGCTTCTGAAATCCGGGATCGATATAAATTGAGTCCTCCAGCGTATGCCGGTAGGCATGGCGCGGGCGATAAGGCGTCAGATAGCAGAATCCACGTACTTCTCCGTCGCTGACAGCGATAAACCACGGCAGGCCCGCCTGCTGAATCTTCCGCATCCGCTCGCCAATCTCTGCCGCGTCGGGCGGCACTGTCTCAAATGAGCCGGTGCCGTTAAGGACATGCCAGGCGTAGATCTGCTGAATCGCCGTGATGTGGCGTTCATCTGCCTCAAAAATTTCCATTATGCGGTTTTGCCCCGAAAGTCTGCACCTGGTGGAAAAACAACGGTATAGCGGGCGATGTGAGGGCGCAATATAAATATTACGCGCTCATGAAATTTTATGAGTGCGTCGTTCGGCAGGATTATTCCTGGCAGGAAGCAGATAAAAAATCACGTCGGTTTAGTGCCACTACTGAATGGTAATTAAGCCTATTCTGAAAACAGCGTCAGCCGGATGATCCGGGCCGGCATTAAGGCTATTATCTTCGCGGTTCTGATGGGGTTGATTTATTAACTGGAGGCGCAGCGTGATGCGATTTGTTGATTTTCTGAATAGTAAGCAGGGGCTGCGTGCAGCAAGAAATCACTGCTTTGAATTAAATGGTGTGGTACTGGGCCATTTTACTGCGTTATTCCTGCATGATAACCAGATTATTTTTACCAAAGATGGTAAGCAGTGTGCTGTGCCTTATTATCTGGGTCCCGAAGAAGATTTGCTTCAGCAGAAAATAAATCCACGCATTAAAAATATTCGCGCGATCTGAATGGACGCCGCGATGAGTTTATCGCTTCAGCCATAACACCTGCGTAATATTTCCTCATTCCCCGGGCGATAATATTGGCACTGTCTGGTAAATAGCATCGACACTATTTCTAACTTCCCTGTTTTCTGCCAACCCATTCGTTTACGCCTGCTTATTTACCCGACTCGCTGCTGTTCTGCGCGGGCGCAATAAATAGCAACAGCAGGGCGCTGACCGCAAACAGCGTCAATGCCGTACTGGCACCCAAAGAGGCGTAGAGCTGACCAAACAGCAGCGATCCCGCTACCTGGCCCACCGCCAGCATAAAAAACAGGATGCCGACGCCGGTCGCCGGATCTTCAGCAGTGGCGCGTGCGCCCCACACCAGCAGCACGCCCGATAGCGTGACGTAACCTGCGCCACAGCAGGCAACCGCGATCGCTAAGCCGGTGGATTCGCCCCGACTCCAGGCCAGCACCAGCAGTGGCACTGCCATCCCGCACAGTGAGAGCCGGTATACACCCTTCAGCCCGATACGGGCAGCGACCGGCCCGGTTGCCGCACCCACGATGCCTGCGCCTCCGGCAATCAGCCAGAGTAAGCGGGCGGTCTCCTCATCAACACCGACATGCTGTCGCAGCAGCGCTGACCCAAAGCTCCACCAGGCTGCACTGACCAGACCCGAAATCAACGCAATACTCATCAGCCTATGCATGGAGCGGCGATACAGCCGCTGGTGCCAGTGACGCACTCTGGTGGAGTGACTGGCGGCGTCACCCGATAACACGCGCATCACCGGCAGCACACAGGCCAGCGACAGCAGAGCGAACAGCAGACAGGCGGCACGCCAGCCGCCGGGCAGAACGCTCAGGATGACCACCGTCAGGATAATGCCCGCGCTGGTGCCGGCATTGATCAGGGTATTGATGCGCGGCTGACCCGCAGCAGGGATTCGATCGCTGACCGCCGCCGCCAGGGCAGGTGAAGCCAGACCGGCACTCAATCCGGCAATAAAGAGTCCGGCCGCCAGCAGCAGCGTTGATGAGGCACAGGCGAGCAGCAGCAGACCCGCCGTCGCACTGAGTGAGGCCAGCAGCGCCGTCAGCCGGGTGCCATAGCGATCCGCCAGCGCGGCTGCGGTAAGAATGGTGAGGCAATATGCCACAAAGCTGCAGGCTGACAGCATACCCGCCTGCTGCGGGTTGAAGGGGATCTCCGCTGAGATAGCGGGCAGCATCAATCCCCATGAGAAGCGCGCCATGCCATAGGTCACGGCGATCAGGCTGAAGCCGGTCAGCGCCAGCGCGATGGGCGATCTCATCCTGTCGCCCTGTTCTGAAGCAACTGACTGACGACCTGCGCCGCCTGTTGAGCAGCGGCGGGACCGGTAATCAGTGCCGTGGTAATGGCACCCTCAAAGAGTATCCAGATAGCATCGCTCAGCGACTTGTCTTCAGCACCGCGCAGATGCGTCACACAATGGGTGATATAAGCCCGCATCGTGGTCCGGAAGGCCAGCGCCTGAGCGGCCAGTTCGCTGTCCCGCTCGGCATACTCTCCCCAGGCTTTAAGAAAGAAGCAGCCACGGGCACCGTTCGCTGCCGTCCACTCGCCCAGCACCCTGAACAGATGCGCTATCGCATCAGGCTGTTGCGGTGGCAGCAGATCGGCCATAAAGCGCTGCTCGCGCGCGTCGAGTACCGCTGCGGTCAGCGCTTCGCGTGAGGCGAAGTAATGATAAAGCGTGCGGGTAGAGACGCCCGCTTCGCGACAGATATTGTCGGTGCTGGTGGCGTGGAAACCGTGGGTGTAAAAGAGCCGCTCGGCGGCCTGGATGATATCGTTTCTCTTTTTCATGCTTTAAAAGTAAACCGATCGTTTTACTTTTTCAAGCCGGTCGCTGTTAATTACGCCCGCTGGTATTGATAAATCCCTGATGCCAGGGGAGCTGGCGTTCCGCTTAAAGGCACGCTGTGCACCGCTTTCACTCTTATTCAGGTTCAGTTTATCAATACTCATAAATACCCCTGCGGGGATGATATTTTTCAGCTTCTGCTCTAATCATATCTGAGTAGCGCGTCACCCCTGGCGCGCAGGTTGATTTTATAAGGTATTGTTTTTAAGGTATTGTTTTGATTTTTGCTTTTTTAATGATGCATTAGCAGTATAAATGTAAGCGGGGCGACAGTGAGGGTGAGGGCGTTACAGCGCGTGGAATGCCTGAAGCGACATAAGCAATGAAAAAGGGCATATTCTCAAAGTCAGCCAGACTCACGCAATAAAGTGGTTTTAGGGATAATTCTCAGTTAGTTTAATAAAGCTTCAGATTACAAAAAAAACCTCTTACGAATTTTGGTTCGTTTTTTAAGATACATACAGCAACTATCAGGATGACTACCATGCTCAAAGCCAGCTACTATTATCTGTGCCCGCGTCCCATGGGTGGATGGATTTTACACAAAGAAGGTTGCGTTAATCTGTCAAAGAACGATAAACGCGTTTTTATTGGTTCGCTTTATACCCGCCAGCAGGCGCTGGCCGTGGCGAAAGTCCATCACGCTAATGCCATACTCTGTAATGCCTGCCTGAGCACTTTTATTTGCCCGACCAGCAGCACGGCAATTAAACCTGCACGCGCGGCAACGCCAACCCGCCATACGCCAAAACATTAATTTGTATGCAGGGAGTTATTGTTCTGCTGTGGCAGAAGGATAATAAAGGGAATTAATGCTGCGGGCCGGTTAGAATAAAAAAAGGCAGCGTAAAGACGCTGCCCTGTTCTTTATTTAAGCCTGTTTAGGCTGGCCATTTGAAGCGGTAATTCCGCCATCAACCGGCAGATTAACGCCGGTAATATAACTGGCTTCATCGCTGGCAATAAAGAGAATGGCACGGGCGATATCATCCGCTTCACCGGCCCGGCGCAGTGGAATACGGTCGTAAAAGCGCTCCAGCAGCGCCTGATCCTGTTTGGCATCTTCGGTCAGATCGGTAAAGGTAAAGCCGGGACAGATTGCATTGACTCGTACGCCATCTGCGCCGTAGTCCATCGCCAGCGCACGGGTGAAGTTGGTAATCGCCCCTTTAGCCGCGTTGTAGATGCTCATGCCCCAGTCGCCGCCTAAACCGGAAACGGAAGAGATGTTAACCACGTTGCCTTTGCTCTTTAACAGGGCAGGCATGAAATAGTGTACGCCGTGGAAAACCCCATCAAGGTCAGTTTTCATCAGGGTTTTCCATGCGTCGAGATCGACTTCATGAATGCGGCCCTGCACGATGACGCCGGCATTATTTACCAGCACGTCAACACGGCCATACTTCTTCAGCACGGTTTCTGACAGCTGTTTAACCTGTGCGGCTTCTGAGACGTCGCAGGCAGCCACCAGGTGATCGCCTGGCGTCATGTCGGCCAGCGTCTCTTCCAGTTTCTGCGCGGTACGGCCCACCAGCACCACTGATGCACCCTCTTCAGCGAAGCGTTTTGCGCTGGCTTCGCCAATGCCGGATCCGGCACCTGTCACAACCACAACTTTCTGCGTAAATCTGGACATTATGCCTCCTTTTCAGCATCAATTCTCACTGTTAACAACCGGTTAAGCCTGGCAGCGATCGCCAGAAACACAAGCGCAGCGCGAAATGCGCTGCGCCAGATGACTGCTTTTTAACCGGGTGAGCGGCTATGGACGTCTGAACAGGGCGAAGCTGCGTCCTTCCAGTTCGAAATCCTTCTCTTTGGTGATCACCAGACCGCGCTTCGCGGTGTCGCTGGTGGTCAGTTCCAGCACCCAGCCGCCTTCACCAAACTGCGGGATCTGGAACGGTACATTGCCTTCAAACGGATTGAACAGCATCAGGACGTCGTGCCAGATGCCTTCCTCGGTCTGGAGGTCCGGTCGGCCGATATAAACCCCCAGCGTTGATCCCTCATCCCACTGCTCAGCCTGCTGGAAGCCGCCACCGGCGTTAAACCATTTGATATCCATGCCATCACGCCAGTTTTCACGGCGCAGTAACGGCTGCTGAGCACGTAACGTCAGGATCTGGCGGGTGAACTCGCGCAGCGCCTCGGCAGATTCCGGCAGGTTATCCCAGTGTACCCAGGAGATTTCGCTGTCCTGGCAGTAGCCATTGTTGTTGCCCATCTGGCTGCGGCCAAACTCGTCGCCCGCCAGCAGCATTGGCGTACCGTGTGAGAAGATCAGCGTGGCGAGGAAGTTGCGCTTCTGACGCTCGCGCACCGCGTTGATGCCTTCATCATCGGTCGGGCCTTCAACTCCGTAGTTGTAGGAGCGGTTGTCGTTGTGGCCGTCGTTGTTGTCTTCGCCATTCTCCGCGTTATGTTTGTCGTTGTACGACACCAGATCGTTGAGGGTGAAGCCATCGTGTGCGGTGATAAAGTTGACGCTGGCCCATGGACGACGACCGTGCTGATCGTAGAGATCGCCGGAACCCAGCAGGCGGGCGGCAAAGTCTGTGGAGACGTTGTTGCCTTTCCAGTAGTCACGCACCGTATCGCGATACTGATCGTTCCATTCTGCCCAGCCTGGCGGGAAGCTGCCCACCTGATAGCCGCCCGGGCCGATATCCCAGGGTTCACCAATCAGCTTTTTCTGCGACAGGACCGGGTCCTGCATGATGGCATCGAAGAAGCCGCCGCGCGGGTCAAAACCATCAGGCTCGCGACCGAGAATGGTACCCAGATCGAAACGGAAGCCGTCGATATGCATTGATTCTGACCAGTAACGCAGCGAATCGAGCACCATCTGCAGCACACGCGGATGCGAGGTGTTGACGGTGTTACCGGTACCGGTGTCGTTGATGTAATAGCGATGCTGGTCTGGCAACGTACGGTAATAGGAGAAGTTATCGATGCCTTTAAACGACAGCGTTGGCCCCAGCTCATTCCCCTCGGCGGTGTGGTTGTAGACCACGTCGAGGATCACCTCAATACCGGCATCATGGAAGGCTCGCACCATGTCACGGAAGCCCTGAATGCCGCGCGGCCCAAAGTAGCGGGTGGCGGGTGCAAAGAAGTTCAGCGTGTTATATCCCCAGAAGTTTTTCAGCCCTTTATCCAGCAGGTGCTGGTCATCCGGGAACCAGTGTACCGGCAGCAGTTCGACCGAGGTAATGCCCAGGCTTTTAATGTAGTCGACGGTCGATTTGTGGCTCATGCCGTCAAAGGTGCCGCGCATTTCAGGTGGCAGGGCGGTGTTGAGCTGCGTGAAGCCCTTAACGTGGGTTTCATAGATAACGGTTTTCGGCCACGGCACATTCGGGCGGTTTTTATCCTGCCAGTCGAATTCGTTGGGATCGATCACCCGGCACTTTGGCGTAAACGGCGCGCTGTCGCGGCTGTCGAAGGTCAGATCTTTATCGTCATGATAGAGATCGTAAGCGAAGTGCGCTTCGTTCCACGCGATGTCACCCGCCAGTTCACGGGCGTAGGGATCGAGCAGCAGCTTGTTCGGGTTAAAGCGATGACCATTTTCCGGGTCATAAGGGCCATAGACGCGATAGCCATAAAGCGCGCCGGGCTGCAGGCCCGGAATATAGCCGTGCCATACTTCATGGGTATATTCCGGCAGCTCCAGACGGGCAATTTCCGTTTTACCGCTGGGATCGTACAGACAGAGTTCAACCCGCTCGGCGTGGGCGCTGAACAGGGCGAAGTTCACGCCCTGACCATCAAAGTTGGCCCCCAGTAAATGGCTGTATCCCGCCGTAATTTCAAAACGCTGACTGTTTGACATTTATGCCTCGTTATTCAATGAACAGATTGACGCGTAATAAAAAAAGTTCTTTCCGGAATTCACTGTGCCACCAGCACGGCACACCACTGCGATGCCAGCCCGGTAAGCGGCAACTGGTCGCCCGCAGCCACCGTTTTACCGGTCAGCACATCCTGGTAGCGGCGCTGGCTCAGTGCGGTGGGCAGCGCAATGACCGTGTCAGCCCAGCGCGCAGCGGGCGGCTGGTCGAGATTCTCCGGAAGCTGGTTAAAGACCCGGCGTGACACAACCACTATCACCGCCTGATCCTGTTTGGTGCGGGCAAAGGCCAGCACATTATTCTGCTGCTCGCCCTCTGCCGACAGTGCCAGATAGTCACCGTGGCGGAACAGGGCAGGCTGCTGCTGACGCAGTGTCAGCAGCGTCACAATCGCCTGCTGATTGACCTGACCACGCAGCCAGTGCGCCTCGCTGCCGTCGTGCTGTGGCGCGTTAAGCATCGCCGCCAGCGCGTCGAAATCGGGTTCGCGGCGGTTATCCGGATCGACCAGGCTGAAGTCCAGTGCCTCGCTGCCCTGATAAATATCGGGTACGCCAGGCGCGGTAAGCTTCACCACAGTCTGGGTCAGACTGTTGACCAGACCGGCACGCATAAAGGGTTGCAGCGACTGGCAGAAGTCATTGAGGAAGGTGCTGCTGGCGGGCGCAAGCAGGTGACGGGCATAGTCCAGCACCGCCTCTTCGTAGGCGTCGTTGTTGTCGGCCCAGTCGGTACGCAGCTTGGCTTCACGCAGCGCTTTTTCCACATACACCACAAAGCGGGCTTCCAGCGCCGCCAGACCTTCCGCATCCTGCGGCTGCAGGGTGGTTGGCCAGACGCCGGCCAGCGCTTCATACAGCATCCATTCCACGGCCGGTTCGGGTGCCGGACCATCTTTCAGGCGTACGACCTGATCGTGGTTCATCTCCCGCCAGCGGTTGACGCAATCCGCCCAGCGTTGCGGCGCTTCGGTAAGGGTATAGAGTCGCGCACGCGCATCTTCACCGCGCTTGGTGTCGTGCGTAGAGGTGCCCGACAGCGCATCGGGCTGATGTTCGCGCCGCGCCTGCATTTCAGCGTGAAACTGATCCAGCGAGAAGTGGCGCGCCAGCGGTTCAGCGCCGACTTCATTCAGCGCCAGCGCCATGTGCTGACGGAAGAAGAGGGTATCTTCCACCGATTTCGCCATCAGCGGTCCGGTCAGCTGCTGGAAGCGGGTGCGGAATTGCGTGGCATCGTCGCGAGCGGAGTCGGCAACCTCTGCGCGCAGAATATGGGTCAGGAAATCAAGCGCCTGACTGTCGGGCGCATGGGCACTGGCTTTCACCTCGCTGACCACCTGTTGCAACAGCGCGGTGTCGGCTGGGGTCAGGCCCTGCGGCGTACCGTAGGTGCGATAGACCGGGAACGCCACCAGCAGTTCACGCAGCGCATTCTTCAGTTCCGCTTCCGGCTGTGGCGTGCCTTCTGCGTCGGCAATCTTCAGTGCCAGCTGCAGTAACCGGTTAAATTCACCGGCAAAATTGCGGTTTGCCATCAACAGTTTGGCGGCGCGCAGCTCCGCTTTCATATCAACGGTTTTACCGATGACGGCCTGATACGCTTTGCGCAGTCCGCTCAGCTGATCGCTGTCGACCAGCAGATTGGCGAGTGCGGCCATAAATTCATATCCGGTGGTGCCGGAAACGGGCCATGCATCAGGCAGCTGTTCATTGTCACCCAGGATTTTCTCCACGGTGAGATAGCAGTCGGGACCGGCAGCCTGGCGTAACTGTTCCAGATAGCCGTGCGGATCGGCCAGGCCATCCACGTGGTCGACGCGTAATCCCTGCACCGCACCGCTGTGAACCAGTTCCAGGATCAGCTGATGCGCGGCATCAAAGACCGTTTTGTCTTCCACGCGCACGCCTGCCAGACCGGTGACTTCAAAGAAGCGACGGTAGGAGAGATCGTTGGGCGCATCGCGCCACGACATCAGCCGCCACGGCTGCTGGTCATGCAGCTCAGCAATCTCTGCCGCGTCGCGCAGGGCGTGCACCGCTTCTTCCCGATCCTGCCAGGTCTCAGGTGCCAGCGGATAGAAATTGTCGAAGTAGGCCAGCGCCGGTTTGCCGGTCTGCGGATCGCGCTTCACGCTGATCTCGCCGTTGGCCAGCACCGCCTCAAAGGTGTCACCGAGGAACGGCAGCGTCAGGCGGCGTGACCAGTCGATATCGAAGTAATGCGCATAGCGGCTCTGTTCGCCATGCTCAATGACGTCGCGCCACCACGGGTTCTCCAGCGAGGCGGCCATATGGTTAGGCACGATGTCGAGGATCAGCCCCAGCCCGGCCGCTTTCAGCGCGGCAGCCATACGATCAAATCCTTCACGGCCGCCAATCGATGGCTCGATCTGGTTAACGTCGGTCACGTCATAGCCGTGGGTCGACTCAGCGGTGGCGCTGAAGATCGGCGACGCGTAAAGATGGCTGATACCCAGCTGTTTCAGGTAGGGCACCAGCGCCGCCGCACGGTCAAACGTCATGCCGTTGCGGAACTGGATGCGGTACGTTGCGGTTGGAATATTCATTCTGCTTCTCTCTTAGCCAGACGTACCACGATAGCGTTGGGAATCAGTTCGCTGGCGGCCTGCGGCCAGGCAAACAGCGTTTCGCCTGGCAGATCGGGGATCGGCTGTGTGCTGTTGCCGACGTTCAGCGCCAGTGACAGCGTGCCCTGCGGGAAGTCCCAGCGCACCGCGAGGAAACCTTCCGCCGTTTTCACCACCTGACCGGCATCGCCACCGGCGGTCTGCAACAGCGGCACGATATGTTGCTGACGCAGGGCCAGCAGCTGACGCGTCAGCGCCAGCCACTGCTGACCTTCCGGCGTTTCTGTTCGCTGCCAGTTAAGCTTCGACTGTTCAAAGGTGGTGACATCGTTAGGATCCGGCACAGTTTCGCCGTGACCGGCATGGCCTTCAAACTCTCTGGCGCGACCTTCACGCACCGCTTTGGCCAGATCGCCGTGGAAATCGGTGAAGAACAGGAACGGCCGGCTTTCGCCATACTCTTCACCCATAAACAGCAGCGGAATATGAGGCGAGACCAGTAACATCGCCAGCAGCACCTGGGTGCGCTCTGCGCCGGCCAGGCTGATGAGCCTTTCGCCCTGCGCACGGTTGCCCGTCTGGTCATGGTTCTGGATGAAGTCGACAAAGGCGACCGGCGGCTGGCTGCTGCTTTTCACGCCGCGTGGCTCGCCCGACTGCGGCGAGACTTCGCCCTGATAGACAAAGCCTTCTGCCAGCGCCCGCGCTACCCGCTGTTCCGGCTGGTCGGCGAAATCCTGGTAATAGGCGTGGCTTTCACCGGTTGCCAGCACATGCACGGCGTTGTGGAAGTCATCGTTCCATTCGCCGGTAAACAGCGGAGCGTCCCCGTTTTCGTCACGCGGATGCAGGAAGGTGACGTTACGGCAATCTTCGGTGGTCAGATGAATAGGGCGATCGGTAATCGAGGCGCGGATGCGCTCAGCAATGTCAATCAGCACATGCTTGTCGCTGGGATCGTCAATCTGATCGATGGCGTCAAAGCGCAGGCCATCCAGATTAAACTCCTGCAGCCAGTAGAGCGGCGCTTCCACGATATAGCGGCGCACCGCATCAACGTCATAGGCGATACCGGCGCCCCACGGCGTCTGGCGCGCTTTGTGGAAGAAGTCTGGTGAGAGCAGCGGCAGATAGTTGCCCTCCGGGCCGAAGTGGTTCAGCACGATATCCAGCACTACCGACAGACCGTGGCCGTGTGCTGCGTCAATAAAGGCTTTAAAATCATCGGGTGTACCGTAGGCGGCATGCGGTGCATAGAGCAGCACGCCATCGTAGCCCCAGCCGCGATTACCGCCGAACTGCGACACCGGCAGCACTTCAATCATGGTAATGCCGGTTTCAGCCAGCGTTGGCAGCTTCTCAATCGCCGCCCGGAAGGTGCCCTCAGTCGTAAAAGTGCCGATGTGCAGTTCATACACCACCGACTCCTGCCATGGACGACCCTTCCAGCTCGTGTTCTGCCACAGATAAGCGTCAGGATCGATCACCAGCGACGGGCCATTGACCTCTGCTTTCTGAGCGCGGGCGGCGGGATCGGGCACCGCTGTACCATCGGCCAGCACAAAATCATATTCGGCATTGGCTGCCACACCAGCGACCTGAGTTTCAAACCAGCCGTCAGCCTGCGGCGTCATCTCAATGTCTTTACCGGAGAGCCGCAGCGTCACGCGTTGCTGACCGGTTGCCCAGAGGCGGAAACGCACCTCGTCGCTGGCAACCCGTTCAGCGCCCCAACTTTTAAAAAAAGATTTGGATTCCATTCAGTTGCCTCATTTAGCCTGGAAATGCGCGATGGTGGCCACCGCACGAAAAGGATGTCGATGACGCAAGCGTCAAAAAATCTTAAAGCTATCAGCGAGACCAGGAGGCCAGGTGGGCTGGCGCGTCTCTTCAGTCAGAAAGCCGGACTGGTATTCAGCGTGGTGTGGCGGAAAACGGGCCGTGAGACCGCTTCCACGCGGCATACAGAGAGTAATCATAGACTAAGATGTTGCAATCGCAGGGCGGCGGGAGGTGGAGAGGCATTAATTTGCGTTAATTGCTGTGAATCTGCATCCGGCGGGCGAAAGCAGGAGCCAGGCGCAGAAAAGCCTGCCGGATGGCGCCGATTCGCTATAAGCTTATGCGCGATGGCGCAGGTCGCTCCGGATGACCTGCGGCGCTGGACACTTCAGAAGGATGTTACGTGAGGAAAAGAGTTCTGTTAGCCGCGTTGTTGTTGCTGGTCTCCGCCTGTTCTAACCGGGTCGGACACAGGCTGGACAGCAGTAATCTGCAGCAAATTCATGCCGGTCAGACCACTAAAGCCCAGCTGATCGCGCTGTTTGGTCAGCCTGACAGTGAAACACCTTACCCGGACGGGCAACGGTTGCTGAAGTGGACCTACAGCGAGGCGCGCACCCTGAATACCACCGAAGGGCAGACGCTGACCGTGCAGATGAAAAATGACAAAGTGCTGAACTATGCGCTGAGTAAAAGTTAATGCGCTGAGCAAACGTGAATCACGGCGGCGGCAGATCGCCACCGCGCATTCTGGTTACTGCCCGCCGCTCTGCTGTGCATCCCGGCTGTCGGGGCGCGGCTGAGCCAGACGGGCAAAATCGGATCCTGCCGGATGCTGATAGATCTGCAGCTCAAAGTGGCGGGCCATCGCGTAGATATACTCAAAAATCGCTGCCTGAGTATTTTCGTAATCGGCCCAGAAAATAGAGGAGGTGAAGCAGTAGATCTCTACTGGCAATCCATCCGGCGACGGTTTCAGCGGTCGCACCACGATATACATCTCTTTCTGAATGTCGTCACGCTGCGCCAGCCAGGCGGTCAGGTATTTACGGAACACCATCAGATTGGTGATACCGTTCTCCATAAACCAGCGGTCGCCCACGGCATTGATATCACGTCCATCCAGCAGCTCAGTGATCGATTCGCCAGCAAGGCGGATCTGGCTCATCGCCTGCAGCATCTCCTGATTCACAAAGGTGATCGACTTCTGATCAAGATAAAAGCTGCGCATGATGCGGCGTGCGCCCGAAGAGAACATCGCCTGCCAGTTGGTGTAGGTCTCGGTCAGGAAGTTCTTGGTCGGGATGCGCGAAATGGTGTTGTCCCAGTTGCGGATGGTGATGGTATGCAGGGCAATATCGATCACTTCACCGCTGATATTTCTGTCCGGCATCTCAATCCAGTCGCCCAGTTGCAGCACATCGTTAGAGGAGAGCTGAATATTCGCCACCAGCGACAGCAGCGTATGCTGGAAAATCAGCATCAGCACCGCGGCGACCGCACCCAGCGAGGAGATGATAATCGCCGGCGACTTGTTGGACATAATCGCCAGAATCATGATCGCGGCAATAATATGCACCAGAATTTTGCCGATCTGGATATAGCCTTTGATCGAGTGATTCTTGCGTTTTGATTTGCGCGAATAGGAGTTGTTAACAATCTCCAGCACTTCGTTGAAGAAGATCGACAGATAGACAAAAAACAGGATGCCGCAGATGGTCTGAATCGCCACTTTCAGATTTTCAGGCAGGCCCGGCATAAACTGCAGGAAATTGTAGACCACAATCACCGGCACAAAATTTGACAGCTTCTGAGAGAGGCGGACATCTTTATCCAGCGGCACGCCCTTTTTGTGGCTGCTGAAAAAGACCTTCCTGATCACTTTGACGATGAAAAATTTGCAGATCAGGTGAGTGACCATCCCGGCCATAATCAGCAGCAACAGGCTGAAGCTGATCGACAGTACCCTGTTTCCCTCAATAAAACTCATCAGACTCTGAATGTAATGCATGATAACCACGTGCAAAAAAGATAAGGGGCGAATTCAACCACAGCACGGGGACGGTTGTTAAGCGCCGAATGCGTTCAGGTAGAGCCGCACCGCTTTTTTTGCGTAACGGCGCGCTGGCAGCACCCTCCATCCTGCGGATTGTTACCTTCTCTGGTGCAACACTCAGATAAACGCCGCGCTGGCCGATAACAGCTTTATCTCCTCTGATATGAGCCTGCGGACATGCTTAAAAATCTTAAAATCACTCACGGTATCGCTGCTGTTCTGGTGGTCTTTGTGGCGTTACTGACCCTGACCGGATTTCTGTTCTATAACGGCGTATCAAAAGCCGACAAAAACTTCGTGGCGGCAGAGCAGCTTACGCTGCAGCAGCAGCATCTGAGTGACGCGGTAAAAACCCTGATTAAAACCCGCGTCACCATCAACCGTGTGGCAATCCGTTTCCTGAAAAATCAGCAGGATCCAAAATCACTGGCGGCCATGGCTGCGCTGCTGGAGCAGGCTGGAACGTCAGCCGCTGCTGCCGATGCGGACTTCAAGGCCTGGCAGGCGCTGCCGCGCAAAGAGGGCCAGGGTGAAGCCCAGGCGACGCAGGTGCAGTCAGCCTATAAGCAGATGCGTGACACCATGCTGGCCTCGATTACCTTTCTGAAGCAGGGCAACTACGCGGGCTACGGCAACCTTGAAGCGCAGGCGGCGCAGGACCAGCTCGACAGTGCTTATGAGGCCTGGCGGGCGGTGAATATCCAGTTGATGAAAGCGTCCTCGGAGCATAACCAGCGTAGCCTGACAGATGCGCTCTGGGCGCTGCTGACTATCGGCCTGATTACCGGCGTGATTGGGGTCGCGGTCTGGATTGGGCTGCAGAAATTGCTGATTGGCCCACTGGGCAGGCTGACTGGCCATATGCGCGCCATTTCAGGCGGTGATCTGACCTCCGATATTCAGCATGAAGGCCGCAATGAGATGGGCCTGCTGATTCAGGAGCTGCAACAGATGCGCGATGCGCTGGTGGTGACCATTACCTCGGTCGATGACGCCACCCGCTCTATCTTTACCGGTGCAGCGGAAATCTCTGCGGGCAGCACCGATCTCTCTTCCCGTACCGAACAGCAGGCTGCCGCGCTGGAACAGACCGCAGCCAGTATGGAGCAGCTCACCTCAACGGTGAAACTCAATGCAGACAATGCGCAGCAGGCGACCACGGTAGCGAAAGAGGCTTCAGCCACGGCCATGCAGGGCGGTGAGACTGTCGCCCGGGTCATCGCCAATATGGATCAGATCAGCGAAAGCTCGACTCAGATTGCCGGTATCATCGCCATTATCGACAGTATTGCCTTCCAGACCAATATTCTGGCGCTGAACGCCGCCGTTGAAGCCGCGCGTGCCGGTGAACAGGGTCGTGGATTTGCAGTGGTAGCGGGTGAAGTGCGCTCGCTGGCCGGACGCAGCGCCAGCGCTGCCCAGGAGATCCGGGGACTGATCGACCGCTCAGCTGAGCGAATTAAAACCGGTGCCGGTCATGCCTCTCAGGCGGGCGTCGCGATGGAGAGCATCGTGACGTCGGTGAGTCGTGTCACCCAACTGATCGAAGAGATTGCGGCCTCCTCGACTGAACAGACCCGTGGCATTGAGCAGGTCTGCAAAGCGGTCTCGGAAATGGATGGTGTGACGCAGCAGAACGCCGCGCTGGTGGAGGAGTCCGCGACTGCCGCCGCCTCACTGGAAGAGCAGGCGAGCTACCTGCGTAAAACGGTATCGGTATTCAAAACCGGCACTCTGCAGGTGGCGTTCTCTGCTGCGCCGGTGGCGAAAGCCCTTGCCGTGCCAAAACTTCAGCCTGCCCGCCTGGCGGACAACGATAACTGGCAGACCTTCTGATAAAAAAAACCGCCCCAAGGGCGGTTTTTTATTTTGTGACGCGGCATGCGGCATCGTGCCGCTGACATCAGGCCGGGACGGACTGTGCCTTCTGGCTGCGCGACCAGACGCGGTGCGCTTTCATCGCCTGAGTGAACTCAGACATCAGCGCGCTCTCCGCCGAGTCGCCCTGCACAATACCTTCTTCCTGATCCGCATCTTCCAGACCGAACTGCGCTTTAAAGCGACGCGCTTCGCCCACCAGACCAATCACCTTGAGGTGCTTGTAGGCTTCCAGCAGGAAGTAACGGGCATCGCCGCTCAGCAGCAGGGCATCGATATTGCCATCCGGCACCATCACCGCATCAAAGGTCAGAGAGGGCAGACCGGCGAACGTCGCATCGACCGGCAGCACTGAACCGTCATCGGCGCGCACCTGGCCCATATGCGGAGCCAGCAGTTTGGCGTGAACACCCACCGCTTTCAGCGCCTGCAAAATCGCCAGCACATCAGCCGCCTTCACACCATCACTGAGCAGCAGTGCGACCTGGCGACCTTTGATCTCGCCATCCGGAATGGCGTAGAGGCTCAGGCTGTCATCTTTGGTCAGGCCATTCACTGGCGCAGGCGGCTGAATGTTGAGCTGCTCATCCGTCAGAGCCAGCCCCAGGTTATCCGCCACGCCCTGCGCCAGTTTAGTATCGATGCGTGCCAGATGATCCACCACACGCTCACGGATATAAGCACGCGCCACTTTACTCAGTTCAAACGAGTAGGCGCCAATGATGTGCTGCTGCTCGACTTCAGTCTGGCTCAGCCAGAACAGGCGCGGCTGCGCATAGTACTCACCAAATGAGGGGCTGCGCTCGCGCACTTTATGGCCCTCAATCCGCTCCTGATAGCTCTCGAAGCCGCCGCCTTCTGCAGCAGGTGGGGTTTCACGCGGCCAGTTATCGTTGATCGAGTTCGGCTCGTAGTTCGCCGGATTGGTGTCGATATCCTGACGATGCATGCCCTGACGCTGGAAGTTATGGTACGGGCAGGTCGGACGGTTGATCGGGATCTCATGGAAGTTCGGTCCGCCCAGACGACTGATCTGCGTATCGGTATAGGAGAATAGACGACCCTGCAGCAGCGGATCGTTGGAGAAATCGAGGCCCGGCACGATATGGCCTGGGTGGAACGCCACCTGCTCGGTTTCAGCAAAGAAGTTGTCCGGGTTACGGTTAAGTACCATCTTGCCGACAATCTCAACCGGCACCAGCGCTTCCGGGATCAGCTTGGTGGCATCCAGAATATCGAAGTCAAATTTGAACTCATCCTCTTCCGGGATCAGCTGCAGGCCCAGTTCATATTCCGGGAAATCCCCCGCTTCAATGGCTTCCCACAGATCGCGGCGATGGAAATCGGGATCGCGACCGGTCAGTTTCTGTGACTCGTCCCACAGCAGCGACGCTTTACCGGCCACCGGCTTCCAGTGGAAACGGACAAAGGTCGCTTTACCTTCTGCGTTAATCAGGCGGAAGGTGTGAATACCAAAACCTTCCATGGTGCGATAGCTGCGCGGAATACCCCGGTCAGACATCGCCCAGATAACATTGTGCATGGTTTCCGGCTGCAGAGAGACGTAATCCCAGAAGGTGTCATGGGCGCTCTGGCCCTGCGGGATTTCGTTATGCGGTTCCGGCTTAACGGCATGCACAAAGTCAGGGAATTTATGCGCATCCTGAATAAAGAACACCGGCGTGTTGTTGCCCACCAGGTCAAAGACACCCTCTTCGGTGTAGAACTTGGCGGCGAAACCGCGAATGTCACGCACGGTATCAGCCGATCCGGCACCGCCCTGAACTGTAGAGAAACGCACGAAAACCGGCGTGGTCTGCTCGGGATCGCTGAGGAACTGCGCTTTGGTCAGATCTTTCAGGGAGCGGTAAGGCTGAAAATAGCCATGTGCGGCTGAGCCACGGGCATGAACAATACGTTCCGGGATACGCTCATGGTCAAAGTGCGTGATTTTCTCACGCATAATAAAGTCTTCCAGCAGCGTCGGACCGCGCGAACCGGCACGCAGTGAGTTTTGATCGTTGGCGATGCGTGTGCCCTGGTTGGTGGTGAGGGCGCGGTCGGTGCCGTTTTTGCGGCTGGCTTCAAGCTGGTCAAGTTTGGCGTTGTGCGTCTGAGGCGCTTTCAGGCTGCCTGGGGCGGTGGGCTGCTTGCCTGGCGGAGTCGGTTCGGCTGGGGGCTGATGCGAACCATCTTTTGGTGCCAGTGAACCCAGACCCGGCTCTGAGGATTCCGGACCGGTGGTCGGGGCGCGCTCGCTCAGGGGTTTCTTCTCTGTTTCTTTCGACATTAATTCATGCTCCAGCTGTTATTTTACTTTCGACGACACTAAATATAGAACAACCTGAACAATACTGAGGTTAAATCGGGCATTTAACTGTGACGACTGTGCCTTTTTTGTCCGCCAGAAATGCGCACTTATCTCTCAGTCCAGATTATCGCTTCGCTTATTCATGCCTTGTGCCGTCTGGCTTAACGGCATTCCAGCCCGCGCCTGCTATACGGAAAGTGTGCTTTCAGAGGATGCAGAATCTGCCGCCGCAGGAGGTGCTCATTGCCTGATGCAGGGCGTTAACCGATTAATAAAATTAATGCTGGCGTTTGCTGCTTTTGGTTGAAGTTAGAAATGTTATATCATAACATTTCATTTTGTAACGTTGACCGGGGTATCAGACTTTGATGAATCATGCAGGTAAATGGATTGGGCTACTGGGCGCACTGTTAGTCAGCCAGCCGTCGCTGGCACATGGCACGCATGCACATGGAAAACCGTTGTCAGCCCTGGAGCAGAAAGCGGCAGAAGGGGTTTTTGCTGACAGCGATGTGAAAGATCGTCCGCTCGCTGACTGGGATGGCCTGTGGCAGTCGGTTTATCCGCTGCTGCAAAGCGGGGAGCTGGACCCGGTCTGGCAGAAGAAAGCGCAGCAGGATCACAGCAAAACGGCAGAGGAGTATAAAGCGTATTACCGCAAAGGCTACGCCACCGACGTCGATACCATCGGTATTGAAAATGGCGTGATGGAGTTCCACATCGGCGACCAGGTCAGCGCCTGCCACTACCGGTATGCGGGCCACAAAATCCTGACCTATGCCTCAGGTAAAAAAGGGGTGCGCTACCTGTTTGAATGCCAGGACGCGGGCAGCAAAGCGCCGAAATATGTGCAGTTCAGCGACCACACCATCGGGCCGCGTAAATCTGCCCATTTCCATATCTTTATGGGCAACGATTCTCAGCAAGCCCTGCTGGCGGAGATGGATAACTGGCCGACCTATTACCCTTACCAGATGATGAACTCACAGGTCGTGGATGAGATGCTGCACCACTGAGTGCCGTGATCGGTGTCAGATGCCCCGCGGATCAGAGCTGTTTCGCAAGGATAGCGACTGGATTCATTTCCCCCGTTTGAGGAAATACAGATCCTTGAGTTAAGTTAACTCATGAGTTAACTTAACTCCAACGGAGGATCTATGTTTGAGATAACGATACACAAGGACGCGCTCACTGAAATTAAGGCAATGCCAGAGATGCTCCGGGCTAAGCTGGCCCGGCAAATAGATAAACTGGCTGCCCGTGGAACTGATTTGAGAGAGCCGGATACCAAACCGTTAGGGTCGGGTTTTTTTGAGCTCAGGGCGAAGGCCAATGAGATTGGGCGAGCGGTGTATGTTTACCAGAAAGGCAGACGTATTTTTATCCTGAAAGCTTTTGTGAAAGAGACAAAGAAAACGCCAGCAGCAGTCATGACGGCAGCGGCGCACCGTTTAGAGGAGATGTTAAACGATGAGTAAGAAATCAGTTGCGTGGACGACGGCCCGCAAAGAAATTTTATCTGATCCGGCTGTTCGCGAACATTACGAGGCAGAAGTTCGGGCAGAGCACCTGCGCGAGCAGTTAGCCAAATGGCGGGAAAGCGCCGGAATGACCAGCGCTCAGGTCGCGGAGGCGCTCGGTGTCAGCCCGTCGGCAGTGTCACGCACCGAGCGTCGCGCAGATAAAGCCACAGTTGAAACACTCGCCCGCTATGCCCGTGCCTGTGGCGTTGAAAATCCCCAGATCTCTCTTTGATTGAGAGATGACGGCAGGTGCCAGAACAATGCTGGCCCTGCTATTTATCTTGCCTGCTATCAAGCAAACTTTCTTTCCGGTGCACACGTATCCCCTCCACGGGTTTTATCCCACCCAGGCCGGGCGGCGCGAGGCGGGTATACCCTTAACCACACGCTGATACGAATCCTCTACCAGCTGCTGAATCAAGCCAGGCGAGAGGTCGTCACCGGGATAGGCCGTGATCCAGTGACGTTTATTCATATGATAACCGGCGGTGATCGAGGGATAGATCACCCGGTGCAGCTCCGCCTGCTGCGGTTCGCATTTCAGGGTGATAATCGGCACACCCCGCAGTTCGGTCAGCAGTAAAAACACTTTTCCACACACTTTATAGACCTGATGTTCCGGCCCGAATGGATAGCTGCATTCAGCGGCGGGCAGCCGCTCAGCCGCTTCAATGGCGATGCGCTGGATCTCATGGCCCTGCATAGTGAGTCTCCCTGTAATTATTCAGCCTGAGTCTGCGGCCCGCGACTGGCTGGTCGCCAGGGGCCTGTTACACTTCTGATAAGCATAAATCAGGAGCAGACATGAAATTAGGCTTTGCATGTAAGTATCTCAACAGCGATGGCAAACAGTTTTTCCCGCTTCGCGCCACCACCCGTAAACGGTTTCTGAGTTTATCGCACGATGAACGTCATCAGCTGATCTATGAGATTACCGTCACTAACCTCTACAATCTCTACCTGACGCTTGAGCATCTGGCCACCTTACCTGAGCCACTCAGGATGATGCGTATTGGCAGCGATCTGTTACCGCTCTATACGGTCCCCGAGGCCACGCCACTGTTCACCGCATTTCTGCCCGAACTCTATCCGCTCTTTGCCCGCTGTGGCGAGCTGGCGCGGGCGCATCACATCCGGCTCTCATTCCATCCAGGACAATATACCGTGCTCGCCTCCGATAATCCCGATGTGGTAGTGCGAGCGCTGGAGGATGTGGAGTATCACACGCTCTGCGCCTGTCTGATGGGATATGGCAAGACCTTCCAGGATTTTAAAATCAACATTCATATGAACGGCAAGGCGGGATTCGACGGTTTCAAACGGTCGTTTAATCAGCTCAGCCCGGAAGCGCGGCGGATGCTGACGGTGGAAAATGATGAGATCTCCTGCTCGCTGGATGACGTGCTACAGGCAGCACCGCTCTGTCCGGTGGTGCTGGATATTCACCATCACTGGGTAAAAGAGAGTGAGTTTATTCAGCCGGATGACGCGCGTGTTGCCAGAGTGATCGATTCGTGGCGCGGCGTGCGGCCGGTGCTGCACTATTCGATTTCGCAGGAGGGGATGATTCCGCAGGAGGGCTGGCCCGATCAGCAGCAGCTGGGCGTGAGCAAAAGCAAACTGCGGGCGCACTCTGACTACTTCTTTAATCCGACGCTGAATGCATGGGCACTGTCGTTTCAGGATTTCGATATCATGTGCGAAGTGAAAATGAAGAATCTGGCGCGGGAACAACTCTACCAGTGGGGGATAACACAGAAGCTGATAGCTAATCCCCTGGCCGAAGCGACCAGGGAATCGGCGAACGTTAAATAATGGCCACACCGCCCGTCACGGCGATGGTCGCACCTGAAATGTAGCTGGCTTCATCACTGGCCAGCATCACATAGGTTGCAGCCAGTTCTGCAGGCTGACCGGCACGCTGCAGCGGCACTTCGCTGCCAAAGTTCTTCACCTGTTCAACCGGCATGGTCGACGGGATCAGTGGCGTCCAGATAGGGCCGGGCGCGACCGCATTGGCACGGATACCTTTTTCAGCCAGTAAGGCTGCCAGGCCGCCAGAGAAATTAACGATGGCGGCTTTGGTGGCGGAGTAGGCGAGCAGCTTCGGTTTCGGCTGGTCAGCATTGATCGAGGCCGTATTAATGATCGATCCACCAGCAGGCATATGCCGTGTTGCCGCTTTAGTGATGTAAAACATCGCGTAAAGGTTGGTCTTCATGGTCCGGTCAAACTCTTCGTCGCTGATCTCATCCAGCGATTCGCGCGTCATCTGATACGCCGCGTTGTTCACCAGAATATTAATCTCACCAAAGGCTTCGACGGCTTTATCGACCAGGGCGTTGCAGTGTGACGCCTCAGTAATATCGCCAGGCACCAGAACCGCTTTCTGTCCCGCTTCTTCAACCAGCCGGGCGGTATCCTGCGCATCCTCATGTTCATCAAGATAAGAGATCAGGACATCGGCCCCTTCCCGGGCAAAGGCAATGGCGACGGCCCGGCCAATGCCGGAATCGCCACCGGTAATAATGGCTTTTTTCCCCGTGAGGCGGCCGGAGCCCTGATAACTCTGCTCGCCGTGATCGGGCTGAGGCTGCATCGCCGCGGTTTTACCCGGTGGCGTTTGTTGCTGTTCGGCAAAAGGGGGTTGCGGGCGTTGAGTCGATGACATGACTATTCCTCCGTCAAAAGGTGGGACAAGCCTGTCAGGGCATCAAACCCTGACAGGCGAGTCATTACAGTTTCGGTGGTGTGACACCGTCAATCTGCTCAGACTGCGCACCAGAACCGGGACGGGCATTGCCGAGCAGCGGCTCATCACCCAGAATCTCTGGCTGCTGTTTCGCGCTGAACTGACCATGGCCATCGTAAGCCGGGCCACTGCTCCAGCGACCTTCCGGCAGCGGTTTATCCAGCGAGGTATTCAGACAGTAGTAAGAGTGCTCCTGCGCCTCATGCTCCTGCGGGAAGCTGTTCGGGATCGGCAGCGACGCGTTCAGTCCGCCCATCTCTTCGATCACCGCCAGCCACTGCTGCTGGTGCATAGTGTCACGGGCGATCAGGAAGGAGAGGAAGTCCTTCATGCCCTTGTCTTCCGTCATGTTGTAGAGGCGGGTAGCCAGTACGCGGCCCGTGGCTTCTGCGGTGACGTTAGCCAGCATATCGGCCGCCACGTTGCCGGAGGCATAGATATGACTCATATCAAAAGGCATGCCGTTGGCGTTAACCGGCATCGCTGCCAGACCGGAAGAGAGGATATGGCGCGGGTTCATTCCACCCAGAATTGCATTAACTACCGGATCTTTCGCTGACGCTTCCAGGTAAGAGAGCGGGGCGCCTTCAAGGTTAAGCGCCACGGCGTAGCCCAGCATTTCGATATGGCTCAGCTCTTCGGTAGCGGTCGAGATCAGCAGATCACGAATCCGCACATCACCGCGCGCGCCCATCGCCTGGACACAGATATCGGATAAATAAAGCGAAACGACAGCAAATAACCGCAATTTCAGGTTGAATAAATGGCGAAAACGGTGTTTTCCGGAGCTATATCTGGTCCGGTGGGGCAGACAATCTTAGCGGTGTGAAGGGGACAAGTGATTCAGAGCAGGAGAAATAAAAAAAGCCCCATAACAGGGGCTGATTCCGGACGGGAAAAGCATCCATGCTAATTCGCGTTCCCTCATAACAGACACAGATTTTTAGCTGTCGCTGGTCGCCGAAGCGCGCTGCAGAACATGTTCAAGCGCCTGACGGTAAATATCCTGCTTAACCACGTCACGCTCACTCTCCAGGCGGTGAATCAGGCCCAGCACAATGTCTTTATCGGAGACATGGGTTTTCGCATGGGCGAGTTCGGCATGGACTGCGGCGATAACCTGTTTTTCAGTGGTCAGCGCTGTGCCAGAGTTCATGAAGTAATCAGAAATCTGAGACTCTGTATTCATCGTTGTTTGCATGTCAGGCCTCATAAGAAATTGGGGGAAGAACGCGTCGATTCAGATCCGGTCACCGGCTGACGCAAAAAAAAATGCATCTGAAGGTGGAAATCCACAACACCTTCAGATGCGGTGCAAAGCACCTTTCGTTACAAGTGATTTAACATCACGAGACAAAGTTATACAAGAATCGCAAAGTTGTACAATGAAATTTGACAAAATTTAACTGGTCGGTGGTGTATATAAAAAGCATGTTTAAAGTGAAAAAAGAGGTTTTCGATGGTTAATTGAATAAATACAGTGAGTTGGTGAGGTTTTCAGAGGGGTGCGATTTTCAGACCAGCAGGCTGGGGATTGTGCTGACGACACATCAACGCGTTAAAACCGCTTTTTTCCGCAGATTTCAGCCAAAGTTGTACAGGTTTCAGCGCTGGAAAAGTGGCGGGTGCGATTGTGCTGCTGCAATCCTGGCCGTCTGACAGGCCATGCCGCATAATTCACTTCCCACGCCTGATGCAGAAGGCTAAGGTTGACCCCTTATTTATCACAAGGAAATGATCATGGTTCACGACTATTTCGCAATTCCGCCTGCGGGCATGACTCAGGAACAACATAAACGTTCGGTCGCCGTGGCTGCTGCTCTGTCAGTGGCAAAGGAGTCCGTCAGCGCCTCCACCTCTGCAACCGGCTCAAAAACCGCCTGGGATCTGCAGGCCGTGGCGAATGAAGTTGCTAATCTGGCCGACGCGATTCAGGATGCGCTGGAGAGTGACAGCGAGGTGTAAACACTAACCGGTATCGTCTGAGGCTGCTGCGGAGGCGGTGCAGGACAGGGCGGTGGCAGCGTTCAGGAGCCGGTAAAGTCCGGCAATCGGACGCTGCCGGAAAATCCGCTTATTCCATTGCGGGTGGCTCATATTTAATATACTGACGCAGGGCATCATGGATAGCCTGGTTATTGCCCTCTTCCAGACCGCGTTCGGCATACTCTTTCGCCAGCGCCGCCAGTACATCGTCAAACTTCCCTTTGTAATTGAGATTATTCAGCGCAATTTGCTGACCGAGTATCGTTTTTAATACCGTAGTCTCAACCGTTAACTGCGCAACTGCCTCTTCCAGATGTTTGATTCGATCGTCGTCTGCCATAACCCCTCCATGCTTAAAAAAGCAGAATAACCAGCCCGCCCGTAATATTCAAACCTCTCCGAATGCCAGAGAAGCGTTGTCAGATTTTCCTTAAGTAAAAATAATCAGCCGGTGAATTTATAAGATTCTTTACTGTAAGAAGAAATCGACGCTATTCCGGCAATGCGGCGAAAGTAACCCGTTTCCGCTTACTCTGACGGCAATGCGAAAAAACGTTTAAAAAAAAGTGCATTACCATCAACCCTTTCGCTTAAAGATGTTCCATGTCACTTGATTAAAAGGGGGATTAGCTATTACTGTGTTTATATACAGTAATCTGAAAAAGGAGCGAAATTATGGAATTCATTAAACCTGCGGACATTCGTGCCGTTATGCCTTTACCGCTATATATCGAACGTGTGCCGTGCGGGTTTCCATCCCCGGCGCAGGATTATGTCGAACAACGTATTGATCTCAATGCGCTGATGGTCCAGCACCCCAGCGCCACCTATTTTGTCCGGGTCAGCGGCGAGTCAATGATTGAGGCGGGCATCAATGATGGTGACATGCTGGTGGTCGACAGTTCACTCACCGCCTCACACGGCGATATTGTGGTCGCCGCGGTCGAAGGTGAATTCACCGTTAAACGTCTCCAGCTTCATCCCTGCCTGCAACTGATGCCGATGAATACCAAATTTAAACCGATCGCTATCCAGACCGAAGATGCGCTGGAGGTGTTTGGCGTTGTGACCTTTGTTATTAAAGCGACCCACTGACCATGTTCGCGCTGGTCGACGTAAACAGCTTTTACGCGTCGTGTGAGACCGTTTTCCGGCCTGATCTTAAAGGTAAACCGGTAGTAGTGCTGTCGAACAACGACGGCTGCGTGATTGCGCGCAGCGCCGAGGCAAAGAAAGTCGGCATCAAAATGGGCGCGCCCTATTTTAAGATGCGTGAAGAACTAACGCGTCACGCGGTGCAGGTCTTCAGCTCAAATTATGCGCTCTACGCCGACATGAGCCATCGGGTGATGACCATACTGGAAGAGATGGCGCCGTCGGTGGAGATCTACTCGATCGACGAGGCGTTTATGGATCTCACCGGCGTGCAGAACTGTATGGCGCTGGAGACCTTTGGTCGCCAGGTCAGAGAACGAATAGGCAAAGAGACCCATCTGACCGTGGGCGTCGGCATTGCACAGACCAAAACGCTGGCCAAGCTGGCGAATTTTGCGGCCAAAAAGTGGAGCAAAACCGGCGGCATTGTCGACCTGTCGGACCCTGAACGACAAAAAAAGCTGCTGGCGCTGATTGATGTGGCGGAAGTCTGGGGCGTGGGTCATCGGATCGGCAAACGGCTCAACGCCATGGGCGTCATGACGGCGAAAGATCTGGCCGATCAAAGCACTGAGGCTATTCGCAAACAGTTCAGTGTGGTGATGGAGCGCACCGTCAGAGAGCTGCGTGGCGAATCCTGCCTGGAGCTGGAGTCAGTGACGCCGGTAAAACAGCAAATCATGTGTTCGCGCTCGTTTGGCAGCCGTATCTCCGACTACGATCAGATGCGCGAGGCTGTCTGCGCGTATGCCGAGCGCGCGGCGGAGAAGCTGCGCCGTGAGAATCAATATTGCCGTCAGGTAGGGGTATTTGTGCGCACCAGTCCGCATGCGACTGACGAACCCTTTTATGGCAATCAGTCGATGGAGCAACTGCTGATTCCGACGCAGGACACACGCGACATCATCAGAGTTGCAATGGCGTGTCTGGATAATATCTGGATTGAGGGACATCGCTATATGAAGGCGGGCATCGTGCTGGGGGATTTTTTCAGCCAGGGCGTGGCTCAGTTTGATCTGTTTGACGAACATCAGCCACGCCGCAATAGCGAAGAGCTGATGAAGCTGATCGACACAGTCAACAAGCTCGGTAGCGGGAAGCTGTGGTTTGCCGGGCAGGGGATCAACAAAGCCTGGTCGATGAAACGCGAGATGCTGTCGCCTGCCTATACCACCCGGATAACCGATCTACCTGTGGTTGCGCTTAAGTGAAGGCTGACCCGATGTTCCTCTGCTGCTGAAGCCGCGGCCTCTGCTAAAAGCTTTTTTTATCACGCGATTAAAGTGGCAGGAAGTTATGCTTTTCCTGACCCGGTGAGTAGTTTTTCATCGGGTATTTTAAGCAAATTACCAGGTAAATATAATGGATTTCAGGCAGTTTGAAGCCAGAGTGATGCTCTGGCCCGCAATACATTTCACAGCAATCATAAAATCCCGCCATCATGACGAATATGAGATTTATGCGATCGACGATAACAGCAATATAAAAACCCGACTCTTTCTATGTTTTGCTGACAATGAAAACCACGCCAGCCTGCTTATTAAGCAATTTACGTTATGGCTGATAAAAATAAACGCGCTGAAGCGCAGCCAGCAGCGGGAAAAAGGCCGCACAGAGACAACATCCTTATCTGAATGAACCGCGTCCGGCTTGCACCGCAGACCAGACGGCGGCTGGTCAGACAGCGGCGAATCATATTAATGCGTCCGGGAAATAACGGGCCGTCTGCGCGTGACGGGTGACGGGCGGCCTGGCTTGTTACCCGCGCCTGGGATAGAATCGCCATTGATTTTGACAGCAACACACCCCCAGGCCGGTAACAATGACCACGACAGCCACAACGTATAAAAACAAAGAGCGGGGACGCCCCAGAGAGTTCGGGATCGAACAGGCTCTGGATCACGCCATGATCGTTTTCCGGCAGAAAGGGTATCACGCGGCCTCAATGAACGATCTGGGTGAGGCGATGCATCTCTCCGCAGGCAGCATCTATAAGGCGTTTAAAGATAAGCGCTCGCTCTTCCTGCTGGTATTCGAACGCTATCTGTTGCTGAGAAATAGTGAGTTGCACCGTCGTCTGGCACCCTGTGCCAGCGGGCGGGGGAAAATAACCGAGCTACTGCAGTTCTACCTGGATTCGGCACGTGCCACAGAAGGGCGTTGCGGCTGTCTGGTCGTCGCCAGCGCGATTGCGCTGCAGACGATGGATCAGCCACTCGCGCAGCGCATTGATGAGGTCGTTCAGCGTAATCAACGCTTCCTGGTCTCGCTGCTGGAGCTGGGGCAACAGGATGGATCTATCGATAACACGCTGGACAGCGAGGCAGCAGCCGGTTTAATTCTCTGTATTGCTTTTGGATTGCGGGTGGCAGGTAAGGTCAGCGATGTGACTAACGAAGAAAAGACGCTGGCGCTGGCATTGAAAGTACTGGGGTAACCAGGCAAGGCTGCTCAATCAGTAAACAGACTTCCCGGACCGGGGCTTCCAGACAGAGAAATTCTGCACTCTCCTTTCCCCTCATCTGATTATGTGCCAGGCTTTCACGCTTTATCCTGTAGCGAAGAAAATTAAGGCGCGTTTCGTGAAAACTTCAATCTTACTGACACTCGTGGCAGCCATTGGCTGTTCTGTTTTTGCTGCCCGTGGTGGGTTTGAAACCACTACAGCGAAACATCCAAAAACGCTGCAGGTGACTGAAAACGGGGAGCCGCTGACGCGCTGACCGTGACGGCAGGTGGAGAGAAGCCGACGAAGGCCGGTTAATGGCCAGATGGCAGGCCGATGAGTGCAGAGCAATAGCACTCATCAATCTGCGTGGAAGCCGTTTCAGGCGGACGCAGGAGCCGGGTGCAGAGCGTTGCAATGTACGTTCTGGCCGACATGCACTATTCCACTGCCACGCTGTCCCAGCGTCTCTGGCGGTGAGGCCGGGCGCGCGCCCGGCACCCAAAATAAACAGCAATGACCCGCACATAACTAACGATAATCTTTAAGGGAAACCGGTGCCTGTCCGGTCTCGACCAGCCAGTTTAATTCGGCACGGTCGCGCGTTGAGGATTCGATAAAACCTTTGAGCCAGTTGCGCGCATCGGCAATCTGCGTGACCCGCTCATCGTTGCGCTCCTGTTCGGCCATGTCGCTCAACTGGCGAATCAGTGCTACCAGCGTAATCTCCTGTTCGTCAAACGCCAGATTAATTGCAGCTTCACCAAGAATCATATGACCCGTTGTTTTGTCGTGATAAACCATCTGCACCCTCCTGATTAAGTAGCGATATAAAGAGTCTAGTTAAAGGCGCTCTGGACTAAAAGGTGGGAAACAGCAGGGCGCTATGATTAAAATTTACCAAAAATAAAGTGAACCTTTAATCGAGGCGGTAAACCACTCATATCAAAGCATAAAAACAGGCTGAGTTTTTTCGTCAGAAATAAACTGAGCTATTATGCTGGTTAAAAAAGCTGGAAGTTGCCGGAAATTCAGATAAGGGCGGAACGGCGCATTTCGTTATCAGATTATTATCTGCACCACTATCCGCACGGTTGCCTGCCATATTATGGCCACGCCGCAGCGGATATTTCTGATTTATAAACCACCGGGGAATAAAACCAGGACTGTGCACCACTTCGTGCCAGGCGCAGGCAAAAATAAAGCCGCCCATGGGCGGCTTTATTCATCGGGCAACAGCGATCGGATTATTTCTTCGGTACTTCAGAGACCGCTTTAACGTCCGCTTTATTAATCTGCTGCTTCACGCCATTTGCATCGGTATAAGCCAGCAGGCCGGCATCCGATTCAGAAGGCTTGCCATCACTAATAATGGTACGTCCATCGTTAGTCTGAATCGCATAACTGGTACGGGTGCAGCCGGTTAATACGGTCATACCAATCAATGCGGCGAGAGGTAAAATCAGCGCTTTTTTCATCTTATTCACCTTATATTAGTTGTCGAGTTCACTCATATTACTGATCTCATTACGATTGATCTGCTCAGTTTTTCCTGTCTGAGCATCGCGGTAAGAAACCAGACCAGTATCTGAATCAATCTGCGGTTTGCCATCGGTGACAATCGTGCGGCCATCGGTGGTCTTAATCGACTGGTTTGAGGCACAACCTGCCAGCGTACCTAAAGTGAGAGCCAGCAACGCGACGGCTGACAGGGATTTCATTTTCATTTTTTCTGCTCCATGAAGTATATCCGAACGTTTACAGCATAGTCGGCTTTATCAGGTTTGCTGGCCCTGTCGCGTCTCGCTGCCTGTTTTTTAAACAAAACCGGAGTGTGTGGTGCTGATTAGGGGGGATGACGGCGTGAAATAGCATTTATTGCAAATGTACCCCGCCGTTCTGTGCCATTTCAGCAGAGGATGCGCTGTATCAAAATAAGATCGATGCTGATGCGGGAAATAAGCACGGCAGCCAGAGCGGATATTTCCGTAAAAGCCAGAATAGCGGTGCGGAAATAGTCAGCATGTGGGTGAATGTCTGGCGGGATTCACGGGTCCGATACCCTGAAGGCTATCGGAACCGTGGAGAAGGGGATCAGAGGATGGAGTCTTCGCCCGCTTTGGCGGCCGCTTTTTCTGCTTTCATGGCGCTGACCGGGTCTGATGCGCTCAGCCAGCGGTCAAATTTCTGGTAGGTGTCAATAAAGGTTTTAAAGTAGCTGCTGGCGATGGTGGCATTCTCTTTGTGGTTCATAAACGCCACTGCCAGCTTAAATGCATCTTCGTTATCAAATTTCATGTTTGTCTTCCTCGCTTAAGATCTATAGAGCGTAGCCTGAGAACGCGGCCTGTGCATTCAGACAACCGTCTGAAAAGGCGCAATAATTCAGCCTGACTGACAGCATCTGCCAGATTGGCGTGGATTCCCACTTACTTCGCGCCCAATCCTTCTTATAATGCCAGCTTCACTCTTGAAGGAGACCCGCTTATGTTGAAAGGATTAACCGTTGCCGCGGTGCTACTGCTGTCAGGCTGTAGCCTGATGCATAAACAGCCGCCGTCGCCGCAGACCCTGCACTATCGCTGCGGAACCATGCCCCTGACCGTGACGCTGGACGAGGCGCAGCAGCAGGTCAGTTTCATCATGGATGGGCAGCCTCTGACGCTGAAGCAGACGGTATCCGCTTCCGGCGCACGCTACAGCGATAACACCTATGTGTTCTGGTCCAAAGGAAACGGCGCATTTATCGAACGTAACGATAAAATTGTCGTGAATGATTGTGAGCTGCAACCTGCCAGCTGACTTGTTATCTGAATAGGCGAGCATTATGAGCGACAGCGAAACGCTACACACCATTGCCCATCTGCGGCGTGAATATACCCGCGGTGGATTGCGTCGTAAGGATCTGCCGGACGATCCGATCGCGCTATTTGAACAGTGGCTAAGCCAGGCCTGCGAGGCAAAACTGCCCGATCCTACCGCCATGACCGTGGCAACCGTGGATGAGCAGGGCCAGCCATGGCAGCGTATCGTGCTGCTGAAGCACTACGATGCGCAGGGCATGGTGTTTTACACCAACCTCGGCAGCCGTAAGGCGCTGCAGCTGGCGCACAATCCGCGCATCTCTCTGCACTTCCCGTGGCACTATCTGGAGCGTCAGGTGATGGTGCTGGGTGAAGTGGAAAAACTGTCGCCCCTCGAGGTGCTGAAATATTTCCACAGTCGTCCGCGCGACAGTCAGATTGGTGCCTGGGTGTCGAAGCAGTCAAGCCGTATTTCGGCACGCGGTATTCTGGAAGGAAAGTTCCTGGAGCTTAAACAGAAGTTCCAGCAGGGCGAAGTGCCGCTGCCCAGCTTCTGGGGTGGCTACCGGGTGAAATTTCACACGATGGAGTTCTGGCAGGGTGGCGAACATCGTCTGCACGATCGTTTCATCTATCAGCGCGATCACGACGGCTGGAAAATCGACCGTCTGGCACCCTGAATCTGCACGATTCGCCCCTATCAGCGCTGGCACAGAAAGCGTCAGCGCTTTATGCTATAGCCCTGATTTTTTTCGATTCCGCAACTCAGCGGAAAGCTGTGTACCAGCATAGGTGCAGTCTGATCAATTTGGAGTCAGTAATGACCAGCAGTAACCTGATACAACAATTGCAGGAGAGGGGCCTAATCGCCCAGGTGACGGATGAAGACGCGTTAACAGAGAAACTGGCGCAGGGGCCAATTTCGCTCTATTGCGGCTTTGACCCCACTGCTGACAGCTTGCATTTGGGCCATCTGGTACCGCTGCTCTGCCTGAAGCGTTTTCAGGATGCCGGCCACAAGCCGGTGGCGCTGGTCGGTGGTGCAACCGGCCTGATTGGTGACCCGAGCTTCAAAGCCGCAGAGCGTAAACTTAATACCAGTGAAACCGTCAACGAATGGGTTGAAAAGATCCGCCAGCAGGTGGCGCCATTCCTCGACTTCGATTGCGGCAGCAACAGCGCCATCGCCGCCAACAACTACGACTGGTTTGGCGGCATGAACGTGCTGACCTTCCTGCGTGATATCGGCAAGCACTTCTCTGTTAACCAGATGATCAACAAAGAAGCGGTGAAGCAGCGTCTGAACCGCGACGATCAGGGCATCTCCTTTACCGAGTTCTCCTATAATCTGCTGCAGGGCTATGACTTCGCCTGTCTGAACGAGCTGCACGGTGTGTCGCTGCAGATTGGCGGTTCTGATCAGTGGGGCAACATCACCTCCGGTATCGATCTGACCCGTCGTCTGCATCAGAATCAGGTCTTTGGCCTGACCGTTCCGCTGATCACCAAGTCTGACGGCACCAAATTCGGTAAAACCGAAGGCGGCGCAGTCTGGCTGGATGCGAAGAAAACCAGCCCGTACAAGTTCTATCAGTTCTGGATCAACACCGCAGATGCTGACGTCTATCGCTTCCTGAAGTTCTTCACCTTCCTGAGCATGGAAGAGATCAACGCGCTGGAAGAAGAAGATAAAAACAGCGGTACCGCGCCACGTGCGCAGTACGTGCTGGCTGAGCAGGTGACGCGTCTGGTGCATGGCGAAGCCGGTCTGTCGGCGGCGAAACGCATTACTGCCAGCCTCTTCTCCGGATCCGTCAGCGAAATGACCGAAGCCGATTTTGAACAGCTGGCGCAGGATGGTATGCCAACTATCGTGCTGGGCGCTGACGATGATCTGCAGCAGGCGCTGGTGAAAGCAGAGCTGGTGCCGTCCCGTGGCCAGGCGCGCACCATGATCGGCTCCAATGCCGTTTCACTGAACGGTGAAAAGCAGTCCGATGCGGAGTACCGCTTCAGCGACAGTGACAAACTGTTTAACCGCTATACGCTGCTGCGTCGCGGCAAGAAACATTACTGCCTGATTAACTGGCAGTAAGATTTCAGGGCCGGTTTCCGGCCCTTTTTTTATGGCAAGGCAGGACAGGGCAAACAAGTGAAAAATATTTTAGCGATTCAGTCGCACGTTGTTTTTGGTCACGCCGGTAACGCGGCGGCTGAGTTTCCGATGCGCCGTATGGGCGCAAACGTCTGGCCGCTGAATACCGTGCAGTTTTCCAACCATACACAATATGGCCACTGGACCGGCACGGTGATGCCTGCAACGCATTTAACCGACATTGTTAAAGGCATTGCTGACATCGACCGCCTGAAGACCTGTGACGCGGTCCTGAGCGGATATCTGGGCTCGGCAGAGCAGGGCGAGCAGATTCTGCAGATTGTCCGTCAGGTCAAAGCGGCCAACCCGAATGCCTGGTACTTCTGCGATCCGGTCATGGGCCATCCGGAGAAAGGCTGCATCGTAGCACCGGGTGTGGCGGAGTTTCACTGTAAAATGGCGATGCCTGCCAGCGACATTATCGCCCCGAACCTGCTTGAACTGGAGATGCTGAGCGAGCGCACCGTCACGGACGTCGACGCGGCGGTAGACGCTGCGCGGGCACTGATTGCCCAGGGACCACGCGTGGTGCTGGTGAAGCATCTGGCGCGTGCGGGTCGTCGCAGCGATCGCTTTGAAATGTTGCTGGTAACGGCTGAAGATGCCTGGCACATCAGCCGTCCGCTGGTCGATTTCGGTGTCCGTCAGCCGGTCGGCGTGGGCGATCTCACCAGCGGTCTGCTGCTGGTGAATCTGCTGCACGGCAAATCATTGCAGGATGCGCTGGAGCATGTCACCGCAGCGGTGTACGAGGTGATGCTGAAAACCCATCAGATGGGCGAATATGAACTGCAGCTGGTGGCGGCACAGGATGCCATCGCCACGCCGACGCAGCACTTCGCGGCAGAAAAACTGTAACGCATCAGGGCCGGATAACCGGCCCTGTTGACTCAGGCTAAGCCTTCCGCTTTAAGCGCCGCCTGCACCGCAGGACGTTCCGCGACACGATCAAACCACGCGCCCAGCGCCGTAAAGCCGGATAATTCCAGTCCCAGCGCTTTTGCCCAGCGCGTCACCACAAACAGATAGGCATCCGCCACGCTGAAATGCAGCCCCATCAGCCACTGTTTGTCGCGCAGTGACTCATCGACATAGCGGAATTTTGCTTCCAGCTGGCTGCGGGTCTGCGCTTTCACCTCATCGGAGTAACCGGGGCGAAACAGTGGCCCAAAGCTTTTATGCAGCTCACTGCCGATGTAGCTGAGCCACTCCACGGTGTGATAACGCGTCAGGCTGCCAACCGGTGCCAGCAGATGGCGATCGGGCTTCAGATCCGCCAGGTACTGAACAATGGCGATGCCTTCTGTCAGCACAGAACCGTCGCTGAGCTGCAGCGCGGGCACCTGGCCTTTAGGATTGATTTGGCGGAAGTCATCGCCCCGTTCAGTGATTTTTGTGGCCAGATCAACACTCACCTGAGTGAAGTCGAGTCCGCATTCACGCATAACAATATGGGGTGAGAGAGAGCAGGCACCCGCTTTGCAAAACAGTTTCATGACCAGGTACTCCTTGTTGCAATGGGATCCTTGCATAGTAAAGAGTCAAAGCGGGATTACCAGTGACAAAGATCAGGGATCTGCGAAGGGTGTTGCGGCAAGCCATAAAAAAAGCCGGGCAGAGCCCGGCTTAGCTGAAGTGCAGCGTGAATTACGCCTGCCCGTTATTTTTTTTCGCGTCAGGATCCTGCGCCATGCGGTTCAGCATCGGCGCCGTAATCAGCATCAGCAGGGCGATCACCGCCGTCACGATACCAATCTGCTGGAATACGCGGCTGTAAGTCGCCAGCGAAATCAGTGGATCGGTGACGTTTTCCGGCACGGCCATCAGGTTTGCCACTTTACCGGCAATCACCGCCGCGCCAGCGGTAGTCAGGAACCAGGAACCCATGATAAAGCCCATCAGACGCTGAGGCACCAGCTGTGCCACCATCGCCAGGCCGAGGCCAGAGATCATCAGCTCACCGATACTCTGCAGCGCATAGCTCAGGATCAGCCAGTTAACGGAAACGATACCGGCATCGCTGGCGAACTTCGCACCCACCGGCAGCACCAGGAACGCAGCGGAGCAGAGCACCATACCAAAGGCAAACTTGTGCGGCATCGGCAGTTTATCGCCCAGCTTGTTATAGAGCGCCGCCAGCAGCGGACTGGCCAGCATAATCCAGAACGGGTTCAGCGCCTGGAACTGCTCGGGGGCAAAAGTAATGCCGAGAATGGTGTGCTCAACGTTGCGGATAGCAAAGAAGTTGAGTGACGTTGGCATCTGCATATAAAGCACGAAGAACAGAATCGCTTCGACCATCAGCAGGAAGGCAACAATCATCTTACGACGTGCCGCACCCTGCAGTGCAAAGGCCTCTTTGGCAAACACCAGCACGATACCCAGGGCAATCACCGCCAGCACCAGTCGTGCGATAGACTGGTGATGCAGCATCCAGTTGGCCAGTGCGATCAGTACGACGATGCCGACCAGCGTCATCAGCAGTTTTCCGATCTGCAACGGAGCGAAATCGGGTTTAGAACCGTAATCCTTAACCATGCGTTTGCAGAACAGGAAGTTAAACAGGGTGATGATCAGACCGATAACGCACAGTGAGAAGGCTACGCTATAACCATATTTCGCCGCTAACCACGGTGTCAGCATCATTGAGAAGAGTGAACCGATGTTGATCGACATATAGAACATGGTGAAAGCGCCGTCGAGACGCGGATCATCTTTGTCATAGCAGGTAGAGAGCAGCGAAGAGGGGTTTGCCTTAAACAGGCCGCTACCCACCGCGATGGTCGCCATACCGATGTAGACAATGCTGACGTTATGACCGGAGAACGCCACCAGCGCATAGCCCAGCGCCAGCACCAGGACACCCAGTACGATGACGCGTTTGGTACCCAGCACCTTATCACCGAGCCAGCCGCCAATCGCGACCAGGCCATACACCAGCGCACTGAATGAAGAGAACAGGGTAATGGAGTCTGATTCAGACAATCCCAGTTGCTTCACCAGGTAAACCGCCATAATGGCCTGCAGGCCATAGAAGCCAAAACGTTCCCATAACTCAATCGAGAAGATTAAGTAGAACGCCTTCGGCTGTTTAAACGCATTGAGACTGACAGCCTCATCAGTGTGTTTGTTTGCAGTTGACACATGTACCTCAGTTTTTTCATACCCTGTTTCGGGACAGGAATTAAGTCCGCGTCATGTGAGTTTTCCATGCGCAAGATTGTTATTAGAAGGGAAAAGCGGCGACTAATTTGGCTGATTACGGGCGGCAGGGCAAGAATTTTCTGACAACCCGCCCGACCCTGGAATGTTGGGTTAAAAAACTTATAGCAAACTGTTAATTGGTTTTTAATTTTGAGTGTAGGGAAAATAGCAGCGCATAAGCGCTGGATAAGCGCCTAGCACTGGAGAGTATTAACATTAACTGCTAATGCGTGATTAACCAGATAAATAGTTTGCTGAATGATAATCAGGCAGCACTAACGGCAGGTTGCTGATTAATTCACAGTCAATCTGCCGAATTATCGGACATTACACGCCTGGCATTGCCGCAAAAACCGTCAAATGATGATCCTGTGCACAAACAGATGATTTATTTCAGAAAGGAAAAAAAGAAACCGGTTGCGTCGTCTCGTCTGACGCGGGAGCTGAGGGGGCTCGCAGGCGCAGGCAAGATAAAAATCAGCTCAGCCTGCCGGTGAAAAGCCGCCCGTGCGTGTTAAAAAACGTATCGCGATAATCCGCTTTCAGCTCGCCCTCGACAGAAAATTAACATTACTGTAACCTCTCAATTTCCCCGAGAAGGATCTGTTTATGTCGTCCCCCCTGCGTTTATCTCTGGTTGGTGACTACCGCGCCGATGCGGTTGCCCATCAGGCTATCCCCCTTGCTATTGAACGTGCTGCCCGCTGGCTGAATATCACCGCTGAAGCGGAGTGGATCGCCACTGACCGACTGGATGAGTCAGAACTGCAACTCAGCGACGCCGTCTGGGTGGTGCCCGGTAGCCCCTATCGAAATGATGCCGGCGTGTTTGACACACTCCGCTGGGTGCGTGAAACCGGAAAGCCTTTTCTTGGCTCCTGCGGTGGATTCCAGTATGCGCTGATCGAATATGCGCGCAACGTACTGGGCTGGCAGGATGCCAGTCATGCCGAGACAGACACCGAGGGAAGGATGGTGATTGCCCCGCTGAGCTGCTCGCTGGTGGAAAAGCGCGGCGCGGTGAGGTTCGGACCCGGGTCACGCATTGCCAGAGCCTATGGCGCGCTGGAGAGTGATGAAGGTTATCACTGTAACTTTGGTGTTAACCCGGAATTCAGTGCAGCGCTGGGCGATAATACGCTGCGCATTACTGCCTGGGACAACGCGGGCGATGTGCGTGGCGTCGAGCTACCGGATCACCCATTCTATGTCGCCACGCTGTTTCAGTCGGAACGCGCCGCACTGCAGGACAAAGATTCTCCGCTGGTGATTGCCTGGATGCAGGCGGCGCTGGCGCAACGCTAAACGCGATCGCCCTGTGACACTGTCACAGGGCGATGCTCGTCAGCGCAGCATGGCCGGGCGTTTTGCGTTAAAGGACCAGTTATCGATCAGAAACTGCATGCCCAGCGCATCGTTTCGGTTTTTATCCGGTAGCGAGTTGTAGAGTGCATGTGCCGCTTCAACCCGTTCCATATTCAGGGTAATCCCCAGCCCTGGCCCCTCTGGCAGTTCCAGATAGCCATCCCGAATCTGCGGCGCATGCTGCGTCAGCTGCTGCCCATCCTGCCAGATCCAGTGGGTATCAAAGGCGGTCAGGCGATCACCGGGTGCGGCTGCCCCCAGATGCGCCACCATCGCCAGCGACACGTCAAAGTGGTTGTTTGAGTGGCAGCCGGTGGTCAGGCCCCACTCATGGCAGAGCTGCGCCACGGTGTGTGCGTTACGCATCGTCCAGAAGTGTGGGTCGGCCAGGGGAATGTCGATGGCATTGAGCTGCAGCGCATGCTGCAACTGTCGCCAGTCATTGGCGATCATATTCGTGGCAACCGGAATGCCGGTGGCCCGCCTGAATTCTGCCAGCGTTTCCCGACCGGAATAGCCATGCTCCGCGCCGCAGGGATCTTCCAGATAGGGAATGCGGCCCGCCAGCTGTTTGCCATAATAAATGGCCTCATCCAGCGACCAGCTGGCGTTAGGATCAACCGTTACCCGCGCCTGCGGGAAGCGCGCCAGCAGGGCATTGACCGTCTCCACTTCCACTTCGCCGTGATGGACTCCGCCCTTGAGTTTGAAATCGCGGAAACCATAGCGATCCGCTGCCGCCTCCGCCAGCCGCACCACGCCTTCCGCGTCCATCGCTTTCTCATGACGCAGTTGCAGCCAGGCATCACCACCCGCGTGGCCCGCCTGATAGTTCATGCTGGTCAGGTTACGGTCGGCGATATAGAACAGATAGCCGAGGACCGGCACCCGATCGCGCTGCTTGCCGCTGGCAAGTAACTCGGCCACCGGCAGATTCAGGTGCTGACCCAGCAGATCAAGCAGCGCCGCTTCAATCGCCGCGGTGGCGTTGTAAAACTTCTCCGGGTTCATCTGCGGAATATGAATGTCGTCGGTATGCGCGGTCTGCTGGTGTCGCGCGTCGCTGGCAAACAGCGTGGCGATGGTGGCATTCAGCCGCAGGAGTTCGCTGCCCTCAATCTGCGGACGAAAGCGCTCAAGCAGCGCCAGCGTTGAAGCGTGACAGGGACTTTCGCCGACGCCGGTACGGCCAGCCGAGTCAGTCAGGATCACCAGGATACGGGTAAAGTAGCAGTTGTGTGCGCCGCCAATGTTCAGCAGCATGCTGTCATATCCGGCGACCGGCACTACCCGCATTGTTTTAATGACTGGACTGTCTGACATGTTGATTCTCCATAGGATCAAGGGAAGGCGGGGATGGCTTGCGGCGCAGCAGCAGCCACAGCCCGGTCAGCAGCGAGACGCTGGTCAGGGCATAGAGACCGCCGGTAGTGGAGCCGGTCTTCATCTCCAGATAGCCAAACACCGTCGGTGCGAAGAAGCCGCCAAGGTTGCCAACGGAATTCACGAGCGCAATTCCCGGCGCAACAATCGAGGCGGGCAGCTCTCCCTGTGGCATCGGCCAGAAAAAGGTCGCGCTGACTTTCGAGCCGATACAGGCCACGATCATCGCCAGGAAGCCAAACCACGGGGAACCCAGCGTGGCCATAAAGGTACCGCAGGCCGCGACCAGCATGGCGACACCCAGCGCTTTATCGAGCTTGTCGCGGTGGCGGTCTGAAAAGCGGCTCAGCAGATTAATAGCAATAATGGCGCACAGCCAGGGCACGGCGGTGAGAATGCCGATGCCAAAACTGCTGAAGCCCTGAATGCGCTGAATAATCTGCGGCAGCCAGAACACCAGCGTATAGCCGGTCATGGTCATAGTGAAAAAGATCGCGCAGAAGAACAGCAGGCTGCGATTACGTAGCAGCGACATTTTGCCTGGCTCGCGGTTAAGCTCGTCACGCTGCGTCTCTTCATTCTGCAGCTGCTGTACCAGCGCCTGTTTCTCCGCGGCACTCAGCCAGCGCGCCTCGCCAGGTCGTGACACCAGCACCCAGGCGGCGAGAATGCCGACCAGCACCGACGCACCGCCTTCGAGAAACATCACCCACTTCCAGCCAGCAATCCCCAGGAAATTGTGCATCATCAGAATCGCGCCGGTGATGGGGCCGGAGAAGAGAAAGGCACCAGCGGTGGCACTCAGCACCATCGCGGTGGCGCGGCCGCGCCAGGCATTGGGCACCCACTGACGGAAATAGAACAGCACGCCAGGAAAGAAGCCTGCTTCCGCTACGCCAAGTAAAAAACGCAGCAGGTAAAACTGGATCGGTGAGGTGACGAAACCGGTCAGGACCACCACCAGTCCCCAGGTTATCATGATGCGCGTCAGCCAGACGCGGGCGCCGAAGCGCTTCATCATCAGGTTGCTCGGCACCTCAAACAGCGCATAGCCGATAAAAAAGAGGCCCGCGCCCAGCCCAAAGGCCGCCGCGCTGATCCCGGCATCGGTTCGCAACTCCGCTTTGATAAAGCCAATATTGGCGCGGTCTATCTGGTTAATAATCAGCATCACCACCAGCATCGGGATGATATGGGTGAAGAACTTTTTGATGGCGGAGACGATCAGCTCATCGTGCTGCGGGGACAAGGCGCTATCCATCGGTCTTCCTCGTGAGAAACGTAAAGAAGAGCAAAGTGTAGGGCGCTGAATAAGCCAGCTCTATGGGCATCCGCCCAGGAGACGATGGGCGTACGGCCTGGACGGTTGTGTTATCAATATGTTACGGAGTGGCGTGGGCGAAGCGGCAGAGTAAAACTGTGGCAGCGATCAACTTCTCAGGACCAGGGTTCAGGGGAGACCTGAATGCCAGAAGTCGCGCCGACAATGAAAGATGGCCAGTGCGGGCAGACAGGTTTCAGCCACTGAACTGACGGCGCTGGGCAATCTCTTCAGCACGCAGCAGCAGCGCCTGCAAATCATCCTCGTCAATATCCAGCAGTTCACCGTCCTGCAAAGCCTGATGCAGATCGGCGCGCGTCAGCGGGACCGGCATGGCTACCGGATCGGGTTTAACTTCTTCCGGGGCCAGCGGATGCGGATAGCGGCGACCGGCAAGATTATTAAACAGCAGAGCCAGCAGGGCCAGGGTCAGTGAATTGAGCAGGATCGGCGTCAGGACAAAGTGATATCCAAGCTGCTGCACCGAAGGGCCGCCCAGAATAGCGGTCAGCGCAACGGCACCGCCGGGCGGATGCAGACAGCGCAACTGGAACATTAACAGGATCGCCACACAGGCTGCGACGCCGCAGGCAAGGGCAGGATCCGGGATCAGCTGGCTGACGGTAACGCCCGCCAGCGCTGACAGGCTGTTGCCGCCGACGATTGCCCACGGCTGAGCCAGCGGACTGGCGGGCAGACCAAAGAGTAAAACCGCCGAGGCACCGACCGGCGCGACAAACCACAGGTTCAGTTCGCCCAGCACCCAGTGGCTCAGCAGGCTGGTCAGGATCAAGCCGATACCGGCGCCCAGTCCGGCGATCGCCACATGCTTTTTACTCACTGCCAGCGGATGTGGCCAGAGGCGCGCCAGAAACAGGCGCAGAGGATGGCTTCCGGCAGAAGCGCTTTTGTTCATTACTTTGCTCACTGTGTCATAACATTTTCTTATCGTCAGGGGCGGCGATTCTCCATCATCAACATCAATGTAACAACCCGACAAACTGTACCGTTATTCGTACGAACAGGGAGAGCAGCGAAAAGGGGGATCGGGCAGGAGACGCGTTGGCAGCGGTGATCGCCGGATAATAAAAAACCCGCCGCAGCGGGTCTTTCATCAGTGCAATCACTCGACTTTGTCGGGATACTCGCAGAGATCTTCAATCAGGCAGGAGCCACAGCGGGGTTTACGCGCCACGCAGGTGTAGCGACCGTGCAGAATCAGCCAGTGATGGCAATCAACCTTATACGCCGCCGGAACCACCTTCAGCAGCTTCTGCTCCACCTCTTCCACATTCTTACCCGGCGCAAATTTCGTCCGGTTGCTGACGCGAAAAATATGGGTATCGACGGCAATCGTCGGCCAGCCAAAGGCGGTGTTGAGCACCACATTGGCGGTTTTACGGCCGACACCGGGCAGGGCTTCCAGTGCCGCACGATCTTCCGGCACTTCGCCGTTGTGCTGCTCAAGCAGAATGCGGCAGGTTTTAATCACATTTTCCGCTTTGCTGTTAAACAGGCCGATGGTTTTAATGTATTCCTTCACGCCATCCACACCCAGCGCCAGCATCGCGGCAGGCGTATTGGCCACCGGATAGAGCTTTGCGGTGGCTTTGTTCACGCTGACATCGGTCGCCTGCGCCGAGAGCAGCACCGCGATCAGCAACTCAAACGGCGTGCTGAAGTTGAGTTCGGTGGTCGGATGCGGATTATTCTGCTGCAGCCGACGGAGAATTTCGGTGCGTTTGGTCTGATTCACACCGGTTTCCCGACAGCGTCCTGAGGCGGCGCGGTTTCGGCCGCCTGAGCACGCAGTGCTGCCCGCTGTTTCATCTTCTGATCGATCAGATATTTTCCGGCCAGCATCATGCCCAGGCCGATAAAGGCGCCTGGCGGCAGCATCGCCAGCAGCATTGGCGAGTCGAAATGGACCACTTCGATACGCAGCGACTTCGCCCAGGGACCGAGCAGCTGGTCGGCACCGTTAAACAGCGTGCCACTGCCGATAATTTCGCGCAGCGATCCCAGCACCACCATGGCGCAGGTCGCGCCCATGCCGATGGCGAAGCCATCCAGCGCGGCAAGCGGGATGCTGCTTTTAGAGGCGACGGCTTCAGCACGGCCAACCACGATGCAGTTGGTCACGATCAGCGGGATAAAAATCCCCAGCGACTGATAAAGACCATAGGCATAGGCGTTGATCAGCATCTGTACGCAGCTCACCACCGAGGCGATGATCATCACATAAATCGGGATACGGATTTCCGATGGCACCCAGCGGCGCGAGGCGGAAATAAAACTGTTGGTCAGGGTCAGCACCAGCGTGGTCGCCAGACCTAAACCCAGCGCGTTGGTGGCGGTTGCCGTGACCGCCAGCAGCGGACAGAGGCCCAGCAGCTGCACCAGCGCTGAGTTGTTCTTCCATAATCCACCGACCAGCAGGCTTTTAGCTTCACTCATTTGCGTCTCCACATACCGGTAACGAAGAGAGTCTCTCCGGAAGCGTTTTCATTAACAGCGCGGTGCGTTTGGTTGCATTGACCACCGCGCGTGGGGTAATGGTGGCACCGGTGAACTGATCGAATTCACCGCCATCTTTCTTAACCGCAAAAGCTTTATCCGCCGGACCATGAACCACTTTGCCATTAAAGCTGTTGATCCAGTCAGAGATACGCAGTTCGATCTTATCCCCCAGACCGGGCGTTTCGTGGTGTTCAATCACCCGCACGCCCAATACTTTACCCTGGAAATCGGCACCGACCAGCATCTGTATCGCACCAGAATAGCCGTCAGGTGCAGTCGTCTCCAGCGCAGCCGCGACCGGCTGGCCACCTTTACGCGCCAGGAAGAGATGGTGCGGCGCACTGTTGCCCAGCGCTGCATCCGTGACAACGTAACAGTCCTGCTGGATGTTGTTGTCATAAAGCTCAACAGGCACCACCTGGTCCAGCAGGTTTTTCTGCTGCAACAGGGTCTGATGTTCCACCGTCGGCCTGGTTACAGTATTTACCACTGCCGTGGCGGCGGTGGTGATCGCGGCAAAAATCGCCAGCGTTACCCCATTTTTGCGAATCGTCTCCAGCATCGCTTAATCCTTCTGATGGCCGTAAACGCGCGGCTGGGTGTAGTAATCGATGAGCGGCACACAGATGTTCGCCAGCAGCACAGCAAACGCTACGCCATCGGGATAACCGCCAAAGCTGCGGATCAGCCAGACCAGCAGTCCAATCAGCGCGCCATACACCAGGCGGCCACGGTTGGTGGTTGAAGCGGTCACCGGATCGGTGGCAATAAAGAACGCACCCAGCATGGTGGCACCGGAGAAAAGATGAATCAGCGGGCTGTTCAGCGATTCTGGTGAAAAGAACCAGCCCAGCGTCGCGCAGAAGGCCAGTGAAAGCAGCATGGCGGCAGGGACATGCCAGCGGATAGCATTTTTCCACAGCAGGAACAGGCCGCCGGCCAGATAACCCACGTTAACCCACTGCCAGCCGAGCCCCGCCAGCACGCCGCTGTAAATCGGCTGCGCCAGCAGATGTTCAGCACTGTGACCCGCGCGTAAACCAGTTTTAAACGTATCAAGCGGCGTCGCCTGGCTGATGCCATCGACACCCATCTGTAGCTGCTGCATGGTTTCACCCGCCAGCGTGTGGCCCTGGAACACCATGCTCAGGCTGTCCATCAGCCCGGGTTTGATCGCCTGAAGCGTATCGGGCGGCAACCAGCTGGTCATCTGCACCGGGAAGGAGATGAGCAGGACCACATAGCCGACCATCGCCGGGTTAAACGGATTCTGGCCCAGTCCGCCATAGAGCTGCTTCGCAATGACGACAGCAAACAGGGTACCGATCACCACCAGCCACCACGGCGCCAGCGGCGGCAGGCTGATACCGATCAGGACGGCGGTCAGCAGCGCCGAGTTATCTGCCAGCGTGCTGGCAACGGGCGCTTTGCGCAGTCGCAGAATCGCTGCCTCTGTCAGCCAGGCGGTCAGCGTCGCCAGTAAGACCTGTAAAAAGGTGCCGTAGCCAAAGAAATAACACTGTGCAGCAAAACCTGGCACCGCGGCCAGCACCACCAGCAGCATGATATTGCCGGTGCTGCGGCGATTATGGGTGTAAGGAGAACTTGCGATACGAAAAGCCATTTAATCCTCAAGCGTCGTAGACGACTGCGCTTTACGCGCTTTGGCACGGGCGATGGCGGCAGCAATAGCGGCCTTGCGCGCATCATCGGGTTGATTCAGTTCAGGTGCCTGTTCAGGTTCTGCATTGGCGTTGTTTGCCTGCTCCTGGGCCTGCTCCGCTTTATCCACCGCAAAATGCGCGGCGGTGGCCAGTGCTGCGGCATCACGTGAAGCGGCATCCGCCTCACTTTCCGCCTGAGCGGCTTTCTTCGCTTTGGCGCGGGCGATGGCGGCCTGAACCGCGGCTTTACGCGGATCGGTCTCAGCGGCGGCGTCCGGCGCGGCTTCTGCAACGGTGTCGGTTGCGGCCTGTGGTGCCTCGGCGTTTTCAGCCTGTGCGGCTTTCTTCGCTTTGGCGCGGGCGATAGCGGCCTGAACCGCGGCTTTACGCGGATCGGTCTCAGCGGCGGCGTCTGTCGCGGCTTCTGCAGTTTTGTCGCCTGCGGCCTTTGGTGCCTCGGCGCCTTCAGCCTGTGCGGCTTTCTTCGCTTTGGCACGGGCGATGGCGGCCTGAACCGCGGCTTTACGCGGATCGGTCTCAGCGGCAGCGTCTGGCACGGCTTCTGCAGCGCTGTCGCCTGCGGCCTGTGGTGCCTCGGCGTTTTCAGCCTGTGCGGCTTTCTTCGCTTTGGCGCGGGCGATAGCGGCCTGAACCGCGGCTTTACGCGGATCGCTTTCAGCGGCGGCGTCTGCAGCGCTGTCGTCTGCGGCCTGCGGTGCCTCGGTGCCTTCAGCCTGAGCGGCTTTCTTCGCTTTGGCGCGGGCAATGGCGGCTTCTACTGCCGATTTACGCGGATCGACACTGGCCTCAGCCTGGTTATCCGCCGCCTCAACCGGCACTGTTTTCTTCGCTTTCGCCCGGGCAATAGCCGCTTCAACCGCCGCTTTACGCGGATCGACGGTCTGACGCGTCACCGGCTGGGTTTCAGCCTGCGCCTCGGCCTGACGCAGACGCGCCTGCGCATGGCGGGCTTCACGCTGGGCTTCAAGCGTTGCCTCATCCGGTTCGGCCGTCTGGCGGGCTTTCACCCGCGCTTTGGCCGCAGCCAGTTCGCTGGTATCGGTGCGGGCAACGCGTTGTTTCGCCTCTTCATGACGCGCTTCACGAGCCTGCTTTTCACGCTCCAGTCGCGCCTGACGGGCTTCGAAGCGTGCTTTGGCTTCCAGCGTGCGTTTCGCTTCCAGATCGATGGCGCGCAGTTCCGCTTTTTCCTGACGGTAATATTGCACCAGCGGAATATTGCTCGGGCAGACATAGGCGCAGGCACCACATTCGATGCAGTCATCAATATGGTGAGCGCGCGCTTTATCGTGATCGCCGCCCTGGCTGTACCAGTAAAGCTGCTGCGGCAGCAGTTTGGCCGGACAGGCATCGGCACAGGCTGAACAGCGAATGCAGGACTGCTCTTCGTCGTTGTTGCCCATTTCACTGGCAGATGGAGCCAGAATACAGTTGGTGATCTTCACCACCGGCACATCCAGCGATGGCAGAGTAAAGCCCATCAGCGGACCGCCCATGATCACCATCTGACGCGGCGCAGGCGTGAACCCGACATGGTGCAACAGATGGCTGATCGGGGTGCCGAGACGACTCCAGACGTTACGCGGCTGGGCGATCGCCTCGCCGGTCAGCGTCACAACGCGTTCGGTGATCGGTTCACCATTAATAATGGCCCGCTTAACCGCCCAGGCGGTGCCGACGTTCTGCATCAGCACGCCGATATCGGAGGAACGCCCGCCGTGCGGCACTTCCTTCCCGGTCAGGATGCGGGTCAGCTGCTTGGCACCGCCGGAGGGATATTTGGTCGGGATGACCCGGATGTGCAGATCGCGCTCGCTACCCAGCGCCTGCTTCAGTGCGGCAATGGCTTCAGGCTTGTTATCTTCAATGCCAATCAGCACCTGTTCAGCCTGTAACACCCAGGCGAGAATACGGCTGCCTTCCAGGACTTCGGCAGCGTAGTCCTGCATCAGACGATCGTCAGCGGTGATATAAGGCTCACACTCCGCCGCGTTAATAATCAGGGTTTTAACCCCGCGCAGGCCGCCCTTCAGTTTGGTGGCGGTGGGAAAACCCGCGCCGCCGAGACCGGCGATGCCGGCGTCGTGAATACGCTGAACAATGTCGGCGCGCGGATGCTGCCGGTAGTCAGGCAGCGGATCCAGCGGCATCCAGCGGTCGTCGCCATCTGGCGTCAGGAAAATGCAAAGCTCAGAGAGACCTGAAGGGTGCGCGGTCATATGCTGACCGATATCTTCAATCACGCCGGAGGTGGGCGCATGGACTGGCAGCATGCGGCCAGTGCCAAATGTCAGAGGCTGACCACGCAGCACTTTGTCGCCAGGCGCAACGCAGATCTCACCTTCATGTCCGATATGCTGTTTCAGCGGGATAATAAAACGGTGCGGCAACGGCAGTTCGGAGAGCGGCGTGCCGTTGGACTGGGTTTTCATTTCTGGCGGATGAATACCACCCTGAAAATCCCAGACCTTCTCTTTTTTCAGGAAGTTAAACAGATTAAGCATGAGTTTCTACCGGGATCACCCGTACAGGAATGGTATTTAAATCCCACTTCCAGTTAGCTGGCGTGGTGGCAACCGGACGCATTTCAATACAGTCAGTCGGGCAGGGCGCGACACAGAGATCGCAGCCGGTGCAGACATCGCTCAGCACGGTGTGCATGGCGCGGGTTGCCCCGACAATCGCATCCACCGGACAAGCCTGAATACATTTGGTGCAGCCAATGCAGTTGGCTTCATCAATAAACGCCACGGTCCGCACCGGCTCTTTCGCCGTTTCATCGCCATCAATCGGCTGCGGTTCAACGTTAAGCAGGGCTGCCAGCTTGAGCATGGTCTGCTCACCACCTGGCGCGCATTTATTGATCGCTTCACCATTGTTACCGACCGCATCCGCATAGGGGCGACAGCCCGGATAGCCACACTGACCGCACTGGCTCTGCGGCAGAATGGCATCAATCTGCTCAACGATAGGATCTTCTTCGACCTCAAAGCGGCGCGAGGCGTAACCCAGCAGCGCGCCGAACACCAGGCTCAGCGCACTTAATACGGCAACAGCAATCCAGATCGCGGTCATCAGAATTTCACCAGACCGCTGAAGCCCATAAACGCCAGCGCCATCAGGCCCGCGGTAATCAGGGCGATGGAGTTGCCTTTAAACGGGGCAGGAACATTAGCCAGCACCAGCCGCTCGCGCATACCGGCGAACAGCACCATCACCAGCGAGAAGCCGATAGAGGCACTGAAACCATACAGCGCGGCCTGCATAAAGGTGTGGTTAAGGTTGACGCTCAGCAGAGGTACGCCCAGCACCGCACAGTTGGTGGTGATCAGCGGCAGAAAGATACCCAGCAGACGATAGAGCGACGGGCTGGTTTTACGCACCACCATTTCGGTGAACTGCACCACGACGGCGATCACCAGGATATAGGCCATGGTACGCAGATAGACCAGATCCAGCGGCAGCAGGATCAGATGGTTGACCAGCCATGCGCAGATCGAGGCCAGGGTAATGACGAATGTCGTGGCGAGGCCCATGCCAATCGCCGTTTCCAGTTTTTTGGAAACGCCCATAAAAGGACACAGGCCGAGAAACTTCACTAAGACGAAGTTATTCACCAGCACGGTGCCAACAAAGAGAAGCAGATAATCGGTCATTTTTTCGCCTGGGAGCCAGAAAGCGGCTTATTATCATTGATAGCGCGGCGTATCTCAACACCTGCGCCATCCGCTGAGCGGCAGACCGCACTCAGAATTAAATTCCTGACATAACTCACAGCGTTATGGCGCGATAAAGGTCGTTTTTACCCGTTTTGAGCGTTTGAAGTAGGGCGCAAACACCGCAGCGGCCAGCAGCGACAGCAGTAATGTCTGGAGGGCACGGCTATCGGTAACCGGCGTAAAGGCAAAGGTTTTCAGCGCCAGCAGCACGGTAATCAGCAGCCAGAGCAGGTAGTGACGCGGCAGGCGGCGGGAGCGCTTAAAGAACAGCCAGCTGATCCAGAGACTATAAGCCCAGACCGCCACGGCGGTGAGCAGGGAAATAGCCCAGTAAGAGAAGAGTGTGCTGCCGTGAGAAAACAGCGCCACACGCCATTCCGGATTAAACAGTGGTGTCAGATACATCGCCAGCACCAGAACGGTGGTTAACAGGGTCATTATCAGCCAGGCCAGCGGCAGCAAAAGCCAGCCACCAATACGCGGCGCAGCAACCTGTTCATTCATCGTGGTTATTCCTGTCTCGGGGAGTCGAAGCGCAGCAGAATAACATGTCCAGAGGGGCACGCCCATCCGGACAAGATCAGCGGGATAAACAGCGATAAATCAGCCGAAAATCAGACCACGTAGCGCCACACCGTTTTAGGGACACAGCCGAGATCATATAACCGTCCGCCAGAGACCAATTCAGCACGTCGGTGATCGGCAGCCCGGTACATATTGATGATTTCCAGATCATTCGTCAGGGAGTAATTAAGATGATCGAAAAGCTTTTCCAGACTGTCTGAATTATTTACTTTGCGGAATTTAAGCAGGTAATCGTGCGCAGTCATCATTGCCATAACAGATAGAAGTAACAAAGGAGTGCTCAGTATAGGGGGCAAGCTTATGCTGTCCAGATCATGCGGCTTAAAAAAGGCGAAAATCAGATAAAAGCACCTTATTAGTCATTAAAACTCCATATCTGGCTTTTTTACTATTGTCTGAGCCAGCAACTCAGCGTCTCTATCTTAAACACCTCACTAACTTATTACGGACAGAGCCGGCATAAAGCGTTTAAAAGCAGAGGTTAAATATTATTTTTTTTCTTATTCAGCGCTGACAATGCATTAGTGGCTTCTTTCTCACCCTTTTAGCCCAAAAAAATTAACCATTCTGCACTTAGTGCCAGAGAAACGTTTCGCCCCTGACTCAGGCCAGCGATCTACTGTGCGGACTATCACAAATCCCATTTTTTGTTCATCGCAGGCCGGATAACCCGTTTTGTACGCCTGGCTGTAATCGTTTCCAGTGGCAGTAAGCATAAGCGATTCTGTTTATTACAATTATTTAACGAGCAGATTTTTTCTACTCAGCCGTTTTATCCATAACTCCCTCGTCAGCCAAACCGTGTGACTACACGTAACCCCTTTAAATTGCTCTGTTTTGTGAAGTGTGTCGCCATTATGCACGCTTTTTTAGTCCAGTCTAAGCAGGCTCTCTACCCTAAACAGCAAACGCCTTTCAGAGGATTAAAAACTATGTGGAAACGTTTACTTCTGACCACGCTGGTCAGCGCCGCGTTAACCGGCCCGGTACTCGCTGCAGATATGACGGTCGGCTTCTCGCAGGTAGGTTCGGAATCTGGCTGGCGTTCGGCGGAAACCAACGTAGCGAAAAGCGAAGCCAAAAAACGCGGAATCACCCTGAAAATCGCCGACGGACAGCAGAAACAAGAGAATCAGATCAAGGCGGTACGTTCGTTCATCGCTCAGGGCGTTGATGCCATCTTCATCGCACCGGTGGTGCAGACCGGCTGGGAGCCGGTACTGGAAGAAGCCAAAGATGCCAAAATCCCGGTTTACCTGCTGGACCGCGCCATTGTGGTAAAAGACAAATCGCTCTATCAGGCGGTGGTGACGGCTGACAACGTGCTGGAAGGCAAGCTGATTGGCGACTGGCTGGTGAAAACCGTGGGCGACAAGCAGTGTAACGTGGTGGAGCTGCAGGGCACGGTGGGTGCCAGCGTAGCAATCGATCGTAAGAAAGGCTTTGCTGAAGCGATCAGCAACCATCCAAACATTAAAGTGATCCGCTCGCAGTCGGGTGACTTTACCCGCAGTAAGGGTAAAGAGGTGATGGAGAGCTTTATCAAGGCGGAGAACAACGGCAAAAACATCTGCATGGTTTACGCGCATAACGATGATATGGCGATCGGTGCCATTCAGGCGATTAAAGAAGCTGGCCTGAAACCGGGCAAAGATATTCTGACCGGCTCGATTGATGGTGTACCGGATATCTATAAAGCGATGCTGGCGGGTGAGGCTAACGCCAACGTGGAGCTGACGCCAAACATGGCTGGCCCGGCGTTTGATGCGCTGGAAAAATTCAAGAAAGATGGCACGCTGCCGCCAAAAGTCATCAAGACCGAATCTAAGCTGTTCCTGCCTGCCGACGCGCAGAAGGAGCTGGATACCAAAAAAGGCATGGGTTACTGATTCACCGATCAGCCGCAGACCGCCCTACGGGGCGGTTTTTCATGACGTGAGGCGGAGTGAGCAGAATGACCACGCAAAATGAAACACCGCTGTTATCCATCAGCGGCGTCAGCAAAGGTTTTCCCGGCGTCAAAGCGCTGAATAATGTTTCCTTTGATATCCGTAAAGGGGAGATCATGGCGCTGCTGGGGGAGAACGGTGCCGGCAAATCCACCCTGATTAAAGTGCTGACCGGTGTTTACAGCCGTGATGCAGGGACTATCACCCTGAATGGTGAGCCGATTACGCCGCATAATACGGCGCAGGCGCAGGAGATGGGCATCGGCACCGTTTATCAGGAAGTAAATATGCTGCCGAACATGTCGGTGGCAGATAACCTCTATATTGGCCGCGAACCGCGCCGCTTTGGCATGATCGACCGTCGCCGGATGGTGCGGGAGGCCGATGCGCTGATGCGGAATTATGGTTTTTCCCTCGATGTGACACGTCCGCTGGGCCACTACTCGGTGGCGATGCAGCAGATTATCGCCATCTGCCGCGCGGTCGATCTTTCCGCCCAGGTTTTGATCCTGGATGAGCCGACAGCCAGTCTGGATGCCAGCGAGGTTGAGATGCTGTTTACCCTGATGGCGCAGTTAAAAGCCAAAGGGATGAGCCTGATTTTTGTGACGCACTTTCTCGACCAGGTGTACCGCATTACTGACCGGATTACCGTGCTGCGTAACGGGCAGTTTATCGCCACCCGCGATACCGCCACGCTGCCGCAGATTGAGCTGATTAAGCTGATGCTGGGTCGCGAACTGCTGGAGACGGCGCTGCAGCGGCAGGGCAGCACGCTGCGCAGCAATCAGCCGGTGGTGTCGTTTGAGGATTACGGCAGGAAAGGCACCATCGAGCCCTTTAACCTGGAAGTTCGTCCAGGCGAAGTCGTGGGACTGGCGGGGCTGCTGGGTTCGGGCCGCACCGAAACCGCCGAGGTGTTGTTTGGTATTCGTCGTGCCGACCGAGGAACAGCGAAGATCAAAGGCAAGGTGCAGCGCATTACTAATCCGGCGAAAGCCTCGCAGCTGGGCATGGGTTTTTGCCCGGAAGATCGTAAGACTGACGGGATTATCGGCGCGGCCTCGGTTCGTGAAAATATTATTCTGGCGTTGCAGGCGCAGCGCGGCTGGTTACGGCCAATTAAGAAGCGTGAGCAGCAGGCGATTGCCGATCGTTTTATCAAGAGTCTGGGTATTCGTACGCCGCATGCAGAGCAGCCTGTGGAGCTGTTATCGGGCGGCAACCAGCAGAAGGTGCTGCTGTCGCGCTGGCTGGTGACCAAACCGCAGTTTTTAATCCTCGACGAACCAACGCGCGGCATTGATGTGGGCGCGCACGCCGAGATTATCCGTTTAATTGAATCCCTGTGCGCCGATGGTCTGGCGCTGCTGGTGATCTCCTCTGAACTCGAAGAGCTGGTCGGTTATGCCGATCGGGTGTTGATTATGCGCGATCTGAAGCAGGTGGCAGAAATTCCGCTGGAGCAGCTTTCGGTAGCGTCGATCGTCAATGCTATCGCGGACGGAGGGGTAAAACATGCTTGAGTCCCCTATGACATCTGAAAAAACGCCACGTCGTAAGCTGAAACTCCCGCCAGGGATGCCGCAAATCGCCGCGCTGCTGTTGGTGCTGTTGATTGACAGTCTGGTGGCCAATAACTTTTTTGCCGTGCATCTGCAGGATGGGCGTCTGTTCGGCAGTCCGATCGATATTCTTAACCGTGCGGCACCGGTTGCCCTGCTGGCGATCGGGATGACGCTGGTGATCGCCACCGGCGGCATCGATCTTTCCGTGGGTGCGGTGATGGCGATCGCAGGCGCGACGGCTGCGACATTGACCGTAGCCGGACACGGTGTGCCGTTTATTATTCTCTGCACGCTGGGAACCGGTTTAGCCTGTGGCGTATGGAATGGCGTGCTGGTGGCGTTGCTGCGTATTCAGCCATTTGTTGCCACGCTGATTCTGATGGTCGCCGGGCGCGGAATCGCTCAGCTGATTACGCAGGGGCAGATTGTGACGTTCGACAGTGACAGTCTTGGCTGGTTTGGTAACGGCTCGCTGTGGATGTTGCCGGTCCCGGTCTGGATCACGCTGGTGGTAGCGCTGGCGGTCTGGCTGCTGACGCGCAAAACCGCGCTGGGTCTGTTTATCGAAGCTGTGGGGATTAATCTGCGCGCGGCCCGTAACGCGGGGGTGACAGGCTGGCTGGTGGTAATGTCAACCTACGCCATAAGTGGCGTTTGTGCCGCTGTTGCGGGACTGATCGTCGCGGCGGATATTCGCGGTGCGGATGCTAATAACGCCGGATTATGGCTGGAGCTGGATGCGATTCTCGCCGTGGTGATCGGCGGTGCGTCGCTGATGGGTGGCCGCTTTAATCTGGTGTTGTCGCTGATCGGTGCGCTGATTATTCAGTCGATGAATACCGGAATTTTGCTCTCCGGCTTCCCGCCTGAGCTGAATCAGGTGGTGAAAGCGGTGGTGGTGATGTGCGTGCTGTTGCTGCAGTCACCACGGTTTATTGCGATGTTGAAACGGAGACGCCCGACATGATTAAACGTCATCTTCCGCTGATGATCACCTTGCTGGTGTTTGTGGCGGGTTACCTGTTTTGTCTGAGTCAGTTTCCGGGCTTTGCCTCCACCCGGGTAATCTGCAATATCCTGACCGATAATGCTTTTCTTGGGATTATCGCCGTCGGCATGACCTTCGTGATTTTATCGGGCGGTATCGATCTGTCTGTGGGTGCAGTGATCGCCTTTACCGGTGTGTTTCTTGCCCGGGCGATCGGTGATTTTCATATCGATCCCTTGCTGGCCTTTGCGCTGATTCTGTCGCTGGGCGCGCTGTTCGGGGCCATGATGGGCTGGCTGATCGATGCGCTGAAGATTCCGGCATTTATCATTACGCTGGCGGGGATGTTTTTCCTGCGCGGATGCAGTTATCTGGTGTCGGAGAACTCAATTCCTATCGATCATCCGTTCTACAGCATGCTTTCCAGTCTGGCGTGGAAAGTGCCGGGCGGTGGGCGTCTCAGCCTGCTGGCGGTGATTATGCTGGTAGTGGTGTTTGGCGGGATTATTCTGGCGCACCGCACGCGCTTTGGTAACCGGGTTTACGCCATCGGTGGCAATATGACATCCGCCCAGCTGATGGGCGTTTCGACCCGCGCGACCACCATTAAGATTTATATGCTTTCCACCACGCTGGCGACGCTGGCCGGCATCGTGTTCTCGATTTATACCTCGGCAGGTTATGCGCTGGCAGGGCTGGGTGTAGAGCTGGATGCTATCGCGTCAGTGGTGATTGGTGGCACGCTGCTGTCGGGTGGTGTCGGTACAGTTTTGGGCACGCTGTTCGGTGTGTTGATTCAGGGGCTGATTCAGACCTGGATTAACTTCGACGGTACGCTGAGTTCCTGGTGGACCAAGATCGCCATCGGAATTCTGCTGTTTGCGTTTATCGCCCTGCAGCGGTTGCTGACGGTCATCTGGGATCGTCAGCAGAACGCGCCCGTTAAGCGATTACCTTCCTGAGTTCTTCAGTACTCCGGTCAATGGCGGCTCGCAGGAGCCGCCTTTTACTGCGCCAGAGGCAGCACCATTACCGTAACTTCTTCACCCGCTATTTGCCGCTGTTCCACCGCCTGCCATCCTGAACGCTGATAGTACGCCTGTTGATCGGGTGTATAGAGCCACAGTTCACCCATCTGCTGTTGTCTGGCTCGCGCAATCGCCTGCTGTATTAACGCTTTTGCCACGCCCTGACCCCGGAATACCTTGTCCGTCACCACCTCACCAATCCAGAATTCTCGTGCCGGAATGTCATCCAGTTCATAGCGAATGACGCTACAGGTCGCGACCACCGTTTTGCCATCCGGTGTGGCAATAAGAGTAAATTCTGCCGAAGGTTTCTGATTGCGCTGTTTTAAACGCTCAAGGATGGCAGGCGGGTGAGACCATGCAGGAAGGTGTGACCATTCAGTGTGCAACAGTTGTGCGGTTTGTCCGGCGAAGCCGGGATATTGGTTTAGCTCGGCAATTTGCATGGCGCTGGCGACCTTTGTTTTGTCAGGCTACAAGCAATACAGGCTGGTGGGGGAAAGTGCAAGAGCAGGAATTTAGCTTTTAAAACACTCACTCACATCTAAAATAAAGGAGGGAATGATGGGCAGTGGAGTAAAGCGTCCGCCGCATGGATGCGGCGGCCGAGCCTACAGGGATGTATTTACGGCGACTTTACGTAGCGCCCATTATTTCCGACTGAACAGCACTGTTTTTTAAGCTTCGTGCATTTATAGAAGCGTCGCTGTGAGTTGAGGAGAAAGGTCAGGAAAGATATGCCTGATCGCAAAGGATTCCCGCATCCATGCGGATCGGCCGCGCCATCCCTGGCGCGGACGCTTTGCTTTTCAGGCATACCTTTCCTTCCCGATTAGGCTTAATCATTGCTTTTAAAAACATGCGAGAAAGTATTAATAAGGGGTAGATAACGAGTAGTAAATTAAGGTGTTCGCCGCATGGAATTTTCAATTCCCGACTGAATAGCACAGTATTTATCAAAAACTGATGCCACATAATCCTGCGTCGGCCGTTTCATTAACTTACTTAAGAGCGCTGTTAATTAAAAAATCGAACAGCGCCCTTTAGTTATTAACGTTTCAAACGGTAATACGCTTCGTTCCAGCGCAGTGCGTCTTTAAACGCAGGTAAACGCGTGTGCTCATCAATCACCAGCACTTCGATATCGTTCATCTCACCGTACAGATACATATCATCCAGCGTCAGCGCCTGGCTGAACACCGTATGGTGCGCGCCGCCGCCCAGAATCCACGCTTCGGATGCCGTTGCCAGTGACGGCTGGGCTTTCCACAGTGCGCGCGCAACCGGCAACTTCGGCAGCGGTTTCGGCTGTTCGATAGCATCCACCACGTTAACCAGCAGACGGAAACGATCACCCATATCAATTACGCTGGCGTTAATCGCGCGACCCGCTGGCGTTGAGAAAATCATGCGCGCCGGATCGGCTTTATCACCAATGCCCAGGAACTGCACATCGATCAATGGCTTCTCTTCAATGGCAATCGACGGGCAGACCTCCAGCATATGCGAGCCGAGAACCAGATCGTTACCGGGTGAGAAGTGATAGGTGTAATCCTCCATAAAGGAGGTGCCACCTTTGCGATCGCCTGCCAGCACTTTGAAAATGCGCAGCAGCGCAGCGGTCTTCCAGTCACCTTCACCTGCGAAGCCATAGCCCTGACCCATCAGACGCTGAACCGCCAGACCTGGCAACTGCGTCATGCCATGCAGCGTCTGGAAGTTGGTGGTGAAAGCGTGGCAGCCTTCTGCTTCCAGGAAACGCTTCAGACCCAGCTCGATGCGCGCGGCATCCAGCACGTTCTGACGCTTTTCGCCGCCGGAAGCGGCAACATCGGTAAAGCGATAAAGGCTTTCATATTCATCGACCAGCGCATTCACGTCGCCATCGCTGACGCCATTGATCACCTCAACCAGATCGCCGACGCCCCAGCCATTCACCGAATAACCGAATTGAATCTGCGCGGCGACTTTATCGCCTTCGGTCACGGCCACTTCACGCATGTTGTCGCCGAAACGCGCGACTTTCAGCTGCTGACTGGCCTGTTTGGTCAGTGCTGCACGCATCCAGTTGCCGAGGCGCTGCTGGCTGGCGCTATCCTGCCAGTGACCGGTCACCACGCTGTGCTGCAGGCCCATACGTGCGCCGATGAAACCGAACTCGCGGCCGCCGTGTGCGGTCTGGTTCAGGTTCATAAAGTCCATGTCCATGCTGTCCCACGGAATCTCCGCATTGAACTGGGTATGGAATTGCAGCAACGGCTTATTCAGCACGCTCAGGCCACCGATCCACATTTTGGCCGGGGAGAAGGTGTGCAGCCAGGTAATGATACCGACGCACTCCTTGTCATAATTGGCATCGCGACACAGAGCCAGCGCTTCATCCGGTGACTTAACCAGCGGTTTCAGCTCCAGACGCAGCGGTAAACCGGCCTGATTTAAACCCTCGACCACCTGACGTGCATTCTGTTCAACCTGGCGTAACGTCTCCGCCCCGTAGAGGTGCTGCGTGCCGATGACAAACCACACGCTGTAGCTGTTTGACTGTTCCATAAAACCACTCCTTTACTTTGAGCCTACCTCAATAGGCTATTTTATTTGTCAGTCTGAACCTGGGCAGTGCTCACACAGGCTGCTTTAGCAACCTGAACGCCCGTCAGGGCGGCCCTGAAAGGGCGAGCGTAGCGAGTAATCCTCACGTACTCCGTGTACTACGGATTGTTCCGCGCTGTCCGTGTCCAGACTGCCTGCAACAATTACGCCTACTGGGATAGGCTCTTAGCGGAAGCGGGGCGTGCGGCGTATTGCGGTTCAGCCGCCACGCACCATTGTTGATAGCGTTGATAAAGTTGTTGATAGCGGGCGACGCGCGCCGGATCGGGCTGCAGCGTCACGGCAATCGGGCTGGCCATCACCTGCTGGGCGTCGGGAACGCTGGCGTGCACACCGGCGGCGACGGCGGCGAAAATGGCCGCACCCAGCGCACAGCACTCGTCAGAGGCGACGATATCCAGTGGGCGATTCATCACATCGCAGCAGGCCTGCATAATTGCCGGGGATTTCCGCGCGATGCCGCCCAGGGTCAGAATGCTCTCGACCGGGATCTGCTGCTGTTCGAAGCACTCCATAATTGCGCGTGCGCCAAATGCGGTGGCGGCGACCAGACCACCAAACAGGGCGGGGGCATCGGTGCCCAGATTGAGGTCGGTAATTACCCCTTTCAGCCGCTGATTGGCATTTGGCGTACGGCGACCGTTAAACCAGTCCAGCACCACCGGCAGATGGTCGAGCTGCGGGTTCGCGGCCCAGGCCTCGGTCAGATCTTTAATCAGACTCTTTTGCATCTCAGCCAGCTGAGGCTTTAGCTCCGGATGCTGCTGTGCCGCCAGCTGCAGCGGCCAGCCCAGTAAACGGCTGAACCAGGCATAGATATCACCAAAGGCAGACTGACCCGCCTCCAGCCCGATAGCGCCTGGCATTACGCTGCCATCGACCTGACCACAGATGCCTTTGATGTCGCGAGCGCCGACCTTTTCAGTGTCAGCAATCAGGATGTCGCAGGTTGAGGTGCCGATCACTTTCACCAGGGTATAGGGTTTGGCACCGCCACCGACCGCGCCCATATGGCAGTCAAATGCGCCACCCGAGAGCGTCACGGTTTGCGTCAGGCCAAGACGCTGCGCCCATTCAGGGCTAAGCGTGCCGACAGGCAGATCAGCGGTCCAGGTATCGGTAAACAGGGGAGAGTCGAGCTGTTGCGTCAACAGCGGGTCCAGCGCATTGAGAAAATCGACATCGGGCAGACCGTTCCAGTCGCCGTGCCACAGCGCCTTGTGCCCGGCCGCACAGCGGCCCCGACGCAATTTGTCAGGTGCGGTGGTGCCGCTTAACAGGGCTGGCACCCAGTCGCACAGCTCGACCCAGGAGACAGCGGCGTCACGCACGGCCGCATCTTCACGCGACACGTGCAGAATCTTCGCCCAGAACCACTCTGAGGAGTAAATTCCGCCAATATAGCGGCTGTAATCCTGGAAGCGGCCGCTGTGGCACAGCTGATTGATCTCTTCCGCTTCTTCTATAGCGGTGTGATCTTTCCACAACACAAACATCGCGTTGGGGTTGTCGGCGAACTCCGGACGCAGCGCCAGCACGTTGCCGTCGCGGTCAATAGGGGCAGGGGTCGAACCGGTGCTGTCAACACCAATGCCGACCACGGCGTTGCGCTGATCTTCACTCAGTGCATTCAGCACGCCGAGCAGCGCCTGCTCCATGGCGTCGATGTAATCCTGTGGATGGTGACGAAAACGGTTAGTGTGCGGATCGCTGTATAAGCCCTGTTGCCAGCGCGGATAGCTGAACACCGCACTCTGCAGCTCTTTGCCGCTATGACAATCCACGGCCAGCGCACGCACCGAATCACTACCAAAGTCCAGCCCAAGGGTGATGGCTCCAGCACGCATCGGAATCTCCTGTAGTTAGTTAACTCCTGTATCCTGGGTTCGGCGCGCCAAATCAGTTAGTCATCGCTGGCTGACAATATGCACTTTTCTGTCATCGGCAGTGATTTTGTGATCCATTGCAAAAGTTAAGGTCCGGTTAAATTTGCTGAATATATGGATCATTTTGTCGTGATTTTAAGATGTGATACCGCTCTACATTTTTCTTCGCTAATACCGCTAAAACTAGCCCAGCGTCTGGACAGTCTGTCAGCACATGCCAGCCTAACGCACTGATTTATGGCTGTACCCACAAAACAAAACAAACTGGTAGCGTTTACACCGATTCGTTATTAGCAGCGAAAAATAACCTGGTACCGGAGAGCATCATGCATAAATTCACTAAAGCGTTCGCGGCCATCGGCCTGGCAGCGGTTATGTCACAATCCGCTATCGCCGAGACCATGAAGCTGGGATTCTTAGTCAAGCAACCAGAAGAACCCTGGTTCCAGACTGAATGGAAATTCGCCGACAAAGCGGGCAAAGATCTTGGCTTTGATGTCATTAAAATTGCCGTGCCGGATGGTGAAAAAACCCTGAATGCCATCGACAGCCTGGCGGCTAACGGCGCGAAAGGTTTTGTTATCTGTACGCCCGATCCGAAACTCGGCTCTGCCATCATGGCAAAAGCGCGTGGCTACGGTCTGAAAGTCATCGCGGTCGATGACCAGTTCGTCACCGCCAAAGGCAAACCAATGGATACCGTGCCGCTGGTGATGATGGCTGCGACCAAAATTGGTGAGCGTCAGGGTCAGGAACTCTATAAAGAGATGCAGAAACGCGGCTGGGATGTGAAAACCACCGGCGTGATGGCGATTACCGCCAACGAACTCGACACCGCTCGTCGTCGTACTGGCGGCTCCATGGACGCCATCAAAGCCGCTGGCTTCCCGGCAGCGCAGATCTACCAGGTCCCCACCAAATCTAACGACATCCCTGGCGCGTTCGACGCCGGTAACTCTCTGCTGGTTCAGCATCCTGAAGTCAAACACTGGCTGATTGTCGGCATGAACGACAACACTGTGCTGGGCGGCGTGCGCGCGACCGAAGGTCAGGGCTTTAAAGCCGCTGACGTCATCGGTATCGGCATCAACGGCGTGGATGCCATCAGTGAACTGTCGAAAGAGAAAGCGACCGGCTTCTACGGATCGCTGCTGCCAAGCCCGGATATCCACGGCTACAAAAGCAGCCAGATGCTCTACAACTGGGTCAGCAAAGGTGAAGAGCCACCGAAATTCACCGAAGTTACCGATGTGGTGCTGATCACCCGTGACAACTTCAAAACTGAACTGGCGAAAAAAGGACTGATGTAACCCTGAGCCTGCCAGGCAGTTTGTCGCCTGGCATCCTTAATAGCCAATTTCGCGCCGCCCGCCATAACCGGCCGGTGGCGCGAAAGAGTGAGGAAAAACATGAACACTGATTCAGCATTTCTGTCGTTTCATGGCATCAGTAAAACCTTCCCTGGCGTCAAAGCGTTGCAGGATATCTCTTTCGACTGCCGTGGCGGTGAAGTCCATGCTCTGATGGGCGAGAACGGCGCAGGCAAATCGACGCTGTTAAAAATACTCAGCGGCAGTTATCAGCCGAGCGGCGGTGAGATTCGTATTAAAGGCCAGCCGATGAGCTTTCAGCGCACCACCGATGCGCTGGACGCGGGCGTCGCCATTATTTACCAGGAACTGCATCTGGTGCCGGAAATGAGCGTGGCAGAGAACATCTATCTCGGTCAGATCCCGCACAAACATGGGCTGGTCAACCGTAAGCTGATGCGTTTTGAGGCGGGCCTGCAACTGAAAAATCTCGGCATGGATATCGATCCCGATATGCCGCTGAAATATCTGTCGCTGGGGCAGTGGCAGATGGTGGAGATTGCCAAAGCGCTGGCGCGTAACGCGCGTATTATCGCCTTTGATGAGCCAACCAGCTCACTTTCAGCGCGTGAAATCGACAACCTGTTCCGCGTCATCCGTCAGCTCCGTGAGGAGGGCCGGGTGGTGCTCTACGTTTCACACCGCATGGAGGAGATCTTCGCCCTCAGCGATGCCATCACCGTCTTTAAAGATGGCCGCTACGTGCGGACGTTTACCGATATGGCTAACACCCATCACGACGATCTGGTGCAGGCGATGGTGGGACGAAACCTTGGTGATATCTATGGCTATTCACCGCGTGCCAAAGGCGCGGTGCGGCTGGAGCTGGACAAGGTCGAAGCGAAGGGCGTGCGGACGCCGATTTCGCTGAAAGTCCATGCCGGTGAAATCGTCGGCCTGTTTGGCCTGGTCGGTGCCGGTCGCAGTGAACTGCTGAAAGGGCTGTTTGGCGGCACGCGTCTGCGCGGCGGTCAGGTGATTCTGGACGGCAAACCGCTGCCGCTGCGGGAGCCGATCGATGCCATCCGTGCGGGCATCATGCTCTGCCCGGAAGATCGCAAAGCCGAGGGCATTATTCCGGTGCATTCGGTGCGCGACAACATCAACATCAGCGCCCGTCGTCATAACCTTACTGCGGGCTGCCTGATTAAAAACGGCTGGGAAAATAAAAATGCCGACAGCCATATCCGCTCGCTGAACATCAAAACGCCCAGCGCCGATCAGCTGATCATGAACCTTTCCGGCGGCAACCAGCAGAAGGCGATTCTGGGACGCTGGCTGTCAGAGGATATGAAGGTGATCCTGCTGGATGAGCCAACGCGCGGTATCGATGTCGGTGCCAAACATGAAATCTATAACCTGATTTATCAGCTGGCGAACCGGGGCATTGCAGTGCTGTTCGCCTCCAGCGATTTACCGGAAGTGATGGGCCTGGCCGATCGCATCGTGGTGATGCGCGAAGGTGCCATTGCCGGTGAACTGCTACACGACGACGCCACGGAGCAGCAGACGCTGAGCCTGGCGATGCCCAAAACCACTCAAGCGGCCGCCGTGGCCTGACAGGAGATCATCATGGCTTCATCCACGACCTCAAATACGCCGCAGCCCGCTTCACGCGGCGGCCTGCAGTTAGGTCGCATCTGGGACAACTTCGGCATGCTGGTGGTATTTGCACTGCTGTTTATTGTCTGTGCGATTTTTGTGCCGAACTTCGGCTCGTTTATCAATATGAAAGGCTTAGGGCTGGCAATGTCGATGTCCGGCATGGTCGCCTGCGGCATGCTGTTCTGTCTGGCCTCCGGTGATTTTGACCTGTCGGTCGCTTCCGTCATCGCCTGTGCGGGTGTAGTTACCGCCGTGGTGATTAACATGACCGAAAGCCTGTGGATTGGCGTGGGTGCCGGTCTGGTACTCGGTATGATCACCGGCTTTATCAACGGCTTTGTGATTGCCCGACTCAAGATCAATGCGCTGATCACCACGCTGGCGACCATGCAGATTGTCCGCGGCCTGGCCTATATCTTCTCTGACGGTAAAGCGGTCGGTATCGAAGATGAGCGTTTCTTCGAACTGGGCTTTGCCAACTGGCTTGGCGTGCCCGCACCCATCTGGCTGACTCTGGCCACCATGCTGATCTTCGGCTTCCTGCTCAACAAAACCACCTTTGGCCGTAACACCCTGGCAATTGGCGGCAATGAAGAGGCGGCGCGACTGGCCGGTGTGCCGGTGGTGCGCACCCGCATCATCATCTTTATCCTCTCCGGTCTGGTTTCAGCGGCGGCGGGCATCATCCTGGCGTCACGTATGACCAGCGGCCAGCCAATGACCTCCATCGGCTATGAGCTGGTGGTGATTTCTGCCTGCGTGCTGGGTGGCGTTTCGCTGAAGGGCGGCATCGGTAAAATCTCCTATGTGGTGGCAGGGGTGCTGATCCTCGGCACGGTAGAGAATGCGATGAATTTATTGAATATCTCGCCATTCTCACAGTATGTGGTACGCGGTCTGATACTGTTAGCTGCGGTGATTTTTGACCGTTACAAACAGAAAAAAGCCTGATTGAGCGAGCCGTTGGTCCGCAGAGGCAGAAGCCTCTGCGGGCTATCCGAACAATAACAGACTGAGTGAGGACGCTATGTATCACCGCGAATTACCGGCCGAGCAGCAAAACCCCTTGTTGCCGGGCTATTCATTCAATGCCTGGCTGGTGGCGGGGCTGACGCCGATCACCGCCGATGGTCCGCTCGATTTCTTTATCGATCGCCCGCACGGCATGAAAGGTTACATTCTGAATCTCACTATCAAAGGTAAAGGGCGGGTATTTGACGGCGAGCGGGCATTTGACTGCGAACCTGGCGAAATGCTGCTGTTTCAGCCGAAAACGGCTCACTATTATGGTCGCGCGCCGGACAGCCCGCAGTGGTTTCACCGCTGGGTCTATTTCCGTCCGCGCGCCTACTGGCACGACTGGCTACGCTGGCAGGATGAGCAGGAGGGCGTGGGACGACTGCTGCTGCCTGAATCGCTGCGCGGCGAATTTGATCGCCTGTTTGCCAGTATCGAACAGACCCACAATTCGGGCCGTCGCTTTGCAGAAGAGCTGGCGATGAACCTGCTGGAACGGCTGCTGCTGCGCGCCGTTGAAGAAGATCCACGCAGCCATCAGTTAATTCGCGATCCACGCGTGATTGAAGCCTGCCAGTACGTCACCAACCATCTCGCCAGTGAGGTTAAGATTGAAGAGGTGGCGCGCCACGTCTGTCTGTCACCGTCGCGGCTGGCGCACCTGTTCCGCGAGCAGATGGGCGTGAACCTGCTGCGCTGGCGTGAAGATCAGCGTGTAATCCGCGCGAAACTGCTGCTGCAGACCACCCAGGAGCCGATCGCCTCGGTAGGACGTGAAGTGGGCTATGACGATCAGCTCTACTTCTCGCGGGTGTTCCGCAAGCGGGTCGGCGTCAGTCCCAGCGACTTCCGCCGCCGTAATCAGGATGCGCACGACAGCCTGGCCGCTCAGACCGCCTGGCCGCTGGCGCGAAGTGCTATCTCTTAGTTTTTTCGGGGAATTCCGGCTTGTCGTCATTTGGTTAATAGTCTTAAATCAATCAGGTTATCAACTAAGAGTCTGGTCAATCAGGCTCTGAGAGGAATCCAAATGAGCGATAAATTACGTGTTGGTCTGATCGGCTACGGTTTTGCCAGTAAAACGTTTCACGCTCCGCTGATTGCGGGGACGCCGGACGTCGAACTGGCAGCCATTTCCAGTAGCGACGCCAGCAAAGTCCACGCCGACTGGCCTGCCGTTAAGGTGGTGGCTGACCCTCAGGCGCTGCTGGACGACCCGACGCTGCAACTGATTGTTATTCCTACCCCCAACGACACGCACTTTCCGCTGGCAAAAGCAGCGCTGAACGCCGGTAAACATGTGGTAGTCGATAAGCCGTTCACCGTGACGTTGTCACAGGCACGTGAACTGGATGCGCTGGCGAAAGCCAAAGGGCTGCTGCTGTCGGTGTTCCACAACCGCCGCTGGGACAGTGACTTCCTGACGCTGAAATCGCTGATTGAGGCCGGTACGCTGGGTGAAGTGCGCTACTTCGAATCGCACTTTGACCGCTTCCGTCTGGAAGTGCGTAATCGCTGGCGTGAAATGAAAGGCGCAGGCAGCGGAATCTGGTATGACCTGGGGCCGCATCTGCTGGACCAGGCGCTGCAGCTGTTTGGCCCGCCGGTCGCTATCACAGTTGATCTGGCAGAGATGCGTCCGGGCGCGCAGACCACCGACTACTTCCACGCGACGCTGACTTATCCGCAGCGCCGTGTCGTGCTGCACGCCAGCATGCTGGTAGCGGCAGAATCTGCCCGTTATACCGTCCACGGCACGCGCGGCAGTTACGTCAAATATGGTCTTGATCCGCAGGAAGATCGCCTGAAGTCAGGTGACTTCCCGCCGCAGGAAGACTGGGGCTATGACATGCGTGATGGCACTCTGACGCTGGTTGACGGAGATTCCCTGACCGAAACGACCCAGCTGACCCAGCCAGGCAACTATCCCGCTTACTATGCGGGTATCCGCGATGCGATTGCCGGACGTGGTAACAATCCGGTGACAGCGGAAGAGGCGATTCATGTGATGGAGCTGATCGAGTTAGGTCTGCAATCCGCCGAGAAACGCCAGACGATGTCGCTAAAGCGCGTTTAATCGGTCGGTGCTTAAAACGCAATAAGTAAAAAAGCGAAACGGGCCGGATATCCGGCCCGTCACTCTGCTGCCACAACCCACTCAGAACGATTCTGGCCGCAACTAACTAACTTAACGTGCAGGGAACAGGGTCAGAAGAGGAAAGCGTCCCACGCCACGGATGGCGTGGGCCGAGCGTGCCATGGATGGCGGCTTTTGCGTCTTTCCGATCTGACCCTGTTCCCTGTGCAAGCTCGGTCTTAAAGCCACCTGTCCCTTGAGCTCCTCACCATAAAAACGGGCCGGATATCCGGCCCGTTTTTTGTCGCTACGCTTCAGGATTACTGCACCCGTGCGCGAAGAGCCGCTTTCTCTGCTTCGCTCAGGAACGCAATCGTCAGACCATTTTCCTGCGCCTGACGGATCTGCGCCGCGCTCAGACCGGCAGCCGGAGCGGCGTGATGATACTCATGCGCCAGTTCAATGCCCTGAACCGCAGGATCATCCGTGTTAATCGTCGCCAGAATGCCATGCTCCAGGAAGGTCTTCAGCGGATGGTGCGCCAGTGATGGCACGGTGCTGGTCTGGATATTGGAGGTCAGGCAGGATTCAATACCAATACGGTGCTCCGCCAGGAAATCCATCAGCGCGCGATCTTCAATCGCTTTCACGCCGTGACCGATACGTTCTGCACCCAGCTCCCGAATCGCCTGCCAGATGCTCTCGGGTCCGGCCGCTTCGCCCGCATGGACGGTCACGCGGAAACCGGCATCGCGCGCCTGGGTAAAGTGGCTCAGGAACTCGCTGCCCGGGAAGCCCAGCTCATCACCCGCCAGATCGACCGCGGTGATGTGATCGCGATGGGCAAGCAAAGCTTCCAGTTCGCTGAGGCAGGCATCTTCGCCAAAGGTACGGCTCATAATACCGATCAGGCGCACGTCGATATCGTGCTGCTGACGGCCTGCGCGCACGCCCTCAATTACCGCTTCAACCACACCGGCAATCGGCAGATTGTGGGTCATCGCCATATAACCAGGGGAAAAACGCAGTTCAGCATAGTGAATGCCCGCGCGGGCGGCATCTTCCACATTCTCCTGCGCGATCCGGCGGCAGGCATCCAGATCACCCAGCACTTTCACACCCCAGTCTAGCTTCTGCAGGAAGCTCACCAAATCAGGTTCATTCTGGCCGACCTGCACATGCGGACGCAGCGTTTCCAGCGTGGAAGCAGGCAGGGCGAGGTTAAACTGGCGACCTAAATCGAGAATGGTTTGTGCACGGATGTTGCCATCAAGGTGGCGGTGAATATCAGTCAGAGGAATTTTAGAATCAATCATGGCGCACTCGCTCAGTTGTCGGTGAAGTGCAGAGCATTATAAAAATATCTTGCGCAACAGCGCCAGCTATTTGCGCAACAGCTGCGCCGGATGCTGCTTAATTACGCATAACCGGCGAGCAATGGTTGCCTCGTCGGTTAATGTCAGCCCTGCAACTGATGGATCGCCGCAATCAGGCGTGAAACGCCCTCATCAACTTTGCTGCGCGGACAGCCAACGTTAAGACGCAAAAACCCTTTGCCTGCATCACCGTAGGTCGATCCGGGCATAATTGCGACCCGTTGCTGGATCAGCGCCTGTTGCAGGGCCTCTTCTGGAATGCCCAGCGGATTGATATCGAGCCAGGCGAGATAGGTCGCCTCGGGAATGTGCCAGTTCAGTGCGGGAAACTCAGCGTTAAGCCGATTGGCAACCAGTATGAAATTACCATAAAGATAGCTGCGCAGGGCATCCAGCCAGGGTGCGCCTTGTTGGTAGGCGGCAACGTGTGCCGTGACGGCCAGCACGGCCGGCGACGAAAGGCCGTCAGCATTTTTCAGCGCCTGAAACCAGGCGGCTCTGTCTGCCGCATCCGGGATGATTCCCCACGCACCGGTCAGTCCCGGCACGTTGAAGCTTTTCGACGCCGAGGTAAACAGCGCCCAGTCACTGCGCGCCACGCTGGCCCACGGAGTATGGGGCTGATTACCCATAATCATATCCATATGGATTTCATCGCTGATCACCCGCACGCCGTGACGATCGCAGAGCGCCGCCATCTGTTGCAGCTCAGCTGCTGTCCACACTTTGCCGGTGGGATTGTGCGGGCTGCAGAGCAACAGGATTTTGCAGCGCGGGCGCGCCAGCCGCGTCTCCAGCGCGGCCATATCACATCGCCAGCTACCGTTATCCCGCTGCAGCGGCATCTCCAGCACCTGTCGCTGATTGCCGCGTACCGTTTTATAAAAAGCATCGTAGGCGGGAGTGTGGAGCACCACTTCATCATCCGGGTTGCTCCAGCGGCGCAGCATCTGCGCCACCATATAGATCACCGAGGGGCCATAAACCAGCGTGTCAGCATCGGGCTGGTAGCCGAAACGGCTGGACATCCAGTGGCAGCAGGCGGAAAGAAAATCGTCATGCTGCCAGCGACTGTAACCCAACACGCCGTGTGCTACGCGCTGGGCCAGCGCCTGCTGAACCGCTGGCGCAGTTCTGAAGTCCATATCCGAAATGGTAAACGGCAGCAGATCGGGGACGCCAAAGCGGTCAGCCACGAAATCCCACTGGGTCGACCAGCTGCCGCGGCGATCGATGACTTCGTCAAAGTTAAACATTATCGGCTCCGGCACTTCAGGCAGGGACATTCATCAGGTGTGACAGTTCATCTTTCACCGACTGCACCTGTGGACCAATAACCACCTGCAGGCTGGTCTGATTAAGATGGACCACACCTATCGCGCCGTTGGCTTTCAGCGCCGCATCATCCACTTTACTCATATCCGCCAGGGTCAGACGCAGACGCGTCAGACAATTATCCAGCGAGGTAATATTCTCCACGCCGCCAAGTGCCGCCAGAATAGCCGGTGAGTTATAGCCAGATTTACCTTTACCGGCATTGCTGACCTGCTGCGCAACCGCACTGGCACTTTCCACTTCGCGTCCCGGTGTTTTGATATTGAAGTGCAGAATGGCGAAACGGAAAATCAGGTAGTAACCGACAAACCATATCGCTGCGACAACGGGTACCCAGTACCATTTAGTCGACAGCCCGTGCAGCACACCAAACACTACAAAGTCGATGATATTGCCGTCTGTATTGCCGATAGTGACGCCCAGTATCGCCATGATGCTGAAGCCAACGCCGGTCAGCAGGGCGTGGATCAGATAGAGGAACGGGGCGACAAACAGAAACAGGAATTCGATAGGTTCGGTGGTGCCGCCGACCACGCAGGCCACCACGCCGGAGATCAACAGGCCTTTGATCTTATGGCGATTCTCCGGGCGGGCGCAGTGATAGATGGCTAGTGCGGCACCTGGCAGACCACCCAGGAAGGCAGGCATTTTACCCTGTGACAGGAAGCGGGTCGCGCTTTCAGCAAAACCGTGGGTTTCCGGGCAGGCGAGCTGCGCCTGGAAAATGGTTAAGGCACCACTCACGCTCTTGCCACACACATCCAGTGTGCCGCCTGCATCGGTAAAGCGCATGATGGCGACCAGAATATGCTGCAGGCCAAACGGCAGCAGCAGACGTTCGCCGGTACCAAAGATCATCGGGCCAAAATCACCTGCGCTGTTAATCATCCAGCCTAATCCGGTGATGCCCCGCGCGAAAAAAGGCCAGATCAGCGGGACGACCAGTCCCAGTAAACCAATCACCAGCGTGGTGATAATCGGCACAAACCGGGTGCCGCCAAAGAAGGCCAGCGCATCGGGCAGTCGGATATTATGAAAGCGCTCATGCAGCCAGAACACCACAATACCCACAATGACCGCGCCCAGAATGCCGGTATCGATCGACGGGATCCCCAGGATCGGCTGAACGTTGTTAGCTTTCAGCACGGCGGCATCGGTGGTTGGCAGAATGCCGTGGATATTGAGCCAGAAGTTGATGCTGAGGTTTAGCACGGCATAACCCACAAAGCCGGCAAACGCTGCCACGCCCTTGTTCTCGCGCGCCATACCCAGCGGAATCGCAATGGCGAACATCACCGGCAGATAGCTAAAGGCGAACGATCCCAGTTTGGCCATCCAGAGAAACAGATATTGCAGCCAGGGGTGATCCAGCACAGGTAACAGGGTCAGGACATCACGACTGCTCAGCGAACTGCCAATCCCGAGCATGATGCCGCAGAAGGAAAGCAGGGCAACCGGCAGCATAAAGGTTTTCCCCAGACTCTGGAAAAATTCCCAGACGGACATTTTTTGGTGAGAGGGTGACATGAACGCTCCTGGATAAACGGACCACTGAGTGAAGTGGCGGGATGATAAAACGTTTTACCTGGATCTTATGCGCGCTGAATCACACTCTTCAGGTCATGGACGATATAATTCTGACGTCATAAGGTGTAACGTTTTACCTTGTTTTCTAATGCTGTAATTCAGTTGAGTAATCTGATGAGTAAAATCACCATCAATGATGTTGCGGCGGCGGCGGGCGTGTCGGTGACCACGGTATCGCTGGTGTTATCCGGCAAAGGACGGATCTCTGCGGCCACCATGGCGCGCGTGAACGAGGCCATTGAGCAACTCGGTTTCGTGCGTAACCGTTCGGCAACCATGCTGCGCGGGGGTGAGAGTGGCGTGATTGGCTTGATCGTCCGCGATCTCAGCCAGCCATTTTATGCCGAAATGACGGCAGGTCTGAGTGAAGCGCTGGAGAAGCAGGGCAAATTGCTGTTCCTGACGCAGAGCGGCGCCCAGGGACAGCATCTGCATCGCTGCTTTGAGTCACTGGTCGCTCAGGGAGTGGATGGCGTGGTGCTGGGAGGCGGTGCTGATAAGGCCAGCCAGATCGTGACGCGGGCCAGAGAGGTGAATATGGCCTTAGTCTGTGCCGCGCGCGCCAGTAGCCTGGAGGAGGTAGACGCTATCCGCCCCGATAATGCTCAGGCTGCGCGTCTGGCCACAGAATACCTGATTCGTCAGGGGCATCAGCGCATTGCCTGGCTGGGCGGTCATAGCGCATCACTGACCCGGGCAGAACGTCTTGGCGGCTACTGCGCCACCCTGCTGCAATATGGGCTGCCGTTCCGGCCGGAGTGGATTATTGAATGCGGTAACACGCAAAAAGAGGCGGCTGAAGCAGCGGTACAGCTGTTTCAGCACCATCCGCGGCTGACTGCCGTGCTGGCCTATAACGCCACTACCGCGCTGGGATGCTATTTTGGGCTGTTGCGCACCGGGCGAACATTCGCGCGGGGTGCAGTCGACAGCTATTACGATCAGCAGCTGGCTCTGATGGGCTTTGGCGATGAACCGCAGGCGGAACTGACCGATCCGCCGCTGACGTTTGTCACCAGTTCAGCCCGGGAGATTGGCCGTGTGGCAGCTGAGCGTATCCTGCAACGGATAGCGCAACCCTATGCCGCCCGGCAGAACGTGATTATGCCGCCGCAGCTGGTTATTCGCGGCTCGGCATAAAAAAGGCGACCCGGAGGTCGCCTTTAAAGGAAGAGTAGAGAATTACTGCGGCATCCCTTCGCTGGTCGGCATACCCAGCATATAGCGGGAGAGGAACTGCTCCAGCGTCATTTTGTCGCCGTTCATGTTCACCTGACCGTTGGTATACTGCAGGCTGGTGACGATATTGTTATCCTGCTGCTGGGTCAGGCGGAACATCTGACCCATCGCCGCCAGTCCTTTCACCTGCTGATCTGCCAGCTTCTGTGCGTCATCGGCCTGATATCCTTCAGCCAGTCCCACTTTATGCATGGTTTCGGTCGCCATTGGCATATTGATGACCAGCTTGCTGTCCAGGCTCTTGAGTACCCGATCAACCATGGCGCTGAGTGTCTGGGCTTCGCCGGTCACCGCAGAGGGATCGTTGAAATTTGCGTTCAGGTTAAAGGTACTTTCACCTTTATCATTTTTCCAGCTCAGCGGGGCGATACTGATCGCAGGTGAGCCCTTCAGCAGCATCGGCAGGTTGCTCATCAGAATCTGATGCACACCCGCCTGGTAGCGGATAGGATCTTCCGCGACGCCAGGCTGGCTAAGCAGTTCCTGCATCTGCGCGTTGTAACGATCGGAGAAGGCTTTTACCGCCTGCGCATCAAACTGTGACAGTTTCATCTTCAGCGCTGCCTGACCAAAATCCTGCTTCTGCAGCTGAATGCCTTCAACTTTGTAGTCGATATTGCCGCCAATCTTACCGGCGCTGTTATCGAAAGAGGAGGTGCCTTTCATTTTGTGCAGCGTCAGGGCGTCCTGACCATTGATGCTGGCATTGACCTTCTCAATATCCACTGACTGGTCACCAATACGCACGCCTTCCGGGCTGAGATGGGTGTTACCGCTCAGCTTCAGACCATTAATGGTGAACAGCACCGGCTGGCCCATCTCATTTTTACTGGTCAGCGCGAGGCTATCAACATCACTGTCCAGCGACACTTTGTCGCCTTTGTTATCCGCGCTGACGTTGAAGGTGCCCCCATTGGTGGCAAGACGCTCGCCGCTTTGCGCATTCTGATAATCAACCGGCAGAACGCGCAGCGCCGTATCGGTGGCACCGCTGTAGCCGATACGGGTATCGGCGTTAATCAGCGACTTGTTGCCGGTCAGCTCAAACAGCTTTTTCACCGCATCGGTGTTAGCCAGTTCGGTATGAACCGACGCCATGCTCGGGATCAGATTAAAATGCTTCAGCTGAGCAAACGGGAAAGGGCCATGATCGATGGTTTCGTTCAGGATGATGCTCTGGCCTGGTTTAAGCAGGGGATTATCTTCCGTCTGCGAGTTGGCCTGAATCACCAGATTCACTTTGCTGCTGAACACGCCGCGCTGATAGTCCTGATAGCTGATCTTCAGTCGGCTGTTAGGGGCATAAGCATTCAGCTGGGCATTGGCGTTCTGAACCAGCTCATCCCTGTGGCTTTCAATCTGCTTGCCGGTGAACCATGCCGCGCCAGTCCAGACTACGCCCAGTGCGATGATGACACCTACGGCAACATTGGTCTTTTTCATTGCTGATTCGTCCTTATCCTTGAGTCCGCTTATGCCGCAGGTTTACCCCAGCGACTGAAGAAAAACGCCCGCAGGCGTTTAAAAGCTAATAGGTTGAAATAATAGCAGTTAACAGGCACTCCGTCAGCCGCTTCACCCTAAGTCGTTAAATACCCGCGCCAGTCGGCCCGTGCCTGCGACCGTTACGGGGGATTCGCTGGCGGCAATGAAGCAGGATTCACCTGGTTTCAGCGTCACCTGCTGCTCGCCTTTGGCGATCACCGTCTGGCCTTCTATACAGAACAGCAGTGCGGCGCTCTGCTGCGCCAGCGGCTGTGGCTCTGCGTTCAGGGTATGAATGGCAAAGGCAAAATCCTCCACCGGAATCGGGAAGCGCAGCGCGTTGCCCTGTTGCTCTGGCTCGGTGAGCAGGGTGCTGGCTGGCTTCTCTTCAAACTTCAGGTTCGCCATCAACTCGGCAATATCGATATATTTCGGGGTTAAACCGGCCCGCAACACGTTATCAGAGTTTGCCATCACCTCCAGCGCCACGCCTTTCAGATAAGCGTGCGGGGTCTCCGCGTAGAGGAACATCGCCTCACCCGGTTGCAGCGTGATTACGTTCAGCAGTAGCGGCGAAAACAGGCCGCTGTCGTCAGGATACTCTGCCGCAATCATGCGAATGGTCTGCCACGGCTCACCCTGTTGTGCATCAACCGCGGATTTCAGGATGCCCAGCGCCAGCGATTTCGCCTCACCCTCCAGTGACAGCAGGGTAGAGAAGAGCGCGGCCAGCGTATCCTGATCGGGATGCTGCAGAAAATGGGCTATCTGTGGATGTGCGCCCGCAACCGGCTCCAGCAGTGAGACCATCTCCGTCAGGGTGCGAAAGCCATTCATCGCCTGGAAAGGCGTCAGCGCGAAGACCAGCTCCGGCTTGTGGTTGGCATCTTTATAATTACGCTCAGCAGCCGTCAGCGGAATACCCGCCGCATTCTCACGGGCAAAGCCCACTTCGGCCGCGCGTTTGCTGGGATGGACCTGAATCGACAGCGGCTGATCGGCAGACAACACTTTGAACAGGAAGGGCAGTTCACCAAAACGCTGTGCCACCGCTTCGCCCAGCATGGCGGCAGGCGCGGCATCAATCACGTCACGCAGCGAACGCTCGCTGCCCTGGTCAATCACGGTGGAGGGGCTTTTTGGATGTGCGCCCATCCAGAGTTCCGCTATCGGCAGCCCCTGTGGATTAGCGATTCCGTAAAGCTCAGTCAACGCAGTTTTGCTGCCCCATGCGTAGTTTTGCAGCGTATTGTTCATTTTTTGCATTGTATAACCCTTTATCACGGGAAATTATTGCCAGTATTAAAGCAGAAACTGCCGGTAAAAATACATCTCCAGCGCAAAAGGACGCTAAGCTCTGATAATGTTAAATTATTGTGTATTACTATCCTGACCGCCCGGCAGTCGATCGTAATGACGTACCGGGCGGCCATTCTTTTAAAAACCAGATGAAGGAGACGTATTCATGGCAGCCAATCGCATTGAGAAAGATTCAATGGGCCCCATCGACGTACCGGCAGACAAACTGTGGGGCGCGCAGACACAGCGCTCACTGGAACACTTCCGCATCTCAACCGAAAAAATGCCGACCGCGCTGGTGCATGCACTGGCATTGACCAAGCGCGCCGCGGCCAGCGTTAACCGCGATCTGGGACTGCTGCCCGCTGACCGCGCCGAGGCGATTGTCAGCGCGGCCGATGAGGTGCTGGCTGACAAGCATGCGGATGAATTCCCGCTGGCGATCTGGCAGACCGGTTCCGGCACCCAGACCAATATGAACATGAATGAAGTGCTGGCGAACCGCGCGAGTGAAATCCTCGGCGGCGAGCGTGGTATGGCGCGGCTGGTTCATCCCAATGATGATGTGAACAAGAGCCAGAGCTCCAACGATGTCTTCCCGACGGCGATGCACGTTGCCGCCGTTATCGCCCTGCGCGAACAGCTGATCCCTCAGATTCAGGTACTGAAAAAGACGTTGAGCCAGAAGTCCGACGCCTTCAAAGATATCGTCAAGATTGGCCGTACTCACCTGCAGGATGCCACGCCGCTGACCCTGGGCCAGGAGATTTCCGGCTGGGTGGCGATGCTGGAGCATAACCTGAAGCATATTGAGCAGAGCATTCCGCACGTGGCGGAACTGGCGCTGGGCGGCACCGCAGTAGGCACCGGCCTGAATACCCATCCGGAATATGCGGTGCGCGTGGCGAAGGCGCTGGCCGATCTCACGCAGCAGCCGTTTGTCACTGCGCCAAATAAATTTGAGGCGCTGGCAACCTGTGATGCGCTGGTGCATGCGCATGGCGCGCTGAAAGGGCTGGCCGCCTCGCTGATGAAAATCGCTAACGACGTGCGCTGGCTCTCTTCCGGCCCGCGTTGCGGCATCGGCGAAATCGCCATCCCGGAAAATGAGCCAGGCAGCTCTATCATGCCGGGTAAAGTTAACCCGACCCAGTGCGAAGCGATGACCATGCTCTGCTGTCAGGTGATGGGTAACGATGTGGCGATCAACATGGGCGGCGCATCCGGTAACTTTGAGCTTAACGTGTTCCGTCCGATGGTAATCCATAACTTCCTGCAATCAATTCGCCTGCTGGCGGATGGCATGGACAGCTTTAATCATCACTGCGCGGTCGGTATTGAGCCGGTGCGTGAGCGCATCGATCAACTGCTTAACGAATCGCTGATGCTGGTTACGGCGCTGAATACCCATATTGGCTATGACAAAGCGGCAGAAATTGCCAAGAAGGCGCACAAAGAGGGGCTGACGCTGAAAGGCTCGGCGCTGAAGCTGGGTTATCTTACCGAAGAGGAGTTTGATGCCTGGGTTCGTCCGGAAGAGATGGTCGGCAGCATGAAGTCGTAGGGTTTGAGTGGGTCAGAGGCCAGCGAATGCTGGCCTTTTTGATTTATATCGGACAATCGACCCACAGATGCAGTCTGGGGATTAAAAGATTCAGCGGTTCTGCAGCAGGTTTATAACGATGGTTAATATTATCGGCATCGTAGTTAAGCAATTCGCCCAGTACCGGAACCTGCGTGCGATCGCGACAGATAACCAGAATCGGTGAAGGACAGGCCAGCTGAGTCTGTTTTTGTTCATCCGCGCGCCAGACGCGTGCAACCGGCTGGACTTTTACCGGGCGCTTGATTTTCAGCCGTGCCGAGGCGGGCAGGGCACGCACGCTTGCCAGCTCCTCCTGCACTTTTTCCGCCCACTGTTCACGTGACCACGGCGCTTTTGCACGTCCTGACTTCAGGCTTTTTTCCAGCTGGGCGATCACCTCTTCACGCTTGAGATTCTTGATAATGTGCTTGTTGGCCCAGCCGAAACGCAGGCTATCCGGTGCGCTCAGCAGGGTGATAGTGCGATAGGCATTCAGGGTAATCAGCCCGCGCAAATGCTGGTGGACGAACTCAAAACGCGCTTCACTCGGCAGACCTGAGTCCACCGTAATCAGCTGCTCCAGCCGTGCTTTCAGCTGATTGATGACGTCGACCAGCGAGCCGATCTCCGCCTCCTGCTGCGCGTCGCATTCAATACAGAGCGCGCCAGGTAAGCGCACGGCAGCCTTGGTGCTCAGCTGTTCTGACTGATGCTGCATAAACAGGCGGCAGTAGTGGTCAAGCGCCATCTTTAATGCGCTCTCACCGAGATGCTGCTCGACGGCAATCCGGGTGATCGCTTCATGTTCGCGGCCTTTAACCACCGGCGGCAGGCTGAAGACGCGGGCGATCAGCAGAGGCTGCGCTTCAATCTGCTGACGCAATTCACCCAGCGCCAGTTCCAGGTCATTTACACATTGATGCATATCAGCCACTAAGTCGTAGCGCGTCATGTTGTGCCTCCATAGTTACAACGTCCACAATGTGGCAGAAGCCTGGCGAGGATGCAAGCACCATATAGTTACAACATACTATAGGTGGTTTACTCAAAACCGTGCGGCCTGCATGGCTATCCAGTCAAAAGGGCATCACGCATTTTGGCTTATCGCAGAACATGTTATAAAAACGGTTCGCCTGCTAACCAGGAGATTGCCTGTGAATCAGAACAACAAACCCGGCATCGCCGCCATTATTACCCTGGGCTGGGTGCAGATCCTGTCATGGGGCGGGTCGTTCTACCTGATGGCGGTGATGGCGAATCCGATTGCGGCTGAGACAGGCTGGTCACAGCAGTGGATTTATGGCGCGCTCTCGACCGGGATTCTGGTATCGGGCCTGCTGTCACCGCTGGCTGGCAGGATTATCGCCCGCACCGGCGGCCGCCTGTTGCTGGCGCTGAGTGGCATGGTGATGGCGGTGGGGCTGGTGATCATGGCTTATAGCCACTCTCTGACGCTGTTTCTGTTTGCCTGGGTAATTATTGGCATCGGTATGGCGATGGGACTTTATGACGCACTGTTTGCCACGCTCGGCACCTGCTATGGCGGTCAGGCGCGTGCAGCGATCACCGGTATCACCCTGATATCTGGCTTCTGCACCACGCTGGTCTGGCCGGGAACAGCGTTGTTAATTCACGGATTCGGCTGGCGGAACGCGTCGCTGATAATTGCGGCACTGATGGTCGTCTGCGTGCTGCCTGCCTATCTGTTTGCCTTACCCGATAGCCATGCTAAGCGGCCTGTGAAAAAACTGAGTCCACAGCCTGGCACGGCGGAGATTGCGCCTGCGCTGTTCTGGCTGCTGTGTGCCATTTTCACTCTGGCGTCCGTGATCATGACAGCTATTTCCGTGCAGCTTATCGCCTTGTTGCAGGCGAGTGGTCATACGCTGACCTCGGCGCTGGCGATCAGCGCCGTACTTGGCCCGTGTCAGGTGGGATCCCGACTCGTCGATATCGCCTTTAAACGCAGTCATCCCATCCGTACCACCTTTTTTTCCGTTGGACTGGTGGCACTGGGCTTGCTGTTGCTGGCACTGTTTCCGCAGATGGCGTTGCTGAGCATGGTGTTGTATGGCGCAGGAAATGGCTTACGTGCCATCGTGCGGGGAACTTTACCGCTGGCGATGGTCAAACCAGAGTCCTATGCGATTGTGGTGGGTAAAATGGCCCGCCCGGCGTTGATGGGGCAGGCACTGACGCCGCTGATAGGTGGATATGTGTTTGAAAAGATGGGAGCATCGGCGACGCTGTGGTTGCTTTGCGCCCTGGCAATCTTTAACGTGGTACTGGTTATTGCGCTGAAGCAGCGATTACCGGCGACAGCGGCCACCACGGCATAACGGAACGGTTCTCCTTGCTCCGCAGGAAGAGGGCCGTTAGCAGGCTAAGCACCTTGTGCTATCGGGCCTCAGGCTTTGGTGAATACGTGCCTTGTCACCGCCGGTTTGCTTCAAAAAAGCAACAGTGTTTGTTATATTTATTGCTCATTGATTGTTCACTTATGCGGCAATAAAACAATAAGATGCACCGCAACTCAGGATAAAGAAATGCTTGATTACCGCTTCCCGACAGCTTTGCAAATGGTTCTGAGCGTAGCGATGGCGGAGCAAATGGGAAAACGCTCTACCAGCGCGATTCTGGCCTACGGGCTGGAAGCGAATCCCAGTTTCATACGAAAATTAATGGTCCCGCTGACCCGTGACGGCATTATCGTCTCCACGCTGGGCCGTACCGGTTCGATTCATCTGGGCCGTCCTGCTGCGGAAATTACTCTGCGGGATATCTATGTCTCAGTGATCGAAGACAAAAAAATCTGGGCCGCGCGTCCCGACGTCGCGCCACGCTGTCTGGTCAGTGCCAACCTCTGCTGGTACTTCAAGTCGATAGCCGATGAAGCCGAGCAGGCGTCGCTGGATGTGCTGGCAAAACGCACCGTGGCAGACGCACTGAACGAACTGAAGAAACGCGACACCAGCAACTGCACCGCCGTGCCGGAACCTGAACCCGAAGAGATTGATGATCTCTGCAAAAAGAGCCGCTGATTAGCGGCTTTTTTTATGCCTGCTGGTCAGTAACTTCCTGCCTCAAATCTGCCATAAGCCAATAACTCACTTTCCTGGGGTCGGTTATCACGCTGAACCTGATAAACATTTGAAAATTCAGCATCCTTAACAACATTAATGTTTTTTTCGTTTTCTGAAATGACAGGTGAACACATTCATGTAAAATCTATTTTCTGGTTTTTAGTGGATCTAAAATCTGAAAAGAAGAGACTATTTAGCCACGTATCTACTGCTCACATGAGGCTTCATTATGGATGATGATATAAAAATCATGATGTCCCCGGTTCAGCTCACTGCTGCTCTCTCGGATGAAACGGTTACTGAAGGTGAATCACTCAGTAACCGCTTATACGGTGGGTTGAATCTTGCATTAGGGACACTTGAATTAACCGGAGCAACCGCGCTGTGCATAGCGCCAGATCCATCCGGACTGACAAAAGCGGCATGCGTTGTCGTTGGCGTACATAGTCTGGATAGCATTCATGCTGCGGCTAATCAGGTACTTACAGGAAGAAATACGCGTACAGCAACTTTCCAGTTGGCCACAGCGACGGCTAAAAAGCTTGGCGCCGATAATAAGAGCGCAATGAATATAGGTTTAATGGTCGATATTTCTGTTCCGACGGCCTTTGCCTTTGCTGCCGGAGCGGCACGTGTCGCCTCTGTACGCTTCGGTAAGTTAAAGCTGGCTGAGCATGAAGCCGTTAAAGGTATTAAGGCTGGCGGACATACTATTGCTAAGCATGTAAATATTTCCGAAGCGGATTTGCTCGCGCGTCTTGCGCGAAGTCCTAAAACGCCGCTTGCAAGTTCATTTGTTAATATTGAGCAGGCAGAGCGATTCATAAGCGCCGGTTTGAAAGCGAACCGCTGGAAGATCATCTATTGGGCTGCCGCCAAAAGCGAAAGCATACTGGAATTAAGCTGGCAGTCCCGAACCGTAGTCGGTTATGGTTTCAGGCAAGGCAGTACAACTCGTCTGGAAGCGTATGCTGTCAGGATTGTTTTGCACCGTAAAGTGTTTAACGGCAAACCCTATTATCTTCTGACTTCATATCCTTCTTTCTGAGGCTATCAATGAATAAAAGTTATAAAAATACTGGAACGCTTATTCGGGTTTTTTTTGGTCAGGATTATGATCTTTTTGGGGAAACGGTAGAAGAAGTACTGGACAGTTATTTAGAAACTGAGAACCCAAAAACAGCAGCAAAGGTCTGTCAGGAAGCAGAGTATTTACTGTCCTTAAATGATCAAGCACTTACAGAGGCGTTTGAATCCATCAGTCAGGGAGAGTTCTATCCTGAACCCTGGGGAGAAACAGTACGGACTTTTTTGGAAAAGATAAAAAGTCATTTAAGTGCCAGACTTTAACTTAAAGGATTAACGGGTCATACGGTTAATGACTGTGAGTGGAGTTTTGGCTTAGTGAATAGCAGATGAGGAGAGGGAGCGTAAGACGTGTCAGGACCAGGTTCGCTTTCACTGAAGAGTACCGATGTATGTGGTATGAATTTTAAATTTTATATTATTAATCAATTTATTATTTGGAAAATTCATTCCTGATATCCAGATAAGCAGAACGCTGAAGATCAAAGATGAATAATGATTCAGAGAAACGCTGAATGAAAGATTGAAGCGGCGCTAGCCTGCAAGACGGGGTCTGCTGAAATCAGTGAATCACAGGCAAAAAAAGGGGGCGATCCTATGATCGCCCCCTTTTAACTTTTACGGTTTACGCCGTCACGGACGATGCACTACCTGACCGGCGCGTCACCAGCTTGCGCAGGGCCACATAGAACACCGGCGTCAGGAACAGGCCGAACAGCGTCACGCCGAGCATGCCGGAGAAGACCGTAATACCGGTAACGCCGCGCACCTCTGCACCCGCGCCTTCACCCAGAATCAACGGTATTGTACCGGCGATAAAGGCGATGGAGGTCATTACAATCGGACGAAGACGCAGGCGACACGCTTCCAGCGCCGCTTCCACAATCCCTTTGCCCTGAATCTCCAGCTCCCGCGCAAACTCGACGATCAGAATCGCGTTCTTACAGGCCAGCCCCATCAGCACCACCAGTCCGACCTGCACGAAGACGTTGTTGTCACCGCCAGTCAGCCAGACGCCAAACAGCGCAGAGAGCATGGTCATCGGCACAATCAGGATCACCGCCAGCGGCAGCGTCCAGCTCTCATACAGCGCGGCCAGCACCAGGAACGCCAGCAACACGGCCATCGGGAAGACAATCAGCGCGGTATTGCCCTGCGTTGACTGCTGATAACTCAGATCGGTCCACTCGATGTTCATGCCGTTTGGCAATAGCTGACCGGACATCGCTTCGAGCTGACTCATCGCCTGCGCCGAGGAGAGCACGCGTGGGTCGGCATCACCAATCAAATCCGCCGCCGGATAGCCGTTATAGCGGATCACCGGGTCGGGACCGTAGGTGGTGGTAATGTTGACCATGCTGCCAATTGGCACCATCTCACCGCGATCGTTTCGGGTACGCAGGTTAGCGATATCTTCGATGCTGTCGCGGAAATCCCCGTCAGCCTGCGCCATCACCCGCCAGGTGCGGCCAAAGCGGTTAAAGTCATTCACATAAGACGAGCCGAGATAGGTCTGGAGCGTGCTGAACAGCGCGGTCAGCGATACTCCCTGCGCTTTGGCTTTATCCCGGTCTACCTTCACATCAAGCTGCGGAACGTTGGCTTGATAAGAGGAGATGGGGAAGTGCATCCCTGGCGTCTGCATGATGCTGCCCGACAGCGTATTAATCGCCGTCTGCAGTGCGCCATAACCCAGACCCGCGCGGTCCTGCACATAGAGCGAATAGCCCGAGCCCTGGCCCAGTCCCAGAATCGGCGGTGGCATAATCGAGAAGCCAAAGCCCTGCTGGATTTGAGCGATCTTCGCATTGATCTCAGCGTTGATCTCCGCCGCCGTATGTTTGCGCTCATTAAACGGCTTCAGACCGAAGAACACCGTGCCGCTGTTCGGCGTATTGGTGAACTGCAATGCATTCAGGCCAGGGAACGCGACCGCATAGGCGACGCCTTCGGTCTGCATACCGATTTCGCTCATCTTACGAATCACTTCATCCGTGCGCGCCAGAGAGGAACCTTCCGGCATCTTCACGCCACCAATCAGGTAGAGCTTATCCTGCGTCGGAATAAATCCACCCGGCACGGTGTGGAACATAAATCCGGCACCCGCCAGCAGCAGAATATAGACGCCAAACACGGCGCCACGGCGACGCAGCGTACGGCCCACCAGCGATTCATAACCATGGGCACTGCGCTGGAAGAAGCGGTTAAACGGCCTGAATAGCCAGCCAAACAGCGCATCAATGATCCGCGTCAGCCGGTCTTTCGGCGCGTGATGATCTTTTAGCAGCATCGCCGCCAGCGCAGGCGAGAGCGTCAGCGAGTTAATGGCAGAGATCACTGTAGAGATGGCGATGGTAGTGGCGAACTGCTTGTAGAACTGCCCAGTGACGCCAGAGAGAAACGCCATCGGCACAAACACCGCGCACAGCACCAGCGCAATGGCGATGATCGGCCCGGAGACCTCACGCATCGCCTGATGCGCAGCGGCGCGCGGCGACAGCCCCATCTCAATGTTACGTTCGACGTTCTCCACCACCACAATGGCGTCATCCACCACGATACCAATCGCCAGCACCAGCCCGAACAGGCTCAGCGTATTCAGCGAGAAGCCAAGCAGATAGAGCACGCTAAAGGTACCAACTATCGAAACCGGCACCGCCAGCAGGGGGATGATGGAGGCGCGCCAGGTCTGCAGGAACAGAATCACCACGAGCACGACCAGAATGACCGCTTCCAGCAGAGTCTGCACCACGGCTTTAATCGAGTCGCGGACAAACACCGTCGGATCGTAAGGCGCGGCCCATTTCACGTCGTTGGGGAAGCGGGTCGCCAGCTCATCCATTTTGGCGCGAACCGCATTGGAGAGGTCGATGGCGTTGGCGCCAGGCGCCTGGAAGATGCCGATACCGACCGCATCTTTGTTATTCAGCTGCGAGCGCAGCGCATAGCTGCCCGAGCCCATCTCAATCCGCGCCACATCGCGCAGCCGCACCAGCGAACCATCTTCCGAGGTTTTCAGGATGATATCGCCAAACTGCTGCTCGCTCTCCAGTCGTCCCTGGGTGTTGATTGACAGCAGAAAATCGCTCTGTTTTTTCAGCGGCTCGGCACCCAGCTGACCGGCAGAGACCTGCACGTTCTGCTCCTGCATCGCCGTTACCACGTCAGAGGCGGTCAGACCACGCGCCGCCACTTTATTGGGATCAAGCCAGACGCGCATCGCATACTCGCCTGCGCCGAAAATCTGAATCTGACCGACACCCTGCAGGCGGGCCAGCTCATCTTTCACCTTGAGGGTGGCGTAGTTACGCAGGTAGAGCGAATCGTAGGTATTGTTCGGTGAGAACATGTGGACGACCAGCGTCAGGGTCGGCGACATCTTCTGGGTGGTGATCCCCAGCCGACGCACATCTTCCGGCAGACGGGCTTCCGCCTGCGCTACGCGGTTCTGCACCTGCACCTGCGCCTGATCAGGATCGGTGCCTGGACGGAAGGTGACGGTGGTCACCAGCACGCCGTCAGAACCGGCCACTGACTTCATGTACATCATGTTTTCGACGCCGTTGATTGCCTCTTCCAGCGGCGTCGCCACGGAATCCGCAATCACTTTCGGGTTAGCGCCTGGATATTCGGCGCGCACCTGTACGCTGGGTGGCACCACGTCGGGATATTCACTGACTGGCAGCAGCGGGATGGCAATCACCCCGGTCACAAAAATCAGGATCGACAGCACCGCAGCAAAAATGGGCCGGTCGATAAAAAAGCGGGAAAAGTCCATAGCGGCCTCGGATTATTGAGCGGCTGCCGCACGCATGGCGACCGGCTGAGCAGTGACCGGCATGCCGGGCATAAATACTTTTTGCAGACCGGCGATGATGACCTTGTCGCCGGATTGCAGACCCGATTTAACGATGCGCAAACCATCCACCATCGCGCCAGGCTGGATATCGCGCCGCTGCGCTTTACCTTCGCCATCCACCACGTAGACATATTTGCGATCCTGGTCGGTCAATACCGCCTTATCATCGATCAGCACCGCCTCGAACTGCGCGCTGCCGGGCAGACGCACGCGGGCAAACAGACCAGGCGTAAACTGCCGCTGTTGATTGTCGAGCAGGGCGCGCATACGAATGGTGCCGGTGCTGGCGGTCAGCTGGTTATCCAGAAAGTCAATTTTGCCCTGGTGCGGGAAACCCTGTTCGCCGACCAGCGCAATCTCAACCGGCAGCGCATGGCGCTGCTGGCCCTGACGCGCCATCGCCTGATAGTTCAGGAAGGTGTTCTCATCGACATCGAAATAGACATACATCTGCTGCTGCGACACCAGCGTGGTTAACACACTGGCGCTGTCGCCGGCGGTCACCAGATTACCGGCGGTGATCATCGCCCGGCTGGCGCGGCCATCAATCGGCGCGGTGACGCGGGTAAAGTCGAGGTTCAGCTGCGCCATATCGACCGCGGCCTCTGCGGCCAGCACATCCGCCTGCGCCTGACTGGCGGCAGAACGACGCTGCTCCCACGCTTCGCGGGAAATCGCCTGCGTGCCGATCAGCTTCTCGCTGCGGCCCGATTCGCTGCGGGCCAGACTCGCCTGACTGCGCGCCCGGGCCAGTTCCGCTTTGGCCTGCTCCAGCGCCGCGCGGTAACTCCGGTCATCAATGGTAAACAGTACCTGACCTTTTCTGACCTCATCGCCTTCACGATAGTTAACGGCATCAATGTAGCCAGAGACGCGCGGACGCAACTGCACGCTCTGCACCGCTTCAACCCGGCCATTGAAATTGTCCCATTGACTGACCGGTTTGATCAGCACGGGTGCGGCACTCACTTCAGGCGGCGGGGGAGCGGCGTTTTGCGCCACACCTTTATCGCAGCCGCTCAGTTGCGTGATGAGCAGTACCATCCCTAAGAGGGTTAAACCCTGACGAACCCGGTTCGTAATCATTGTTGTTATTCCGCGATAGATATAAACAGGCAGCCTGCAGGCCAATATTTGCAACTTTTAAGATTGCAATTAATCGCGGTGAGTGTAGGCTTGCGTGGCTGGCAACTGCAAGAATAACAGATACACTTTATGTGCGGTTTAGGGCAGGGCGATGAAAGCCTGAACAACTTAGCTAAAACCCCACAGATAGTGCGGCATTTAATGTACTAATAAAACTTGCATTAAATGGCATAGTCAGCCACCCTTAAGTGTAACTGCAACTGATACTAATACTTTTCGCCACGGCGACAGGAGAGACTGGAATGATGAGTGATGCTTTTATTCACGATTTAATCGACTGGATTGATAACAACATCGAAGCACGTCTGGATCTGGATACCGTTTCAGAGCGCGCGGGCTACTCCAAATGGCACCTGCAGCGCATGTTTAAAGAGCACACCGGTTATCCACTGGGTGAATACATCCGGGTTAAGAAGCTGAAGAAATCAGCCGACCGCCTGACCAGCACTGATGAACCGATTCTCAATGTAGCTATCTCGTTAGGTTTCGACTCCCAGCAATCCTTTAACCGCAGCTTCAAACGCCAGTATGGCGTCGCGCCGGGTGCATGGCGTCGGCACAGCGGGGATTCGCACGCAGCATAACCTCGCCAGGGCCAGCTTGTCTGGCCCGCGCTTTTCTCTGCGCGCAAAACTGGTATCATCTGCGTCCTGTCGTCACGGATGCCATCATGTCAAAAAAACTCTGGATTGGACTTTTTCTCGTCCTCGCGGCCTGTTTCTACGGCCTTAAACCCTATCTTAATTCCGTTTCAGCCCCTGCCCAGGCGGATATCGCCACCCTGACTGACGCCCATACCGTGGCGCGCTGGGTGCTGCAGCATCAGCAACTGCCAGACTACTACCTCACCAAAAACGACGCGCGCAAGCGTGGCTGGAATCCGGCCAAAGGCAACCTGTGTGACGTGTTGCCAGGCAGAGCCATTGGCGGCGATCGCTTTACGAACCGTGAAAAGCGTCTGCCCGCGCGTGCGGGCCGTCAGTGGTATGAAGCGGATGTGAATTATCGCTGCGGGCATCGCGACGCCGATCGCCTGGTCTACTCCTCAGACGGGCTGGTGTTTCTCTCCACCGATCACTACCGCAGTTTCAGGCAGGTGCCCTGATCATGCTTAATCTGACCTTTGACCTGCGTCAGCTCACCACGCGCGCGGCGTTTTATCAGCAGTTTGCTGAGCAGAGCGGCTGTCCGCAGACCTTCGGACATAATCTGGATGCGTTATGGGACTGGCTGACGGGCGGGATGGCGCTGCCTGCGACAATGTGGTTGCAGCACTATGCCGCGCATCAGGCCGATTTAGCGCCGGTGCTGGCGCTGCTGGAAGAGGCGGCGCAGTCGCTGGAGGGCGAACTGCGCCTGATCATTGATTAAGCGCGTAGCGGCTTGAGCAGCGCAACCAGCGCTTCGCGTGCTGCCAGTGGCAGATCGCCGCCGCCAGTGTAACCATTGTTCTCAATGATGACCTGGTTCAGCCCCACCAGCCAGTCGTAGATATAGTAGGCCGTGTGGTTGGCCGGGGCGGCAGAGAGTCTGGTCAGACGCTGACCGGAACTGAAGCTGACGCTGGGAGCCGGAGGCCGCGAGAAAATCACCTGACCCCGGTTAACGCGGCTGGCAGGGCGTTCATTTTCAGGACGCTGTAAAAAGCCGAGCCAGGCCACAAAATCCCCCAGCACCGTCATTGCCCGCGTCACCTGACGATCCGCGCGTGATTCATGGCTGACGCTCTGCGTATCGGGCTCATGCAGCGCCTGCTGCAGCTTTTGCGCGATATCGGTGCGGAATCCGGCCGTGATCAGCTCTTCAACCAGCCACTCCATCGTTGGCTTATCCACGTTCAGCAACGCCAGCAGGCTGCGGTTTTCCGGCAGCTGCCGCAGATGATCCAGCCACAGCAGCAGCACCTGACGCGGATAGTGCTGCGCGCTCTGCAGACTCTGACGCGGCTGAACCGGCGCTTCAGCCGGGCTCTCACTGAACAGGTCAAATTCAAACCCGATGCCAAACTGATTTTCCGGTGCCTGAATACTGGCCGGTTTGCTGCCTTGTAAGGCGGACTGATTGAGCCACAGCTGACGCAGCGCCTCACGCGGCGGCTGCAGACGTTCCAGCAGCTCGCCATGCAGGCCGGTCCGATGCTGTAAACACTTCAGTAGCGTATCGGCGATATTCTGTTTGCGTGCCGCCTGTTCCGGGCTGGCACCCGCTTCGGTCCAGGGCAATAAACGCCGCTCCACCACAGTGTGCTGAATCTGCGCCAGCTGAGCCAGCAGCATGTCGCGGCGGGCTTCCGGCTGCATCTCATCCTGCAACCAGCTCGCCATGCGGTCGACGCCCGCGCGATCCAGTGCCAGCATCGATCCCCAGTGCTGACCGGGCTGTCCCATCTGACGCTGCACCGCTTCATCCACATTGACCTGCTGATGGCGGGCATCGAAAGGGGTAATCGCCCAGATCAGGCGCGGTTTCTCTGCAGATTCCTGTGCGGGCTGCTGACGCTGCCATTCGCGCAGCGTTTCGCTGGCGAGGTCGGCATCCTGACGCTGGCTGGCTGCGGTACAGACCAGCAGCAGATCGATTGCCTGACGCGCGGCGTAAAAACCGGGCAGCAGGGCACGTTTCTGTTCCAGCAGTTGGGCACGCAGCGGATCCTGCTGCTGCAGGCGCTGACGATCTTCCTGGGTTGCCGCGTCACCGGACTGGCCTGGCGCGGGCAGTTCCAGCATATCGGCATCATCATAGAGCGCGGTTCGCGGTGTGGAACTTAGCGGGACCAGCACTTCCAGCGTCAGCAGCGCCAGTAATCCCAGCGGCACGTTCTGCGCCTTACCGATGCGGTTACCATTCAGCGGGCAGACTTCCACCAGCTGCTGCTGATCCTGCTCACTGGCCGGAACAATCAGCTGCTCGGCCGGCAGCAGTGATGTGTCGGTCAGCAGGCTCAGCGGGGCGAGCACCCGGCTGCTGTTACGCAGCTGGTGACGCAGATGCAGCAGGGTGCGCAGCATCTCATTCAGTTCAGGCTGACCCGGCCACAGCAGTGAAAAAAGCTGTACCCGGTCGTCAACGCTGAGCCAGGGGGCCAGCTCAACCGCCTGCGGCCAGAAATGACGATCAAGCCGCGCATCGTGGTGCGCACGGCGACGGCACCAGGACCAGAGTGTCACCAGCGCATCGCCTTCCAGACCCGCCAGCGGCGTGGCGAGGCGATGACGCTGCAGGCGCTGCAGTGCGCTGTCGATCTGTGCGGTGTCGGGCGTTGTCGCGCCGGCACAGGCGACCATCAGCCGTACGATCTCCGCTTCACTCAGCAGCGTCAGTTCAACCGGCCACTCGTTTGAAAGTGGCTCGCGCTGATGGCTGAAACGGGTGGCGGTAGCAAAATCGAGGTTGCCGGGATTGATATGCTGAAACCAGTTCAGCAGTTTATCACCCATGCGGGTCACTAACTGGCCCTGTGCATCGGCCACCATTTCGTTCAGCAGCCAGGCCTTACCCGCCTGCGACTGGCCAAACAGCGCCAGCGTCACCGGACGCGCCACCTGCTGCGCCAGCGCCTGAGTCTGCACGCGCGCCTGGCGCAGTTGCAGCGTCAGGGTTTCTGCTTCCAGCGCCAGACGCGGCGACTGCTCACGGCTGCTCTCAATCCAGGCCAGACTGTTATTCAGGGCGTCCTGCAACAGGCCAAGACGTTTTGCCAGCGTTTGCGGCTGACGGGGTTTCAGGGCTTTCATCGTTTACACACGCTCCCGCTGTCAATCCAGTATTGCGCATTGGCATTGCCGGTCGCCGACAGGGTATTCAGCTTAAGACTCAACTGCTCCAGCGGCACGCGGGTGCCATCATCCAGGCGGGCATCGCTCAGCACCAGACTTTCCGGGCCGGACGCGTCGGGTCCGGCTTTTACCGCCAGCCGGATGCGCAGCACGCTCTCACCGGCCACTTTACGCGCCAGGGTGGCGTCGTTCAGCGTCAGGCTATAGAGCGGCGAGGCGGGCCAGCGATCGTTATCAAGCTGGCGGAAGCCGAGACAGACGTTGCCGCGAATACGGAAACTGCGCTTTTTATCCAGCACATAGCCGGGATCGTCGAGGTCAATTTCGCTGTAGCAGAGGTTCTCGTCCGTCAGCGCCTGGTTTTCGTCGAGCATGCCAAGATAGCGAATCGTCGAGTAGGGTTCAAAATCGCCTGCGCGGAACCAGAAGCTGCTGAGGCGCAGATCCAGCGCCAGCAGGCAGAGCATCGCGCCGACCGCCGCGGTCGATTTCGGGTTGTCGATGCGGCCATGTTTGTTAAACGGATACCAGTCGCTGGTGTGATAGCCTTCCAGCGACAGTATACGGCTGCCCGGCAGCGGTTGCAGATGACGCACCAGCGCCTGAATGCCCGGGAAGCGCGACGGGCGACCGGTCAGCAGCAGCACGTCACACTGATAGAGCGACACCACTTCACACATTGAACGCAGCGCCGGGATAATCGCCATCCGGTGCTGCATAAATTCACCGTGCAGCTGTGACAGGCTCACCACCAGCGGTACCTGCAGCAGGTCAAAGCGGCTGTTACCGCCCAGCTCGCGCTGAATCTCGCCGTTGACGAAGGCCAGTACCGCTTCGCCCGGCGGCTGATCGACCAGCTCGCCAAACAGTGCGTTGATCTCCGCGTGGCTCTCCAGCGGATCCCAGTTTTCGTAGCGTTCCAGTACCGCCTGCGCCAGAGGAATAAACAGTTGTAAGGTGATCTGCTGACGCAGCGTGGCCTGACCGTCCATGCGGCTGTCGTGACCAAACAGCTTGTTCATCAGCGGTTCCGCCAGCGTCAGGCCCGCTTTCTGCAGATGCTGCTGCAGCGCCGGTAAAATCCACAGCTGAATCACATCCAGCAGGATATCGTCGCCCGCGACTTTAAAGCCTTCGCGGAACAGCAGTCGCGGCGTGATTTTGACGTTGTTGCCCTGACCATCATCCAGACGATACTGGGTGATGGCGAGGTCAGTAGTGCCGCCGCCGATATCAATCGAGGCGATGCGCAGGCTCTTGCCTGGCAGTTCGTCAGCATCGCGCGGGCGATCCGGACGGGCCATGCTGCTGAAAAAGTCTTCGGCGCGACCGGCAAAGTTGACCTGGGTTTCATTAAACAGCCAGACCATCTGACCACAGGTCGCTTCATCCCACTCCATCTGCACATCCGGCAGCGGTTTCGGGTTCTGACGTGGCAGTGCTGGTGAAAGGTCATCTTCGTCAGCCAGCCAGCCTTCCGCTTTCCAGACCAGCGCCAGCGCCTCCTGCATCCGGCGGCGGAAAATTTCACGCTCCGGCTTCGGCATCGCTGACGGCAGCGTCAGGATCACATGGCGCAGCTGACGCGGCGCGTGGCTCTGCGGCATCCGCTGACGCTGTGCCGCGCTGTTCATCTGCATCAGCGCCTGAGCCAGCAGCTCACACAGCATAAAGGTCATCAGCGAACTGCGGCTGTAGTGCGGAGAAAAGACCGGCAGACGATCGTCCGGTGCCAGCGTCGAGAGCGGCTGGCCTTCGTCGTTGAGCAGGGTGGTAAAGGGTGCGGCATAGGCCAGCGGTTCAGCCTGCTCGCCGGGCGTGTTAAAACGCCAGCCTGGCTGATAGCGCGCCTCATCCCACAGATAACGGCGCGGGCTGGAGAGGCCGGTGCTGCCTTCCAGTCCCACACGCTGCAGGGCCAGACGGCTCGCTTCACGGCCGACGCGCGTCAGAGAAGGCCACATAAAGGCCTGCTCACGACCGCTCTCCAGCGAGAAATTCGCTTTGCCAAAACGGGTCTCGGCAAACTCCAGACGGCTATCAAACAGCTCGTTGTAAACCTGATGCGGCTGCGACAGATCGCGCAACTGCAGCTCATAGGTCTGCTTCAGGCCGTTGCTCTCTTCCGGGTGATCTTCCACCAGAATGCCGCAGGTATGGGAGTTACCGACATCCAGAATGATATCGACGTTGACCGCCGGGGTCTGCAGCGTGGCGGCCTGAATATGGACCTCGCTGAGGTCGAGCTGTTCGCCCAGCAGCTCCAGCAGATTGAGGTAGTGCGCCTGATACTCAAACTCGCGCAGCGCCTGATTAATCGCCTGTTCGCGGCGATCGGAGACGCGGTCGGTAAAGGATTCGCGCAGCCAGCCGTCAACCCAGGTCAGGTCAAGAAAATCACCCAGCTCGTAGTTGTGCCAGGCGAGCGCAAAGGTCACACCGTTCTGTGCATCAGCCGGGCTGAGGCCGAGCTGTTCACCGCCATCCTGTTCCGCTACGCAGCGGGTATCAAAGGCCAGGCTGACGCGATGGGTATTGCCCGCTGCATCGGGCGCGGGCAGCGCAACCAGACGCATCCGCGCCCAGTTTTCAGGACCGCCGATAAAACGACGTCCGCTGGCACAGCGCAGCATCGGCAGCGGCAGCCAGCAGGCTGACAGCAGAGAGAGCGAGTCCGCCAGCGCGATATCAGACTCCGGGCGCACCACTTCCGCAGCGCCGCCATCTTCCGGATAGAGCAGGAACTTACCGCTGTTGCCATCGACGTTCAGGCGCAGCAGCGGGCCGTTGGCGGTCTGGCGCACAAACTGGCGGCGCGCCGGGGTATCTGAGAGTTGCAGGCCGAAATCCAGAAACTGCACGCCGCTGTTTTCAATCAGCGAAATTTTTTGTTTGTCATCGATCAGGGGAGCCAGCATCGTTATTTACTCTCACGCTTAATCGTCATCGGGAAGACCCGGTCATCAGCATACTGCGCTTCACATACTGCGGCGCCGATACTCGCATGGCAGACCAGCAGCGGCATACGGTAGCGCGAACTGTTCTGGCACTTCGCCGTGTAGCGGCTTTCAATCACCAGGTTACCGGCGCTGGTCATGGCCGCGCTGACATCCGCTTTACAGGTGGTATTGCCCTGGGCGATCTGCACGCTGCCTTTGCCGTTTTTAAACTGGAAGCGCATCACCGGAGGCTTACCGGTTGGCGTCGGCATCTGGTCGATAGTGACACGCCAGCGGCCATCAATCACCCGTACCTGGCCATCGCGCACCGCATCCGGCGTCACGATCAGGTCATCGGGTTTGGCCGGAACCGGCGCCGTCACCGTTGTGGCAAGGGTAGCAGATGAGGTTGCCGGTGCGGTATCGGTGGTGGTGTTGGCCGGTTTCTGCGGCTGCGATTCAGGGAGTTTTTCCGGTGCTGCCTGCTCGGCAGGTGGCGTGACAGACGGTGTCGCCGCCACCGGTGCCGGAGTCGCAGCAGGAGCCGGAGTGGGTACCGTCGCCGGGGCTGACGCTGGCTTCGCGGTGGCAACCGGTGTTTTTACGGGCTCTGAACGATGCAGCAACACGGCCACCGTCACGGCGGCAGCAATCGCCACCGGCGGTAACAGATACCAGACGCGGAAACGGCGGCGAGCCGCTACAGGCGTCGCCGGCTGAGCTTCAACGGGTGCCGCAACCGGCAGCGGTTCAGCCACAGATTCAGGTTCAGGTTCGGGCTCAGCGATTATCTCTGGTTCAGCGATGACCGGCGCGGCAGGCAGCTCAGGCAGCGGTTCAACCAGCGCCACCGGCAGGTTCTCTTCCAGCGTGTCACGCAGGCAGGCCAGCGCGTCATCGCGGCTGCGCGCCTGGGCATCGACAAAGCCCCAGAAGGTGATGACCGGTTTGCCATCAACCAGATAGACATACTGCTGGTCGGGGAATTGCAGGGTTTTGCTCAGCAGCGCACCAAACAGCCGCATTGATGGATTCTCTGCCGCGCGCGCGCGCGTACTGAGATCCTGCATATCCTGCTGACAGGCGGTGAGCTGTTGCAGCGCCGCGCGACGTTCATGATCGCTGGCACCCAGCCAGGATTTCACCCGGCCGCTAAAAGGGGCATACCAGTCGAGGCGATCGCCCCGTTCATTGGCCTGAGGAATGGCCAGGCAATCTGCCAGTGCGCTCTGACGGCGCAGGCGCAGGGTTTCACGAATTTGCAGTGCTGAGGCGTAGACCGGCTGGCCATTTTCACCTAACGCCAGAACTGCATCTAAATTACCGCTGCGCAGAAAAGTTTTTGCCACCTGTTGGGCCCTTATCGGTCGTTGTCTGAGGCAGAAAATCGCGTGTTATCGACGATTAGGTTGATTTTACGCGGGGCAATGACAAATCAAACGGCAGAAAAAGGGGGTAAATCCACTGTTTTTTTCACCGGCTGACGGAAAAACCACCGCTATTTCAGAGAGTATGACGCAATCAGCCGGATTTGCGCACCAGCAGCAGGTGGGCGATGACGCCGCCCGCCAGTCCCCAGAAGGCCGGACCAATGCCCAGCAGCGAAACGCCGGATGCGGTGATCAGAAAGGTGATCAGCGCGCTGTCGCGTTCGGCAGGCAGATCCAGTGCGCGGTGGAGGCTGCCACCCAGCGTGGCAAGGAGTGCCAGACCCGCCAGCGCCTCAATCAGTACCACAGGCAGGGCACTGAACAGCACGGCGATCAGCGCACCGGACGCGCCCGCCAGCAGATAGAAGATCCCCGCCAGCGCCGCCGCGCGCCAGCGCTGCTGAGGATTTGGGTCGACCTCATCGCTCATGCAGATGGCCGCCGTAATCGCCGCCACGCAGACCGAAAAACCCCCTAATGGCGACAGCAGCAGCGCAATTAATCCGGTCCAGCTCATCAGTGAAGAGACGGGCGGACGGTAGCCGTGCGCCTGTAGCGTGGCGATGCCGGGGGCGTTCTGTGACGCCATCGTCACCAGGAAATAGGGCACGCCGATCCCCAGCAGCGTGGTGAGCGTAAAGTGCGGCATCACGACTTCCGGCATTGTCAGCCTAATCGGCTGCGGCGGAAAGTGAATGGCGTGCTGTGCCAGCGCGACGGCAACACCCACCAGCAGCGTGACCAGAATTGCATAGCGGGCCAGCCAGCGGCGGGCCAGCAGCCAGGCCAGGCACATGCTGCCGCACAGTACAAAGTTACTTTGCAAATCGGCAAAGGTCTGCAGCCCGAAGCGCAGCAGAATACCTGCCAGCATCGCCGCTGCCAGTGAAGCGGGAATGTAGTTCATCAGCCGGGCAAACAGGCCGGTGACGCCGCACAATACGATCAGCAGGTTGGCGAAAACAAAGACGCCTACCGCCTCATTCAGCGAAACGCCGTGAAAACTGGTCGCCAGCAGCGCGGCGCCGGGCGTTGACCAGGCAGCCAGCACCGGCATGCGGTAGCGCAGTGACAGGCCCAGCGAGGCGATCCCCTGCGCAATGCCCAGCACCGACAGCCAGCCGCCAATCTGCGCGGGCGTGGCGCCCGCCGCCTGAAACATCTGATAGATAATCGCGCCACTGCTGCTGTAGCCCACCAGCACAGCCACGAAGCCGGAAACCAGCATCGGCAGGGTAAAACGGGGAGGTTCCGCTCTCGTCATGGTCAGACTCTTTATGAGGTTGTGCGTTATAGCGCACATGGTCGCATGATGCGCTATAACGCACAAGTGTTACACTATTGCCATAACGTCACTCACCAGGATGACGAGAAAGCAGGAGAAAAAATGGCGGATTTTCAGCAACACCTGAGCAGCGCGCTCAGACAGTTGCGGCAGGCCAATGGCTGGAGCCTGACGCTGACGGCGGAGCGAACCGGCGTCAGTAAAGCGATGCTGGGCCAGATTGAGCGCGGCGAATCGAGTCCCACCGTGGCGACGCTGTGGAAGATTGCCACCGGTTTCAACGTTCCCTTTTCCTTTTTTATCGACGGCAGCGTGTTGCCTTCAGGCGCCGCGCCAGGATTCAGTCAGCCCAATGCCGACATGTCGGTACGGTCGCTGCTGCCTTACGATCCGCAACTGCGTTTTGATCTGCTGGCGGTGGAGCTGGCAGCGGGGGCGCAGAGTCATTCTTCGCCCCATGAAGCGGGCTGTGTGGAGCAGGTGGTGGTCATCGAGGGCGAACTATTGCTGGGCGTCGGTGACCTCTGGCGACGTCTGCTCGCCGGGGAGGCATTCCAGTTCAGGGCCGATGTGCTGCACAGCTACCGGAACCCGCTCAGCACGCCGCTGCGCTTCCACAGTCTGATCCATTATCTGCAGCGCCCGGACGTTACAAATTGATACCTGAGCAAACTACACAGTTTACCTTCGTATCTTTATACTTTCGCTTATCGATGGAGACGTGTAATGAGCGATCTGACTGAATCCGCTGCAATGCTGCGCATGCTGGTGGGCAAGCTGGGCCGCCGGTTGCGCGAGTCAGCACCGCCTGGCGAATTAACCTGGTCGCAGGTCGCGGTGCTGGGTCATCTGGTTCGCGATGGAGCGATGACGGTGACGCAACTGGCGGCGGCCGAGGGCGTACGCACCCAGTCAATGGGCGCGACCGTCGCCGGGTTACTGGCGGCAGAACTGGTGACGGGCGAGCCGGATCCCCATGATGGCCGTAAAACCCGCTATCTTCCCACGACGTCCAGCCTGGCGGTGATTACGTCGAGTCGCGCGATGCGCGATGACTGGCTGGTCCGGACGCTGGAAGCGCGACTGAGTCCGGCAGAACAGCAGCAACTGACCGACGTTCTCCCTCTGCTGCAACGACTCACTGACTATTAAATCTGAGGATTCAACATGGCTGTAACCACACTGGATGCAAAAACTGCGCTGATTGTTATCGACCTGCAACATGGCATTGTGGCGCTGCCGCTGGTTCATGAACCGCAGCCGGTGATCGAACGCTGTGCCGGACTGGCTGAGGCGTTTCGCGCGCACGATCTGCCGGTTGTGCTGGTTAACGTGGCTGGTGGGGCGCCGGGCCGCAATGAGCAGGCACGTCACAGCGGCGAATTGCCCGCCGACTGGGCCACGCTGGTTCCGGCGATGACCCCACAGCAAAATGACCTTACGGTCACCAAGAAAACCTGGGGTGCGTTTCACGCCACGGCGTTGCACGATGAGCTGCAAAAGCGCGGCATTACTCAGGTAGTTATTTGTGGTATCGCGACCAGTATCGGCGTGGAATCCACCGCACGACAGGCGTATGAGCTGGGTTACAACGTCACGCTGGCGACCGATGCGATGACCGATCTCAACCTCGACACGCACAACAATAGCGTGAACCTGATCTTCCCGCGCCTGGGTGAAACCGGCAGCTGTGAGGATATTAAGGCGCAGCTGAATTCACGCGCCTGATTGGCGTGTGACGTTAAGCGTCGGGCCACCGCGACGGTGGCCCGTTGAGGGCAGACATAGCTCTTATCAAAAAACTGCGCCATGTTTCTCCCCAGGGGGCCGGACGAAACTCTTCATCAGCAATTGCTGACATAATGACATTCAAATCATCATCCTCATTCTGAAGCAGGATGTTTATTTCATTCCGCGCTTCGATAACAGGCATGTCATGATCAATATAGCTCTGAAGCATTTCTTCGAGGGTATTGCCAAAGTCGTCATGGTGGCAGCTTAAAAATACTCTTAACATGCCGGTTAGCGCCGGGTATTGTTTCTCGGGTTTATCACCCCATCCACGGATAAGACGTGAGAACATAATGAGGTTACCCGTTATAATTTATCGGAAGGCGTAACCCAGCGTTAAACCGACGCTGTAATTGCGGCCCGGCGCGGATTCGAAATAGCGACCATTACTCTCATTCACAATCACTGAACCCACATAGTGCCGGTCAAACAGGTTATCGACCCGGCCAAACAGATCCAGTGTCCAGTTCTCAACCAGCCACTTATAGCCACTGTTAACCGCTGCCACGGTGTAGGACGGGGTGTTCACGCTGTTCTGATCTTCAGCGGCGATCTGGCTCAGATAACGCACCTCACTGCCTGCATAAAAGCCCTGTTCAGGCAGGTAACCAAGTCCGGCGTAAGCCATGTTACGGGCGATGCCGGGAATGCGGTTGCCGTCACAGCTGTCGCTGCCGCAGGCGTTGCTGCGATAGCGCGCATCCAGCAGGGTGTAGGCCATCTTCAGCCGCCAGTCCCAGGCAAACTGCTGATCCAGGCTTAACTCCAGACCGCGACGGCGGGTCTGACCGGCATTTTTATAGGTAGTGCGTCCGCCACTGCTGGCATCCGCCACAATCTCATCCTGGGTATCGGTCTGGAACAACGCCGCGCTGATCAGGCCATTGCCGATGCGTTTCTTGCTGCCAATCTCCAGCGTATCGCTGGTGGCCGGTTTCAGCCCCAGATTCAGACCGGTCGCGCCGTCTGAACGGTAAGAGAGCTCATTAATGGTCGGGGTTTCAAAGCCGCGACCGGCGGAGATCCACGCGTTCCAGCCTGGGTCAAAGGCATACTTCAGTGCCGCAGCGGGCAGCCATTTGTGATAGCGCGCATCACCGCTGTCGTCGCCGTTACCGGGCTGAATATAGAAGTCATTAGAGTCAAAGTTAACGGTGCTGAACCGCACACCCGCATCCAGCGACAGCTTATCGGTCAGTTGCCAGGCGGTCTGCAGATAGGGATCGAGCGTCCACATCAGGTTGCGCTCGTTGCGGCGAAGATTGCCCTGTTCGCCCAGTTGCGTCACCCCGTTGCTGACCGTGAAGTTTTCATAGCCCTTGCGGCGCTCGGTCATGGTTTCGTAGTCGAGTCCGCCGGTCAGCGCCACCGGAATAGACAGCAGCGTGTCGCGATGGGTCCAGCGGGTATCGACGCCCTGATAGTGGCGGGTCAGGGCGATCACGCCACCGGGATGAGACGGGTTGCGCTGCACGGCTGCGGGGATCGACTGGAACTGGGTAGTTTCGCGCATGCCCGCATAGAGCATCACGCTGAGGTCGTCATTTTCACTCATCTGGCGCTGATAACGCAGGCCGCCCTGAGTCTGATCGACAGTCTTACGGGTGTTATAAAGCGGGACGTTGCTGACCACCTGACGTGGATTCTCACGCCACTGCGCCTCGGTTAAGCCGCCGGGATCCTGCGCGTCAATGTGAACGCTGTTAAACAGCAGCGTCAGGGTGCTGACATCATCAATACGCACGCCCAGTCGGGCGTTGCCAAGGTTTTTCTGCGCAGCGCTGTGATCACGATAGCCGTGAGTGGTGAAGCGTGAGGCGGAAACTGTGTAGTTAACATCTCCGGCATGGCTGCCGTCACCGGTCGCGCCGCTGGCTTTGACGCTGTTTCGCCAGCTGCCGTAACTGCCATACCAGCTGCTGGCTTCAAGCGTGGTCGGCTGTTGTCCTTGTTGGGTAGTGACATTGATTACGCCACCCGAAGCGTTGCCATACAGCGCAGAGAACGGGCCGCGCAGTACCTCAACATGATCAATCGAGCCGATATCGATATTGGAGGTCTGCGCCTGACCATCCGGCATGGTGGCCGGGATGCCATCCACATAGATGCGCAGCCCGCGTACGCCGTAGGTTGAGCGGGAGCCAAAGCCACGCATCGACAGCTGCAGGTCCTGTGCGTAATTTTGCCTGTTCTGGATCTGCAGACCCGGCACGCTGCTGAGGTTTTCCGACAGGTTAACGCGCGGCGCTGCCTGGCGCATATCGTCACCACTGACCACGCTCAGGGCCGCAGGCGTATCAAGTTCGTTAAGGCCCGTTTCCGGCGGTGCAGCCGTGACGACCAGGTTATTGTCATTATCCGCCGCCAGCAGCGGCAGTGGCAAAATGGCAGGCAACATCAACAGCGTCGCCTGGCGCAGAGAGATTATTTTCATTATATGTGGCCTGAAAAAAGAGAGGATATGAACCAGGTGGAACAATTTCCGCATATGGTAAGGGTTTGATGCGCTGGGGTACATCATTTCGGGCTGGATTTTTTCTCTGTTTACCGCCAGGCTGGAATCCATCTTTTGCAGTGATATGGCGTCCGATTCACCCGGATGCAGACAAAAAAACTCACGGGAGTCAGCATGAAACATCCTGAAGTGGCGGTTCTGGGATTAGGCGCAATGGGGCACGCATTTGCCGCAAACCTGCTGAAAAAAGGCTTTCACGTTCATGGCTGGAACCGCACCCGCGCGCGCGGCGAAGATCTGCTGGATGCGGGTTTGCAGCTGGCTGACTCGCCAGCCGAGGCGGTGCGTGAAGCAGATGTCGTGATCGCCATGCTGTCTGATGGCGACACCACTGAGCAGGTGCTGCATCAGGTCAAAGAGGCGTTTAAGCAGGGCGCGACGCTCTGCCAGATGGGCACCATCGGCGTAGAAAAAACCGACGCGCTGATCGCCTTTTTCGCAGAAAAACGCCCCGATTTGTTACTGATCGATGCGCCGGTCTCCGGCACCAAAGCGCCAGCAGAGAATGCGCAGATTCTGGTGCTGGCCAGCGGCGATCAGAGCCGGGCGCAGGCCGCAGAAGCGGTGTTTGCTGCCATCAGTAAAGGCACCCAGTGGCTGGGTGAGGCGGGAAAAAGCACCCGGATGAAGCTGGTGATCAACAGCTGGCTGATTGGCATGATGCAAAGCCTGGCGGAGAGTACCCGGCTGGCAGAGCAGTTCGGCTTTTCCACCGACGATCTCTGGCAGGTGCTGGAGGGCGGTCCGCTGGCCGCACCGTATGCGAAAATGAAGCTCGGGATGATCGCCAGCGACGACTTCACGCCGCAGATGCATCTGGTCTGGGCGCTGAAAGATGCCCGCCTGGCGCTGGATGCCGCAGAGACGCCACTGCCGGCGCTGGAGAATATCGCCCAGCTCTGGCAGCAGGCGGTGGAGGCCGGACACGGTGAAGAGGATCTGGCGGTGATCTACCGCTACCTGAAGGCGCAATGAGTCAGCAGCATTTTGACTTCAGCACGCGTCCGCTGGTGCCGCTGGCGCACGATTATCTGCACGGTGCCAGCGAACCCTGGCACCAGCACGCCTGTGCCCAGCTGATCCACACCCTGAGCGGCGTGGTACGGGTAGAGACGGAGTATGGCAGCTGGATTGTGCCGCCGAGTCGCGGCGTCTGGCTGCCCGCATTTACCCGTCATGCGCTGCAGATTACCGGCAGTGTGGCGGCGCGCACGCTGTTTATCGATCCGCTGGCGCGCGCCGATCTGCCCGCCAGTTGTCAGGTGGTGCAAATCTCACCGCTGCTGCGCGAACTGATTGTCACGGCGCTGAGCCTGCCAGAGCGTTACGCCGCAGGCAGTCGGGCCGAGCGGGTGATGGAGTTGATTCTGGATGAAATCCGCGGCATGGACGTGCTGCCCTTTGCGCTGCCGACGCCCGACAGCCCCCGTTTACAGGCGCTGTGCGAGCTGATTCAGCAGACGCCCGGTGAGAGCTGGACGCTGCTGCGCGCCAGCGCCCACCTGAATGTCTCGGGCCGCACTCTGGCCCGCCATTTTATGCGCGAAACCGGCCTGCAGTTCAGCGACTGGGTGCGGCGCGCCCGACTGGCTATCGCCCTGACGCGACTGGCTCAGGGCGACTCCGTGCTGCGGGTGGCGCTGGAACTGGGCTATGAAAGCCCCAGCGCGTTTAGTGCGATGTTTCGTCGTCTGCTGGGCGTCTCTCCGACTGACTATTTTCCGCCTGCAGAAACTGGCCTGCCGCGCTGAGCAGCGCCTGCAGGGCGGCGCGGGCGGTGTCATTGTCGATACTCACTCCCCAGGCTCGCGCGCCACGGGCATCCACGCAGCTGATATAGGCCACCGAGCGGCTGTCACTGCGTCGTCCCAGCGTATGCTCGTGATAGTCCTCAATGGTCAGATGCAGATCAAACGCGCTGCGCAGGGCATTGACCGCCGCCGACAGCCAGCCGTTGCCGCTGCCGGTCAGCGTCAGCGATTGCGTCTGATACACCACGCTGGCGCTAATCTGCGTCTGCCCGCCACTGTCACTCTGGCTGTCAGCCCGCTGTAATGCCACCGCGGGCTGCGTGACGCCATACTGGCGGCAGAAGAGCTGCCACAGCGCGTAGTGCGTCATCTCTCCGCCGTGCCGGTCAGTCTCCTGCTGAACACAGCGGCTGAAATCCTGCTGCAGCGCTCGCGGCATTTGTAACCCGTGATTCTGCTCCAGCAGCCAGGCGGCCCCGCTTTTTCCCGACTGGCTGTTAACGCGGATCACCGCCTCATAGCTACAGCCAATGTCGGCCGGGTCCAGCGGCAGGTAAGGCATCTGCCACTCTGTTTCCTGCTGTTCGGCGCGGATGGCAAACCCTTTTTTAATTGCATCCTGATGAGAACCAGAGAAGGCGGTGAAGACCAGCTCGCCCGCATAGGGATGGCGCGGATGAACCGGCAGCTGGTTGCAGCGGGTTACCACTTCAATTACCTCATGCATCTGGCTGAAATCGAGCTGGGGCGAAACGCCCTGGGTATAGAGATTCAGCGCCAGCGTCACCAGGTCCACATTGCCGGTGCGTTCACCGTTACCAAACAGACAGCCCTCGACCCGGTCAGCGCCCGCCAGCAGCGCCAGTTCTGCGCAGGCGACGCCGGTGCCGCGATCGTTGTGCGGATGCACGCTGATGCAGACGGCATCACGGCGGCTGAAGTGACGGCAGAAAAACTCAATCTGATCGGCATAAACGTTGGGGGTATTCACCTCCACCGTGGCGGGAAGGTTAATGATCATCGGGCGCTGCGCGTCCGGTTGCCAGACATCGGCTACCGCCTCGCAGATCTCCAGCACAAACTCTGGCTCGGTAAAGCAGAAGGTCTCTGGCGAATATTCAAATGTCCAGTAGGTTTCCGGCTGCGCCTCGCATTCGGCGCGGATCTGCCGTGCACCAGCGGTGGCCAGCGCCACGATTTCCGCTTTGCTCTGCTTAAATACCCGCTCGCGAAACAGCGGCGCGGTGGCGTTATAGAGATGCACGATGGCGCGTGGCACAAACTGCAGCGCCACAAACGTGCGGGCAATCAGGTCCTCCCGCGCCTGGGTCAGCACCTGTAACGTCACATCCTCCGGGATACGCTGCTGCTCAATCAGGTCGCGGACGAAATCGAAATCCGTCTGCGACGCAGAGGGAAAGGCGACCTCGATCTCCCGAAACCCGCAGCGCAGCAGCAGATCCCAGAAGGCCATTTTGCGTTCCCGATCCATCGGTTCTGCCAGTGCCTGATTGCCGTCACGCAAATCGGTGGAAAGCCAGCGTGGCGCCTGGGTCAGCTGGCGTGAGGGCCACTGGCGATCGGGCAGGGTGATCAGCGGGGAGGGACGATATTTATCAGCGGCTCGGGTCAGCATAAGAGTCTCCTGTGGTTTTTTTACCAGTCTGCCGACACGCCTCCGGGTCCGCGCGCGCAGGGCTGACAACCTGACGCGCAAAAGTGACAATACCCAGCATGACCAGCATGACCAGCATGACCTGCGTGGCCCTGCGTGCGCTCTGGTTTGGTGAATCCGCCGGGCAGGGTTAGCATGGTCGCCTGTTTATTCGGGTGGACTCTTATGCTGATTTTTGACGGTCACAACGATCTGTTGCTTAACCTCTGGCTGCATCATCGCGATGCGCCCGCGCAGGCGTTTTATCAGGGGATTGAACGGGGCCACCTCGATTTTCCGCGCATTCAGCAGGGCGGGCTCGGCGGTGGGTTGTTTGCGATCTTTGTGCCTCCGCAGGAGTACATTGCCCGCACCGTTCCGGCACGTGCCGACGAGCCGTTTCAACCGCTTCAGATCATGTGGCAACAGCTTGAGATCCTGCAGCAGCTGGCCGATGCATCAGGCGGGCGGGCACGACTCTGCCGCAGCCATGACGAGATCGCCGCCTGCCGCGCCGCAGGTGTACTGGCGATGGTGGCACACATCGAAGGTGCTGATGCGCTGGATGAGGAGGGCAAGCAGCTGCACGCCTTCTGGCAGGCGGGGGTGCGCAGCATCGGGCCTTTCTGGAATCTGGCCAGCCGCTTTGGTGAAGGCGTCAGCGGCACCTTTCCCGGCTCGCCCGACACCGGGCCAGGCCTGACCCGCGCCGGAGAGAGGCTGATTCAGCAGGCGAGTGACCTGAAGATGATGATTGACGTGTCGCATATGAATGCAAAAGCCTTTTGGGACACCGCCCGGCTCTCCAGCGCGCCGCTGGTCGCCAGCCACTCCAACGCGCATGCTCTCTGTCCGCAGCCGCGTAATCTGACGGATGACCAACTGGTGGCAATCCGCGACAGCGGCGGTCTGGTCGGCATTAATTTCGGCAACGCTTTTCTGCGCGCCGACGGTAAACGCGACGCTGACACGCCATTAACAGAAATTGTTAAGCATTGTGATCACTTGTTGAAGATAATGGGCAGCGACCATGTAGCCTTTGGCTCTGATTTCGACGGGATTACCCCACCTGCTGCGCTGGGCGATGTCAGCGGATTGCCGCGATTGCTCGCCGCTTTTCAGGAAGCGGGCTATGATCAGACACTGACAGAGAAACTGGCATGGGGAAACTGGCAGCGGGTTTTACATCTGACCGGGCTGTGATAACAATTTCCTGATGTTCCGGGCTTGATCCCGACGCGCCATTGGCGCAACATCTGCCTGGAAATTGTGACGGCGGTCTCATTCAATGCCGGTCACACTGATTTCAGGCAGCTCATTTACTGTTAACCAAGAGGAAGTAACTCATGTGGAAAAAACCAACTTTCGTTGATATGCGTCTCGGTCTGGAAGTGACTCTCTACATCTCCAACCGTTAATCGTTCTGCCCGCCCTCTGAGCGGGCATTTTTTTTCAACTTCTGGTTTTCCTCTATGTTTATCAAAATCCTCGGTTCAGCCGCGGGCGGCGGGTTTCCGCAGTGGAACTGTAACTGCGCCAACTGCCACGGCGTGCGTAACGGCACGATTCAGGCCCAGGCACGCACGCAATCGTCGATTATCCTCAGCGATAACGGCGAAGATTGGGTGTTATGCAACGCTTCACCCGACATCAGCCAGCATATCCTGCATACGCCAGAACTGACCCGCAAAGGGGTGTTACGCGGCACGGCGATCGGCGCGATTATCCTTACCGACAGCCAGATCGATCACACCACCGGGCTGCTGAGCCTGCGTGAGGGCTGTCCGCATCAGGTGTGGTGCACGCCGGAAGTGCATGGTGACCTCAGCACCGGCTTCCCGATATTTCCTATGCTCACCCACTGGAATGGCGGCTTACAGCACCGTCCCATTGCGCCACTGACGCCGTTCAGCGTCGATGTCTGTGGTGATCTTCAGTTCACCGCAATTCCGATTATCAGTAATGCACCCCCTTACTCGCCGTATCGCGACCGGCCGCTGCCGGGCCATAACGTGGCGCTGTTTATTGAAAACCGCGCGAATGGCCAGACGCTGCTCTACGCGCCAGGCCTGGGCGAGCCGGATGCGGTGATCCTGCCGTGGCTGCAAAAAGCGGATTGCCTGCTGATTGATGGCACCGTCTGGCAGGATGATGAGCTGCTGACTACTGGCGTGGGTCATAACACCGGCAAGGCGATGGGCCATCTGGCACTGGCGGAAGAGCAGGGGCTGATGGCACTGCTGGCGTCGCTGCCGGCAAAACGCAAAATTCTGATCCACATTAACAACACCAATCCGATCCTTAACGAGCAGTCACCGCAGCGTCAGTTTCTGACGGAGCAGGGAATAGAGGTGAGCTGGGACGGAATGGCGATCCACCTTCAGGGCTAAAACATGCAGATCACTGACACGCTGTCGCCGCAGGCTTTTGAACAGGCCCTGCGCGACAAAGGCGCTTACTACCATATCCATCACCCGTATCACATCGCGATGCATAACGGTCAGGCAACGCGCGAGCAGATTCAGGGCTGGGTGGCGAATCGCTTCTATTACCAGACCACCATTCCGCTGAAAGATGCGGCGATCATGGCCAACTGCCCCGATCCGGCTACCCGCCGTAAATGGGTGCAGCGCATCCTTGACCACGACGGCAGCAACGGCGAAGAGGGCGGCATTGAGGCCTGGCTGCGGCTGGGCGAGGCGGTCGGGCTGACGCGCGAAGAACTACTTTCAGAGCAGCATGTGCTGCCGGGCGTGCGCTTCGCGGTGGATGCATATATTAACTTTGCCCGCCGCGCCAACTGGCAGGAGGCAGCCTGCAGCTCACTCACCGAGCTGTTCGCCCCGCAGATCCACCAGTCACGGCTCGACAGCTGGCCGCAGCACTATCCGTGGATCAAAGAAGAGGGCTATTTCTACTTCCGCAGCCGCCTGGGTCAGGCGAACCGCGATGTGGAACATGGCCTGGCGCTGGCGCTGGAATATTTCACCACCGCTGAGACGCAGAACCGCATGCTGGAAATTTTGCAGTTTAAGCTCGATATTTTATGGAGCATGCTGGACGCCATGACCATGGCATACGAGCTGAAACGTCCGCCTTATCACACCGTGACTGATAAAGCGGCGTGGCACACCACCCGACTGGTATAACAGATGAATGAAAACTCGATTGCCGCGTTTCGTCGCGGCTACCGTATGCAGTGGGAAGCCGCCCAGGATACTCATGTGGTGCTCTATCCCGAAGGCATGGCGAAGCTGAACGAAACCGCCGCCGCCATCCTTGAGCTGGTGGATGGCAAGCAGGATATCGCCGCGATTATCGCAACGCTGGATAGCCGTTTTCCGGAAGCGGGCGGCGTGGGTGCAGACGTTTTAGAGTTCCTGCAATCAGCCTATGAACAGAAGTGGATACAGTTCCGTGACCCCGCATAAACCTGACGTGAATCCGCCGCTCTGGCTGCTGGCCGAGCTGACCTATCGCTGTCCGCTGCAGTGTCCCTACTGCTCCAACCCGCTGGATTTCGCCCAGCAGGAGAAGGAGCTGACCACCGAGCAGTGGATTGAGGTGTTTCGTCAGGCGCGGGCGATGGGCAGCGTGCAGCTCGGATTCTCGGGCGGCGAGCCGCTGGTCCGTAAAGATCTGCCGGAGCTCATCAAAGCGGCGCGCGACCTCGGCTTCTACACCAACCTGATCACCTCGGGCATCGGCCTGACGGAGAAGAAGCTGGATGCGTTCAGCGAGGCGGGTCTGGATCATATCCAGATCAGCTTCCAGGCGAGTGACGAAACCCTGAATGCGGCGCTGGCCGGTTCGAAAAAAGCGTTTCAGCAGAAGCTGGAGATGGCGAAAGCGGTGAAAGCCCACGGCTATCCGATGGTGCTGAACTTTGTTCTGCATCGCCATAACATCGACCAGATCGACAGGATCATCGATCTCTGCATTGAGCTGGAAGCGGATGACGTGGAACTGGCGACCTGTCAGTTCTACGGCTGGGCGCAGCTTAACCGTGAAGGCCTGCTGCCCACCCGCGAGCAGATCGCCCGCGCAGAGGCGGTGGTGAAAACTTACCGCGAGCGGATGAGCACCACCGGCAATCTGACCAACCTGCTGTTTGTGACGCCAGACTACTACGAAGAGCGCCCTAAACCCTGCATGGGTGGCTGGGGCGCCATCTTCCTCAGCGTTACGCCAGAGGGCACCGCGCTGCCGTGCCACAGTGCGCGTCAGCTCCCGATAGAATTTCCCTCAGTGCTGACGCAAAGTCTGGACGATATCTGGTATAACTCATTCGGCTTCAACCGTTATCGCGGTTTTGACTGGATGCCAGAGCCATGCCGCTCCTGTGATGAGAAAGAGAAAGATTTTGGCGGCTGTCGCTGTCAGGCTTACATGCTGACCGGCAATGCCGACAACACCGATCCGGTCTGCAGCAAATCACCGCATCACGGCAAAATCCTTGACGCCCGGCGTGAGGCGGATTGCAGCGACATTAAAATTGGTCAGCTGCAGTTCCGTAACCGCAGCAACTCACAACTGATCTATAAAACACGGAACCTCTGATGAAAACGCGTTGCCTGGAGATAAACGGTCTGACGGTTGAACTGGTGCATCAGCCCGATGCCAGCCAGGCCGCCGCCCTGATTCAGGTGGGCGCGGGGAGTCACGACGAACGCGATCGCTGGCCCGGACTGGCGCATCTGCTGGAACATCTGCTGTTCACCGGCAGCACCGGCTGGCCTGATGAGGGCCGGTTGATGAGCTGGATTCAGACGCAGGGTGGCAGGGTTAACGCCACCACGCTGGCCCGGCGCAGCGCGTTCTTTTTTGAGGTCACGCCGTCGCTGCTGGCTGACGGGCTGGCGCGGCTGCAGGATATGGTCTGCCATCCGCTGCTTGATAATCAGGCGATCGGCCAGGAAGTGGCGGTGATTGATGCGGAATATCAGCTATTGCAGCGTCATCAGCCGTCACGCATTGAAGCCGCACTGCTGCACGCCGCCGCGTCACCTGCGGAATTCCACCGGTTCCATATTGGCAGCCGGGCGAGTTTTGGCGACGAGCTCTCTGCACTGCAGCGGGCGTTGCGCCAGTTCCACCAGCGCTACTACTACGCCAGCAATATGCGGCTCTGGCTGCAGGGGCCACACTCACTGGATGAGCTGGAGCTGCTGGCGCGTAACGTTGCTGCCGCGTTGCCCTCCGGTCAGTGGCGACAGGATCTGCCACCGCCGCAGCTGACCAGCGATACCTGCTGGCAGCTGGCAGAGACCGCACCTGGGGCGCTATGGCGCAGCTGGATACTGGATAACAGTGACGGTGTCACGTTATGGCGTGAATTTCTGCTGGATGAAGCACCCGGATCGCTGCTGGCTACCCTTCGTGAGCAGGGGCTGGCAGAGTCGCTGGAGCTGAAGTGGATCTATCAGGCGGGAGGCGCGCTCTGGCTGGCGCTGGGCGTTGAAACGCATCAACCCGAAACCGTTAATGTCTTGATCGACCGTTATCTGGATGCACTGCGCCAGACGAATGCGCCACAACATCAACACTATCACCAGCTGGCGCAGCAGCGATTTGTGACACTGTCACCGATGGAGCAGTTACGCCAGCGCGCAATCGGCTTTGCGCCAGATGAAGCCGTGCCTGCGTTACAGCCGCTGCTGGCGCGTCTCACCGACGCGCCGGGCACGCTACTGTTCTGCACGTCGCACCCGGCTGAGGAAACCCTTCAGACGCAGGGATTCAGCCTTGCGCTGACCGCCTGGCAGCCAGCCCCGTCTGAGGCGCTACCTCCGGCGAATTTCACATTCTATCCGTTCGAGACCGCCTTAACGTCTGAGCCGCTGCCCGCACAGGCGGTGGCATTGCCGCATCATCAGCCTGACGACCTGCAGGCGACGCTGATCCTGCGACCAGAGTTCTGGTCAACGTTCACCGAAGCGGCAGGCGAAGCGCTGGGGCGGCGGTTACGTCCGCTGTTTGCCGCGTTGCGTCATCAGGGCGGCAACGGCAGCTGGCAGGAAGTGGAGGGCGTGTGGCAACTGACGCTACAACTGACGCCGGATGAGGCGGTGGCTGACCGGGCGCTGAGCCAGATCGTCGCCGCACTGACGCTGCCGGTTGAGGCGGCGCAGCCTTCTTCGGGGGAAAGCATCGCGATTCGTGCACTGCTGCGGCAGTTGCCCTGGCAGCTGGCCGCCACCATTACGCCACATTGCTGGCGGGCGGCGCTGAAAGGCGGCAACGCGGCACTGCATTCACTGATTGCCCGGCGGCTGAGCGCACTGTCGCTACCGGTTAATCCTGACACGCCGCCAAAGCGCATGACGACACAAACCGGTATGACGCGCCTGCCACACAGCAGCGCGGACAATGCTCTGCTGCTGTTTATCCCGCTGCATCGACCTGAACAGCTGGCGGCGCTACGCGCGCTGGCGCTGATCTACGAGCCGCGCTTTTTCCAGCGCTATCGCGTTGAGCAGCCTATCGGTTATGTGGTCAGCAGCCGCTATATGCGCTGTGCCGATGAAGATGGGGTACTGTTTGCGCTGCAGTCGCCCGATTACAGCGCGCTGTCACTGCTGCGCTACTGCCGCAACTTCCTGCGGTCACTGAACGAGACGCTGGCGGGTTACGATCTGGCGGCACTGAAAGCGCGTCTTCTGAGCCGGGAAGTGGAGCAGCCACTGGCGTGCTTACGCGCTGACAATGGCCTGGCAGAACCGGATGCGGCGCAGATTGAGGCGCTGACACTTGCGGATCTGCAACAGCTTCACCGCACGCTGATTCAGGATCGCCGCCGCTGGCGGGTGCTGTTCACCGGCGGTGAAAATGTGTAGCGCCCGGTATAAAGTTGCTGAATTTATTTGAAAATTACCGACAAATCTCTTCACTGTCTATTCCGGGCGAACTGGACCACACTCAATTCACTTTGTCCGCATAAGGAATTGACCGTGAAAAACTTCAAACGTATTGCACTGCCCCTGTTAGCCGCTGCCACCCTCTACGCCCCGTTGTCTCAGGCTGAGGCGATGCACTACCAGCTGAATCCTGAGCATACGTCGGTGATTGTTGCCTGGAACCACTTCGGCTTCTCAAACCCTACCGCTGATATCCCTGATGCAACCGGTAACCTGGTGTTTGATAAAGATCATCCAGAGGCATCACGCGTTGACGTGACCCTGCCAGTCAGCAAAATAGACAGCCACGTGGCTGCGCTGACCAAAGAATTCAAAGGCGCTGAGTACTTCGACACCGCTAAATATCCGACTGCGACCTTCCACAGCACCAAAGTGGTGGCGAAGGGCGACAACAAATTTGATGTTGAAGGCAACCTGACCCTGAAAGGCATCACCAAGCCAGTTACGCTGCACGCGACGCTGAACAAGCAGGGCGAGCATCCGATGGTGAAAAAGCAGGCGATTGGTTTTGATGCCACCGGCACCATCAAGCGTTCTGACTTCAAGCTGGACAAATATGTCCCAGCGGTAAGCGACGAGGTCACTCTGACTCTGTCTACTGAAGCCTACGCCAAGTAAGCTTTTTGGGACGTAGCGGCTTGCTGCTACGCCCCTTATTCGTTTTTTCTGCGCCTTCTTCCCCTCTGAAATCTATTCTGCCCGCCTGTTTATCTGCCATAAAATAATCCGGATATCTCCTCATCAACTATTTTCTGAACGCTTTATCTGGCCCGGAACCGGGAAAAATGAGGCGAAAGTCACAAATTTGCAACAGCACGGAATAAGCCACTCTGTGCCGCTGTGTGGCGAAATAAAATTCAGATGTCTTCTGAAATAACTCATTGATTTATATCGTTTCACTCTAATCGGCCTTCCCGCGAATAGTGTGATTTTGATCTCAAAAACCGCCGTTCAGACACCCCTGTCAATAACTCCGCCCAAAAAATACCGCTCGTAACTGTGATCTCCTCTGCAAATAGCAACCCCACGAACCGGAAGAATGGCCCTCAGCAGATTAAGCCAGCGAGGTGAGGGAAATGCGAATTGGAATGGTGATCAGTGGCGGTGATGTAACCGGCATTAATAATTTTGTCTTCCAGTTAGGGCGTCTGACGCAGGCGGAGATCGTGATATTTGATGGTGGCATTCCCGGCCTGCTGGCAAATAACCATCGTGATATCAGCCAGCGTGATCTGCTCGACTTTTCCATCGCCTCAATTCCGGTTATGCAATCGGGACGTACGCAAAAGAAACTGGTGCGCAGCGAATATGAATGTATTGCCCGCCAGCTGAAAAGCGCCCGTATTGAAGTGTTAATTATGGCGGGCGGAGACGGGTCGCTGCAATTTCTCCATACCCTGTCGGAGTCTGGCGTTAATTGTTTCGGCGTCGGCATGACCATCGATAATGATGTCTTCGGCAGTGATTACACCCTGGGTTTTTCCACCGCCTGCGAGCAGGTATTAAAAGAGGTCGCGAAACTGCGGAATACCGGGCGCGCCTTACCTGGCCGGGTATTTATGCTGGAGTTACTCGGCGGCTACTGCGGCGAATTAACCCTGCAGTCGGCGATTAAATCCAATGCGGACATTGCGCTGATCCCGGAGTGCCAGATTCCTTTGCCACAGCTGGCGCAGCGCATCACCCAGCGACTGGCAGAACAGAACAGCGTGATCATTCTCTGTTCAGAAGGCTACACCCGCGAATATTCGCCCGGTTTTCAGGGGGCTATCGACACCTTAATCAAACAGCTTGAGCCGCTTATTGGCGTACGCGTCCGTAAAACTATCCTCGGTTACGGGCTGCGGAATGGTGATCCCACCTGCGAAGAGATTTATCAGGGCACCATTATGGCCAGTGAAGTGGTGCGTTGTATTCAGTCAGGCATGCGGAATAAAGCGGTCATTATTAACGGCAGCAATAAACCGATTCCGATTGATTTAATAAGCATGCAAAAACGCCTGGTCGATATTGACGGGCACCATTACAAACTCGCTAAACAACTCAATATATTGTGAGGAGAAAACCATGCTGAAAATATTATGTGTCTGTGGTTGTGGCTTAGGATCCAGTTTTGCGATTGAGATGAGCGCAAAAGCGGTTTTAAAAAAACTGGAGATTGAGGCCGATATCGATCACACCACCATTTCAGAAGCGAATGCCTTTAAGTCGGACATGATTCTGACGCAAAAAGCCTTTGCCGATGTGTTAAATGCCGACGCCAGTCCGGAGCAGATTAAGCGGGTCATTATTCTTAACCGGCTCACCGATAAAGCGGAAATAGAGCAGAAGATCCTGGCTTTTTTAAAAGAACGCAACGTAAAGGTCGCCGCCCATGAATAGTGTGATCGACTTCCTGGTAAAAGATCTGCTGGGGCAGGCGTCTATTCTGATCGCCTTTATTGCCCTGATTGGTCTGCTGCTGCAAAAGAAATCCGCAGGCAAGGTGGTGGAAGGCACCTTTAAAACCCTGCTCGGTTTTTTAATTATGATGGCGGGTATCAATATTATTGTGGGAACCCTGACGTTCCTCAATACCATTTTTACCCACGGCTTTGGCATGCGCGGCTATATCACCGATGTTGCCGCCATTGCCGGGCTGGCTAACCGTGAGCTGGGGTCTGAAGTGGCACTGACGCTGCTGGTGATCTTTATCGTCAATATCATCATCGCGCGACTGACGCCCTTTAAGTACATCTTCCTCACCGGCCAGGCCCTGCTGTGGATGGCGACGATTGGCGCGGTGATTGGCTATAAAGCGGGGCTGACCGGTCTGCCGCTGATCCTGACCGGCGGTATCTTTGGCGGGATCATGGCCGTGGTGATGCCTGCGCTGGCGCAGCCGGTGGTACGACGTATTACCGATTCAGACGACGTTGCCCTGGGTCACTTCTGCACCATTGGTTATCTGGTCACGGCGGCGGTCGCCAAAGTGGTCGGCAAAGGATCGCGATCCACTGAAGATCTGAAGCTGCCCGATAACTTCAAGTTTCTGCAGGATACCTATCTGTCGATGGCGCTGGTGATGGTGCCGATGTATCTGATCCCCGCCGTGGCGGCCGGACCGGCGTTCATCGCCCAGTACAGCAACGGCATGAACTACCTGATGTACGCCTTTATGCAGTCGATTCAGTTCGTGGCCGGAGTCTTTGTGCTCTACAGCGGCGTTCGTCTATTGCTGAACGAGCTGGTGCCTGCCTTCCGTGGTATCGCCATGCGTGTCGTGCCGGATGCCAAACCGGCGCTGGACTGCCCGGTGATGTTTCCCTATGCCCCGAACGCGGTGATTGTTGGCTTTCTCGCCACCACGCTCGGCTCGATTGTCGGCATGCTCGTCTTCCCGATGTTTGGTCTGGCGATGATCCTGCCTGGCCTGCTGACCAACTTCTTTGCCGGTGGCACCGCCGGGGTATTTGGTAATGCCATGGGCGGACGGCGCGGCGCGATGATCGGCGGCTTCGTCCACGGCCTCTTTATCACCATTCTGCCCGCCATCCTGGTGCCGATGCTGGAGAGCTATGGCTTCACCGGTGTGACCTTCAGTGACTCAGATGTCATCAGTACCGGCCTGGTGCTCGGCCACGCCTTCCAGAATAACTGGCTGTTCGTTGCTCTGTTTATTGCCTTTGTTACCGCGCTTGCCTGGTTTGTTAATGGCAAATCCACAAAACCTCAAGAGGAAAAAATCCATGAAACTTTATAACTTCGCCGATCTGTTACAGCTGGCTAAACAGCGCGACTTTAAAGCGGTGGGTTCTTTTAATCTTCACTGCCTGGAGATGCTGCCCGCCTATTTTAAAGCGGCAGAGAAAACCAATAGTCCGTTAATGATTCAGATCTCCACCGGCACGGCGAAATATCTCGGCCATAAATTACTGGTCGATGCCATTAAATCGCTGTCAGAGAGCATGAACGTCCCGACCTGTCTGCATCTCGATCACTGTTCCGATTTAGCGGCGATTCAGACAGCGATTGATGCCGGATTCAGTTCCGTGATGTATGACGGTTCCCATCTGTCAATTGAGGAGAATATTGCCAATACCCGCCGGGTGATTGATATGGCGCGCCCGCACAATGTTTCGGTAGAAGCCGAACTGGGTGCGATTGGCGGCTCGGAAGATGGTAAATGTGTGGAGATGGAGGCGATTGCGTTTACGCCGGTGGAAGATGCGCGCCGCTTTGTCGAAGAGACCGGCGTCGATATGCTGGCGATCTCCATCGGCACCGTGCATGGGCTTTACACCGGTAAAGCGCATATTCAGCATCAGCGGCTGGCAGATATCACGGCGGCAACCCACACGCCACTGGTGCTGCACGGCGGCACCGGCGTCAGCGATGAAGATATGCGGCTGGCGGTCAGCAGCGGTATTGAGAAGGTCAATGTCGGCACCGAAATGAATGTTCAGTGGGTGGCGCAGTGCAAATCGACCTTTGAAAAAGGCAAGGTCAATGACAGCGTGCGTAATTTCCTGGTGCCGGCCAATGATGCGGTAACCAGTGTGCTGGTAGAGAAGATGCAATTATTCCGGTAATCGCCCGTTTCGCCATCACCGGCTTATTGCGTCAAACCTTTTATAATTACCTATTAATCTGAGCCACCCCGACATGCTACGGGGCAGGAGAGCCTATGTTTGGATTCTTAAAAAAGTCTCCGGCTGTGGAACAACCCAGCGAGCAGCAGCAGGATCATCTGGCGGAATTAAGTCGCGAGAAAATAACGCAACTGGAGCAGCAGCTGGCTATTAATCCGCGTGATGGCGAAACGCAAAAACAATTAATGCTGGAATATAACCGGGCATTAAGCTTATTTGCGAAAAGCCGTCGCTATCGCAATGAAATTGATGCGCTGTTTGTCAAAATCGATGAATTACGCAATGTGGTTCGCCAGTCGATTTAAGGAGAGCTGATGACGATTAAGCAGTTATTGCAAGAGGCAAACGCCATTCAGATTGGTATCGACGCCACGGACTGGCGTCAGGTTATCGCGCTGGCTGCCGAACCCCTGGTCAGTGGCGGCTATCTCGATGCTTCTTATCCTGATGCGGTCATTGCCAATACGCTGGCCCATGGCGCTTACTACGTGTTTGAAGAGGGGATCGCCATTCCCCATGCGCGACCGGACGCGGGGGTGATCCGCGACTGTTTCAGTATGATTCTGTTGAATGAGCCGATCTCGTTTGAGGGCAGTGACAAAGCGGACATTGTGATTATGTTTGGTGCGCGTGACAGCAATGCCCATATCGAAGAGGGGATCCGCGCGATTGTGTCGCTGCTGGAAGATGAGGAGACGCTGGTCCGGTTACGTCAGGCCAGCAGTGTCGCGGAGGTCATCGATATCTTATGACGCAAAACATCCCCCCCAAACGCGTGGTGCTGGTTAACGGTATTCCGGCATCGGGTAAAAGCACCCTGACGCGCGTGCTGTCACAACAGTTTGGCTGGCCGGTGCTGACGCTCGACAGCCTGAAAGAGCCGTTTATGCACGCGTTTGCGCCGGTCGATCGCCAGCGTAACCGGCAACTGGGCTGCGCGGCCTATCAGGCGATCTGGAACATCGTCGCGCAGGCTCCCGCCAGTCAGATCTGGCTGATCGACGCCTGGTTTGGGTTCCAGCCCCGTACGCTGCTGGAGCAGGGACTGAAACAGGCGGGCGTGGAGGAGGCGCTGGAGCTGTGGCTGAAGATTGAACCGGAAGCGGCGGTGGCGCGCTACCAGGCGCGGCTGTCGCAGCGGCTGCCGGGCCATCCGGGTGCGGAGTATCTGCCGGAACTGCGCCAGCTGGCACAACAGGCCACTCCGATGACGCTGGGCACGGTGTATGAGGTTGATGCCTGCGCCCAGGATCACGCTGCCGTCATTCACTGGCTGCAGCAGCAACTGACCAGAACCCGCTACACTTCAGTTCATCATCAGAGGAGTGAGGAGTTGCAGGATGTCGTCGCCCCCTTATCTGCAAACCGGTGAAAGCGCCGTGCTCTACGACGGTGTCTGTAAGCTGTGCAACGGCTGGGTTCAGTTCCTGCTGCGTCACCATCTGGCGCGGCAGGTCCGTTTTGCCTCAGTGCAGAGCGAGCAGGGCAAAGCGTTGCTGCGCTGGGCCGGCATGCCGGAAGAGAACATCAGTACCATTGTCTACATTGCCGATAACCAGCACTGGCTGCGGGCACAAGCAGTGTTCCGCGTGATGCAGCACCTGCCGGCCCCGTGGCGCGGGCTGGCGGTGCTGCGCCACTTTCCCGACGCGATCAGTAATTTTGCCTACGACCGCATCGCGTTAAACCGCTATAAGCTGTTTGGGCGTTACAGCGCCCAGCACGCTATCCAGCCCGATTATCCTGGTCGATTTCTGCATGAGGTGGAGCAGACGGTCACGGAAGGGTAAATACCGTCCGGCAACGGCTGTCGTCGCTCTGCCATTCCTCCGCGATATCACTTAATGGACGCGACCGGAAAGGAATGGTAAAACCGTGCGGTCCGGCGGCCTGCAGCATTTCCCCTATTGAGGCGATCAGTTCACGGTCTGGCACACTGCCCAGCCCGCTTCCCATCAGTGTTAGCCCGGATGAGCGCAGCAGCTTACTGTGCAGGGAAATCTCCTGCCCGCTCAGCGAACCAATCTGCACAAAGCGCACGATTTTTTCGCCACCCCGAACCGCCGCAGTCATGATTGCCAGTGCGCTCTCACCCCACAGATAATCCAGTACTACATCAACGCCCTCTGCCATCAGGGCGGGGAGTTCGGTGGGCAGCGCATCCAGCGTCAGAGTGATATCAGCACCCTCATTGTGCAACTGCTGCAGCGTTTCTCTGTTACGGCCGGTGGCAATGATTTTGCCTGCACCCAGCGCGCGGGCAATGCTGATCGCCAGGCGACCCGAAGTGCCGGTCGCGCCATTGATCAGCACGGTCTCGCCGGGGCGAAGTGCGGCCCGACGGGTCAGCGCTGTCCAGGAGGACATGCCCGGATTCGCGAGAGCTGCTGCCAGCACCGGATCAAGGCCAGAAGGCAGTGGGATGATGTGTTCTCTAATGACCACCGTCCGCTCGGCCATACTGCCCGAGGCGGAGTCAAAAGCCAGAAAGTAGACATCCTCGCCGTTGTCGAGGTAGCCCGTTCCGTCAATGCCCGGAATAAACGGGAATTGCGAAACGGCGCTGTAGTGGTTGCCCGCCGCCCGGGCTTTCGCCAGCTGGCTGAGTGCTGCGGCTCTGACGGTGATCCGCTGCTGATGCTCACCGGCCTGGGGTTCCGGTCTGTCACCGTAGTGAGGTTTTGCGCCTGCCTGATCGATTATCGCTGCTTTCATGGTTGGTCTGCCTTCTGTCTGGGAGTTATTAGGTGTAAAGTACACACATTATTCCTGCCTCAGGATGGCGTCAATGAAAAGTGTGCAAAATACACATAAATACGATGCGCTGCATAATTGTCTGCTGACGATTGCAGGCGCGCTTAACCGCCCCCAGCGCGATATGGCGATGATTAAAGCGGCGGGTATTGAACTGGATCGGGCGCTGTTTCCGCTGCTGGTTCAGGTCAGCCGGTTCGGGCCGATCGGCGTAGGCGAACTGGCCGATCGGGTGGGGCGTGACTACAGCACGGTCAGCCGTCAGGTGGCGAAACTGGAGGAAACCGGGCTGGTCGTGCGGCAGAAAAATCAGCAGGACAAAAGGATTAACGAGGCAGCCATTACCGCAGATGGCCGGGCGATGACCGATAAAATCGATGCGCAGCGCGTGCAGGTCTATCAGCGCGTTTTCCGGCACTGGCCGGACAGCGATCGCGAGGCGCTGGAGCAACTGCTCAGCAGATTTGTTACCGATTTTACCCTCACGGAAGGTGACGAAAATGATGACAAGCATGATGCGGTTTAAGGGAAGAGGGATTTATGCCGGTTAATTTCGATCTCAACGATCTCTATGCGTTTCGCGCGCTGGTGGAGTTTGGCAATTTTCGCCTGGCGGCAGAATCGATCTGTCTCTCACAGTCGGCGCTGAGCCGCCGGATAGATAAGCTGGAAACCTCGCTGGGGATCAAACTGTTTGAGCGTACCACGCGCCGCGTCACGCTGACCCTGAAGGGGCATGCGTTTGCTCAGCGCTCGGATAAGTTGCTGGCTGATTTTGAAGAGGTCATGGCCGATCTCAGTGAGGTGAGCTTAGCACGCACCGGCCTGATCACCGTGGCCTGCGTGCCGTCAGCCGCCTACTATTTTATGCCCAACATTATCCGGCTGTTTCAGGCGCGCTATCCCCGCGTACGAGTCAAACTGATCGACAGCAGTGCGGCTAACGTTTATGACGCGGTGATTGGCGGTCAGGCCGACTTTGGCATCAGTTTTTCCAGCCGCTCGCAGCCGGATGTGCATTTCCAGCCGCTGATGGATGATCCCTACGTGGCGGCCTGTCGGCGTGACCATCCTGTAGCTGGCAAAAAGAGTCTGAGCTGGCAGGCGTTTTATCAGTATGAATGGGTCGGGCTGGATAAAACCTCCGGCAATCGCAACCTGCTGGATCAGGCGTTGCAGGCGATCATGCCGGAGAAACCCTGTATCTGTGAAACCCGGCACGTCACCACCATGCTGGGGATGGTTGAGGCGGGGCTGGGCATTGCTGCCGTCCCCGCCATGTCGATGCCTGGCTACGATCACGCCCTGCTGATGGCGGTTCCATTGACCGATCCGCAGGTGAAACGCACCGTGGGTCTGCTACGTAAAAATGGCCGGACGCTGTCGCACATTGCGGGCGAACTGGAGAACCTGATTATTGAACAGTATCAGCGTCTCTGACCGGTTTTGACGCTTTCACGGTGTGCAGTCCGCTGGCGTGCACCGCCTGTTGTGCTTCAGAAGAGGCGAGCCAGCGCAGCAGCTTAGCCGCCTCATCCGGCTGCGCTGACTTGCGCACCACGGCACCGGCGAAGCGGGTGGTGTATTGCAGCTTGTCCGGCAGTTCGCCAATAAAAGTGACTCCTGGCACCGGCAGCAGCTCACTGACCTGCTGAAAGCCGATAGCGTATTTACCGGCCGCGACCTCTGAGGCCACCGGGATGCGCTCAACCTTCACCGCTTTCCCCTTAACCTGATCTTCAATGCCCAGGCGGCTGAACAGCTGGCTGCTGACATACTTACCGCTGGCGCTGTCAGAGTAGGCGATGGAGCTGGCGTTCAGCAGAGCAGTACGCAGCGCGCTTTCGCTGCCGATCTTAACCGGCGTGGCACCCTGTCTGATCACCGCGCCGATGCGGGAGTCTGCCAGCTCAACCCGTGAACCCGGCAGCGTCTCGCCCTGTTTTTGCAGATCGCTTAGCGCATCGCCGACCATAATCACCACATCGGCCGGTTCACCGCGCGCCAGTCGGGCCGGAATCGCCTGCGGGGTTTTGCCCATAGACGGACCGGCGACGGTGTTGATAGTGATCCCTTCACGCTGGGCGAAGCGGGGCGAGAGCGTATCCCACGCTGCTTTAAACCCGCCGGAAATCATCACCGTCAGCTCTTTTGCCTGCGCCGTGGCGCTGCCCGCCACGCTGAACAGCAGAGCAGCGTACAGCGACATCGTTTTCAGTTTCATTTTACGTTCCTCAGCTAGCGGTTTCATGGGCAGGTGATACGGCACTGCGTGTACGACGATAGAGGTAAAGTGTTGCCCCCAGGGCGCAGACTGCGGCAAAACTCATCCAGTAGCCTGGCGAGGCTTTATCGCCGGTCATCTCAATCAGGCCGGTTGACATCACCGGCGTAAACCCGCCAAACAGCGCAGTTGCCAGGCTATAGGCCAGCGAGAAGCCCGCCACGCGCACTTCCGCTGGCATGATTTCGGTCAGCGCCGGGATCATCGCGCCGTTGTAGAGACCATAGATCATTGAAAGCCACAGCAGCACGCCCAGCATCATCGAGAAGCCCGGTGCGGCGGCCAGCATGCTCAGAGCCGGATAGGTGGTGACTATTGCCAGCAGGGTCATGGCGACCAGCACAGGCTTGCGACCAAAGCGGTCGGAGATCGCACCGCCAATCGGCAGCCAGATAAAGTTCGATACCGCCACCAGCAACGTCACCAGCAGGCTGTCAGAGGCGCTGAGCAGCAGCACTTTCTTGCCAAAGGTCGGCGCGTAAACCGTAATCAGGTAAAACGCTGTCGTGGTCATTGCTACCATCAGCATCCCGGCAATCACCACCTGCCAGTTGGCGAGCAGGATGCGGAACACCTGCTTCACATCGGGATGGCTGCGACGGTTGTTGAACTCCTGGGTCTCTTCCAGCTTGCGACGCAGCAGGAAGATAAACGGCACAATCAGGCAGCCAAACAGGAACGGAATGCGCCAGCCCCATTCACGGATGGCGCTCTCTTCCAGCACCGCGTTGAGGATAAAGCCCATCGCCGCCGCCACCATAATCGCGACCTGCTGACTGCCCGACTGCCAGCTGGTGTAAAAGCCCTTTCGGCCTGGTGTGGCGATCTCTGCCAGATAGACCGACACGCCGCCCAGCTCTGCACCGGCGGAGAAGCCCTGCAGCAACCGACCGATCAGCACCAGCAGCGGCGCCCACAGGCCAATACTCTGGTAAGAGGGGATCAGTACGATCATAAAGGTGCCTGCCGCCATGATGGAGAGCGTGACGATCAGCCCTTTACGACGACCGACCTTATCGATGTACGCGCCCAGCACTACCGCGCCAATCGGGCGCATCAGGAACCCTGCGCCAAATACGGCAAAGGTCATCATCAGTGAGGCGAACTCACTGCTGGCCGGGAAAAAGGTATGGGCGATGTAGGTGGCATAGAAACCGAACAGGAAGAAGTCGAACTGTTCGAGAAAGTTGCCTGAGGTAACACGGAATATTGCGCCAATCCTGGCGCGGTGAGTCATGGGTGAGGTTGTCTGCATCAGTAACTCCAGTAAGGTTTGACGCTTTTTGCCGCGCCTGTCACTGAAGAGTGGATCAGCGCCCGGCGCTAAATAAGTGCAAAAAGGGCATCGATTAATGTGCCAGCCGCATGATTGCCAGGCGTTATCACTTAAAGTGTTTCGCATTCAACAGGTTAAATGGCGGGATGGTTTTTTTGTGCCTGTTAGTGGGTCTGAGAGGAGTTTGCGGAAATGTGACAGATTTCATAAGCGTGTTGCAGGTGAACAGGCGGAATCTGGCTTGTCTGAGGCCATCAGCGCAGAGTCTGGCGGCAAAGAGGGTTCAGAACGCAGGTAGCAAGGCGTCAGGGAAAGGTTATGCCAAAAATCTGATGTAAATGTCGGACGCCCGCTACGGTAAACACCACTTCACGGTAGCCAGGCTGCCGGGTTAGCCAGCCTTGCGTTTCAAAGGCACTCAGCAGTGCTGCACCCGCGTAGCCGCCGAGATGGAACCGGCGCTCACTCCAGTCGAGACAGCCACAGCAGGCTCTGCGGCGTCCGGGTTGGGACAGATCAATCTGCAACGCCGCAAACTGCTGCAGACCCAACAGGGTGACAGCGCTGCCTTCCGGTGTGATCCAGCCCTGTTGCGCCATTGCGGCATAGATCTGCACTGCAATATCACCGGCCAGATGGTCGTAACAGGTGCGGGCGGAGCGAAGCGATGTCGGGGTGGTGCTCGCCGGCGCGGCAATCCGTCGCCACGACACGCCCATCATGTTCTCAATCAGCGCAGCGATGTCACTGCCGGTCAGTCGGTAATAACGGTGACGCCCCTGCGCCACGCAGACGATCAAGCCGCTGGTGATCAACCGGTTCAGATGGGCGCTGGCGGTTGAGGGCGCCACGTCGGTGATGGCACTGAGTTCGGTGGCGGTCCAGGCGCGTCCATCCATCAGCGCGGACAGCATCTTCACCCGTGACGCATCGGCCATTGCGGCGGCGACGCCCACAATCGCATTCTCAAGTGCTTCGCTATCGTCAGGTGCGTTATGCGGTTGTGGAGTTGCCATCAGATTACAGTGCCCATTCTGTGGTCAGCCCGGCGGCTGATCGATTGTTATCGGTAATCAGGATCAGCTGGTTAGCGTGATCGCTGTATTGCACCAGGATGTTGATTCCGGCATCGGCAAGGCGTGCAGTGATCGCCCCCAGCTCGCCGGGACGCTGTTGCGGTAACCTGCGAATAAGCGGGACGTTAACTGCCTCGACGGCGATACCTTCTGCTTCAAGCACGGCCCGCGCCCGTTCGCCTTCCTCAACCAGAAAATGAGCGTGGCTCTGTTCACCAAAGGAGAACAGGCCGCCGCCTTCCAGGCCAATCCCATGACGGCCCAGCAGCGTGGTGAGCCGGGAAAGTGTGCCTGGACTATTTTGCAGGATGACATGAATATCGAACATGTTAATTTACTCCCTGTTGTGAGGCATATTCTCTGATCAGCGTGACGATGCGAAGACGGTAACCGGCAAAAAGGGTCTCGCGGCCTTCACGCTGTGCGGCCTGGTGACAAAGGTTGCGCTTCCAGGCCAGCACCGATTCTTCATCGCGCCACCAGGAGAGCGAGAGAATTTTTTTCTCATCGGTCAGGCTTTGAAAGCGCTCAAGAGAGATAAACCCGCTGTTTTGCATCAGCAGCGGTTTAAGGTCGGCAGCCAGTTGCAGGTAACGCATCTGGTGTTCGGGTCGGGCTTCGGCTTCAAATAGTACGGCAATCATCGCTATCCTCCTTTGGGTGATAGCGCAAAAATAGCGGGCGGGGCGGGTTGATGCTTCGGCCGGTAACGAAATATGGCTGCAGGGGCGACCTCCAGCCGGTGCAATCTTGTAATGGAGCAGATGATATGTTCAGCGGACTCAGTGCGTTCCCCCTTACTCCCTTTGCGGCAGGCAAGCCCGATGAAGCGGCTTTTTTGCGGCTGCTGCGCAGGCTGACTGATGCAAAAGTCGATTCCCTTGGCGTGCTGGGGTCCACCGGCAGCTACGCCTATCTCACCCGCGCGCAGCGCAGGCGCATCGCAGGACTGGCGGTGGAACATGCAGAGTCGATTCCGGTGATGATCTGCATTGGTGCGGTGGGCACTGACGAGGTGCTGGCGCTGGCGGAGGACGCGCAACAGGCGGGCGCGGCCGCGTTATTGCTGCCGCCGCTGGGTTATCAGACGTTGAATGAAGATGAGGTGTTCACGCTTTTCGAGACCGTAACGCGACACGCCTCGGTGCCAGTCTGTATCTATGACAATCCCGGCACCACCCATTTTACGTTTTCCGATGCGCTGCTGAGCCGGATCGCCGCACTTTCCGGTGTCGGGTCAGTGAAAATTCCTGGGGTACCGGCGGAGCAATCTGCGGCTAACGATCGCCTCGCTCAGCTGCGCGGCACGCTGCCAGATTCCGTGTCGATTGGCGTCAGCGGCGATGCTTCTGCCGCCAACGGGCTGATTGCGGGCTGTGATGGCTGGTATTCGGTGTGCGGCGGACTGTTTCCGCGCGTTGCAAAAGCGATGACCGAAGCGGCGGCCGCAGGCGACCATCAGAGCGTCAGGGCGCAGTCCGATCGCCTGCAGCCGTTATGGGCGCTGTTCCGCCAGCATGGCGGCAGTTTCCGGGTGATCAGCGCCGCGGCGGGGCTGCTGGGACTGACCGAACGCGACTGCCTGCCGCGCCCGCTGCAGCCGCTCTCCGCGGCGGACTGCCAGCAGATTGCTGACGTGCTCGCGGCACTCGACCTCTCTTAAGATCCCGCGCCAGAAGGCATTAACCGTGGCGCACCAGGTTAAAGCCTTCTTCCTCCTGCGGCGCTTCGAAATAGCGGGTAATCAGCGCGAACTGCTCGTCCGTTGCGGCAAAGGCGTGTTCGCCGCCCTGATTTCGGGCGTGCAGGCGCGATTTACACAGCGCATCCGGTACGTCCAGATAATGCAGGCGATGGTCGGCAGAGGATGCCTTAATCACCGACATCATCCAGTCGCGATTCGCCCGGGTGTTGGCAGGAAAATCGAGCACCACCGACACCCCTGCGTTAAGCAGCGCGACCAGATGAGGCGTCATCGCCTTTCTGAGTTTTGCCGCATAGCGCACGTAATCGGCCACCGACTGCATCTCGTCCTGATAAAGCGCGGCGAGCCACTGATCCTCGCTGATCACCACGCAACCGGGGGCGGCGCTCAGCTCCGCCGCCAGCGTCGATTTCCCGGAGGCAATTTTTCCACACAGCAGATGCAGCGTGGCGGGGGCAAAAGTCATGGTCATATCACTCCTGTGTCAGCCTGATAGTGAACCGCGCGCATTACGCGAAGGGAAAGTAAAGCAGGTCTCGCCGAAGCGGGATTCAGGCTAACAAAACAGGGGAGAGATAAGCAATGAGAGGCATAAAGTTGCTGGTGAGTAAAACCCGGATTTACCGCGCGTAACAGTCTCTGCTGCTGCGGGCTTTACTGCATTCAGCAAAAACCGCGGCTTTCGCTGGGCATGTTGACACGCCTGAACGGGGAAGTGCGGTCAGGCGTTGAGTGCAATATCAGATACGCTTTCAGAAAGGGGTGAATCGGCGCTGAACAGCTGGCAACTGACTTCATTTTTGTGCCATCAGCAACGTCAGCAGTTCGCGGCAGCATGCCTCTTCTTCTGCACTGTCTGCGGATGCCAGGTGGCGCAGCAGTTCCATACAGCTTTTTTCCTTGCCCGCTTCCAGTAACTCTTCGATCAGAAAGTTGAGTTTGTCCTGTTCAGACACGGCAAAGGATGAACTAAACTCATTTTTGACCGGGCCACTGTGATTCACCGGCAACGTGAGGGTGTTTTGCATTGGCATAATATTGTCCTGTTTCGGGTTAAAAAATGTTCGGCGATTGCTATTAAACTTATACAACGATCCGGAATTTGTACAGAAATCTGCCCGATTGATTTTCAGGACGAAGCTAAGCGCAGCGCGGTTGCGGCGTAAATGTCAGCTAATCATTAAGTTAGCGGGAGAAGGAATTTCAGAAAAATTCTGCGGGCCTGAAGCCGGATGCGGAGACGGGAAAAACCAGGTCAGTCCTGCGTCAGGTCAGCAGGCGGCCCACCGGGCCGCCTGCATTATTTAGCGGTCAGGAAATCTTCGCGCTGCGGTGTAAACGTATCCAGTAACGTGCCCGCCTCAAGACAGACACAGCCATGAACCACATTGGGCGCTTTATAGAGCGTATCTCCTGCGCCCACCTCACGCGTTTCACCATTGATGGTGAAGGCAAAACGTCCGCTCAGCACATAGGTCAGCTGCTCGTGGGGATGGTGATGCAGCGGGCCGACAGCCTCTTTCTCAAAAATCACTTCTACCGCCATCATGGTGCCGCCGTACGCCAGCACGCGGCGGGTCACGCCGTTGCCCAGATCTTCCAGTGGTCGCTCTTTATGGTAGATAAACATCGCAATCCTCCTGCGGTTGCCCCTGCTGCGGTGACCGTTTTGTGATGGATCTCACAGCACTCGGGTGAATTAGTTTATGCACTTTAGTGGTTTTTCACTAAAATGAAACGGTGTTTCAATTAATTTATAAGGGTAGATCATGAAAATCGCGTTAATGATGGAAAACAGCCAGGCCGCTAAAAACGTTACCGTGCTGAAAGAACTGGAAGGCGTCGCACAGCCGCTGGGCCATCAGGTCTTCAACGTCGGTATGAGCGATGAGCAGGATCACCACCTGACCTATATTCATCTCGGCATTCAGGCCAGCGTGTTGCTCAACAGCCAGGCCGTGGATTTCGTGGTCGCGGGCTGCGGCACCGGGCAGGGCGCGCTGATGTCGCTTAACATTCATCCGGGCGTTGTCTGCGGCTACTGTATCGATCCGGCGGATGCCTACCTGTTTGCCCAGATCAACAACGGTAATGCCTTATCTCTGCCGTTCGCCAAAGGCTTTGGCTGGGGCGCTGAACTTAACCTGCGCTTTATCTTTGAAAAAGCCTTCACCGGCGAGAAGGGCAATGGCTATCCGCCAGAGCGTAAAGAGCCGCAGGTGCGTAATGCCGGTCTGCTGAATCAGGTCAAAGCTGCCGTGATCAAAGAGAACTACCTCGACACGCTGCGCACCATCGACCCTGAACTGGTGCGTACTGCCGTTAGTGGCCCACGCTTCCAGCAGTGTCTGTTTGAGCATGGCAAAAATCAGGAAATCGTCGCTTTTGTGCGTCAGCTGACCCACTAACGCATCCGGGGTCATAAGGCCGGTCTGACCGGCCTTTTTTATTCTCTCTTTCCCGACATCAGCTGAACGTCAGCTCTGTTGCGCCAGCGCCGGATTGTAATGACGACTCGCCTCTACCAGCATCCGGGTGTAGGGCATCGCGGCCCGGTCGGCCACCAGCGTCGGCACATCCAGCGTCTCCAGCACCTTGCCCTGTTGCATAACCGCTACGCGATGGCAGAGGTGCGCCACCACGCCGAGATCGTGTGTCACCATCAGATAGGTCAGGTTCTCCTGCTGCTGCAGATCGCTGAGCAGATTGAGGATCTCAGCCTGCACCGAAACATCCAGCGCGGAGGTCGGCTCATCAAGCAGCAGCACGCGCGGCTCTAAAATCAGCGCCCGGGCAATCGCCACGCGCTGACGCTGACCACCGGAAAGCTGGTGCGGATAACGCGTCTGCCAGGCACGATTCAGCCCGACCTTATCCAGCATCGCCACGACGCGCTGCTGGCGCTGCCCGATACCCTGAATCTGTAATGGCTCTTCAAGGATATCGCCCAGCGTGTGACGCGGATGCAGCGAGCCATAAGGGTCCTGAAACACCATCTGCACCTGACGGCAGCGCGCCCGATCGATGCGGTGCGCCAGTGGCTGGCCATCAATGGTCAGCTCTCCCTGCCAGTGATTAAACAGGCCCGCCAGACACTTCAGCACCGTGGTTTTACCCGAGCCTGACTCACCAACCAGCCCGAAGATTTCACCCTGTTTAACCTGCAGGCTGACGTCGAACAGCACCTGATTACGGCGACCCTCTTCACCAAAACTCAGGTTGAGATTTTTCACCTCAATCATCGTAACTCCTTAGTCAGTTAGCCAGCTGGCGTGACGTTGTAACACCGGCAGACGCGTGCGCCGCCGATCAAGGTCGGGCAGTGCTGCCAGCAGTCCCTGGGTGTAGGGATGCTGCGCGCGGTCAAGTTCGCTGGCGGCCAGCGACTCCACTACGCGCCCGGCATACATCACCAGCACCCGATCGCAGAAGCTGCGCACCAGATTGATATCGTGACTGATAAAAATCAGTCCCAGACCGCGCGCTTTCACCAGATCATCCAGCAGCGCCAGCACCTGCAGGCGAACCGAGACATCCAGCGCAGAGGTGGGCTCATCGGCAATCACCAGTTCCGGCTCGGTGATCAACATCATGGCAATCATCACGCGCTGCCCCTGACCGCCGGAAATCTCATGGGGATAGAGCTGATATACCCGTTCAGGATCGCGGATCTGCACCTCCTCCAGCATCGCCAGCGCCCGCTGACGTGCCGCCGATTTCTGGCCGCGATGGTGACTGCGCCAGGCTTCGGCAATCTGTTCGCCAACCCGGATCACCGGATTCAGCGAATATTTCGGGTCCTGCATAATCATCGAGATGCGTTTGCCACGAATAGCGCGCATCTCTGCCGGGCTGGCGTGCAACAGGTCGATATCGCCAAACTGCATCCGGCTCGCCTCAATGCGCGCCTTAGCCGGATGCAGCTGCAGCAGGGCGCGACCCACGGTCGATTTACCGGAGCCGGACTCACCGACAATCGCCAGCTTCTCCTGATCGAGCTGAAAGGAGACGCCACGCACCGCCGGGGTTATCTGGCGTCCGTTAACAAAGTTTACGTGCAAATCGCGCACGTCGAGCAACGGCGAGGCGTTACTCACTGCGGGGATCGAGCAGGTCACGTAGGCCATCTCCTAAGAAGTTAAATGCCAGGCTGTTAATCAGGATCGCCAGACCGGGAACGGTCACCACCCACCAGCACTCCAGCATGTAGGTGCGGCCACTGGCGATCATCGCGCCCCATTCCGGATCCGGCGGCTGCGCGCCCAGCCCGAGAAACCCCAGCCCGGCGGCGGTGAGGATAATGCCCGCCATGTTCATGGTGATGCGGATAATTACCGACGGCAGGCAGAGCGGAATAATGTGCTTCCAGAGCACCCGCAGCGGCGACGCGCCCTGTAAGCGCACCGCCGAGATAAAGTCCGCCTGACGCAGCGACAGCGTTTCAGCGCGGGCCAGACGGGCTATGGGTGGCCAGGCGGTGAGCGTAATGGCGATCACCACATGCTCCAGACCCGGCCCCAGCGCGGCAACAAAGGCCAGCGCCAGTACCAGGCTCGGGAAGGAGATAAAGATATCGGTGACGCGCATCAGCACGCCGTCGACTTTGCCGCCAAAATAACCGGCGGTGACGCCCAGCAGCAGGCCCAGCGGCCCGACGGTGACCGATACCAGCAGCACGATGTAGAGCGTGATGCGTGCGCCCCACACCAGACGACTGAAGATATCCCGGCCAAACTCGTCGGTGCCGAACCAGTGGGCCGCGCCGGGAGGCGTCAGCGCATTGTTCAGATCCTGAACCAGCGGATGATACGGCGCGATCCAGGGCGCGAACAGCGCCACGATGCAGAGCACCAGCACAATGCCACCACCAATCGCGGTCAGGGGATTACAGGCCATGCGCCAGAGGAAATAGCCGCAGCGGGCAGCAAAACGCTGACAGCGCACCAGCCGCTCACGGGAATGACTCACAGACGCAGCGTCAAAAGAGATCGTCATACTTTGGTCCTCGGATCGAACACCTGATAGAGCAGGTCGGAGATCAGGTTAAGCAGCACAAAAATCAGACCCACCACCAGCACACAGCCCATCACCGCATTCATATCGCCCAGCATCAGACTGCCGGTGAGGTAGGAGCCAAAGCCGGGCCAGGAGAAGACGGTTTCAATCAGCACCGCGCCCTCCAGCAGCGAGCCATAGGCCAGCGCCACCACGGTCAGCAGCTGCACCAGGATATTGCGGAAGGCGTGCTGCCAGATCACCTGCCATTCAGTCAGGCCTTTGACCCGCGCGGTCAGAATGAACTCCTGCGACAGCTGCGCGAGCATAAAGCTGCGCGTCATGCGGCTGATATAGGCCATGGAGTGAAAGCCGAGCAGCGAGGCGGGCAGCACCAGATGATTCAGCGCATTCCAGAACACCTGACTGTTGCCCGCCAGCAGGGCGTCAATCAGCATAAAGCCGGTGCGACGTGGCACGATGCCATCCAGGCTGAAGTCCACCCGACCTGCGCCGCCGACCCAGCCGAGATGGGCATAGAACAGCAGCAGGCCAATCATGCCGACCCAGAATATTGGGGTGGAGTAACCGGCCAGGCTGAGCATCCGCACCACATAGTCGATGACGCTGTTGCGACGCGCCGCCGCCAGCACACCCAGCGGCACGCCCAGTCCTGCGCCAATCACAATCGCCAGCGTGGCCAGCTCTACGGTTGCCGGAAAGACGCGCACAATGTCATGCACCACCGGCTGACCGGTGAGCAGCGCATGGCCGAGATCCCCATGCAGCAGCGCGTTAAGGTAGATGCCAAACTGCACCCACAGCGGTTTATCAAAGCCGAGCTGGTGATAAACCTGCTGATAGGTGGCCTGATCGGCGTCAGGGCCGACAATCGCCAGCACCGGATCCAGCGGCATTACCCGGCCAATAAAAAAGGTCAGCAGCAGCAGGCCGAACAGGGTAATCACTACCTGCACCGCGCGATGGCTGATGCGGCGGCACTGAGTTCGGGTCAGGGTCAGGATCATAGGGTGCCTCCCGCTTTGGCTTCGGGGGTTTTCCAGACATCGCGGAGGAAGGTGGTCGCTGAGGGATGCGGCTGATAAGCCTGCACCCGGTTGCTGACCACCACGGAGTCGAGCATTTGTGAAATCGGCATCAGTGCAGGCACCAGCTGGTCATAGCGCTGCTGGATGGCGTAATAGGCCTGCTGCTGGCGGGTTTTGTCGCGCTCCACCAGCGCCTGATCGATCATGCTGTTGAGCTGTGCGTCGTAGAAACCGGTGCGCCAGCCCTGGAAGTTGGTCAGCCGGGCGCTGTCAGCATTATTCGGGTTATAGACCAGCGCGCGCAGACTGGAGTGGGGATGTGGCTCCACGCCGCTGCCGCCGCGTCCGACCAGCAGACTGAACTGGCGGTCGCGCATCGCGCCATAGATCTGGTTACCGGTGCCGGTGATGATTTTTGCGCGGATCCCGCCCTGGAGCAGCGTCGACTGCACCGCGATAGCGATGTTCAGAAATGGCTGATCGGCCAGCACCCGCAGCGTGGTGTCGAAGCCATCCGGATAACCCGCTTCAGCCAGCAGTGCGCGGGCGCGCGGCACATCGAGCCGGTAACCGGGATCGGGCAGCGTGGCGGGCATGCCAGCCTGAATCGGGCGCTGATGCAGCTCGCCATAGCCGGTCATCAGGCTTTTATTGATGCCCTGATAATCGACCAGGTAGCGTACCGCCTCCCGCACTTTGATATTGTCGAAGTGTGGATCTTTCATGCTCATCGCCAGGTAGTAGATCGTTCCTTTTCTTACCGCATCAATGGTGAGATCGGGGTCGTGCCGCAGGGCGCGCACGTCGGGGATCGCCATGTTACTGGCGATATCCAGATCGCCTTTCTCCATCATCAGCCGCAGGGTCTGCGACTCCTGCAGATGGCGGAACACCACCCGCGACATCTTCGCCTCGCCGCGCCAGTAATCAGCCGCACGACTCATGCGCAGCACATCTTTTGCCTGCCATACATCCAGCCGGAACGGGCCGGAGCCCGCTTCATGGGTAGTGAGCCAGCGGTTGCCCCAGTCGCTATCCACCTCATGCTGCTGCACTGTTTTGCTGTCCAGCACCACCATGCTGCCCAGCGCCGCCAGCGAGTAGATCACCAGTTGCGGATCGTTAGGTCTGGGCAGGGTGATCACCAGCGTGCGGTCGTCGGGTGCGGTAATCATCTGGTCAACGTTGTCACGGCTGAAACCGTACGATTTCCACACCGACGCCTGCGCCAGGTTCAGATGCAGCACCCGCCGCATCGACCAGACTGCATCGGCGCTGGTCAGCGGATTGCCGGAGTGAAACCTGACGTTGTCGCGCAGGTGAAAAGTCAGGGTGCGGTTATCCGGACTGACTGACCAGCGTTCCGCCAGCGCCGGGCGCACCTCGGTGAGTTGCTGCGGGTTCAGCTCGACCAGTCCGTCATAGAGATTCACGACAATGCCGACCACTTCGTTGCCGGTCATAGCGGCCGGATCCAGGGTGAGCAGGTTATTCATATTCATGCCGACGATCAGCTGGTCATCCGGGGTCTTTGCCTGGATTGACGCGCTGCCCGTCAGCACCAGCAGCGTGATCAGCCACGCGCCACATCGTTGTGTCAGGGTCATAGGTAAAGTCCAGCAGGTCAGAGGTTTTCCCGTTTACGACTCTGCCTGCTGCTGGCCACCGGGATGGCAGGCAGCAGGCGGGCGACGGGGTTATTATTGTTTGCCGTACTTCGGTAGTGCGATTTACCAGCGGTTCAGCGTGTGCGTCTCAATCCAGCTGAAGTTAATATCCTCCCCCAGCCCGCTGCGGGTGGGCAGGGTGACAAATCCCTGATCGTCCATCGGGTCGATCAGGCTGTTGAGGTAGGCGGGCGGGGTTTCATAATCCAGGAAGGGATGCAGCAGGCCGCGCTCATACCAGCGGCAGTTACGGATCGCCCCGACCACCGCCAGGCTGGCCGCACCGTTGCCGTGCACTTCGCAATCCATGCCAAAGGCTTCAGCCAGATTCGCCACTTTCAGGGTGGGCGAGATGCCGCCTACGCCGTTGGCACCGGCTCGCAGAATGTCGCAGGCTCCGGCACGCACCCAGTCGGCGCGGCTGTGATGTTTACCGCCCAGGCTCTCCGGACCAAGCACGTCGATAGAGAGGTTTTCGGCCAGCCAGGCGTAAGAGGCCATGCTCTCTTCCTCCATCGGCTCCTCGAACCAGGCGAAATTAAGCTTTTCCAGCGCCTTGCCGATGGTCAGCGCGTCACTGCGGCTGTACCAGTGGTAGCCATCCAGCATCAGCGCGATATCGGGGCCCACCGCTTCACGCACCGCCGCGCACGCTTTGATATCCATCGCCGGGCTGGGTGCGAAGGAGACTGGCGGCATCCAGGTGTGCAACTTGATCGCCTGATACCCACGCGCCACCAGTTTTTCCGCGAACTGCGCATACTCATCCGGCGTTGATAATCCACCGCTCAGCTCGTCACCACACATGGTGCTGCCGTAAGCCGGGATTTTCTCGCGATAGCCGCCCAGCAGTTTGTGGACAGGCTGTTTCAGCTTCCGTCCAATCAGATCCCACAATGCCTGCTCCACAGCGGAGAGCGCCCGCTCGGTGAGCTGATGGGCGCTACCGCGCTGCCAGTGCACCAGATCCTGCCAAAGACGCTCCCGGTCAAAGGCGTTCTGACCGATCAGCACTTTGCGGAAAAAGGCATTAACCACATGGGATCGCACCACTTCCGGCGGCGCAAAGGCGTAACCACAGTCGCCTTCCTCGCTGGTCAGGGTCAGTAGCGCCATCTGCGCATCATTTTCCGGGCCAGGGTGTGAGTGTCCTGCGCTGTCGGCGCAACGCTGGGTGGGATAGGTAAAAAGGGTGACATCAATGGCGCTGATCTTCACGGTTAAGCTCCTGTGGCAGTCTGTCCTGATGAATTATTAAAACGCTGTTTCATTTTCAATCTAGCCTTCACAATTCATTAACGCATTAGCCAAAACGATACGATTAATGGCTAATATGTGTGCAACTGCCCAGGGTGTTGTGAACATATTCACGAAAGCTGACCGTTTTGTGAGCAGCGACACGCTGCGCTTTTTCCTCTCAAGGGATCTCTTTGAGCGGAACTCCGCCAGTTAACCCCGCAGCAAAAACATTTAACCGGATGACTTCCCCTGACCACTGTTTTAGGTGATAGTAACGCCGCTTTACATTAATAATTCTCATTATCATTTGTGCGGGTTTTTACAATGAAAAAATGGTTTTTAGCGCTGGGGCTGCTCACGCTGGCAGGGACGGCTTCGGCCAAATTGATTACCGATGTCGCAGGCCGTCAGGTCGAGGTGCCGCAGGAGGCAAAACGCATCATTCTGGGTGAGGGCCGTCAGATGTATCTGCTGGCGGCATTTGATACTGATGCCCCATTTAAACGGGTGATTGGCTGGCGTGACGACTTCCCGAAAGCGGACTGGGACGGTTATCAGGCTTACGAAAAACGCTATCCGGAAATTAAAAAATTACCGACCTTTGGCGGGGCGAAAGATGGCACTTTCAATGTCGAGCAGGCGTTAACCCTGAAGCCCGATCTGGTGCTGATGAATCTGGAATCCAAAGCCGCCACCGATGAAGGCAAGCTGATTGAAAAACTGCAGGCAGTAGGCGTGCCGGTGGTGTTTATCGATTTCCGCGAAGCGCCGATGGTGAATGCGGAGAAAAGTATCCGCATCATGGGCGAACTGGTGAACAAACCGGCGCGTGCCCAGGAAATTATCACCTTCCGCCAGCAGCAGATTGATCTTGTCACCTCGCGTCTGAAGAACTTTACCGGCTACCGCCCGAAAGTGATGATTGACCGTGCAGGCGGCTACAGCGACGAGTGCTGCATGTCGTTTGGCAATGAAAACTTTGGTCAGATGGTTGAGATTGCGGGCGGTCGTAACATCGCTAAAGATCTGATCCCTGGCACCTTCGGCACCGTTAACCCGGAACAGATTATCGCCAGCCAGCCGGATGTGGTGGTGGTGACCGGCGCTAACTGGAAGAATTACAACACCGTGGGCAAATGGGTCGGCGTCGGTCCGGGTGCCAATGTCACCGAGGCTACCGCGCGTCTTAAGGGGCTGATGATGCGCGATGCTTTTAAAACCCTGCCGGTGGCGCACAACGGCAATGTCCACGCCATCTGGCATCAGTTCTACGACAGCCCTTACCAGTTTGTGGCTATCCAGGCGCTGGCGAAATGGCTGCATCCCGATCTGTTTGCCGATCTGGATCCGGACGCCACCTTCCGCACGTTCCACGAGAAGTTCCTGCCGCTGCCTTATCAGCCAGGATACTGGGTCACTTTACCCGCTGATAAACCCTGACTGACCGGCGATGACAGGGACGTCATCCGCCTGATTTGCAATTCCTCCTGAATAAACCCTCTGTTTCTCTTCAGATTTACTAATCTTTTACAGGCGCGGAGTCAGTTGCTCTGAGCAGCGCGACGTCTGACGCGGTCCGCATTCACGTTAAAAATGGAGAGAAACATGCGCAATACCCTGGGAAGATCGGCCTTTGCCGTGACGCTGTACGCTCTGCTGGAGCCGGTGCCGCTGGGCTTTTTTGTCGCGGCCTGGCTGTTCGATATTCTCTATAGCCAGACCTTTGTGCTGTTCTGGACGGATGCCGCAGGCTGGCTGATTGCGCTGGGACTGATACTGGCGATTGTGCCGCGACTCATCGCGCTGGTTTATCTGTTCCGCGGCAGTGACAGTGCGGAAAAGAGTCATTTCTGGCTCTGGCTGGTGGCGATTGTGATCGCTATCGTCAATGCGTTTATTCACAGCCGTGATGCCGCCGCTGTCATCCCGCTGGGCGTGACGCTTTCGACGCTGGTGGTAGCGCTGCTGCTGCTGGCGAATGTGCAACTTGCGTTACGTCAGCGTAGCGCTTAAGGAGGAGCCACCATGAAGATACCGCATAAAACGTTGCTCGCGCTTACCCTGACAGCACTGCTGGCAGGCTGTGATGATGGTGCGCTTGTCGATCCCCAAAAGCAGATCGGACCGAATCCCGAACTGCCGCAGGCACAGAACTTCTTTATGCCGCCGATGCAGGTGCCGGAAGGCACGCCGTGGAAAGCGGGCGAAATGCCAAAAGTGGCTGACGGGCTGAAAATCGAAAAGATCGCTGACAATCTGCAGCATCCGCGTCAGGTTTATGTGCTGCCGAATAACGATGTGCTGGTGGCGGAATCCAACGGCCCGGCCAAACCCACCACCCGGCCTAAACAGCTGATTATGGGCATTGTGCAGAAAGCGTCAGGTAAGGGCGGCGCTGGCGGCAACCGGATTACGCTGCTGCGCAACGTCAATGGCAAATGGGAGCAGCACCGCTTTATTGAGAATCTGCACTCGCCGTTTGGTATGCAGCTGATTGGCAATACCCTTTACGTCGCGAATGCTGACAGCCTGGTGAAGTTCCCCTATCGCGAAGGGGAGACGGAGATCCGCACCGCGCCTGAAGAGGTGACGGAACTGCCGGGTGGGCCGATTAACCACCACTGGACCAAAGCGCTGTTGGCCAGCCCCGATGGCAGCAAGCTCTATGTGGGTGTCGGCTCCAACAGTAACGTCACCGAGAACGGCATTGGCGCAGAGTATCGGCGTGCCGCGGTGCTGGAAGTGGACGCGGCCAGCGGTGCGAGCCGGATCTACGCCAGCGGATTGCGCAATCCGACCGGCTTACAGTGGGAACCGCAGAGCGGAAAACTGTGGGCCATCGTCAACGAACGTGATGAAATCGGCTCCGATCTGGTGCCTGACTACATGACCTCAGTGCAGGACAAAGGCTTCTATGGCTGGCCCTACAGCTACTTTGGTCAGCATGTGGATACCCGTGCCGAACCGCAGCGTCCCGATCTGGTTGAGAAGGCGATTAAGCCTGATTATGCCCTGAGTTCGCATGTCGCTCCGCTGGGGCTGCTGTTCTACGGCGCAGATAACATGCCGCAATACCAGGGCGGTGCGTTTATCAGTGAACATGGCAGCTGGAACCGTACGCCGCTGAATGGCTACAAAGTGGTGTGGGTGAAATTTGAAAACGGCAAGCCGGTGGGTCAGCCGCAGACGGTGGTCTCGGGCTTCCTGACGGACGACGAAAAGCAGGTGCGTGGATTACCGGTCGGCCTGGCCAGCGACAAACAGGGCGGTGTCCTGATTGCTGACGATGCGGGTAATACCGTGTGGCGAATCAGCGCCGCGAAGTAAGCATTGCGCTGCTTTTTTAAGCAGAAAGCAGGCATAAAAAAAGGATTTGGCATTTCGCCAAATCCTTTATTTTTTGTTCGCTACCCGGCTGGTAACCGCGCTGCGAACGAGGTGCTCAGCACTCTCCACAAACAAGATTGTAAAATGTGCGGCTAAGGATTTCAAGTTTCGCCAAAATGCTGTATGTTTATACAGGTGTTGAGTGTTGAGCATCGCCTCATTGTCGACTGGCCGCTCCCAGGGGCACGGTTTTAAAATCCCGGCAGGCATCAGGTGGTGCTGGCCTGTGGCTTTAACCATGAGTGCCGCTCAGCTCTCTCCACAAAGATGTGCTTAGGCGCCCGGCGGGTAGAGTCAAAGCCCTGGTTGCCGAACAGCGCGCTCCTGTAAAAGGAGAAGGAAAGTGATGGAACTGACTAAGCTGATTCTGGATCTTATCCGGGTCATCTTGCAGATCATCGTTGCCCTTATGCAACTGACCGGTCACGCAGGTTAACCGGAACTTGAAACAAGGCGGAGCTAACCACTCCGCCTTTTTTCTTTGTCAATTCTCTGTCATCGGAGGCGGGTAAGGTGGTGCGGCAAAGCACGCCGCCGGGGCGCTGCTTATCCAGACCGGGAGTTTTATGTCCATTGCCGCCGTTATGCCCGTCCGATTAGCGCACACCTGGATTGATGAAAGTGTGAAGATGCGCGAAACCACTGTGGGTCAGCAGTGTGAGATCCTGGCGCACAGCACGCTGGAGTATAGCGAACTGGGTGACTTCTCCTATGTCGGCGAACACTGCTGCCTGGCCGATACCCAGGTGGGGCGCTTCTGCGCCATTGCTAATCAGGTGCGCATTGGCGCGCCGAATCATCCTATGGACCGCGCCTCCCAGCATCGCTTTACCTACTGCCCGGAGTATTACCACCCCGACGCCCGACGCGATCAGGGTTTCTTTTCCGCCCGTCGCGCCGATCGGGTGATAATCGGTCACGATGTGTGGATAGGTCACGGCGTAATTGTGCTGCCTGGCGTCACCATTGGTGATGGTGCGGTGCTGGCTGCGGGTGCAGTCGTGACGAAAAACGTCGCGCCCTACAGCGTAGTGGGCGGTGTTCCGGCCAGGCCACTGCGGGTGCGCTTTACACCGGCTATCGCCGCACGTCTCCAGCGCATTGCCTGGTGGAACTGGCCGCTGGAGAAACTGCTGGCGAATCTGCCCGATTTTCAGCACGGTGACATCGAAGCGTTCTGCCAGCGGCACGGTGCATAACCCCACGGCGCCGTCAGCCGTTTTGTACGCCGAAATAGCGCACAACCCGCTGGCCATAGAGCCCGACAGCCAGTCCGGCGACGATCAGCAGCAGCGCGGCGATTTTCTGAGGTGAAACCGTTTCGCCAAATATCGCCACTGAACCCAGGATGCCGAACACCGGTACCAGCAGCGACAGTGGCGCGACCGTAGAAACCGGATAGTGTTTCAGCAGCCAGTTCCACACCCAGTAGCCCAGCAGGGTATTGGGATAGACCTGAAACAGTATCGACAACACCGCCTTCACATCCAGTTGGGTGAAGAGTGCGTGATAGCCCGCGCCGCCATTGACCAGCCCGTCCAGCAGGAAGAGTGGAATGGGTGCAAAGGCGCTCGACCAGACCAGAAAAGCAAAAACCTGCCGGGTGCCCGCTTTTTTATTGATGATATTCGCAATACTCCATGCGACCGCGCCTGCCAGCACCAGCAGCATGCCGGAAAACGTCACTGAGCCATCGGTAATGAAAAAAATGCTCAGCAGACCGGCGCAGGCCAGCGCACACCCGGCGATCTGATAGCGGTTAAGACGCTCTTTAAATACCCAGCCACCGAGCAGCAGCGTGAAGAAGGCGCTGAACTGCAGCAGCAGCGAGGCGATGCCCGCCGACAGTCCGGTTTTAATTCCCAGATTTACCAGACCCCACAGGCCAATCCCGAAGACCAGGCCATAGCTGATCAGGTAGCGCCACGGCACGTCCGGTTTTTTAATAAAGAACAGCGCTGGCAGGGCGCAGAGCGTAAAGCGGATAGCTGCCAGGATAAACGGGTCGACCGCCTGCAGGCCGAGCTTGATAACGGAAAAGTTAACCCCCCAGATGGCGGTGATCATGACGGCGAGCAGCAGATGCGTTAATTTCATGAGTGACGAACTCCGGACCAGCAGAGAAAGGCAGAGGCACTGACCGCTGCACCGGCATAGCAGACAGCCTGCCATCCCCAGTGTGTATAAAGCTGAGTGGCGGCGATGGCCCCCAGCGCACTGCCCAGCGAGTAAAAGCACATATAGGCACCCACCAGACGACTTGCCGCCTCGGGTCGGGCGGCCACGATCAGGCTCTGATTAATCACATGTACCGTCTGGACGGCGAAATCGAGCAGGATCACCCCGAAAATCAGCAACAGTAACGAGGTGTGAAGCGCGGCTATCGGCAGCCAGGAGAAGGTCAGCAACGCCAGGGCTAAGCCAGTGGCACGCTGCCCCAGGCCCAGGTCAGCCCATGTACCTGCTCTGGAGGCCGCCAGCGCACCGGCAAGTCCGGCCAGGCCGAACATCCCGATCTGGGTGTGTGACAGTGACAGGCCGGTAAGTGGCAGTACCATCGAAGACCAGAGCATACTGAAGGCCGCAAAAATCAGCAGCGCCAGGATCCCGCGTCTGCGCAGCTGCGGTTCCGTGAGGAAGAGACGGAAAACGGACAGTAAGAGGTGAGGATAAGATGTGCGCCGCGTCTGACCTGCTGTGGCGGGCAGCACTTTCGCCAGGATGAGCGAGATCAGGAGTAACAGGCAGGCAGCCGTCAGATAGACCGCCCGCCAGCCCGCCAGGTCAGCAATCATTCCGGAAACAAACCGCGCCAGCAGGATGCCGATCACGATGCCGCTGGTCACGCTGCCCACCACCTGTCCGCGCTGTTCTGGCGATGCCAGCATGGCGGCCCACGCCACCATTAGCTGCGTGACCACCGCCATTAATCCCACCAGCAGCATTGCGCAGAGCAGCGTCATCAGGTCTGGCGCAACCGCAGCAGTGATTAACGCCAGCACGGAAAGCAGCAACTGGATGATCACCAGTTTTTTGCGGTTCACGCAGTCGCCCAGCGGCACCAGAAAGATCAGCCCCAGAGCGTAGCCGCTCTGCGTGGCCGTTACCACTGTGCCAATGGTACCAGGGGAAACCTGCAGGCTGGCGGCGATCGACTCCAGAAGAGGCTGTGCCGAGTAAACATTGGCGACCGCCAGCGCAGAGGTGAGTGAGAACAAAAAGATCATCCGGGACGAGAGCACCGGGATCGCGGCTGGGGGCGAATCGGCTTCAGGATCACGCGCCTTGCCAATCGTACAGGTCATGTTGCTTTCCTTTCTGGTTTTTATTTGAAACTGGATTGGCGATATCTTTAACCGGGCTGGTTTTTTTTTGCAACTTCTTTTCGGAGTGGCTAAACTGGCATCATGAGACAGGCAGCGTGAGAGAAGAGCATGGCTAAGCAGGAATCCCTGAGAACCAGCGAGTGTCCGGTCGCCAGAACCCTGGAGTCGATAGGTGAGCGCTGGTGCATGATGATCGTGCGTGAAGCCTTTGATGACGTCCGCAGATTCAGTGACTTCCAGCGGAATTTGGGGCTGGCGAAAAATATCCTGGCGTCACGCCTGAAGCAGCTGGTGGAGATAGGGGTGTTTGAGGTTGCGCCGGCCTCCGACGGCAGCGCCTACAGCGAATATGTCCTGACCGAAAGAGGCCGTTCGCTGTTTCCGGTTGTGGTCGCGATGCGCCAGTGGGGCGAGCGTTACCTGTTTGAGAAGGGCGAAACCCACTCCGTGCTGCTGGATAATGCGGAAGGAAAGCCGCTGCCGCGCCTGGAGGTTATCTCTTCACAGGGGCAAAAACTGGAACCGGCCGACTGTCATCGTCAGCGGGTGGTTGCTGAAGGGTAACCGTCAGGGTTTTTCCTCTTCCGCACACTCTGAAACTGACAGGCCTGACATCGTACGTGTTACCCGATCATCGCTGTCGCCTGTAGCGGTGATCGACCAAAATACCTTACTCCCGTTTTACGCCCCGCCATAAGGGCGTTATCCCCCGGAAACAGGTCCCCGCGCTCCCTCATCCTTTCCTGCCCCATCATGACAGGCCTGTCGATATCATCACATTTTCCAATGACCGGTTGCCTTGTAACTTCCCGATGCGCATGACAATATCGCTGCTTGTATAGACATGTACTCTCAACCCTGGATTGGGCAAATCACGCTTTCAGTCAACACGTCTCTCACTGTTCCAGCGAGGAATCTATGTCGGTCAAATCATCTGTATCAGATTATTCAGGCTCAGAGAAACAGGGCCTGTCAGAAACCCGCTCCATTGATTACATCCCGTTGGGTGAACGTCATGGTCATCCCTTTAACCAGTTTACGCTCTGGTTTGGTGGCAATCTGCAAATCACGGCTATTGTCACGGGTGCGCTGGCCGTGGTGCTGGGTGGAGACGTCGTGTGGTCTCTTATCGGCTTACTGGTGGGGCAGATTCTGGGTGCAGCGATCATGTCTTTGCATGCGATCCAGGGTCCGCGCCTGGGTTTACCGCAGATGATCACCAGCCGTATGCAGTTTGGCGTGTTTGGTGCTGTTATTCCTCTGGTGCTGGTGTGCATTATGTATGTGGGATTTTCAGCCAGCGGGACAGTATTAGCCGGGCAGGCGCTGGCTAAACTTATCCATGTCAGTCATTCAACCGGGATGATCCTGTTCAGCATCCTCATCGTGATCATTGCGGTGCTGGGCTATCGCGTGATTCATCAACTGGGCAAGCTGGCGAGCGTCATTGGCGTTTTAGCCTTTGCTTATCTGTTTATCACGCTGTTCTCTGCACATGACCTATCAGCCGTGTGGCAGAATCAGCACTTTACCCTGGCAAATTTCCTGCTGGCGGTCTCCCTGTCTTCATCCTGGCAAATTGCCTTCTGTCCTTATGTTTCTGACTATTCACGCTATCTGCCAGCTGATGTCTCTGCAAAGAAACTCTTCAGTTCAGTCTTTTTTGGCACCGTACTTGGCACGCAGGCTTCAATGACGCTGGGAGTGATTGTCGCTGCCATTGCCGGAAGTGCATTTGCAGGCAATGAGGTCGGTTACATCGTGAGCATGGGTAGCACGGCGACCATGGCCATGGTGATTTATTTCGCCATTTGCTTTGGAAAAATCACGTTTACCACGCTGAACGCCTACGGCAGTTTTATGTCACTGACCACCATTGTCTCTGGCTTTCGTCAGCAAACCACGCTGAGTCGGGGCGGGCGCATCCTGTTTGTGGTGCTTATGGTTACGCTGGCCTGCGTCATTGCTCTGCTCAGTGAACCGGCCTTTCTGAAATCCTTCACCCACTTCCTGCTGTTTCTGCTGGCTTTCTTTGTGCCGTGGAGCGCGATCAGCCTGACCGATTTCTATCTGATCACCAGGGGCAGGGTTGATGTCCCGGCACTGTCGCAGCCGGACGGGCGCTATGGACGCTGGAACCTGGCCGGTATTACCGTCTATTTTCTGGGCGTGCTGGTGCAACTGCCGTTTATCGATAATCCGCTGCACCATGGATCGCTGACCTGGATTTTTGCCGGTAATGATGTCTCTTGGATCATCGGATGGTTTGCGACGGCACTGTTATGGCTGATCGCCAGCCGCTGGGATCGTCGGGGCATCCCCGAACAGTCAATTTATCCCGCCCAATAACAAGGTCAGGCCGCCTGAGCGGCTGCCTTTCAGGGAGTGTCACTCTTCGCGGGTGTGTGATCACCCGCGTGTCAGGAAATCCTCTTTTAAGATCAGGCGGCAGAAACGTCCGCTGCGCCGGTCTGCGCCTCGGCCACCAGCGGCTTCTCCGGTTGCAGTAGTGTCATTGCCAGCATACTGCCAAAGGCGATCAGTGCGGTGACGGTAAACATCGCGTTATAGCCGTAATATTCCGCCAGCCAGCCGCAGAGCATCGGAGAGATAATCGCTGCCAGATTGGCTATCGCCAGCGTCATGCCACTATAGGTACCCACCGACGCTTTAGGGGTGACATCAATCACCACCGACCAGTAGACATTGTTTACCAGTGCATTCAGCGCATTGCCCAGGGTCATCAGTGCAATAATCCCGGCAGCCGACTGCACATAGGGGATCGCCATAAAGCAGCAGGCGGTGCCGCACAGCGTGACGGCGGCAAACAGATTGCGCGCCAGACGCAGATTACGGAAGCGAGCCAGCAGGGCATCGGCAATGCGACCGCCCAGCAGCACCGTAATACAGGCGCCGCTCCACGGGATCATCGCGACGTACCACAGTGAGTGCAGGTCGTAATGGAAATTATCCTGCAGATATTTCGGCATCCAGGTCACCAGGGTAAAGGTGATGTAGAGGAATGAGAAGTAGCCCAGCGCGTTGCAGACCAGGGTGCGGCTGGTAAAGAAGCGCCACCAGGGCAGTGGTACGCTGTCGCCAGCGCTGCGGCGCTGGCCGGTCTGGATAAGCTGACGTTCTGCGGCGTTGGTATGTGGACTTTTCTCCGGGCTGTCGCTGAAGGTGCGGGCAAACAGCGCCATCGCCAGCAGGGAGAAAACACCGAGCAGGATAAACATCATGCGCCAGTCATGGGTCAGCAGCAGCAGGCCCACCGCAATCGGGGCGGTCAGCAGCGCGCCAACCTGGGTCGAGAGCAGGCCGATGCCCAGCGCAAAGCCGCGCTCATTATCGGGTGCCCAGTGAGCAATCGCCTTGTTCATCAGCGCATAGGCCGGGCCTTCGGAAAAACCAAACATGATGCGAAGGGCAGCAAAGCCCATAATGGCGGATCCGCCAAACAGCGCCATGCCCAGTTCCCCCGCCCAGGCGGTGGCGATCTCCAGCAGCGACCAGAGTACGCCTGCCAGCAGCCAGACTTTTTTCGTGCCGATACGGTCGGCAAGAAAGCCGCCACACAGCGAACCAAACAGATAGCCAAAGCCAAAGTAGCCCAGCACGGCACCGAGCTGGACTTTGCTGAAGTGATACTCCGCCGCAATGGCGTTGGCCGCAAACGACAGGGCGCCGCGATCGATATAGTTGATCAGGGCGATCAGGAACAGCAGTGAAAATATGGTGTAACGGTAACGGCTGGTTGTCATCTCACTTCTCCTGATTAAATGTCTCAGGAGAGCAGAAGCAAAATTGATGCCGGAAAGAGCATTTATCCGGCAAACCGCGGACAAGCACAGAATTCGGGCCCCTGAGCCCGCTCCGAAGGGGGTTAACTGAGCCCGCTAATAATTCGCCTGCGCATCAATGCGGTGCAGCCGCTGCCTGTCGGTGGTGAGGCTCAGGCGGCGTTATGATGGTTGGGGCTGACGTGTGGCAGCGGGATAACCACAGCTTGCGTGACTGCTTCTGTATCAGCCGTCCCGGCCTGGGGTATTTCGCCAACGTGTAGTAAAATCTGCTGCTGATAAGTCGCATCTGCCACCGTCGTCTGTTCACTCAGCAGTACGCCCGCCTCATTGACGTTTTTTCCGTCCACTTTTATTTTGCTGGTGGCACTGGCCAGCATCCACTCATATTCAATATCGACGTGGCCGCTATCAATACAGCGGATACCGTGCTGACTTAAATCATATGCCAGCACGGTTGCGGTCGGTCCTAATGAAATCAAGACCAGGTCAAAGTTGACGGCATTCTTTAAAACGGTATCAAACAGACGATCATAGACGGAAAAGGCATTACGATTCAGCGTCGTAATACGTTTCACTTCGCTGGCTCCCTCCAGTAAATCATTGCCTAAACCCAGACGCGTGCCGCTGCCTTCCACAATTAATACCCGGCGGCCCTGATAGAGCTGTTTAAATTTATCAAATATCGTCCGGGATAATTGCTTGCCTTTATAATCGTGATAGGGACGGGTCACCGAGGTATTTCCATAGTGGTACTGTTTATTCAGCAGAGCCTCATAATATTTAAAATAAAATGATTTATGGAAGAACCAGAACAGGGCCGACCCGCTCCGCATATTACGGGTGGTGCGAAAGGCATCCGGCAGACAGATCAGACAGTTCGGGTTGGCTCCTGAATCCTGCTGCAGCAAGGCTTTGAGTCGTGCAGAGAGATTCGGGTCAAATGGCTGAAAACCGATATTTTTATACCAGGTCATTTCCAGTTCACCGTCGCCATAACGGGCCAGGGATAATTGTGGGTTACGTAATAACAGATCGACAGTCTCTTCTATCGACATAACGGAATAACGCTTTACCCGTGCCTGCGCGGCAGGATAGCGAATGGCAGCATTAAGAAACTTAAAAGGGAAACGAAACTTGCGATAAATAGCGTGAAGTGCGGTCATAGTTAACCTGCCTGGTTTATTGCTGCCAGAAAAATCCCGCCTGCTGGCCGGATAAACGAATATAAGAGAGCTGATATATATCACAGATAAAATAAGCGTCATGCTACGGAATATCTGAAATCGTTTTCATCGGCAAAATGCCTTTTTTCATTAATCTATTTCCTGAGTGTTATTTTTCAGGAAAATAATAAAAAACGCGTTCAGGCTGGCACAATTAAAACTTTTAAACATCAGCGACACCGCACCAGCGTTGATGAAGCCGCCAATAACAGCAGCAGGGCAGTAACATTCCCGATTTCAGCAATAAGAGTTATTTCAGAACAGAGTTAATAAACCATTATGATTATTTGACTCTGAAAATCTTTCGTCGGGCACACTTTAGCTGGCGTTACAGAAGGGCGGCTTGTCTGTTAATTAATCGCCTTTGAACAAAAGGTGCGGTCGTTAGCAGCCTATGGTTAATTTTTTGTGATGGATATCCCGTAATCAGCCCTTCAGAAAGTAAAAAAAGCGGCCTGACCGCATTAACAGGTGACATTTATAATAAATATTTCTAATGATTAACGCTTATACACGTTTTTACATATTTCGTGCGTAAGTTAAAATCTCGTTGAATTTATGTTTCCAGCTTAACCTTTCAATTGCCGCTAATGACCCGAGGATGGATCATGATCAATAAAATAACCAGTATAATCATGGTGATATTTGCTATCGCCCTGATTTACATGGGAGGACAACTCCTGCTTGCAGGAGGCAGCGCGTTCTATGCGCTGATGGGCGTGGGCGTTCTGCTCAGCGCGATTCTGCTGTTGATGAACAAACGCAGTGCGCTGACGCTTTATGCGCTGCTGATGTGGATCACTCTGTTCTGGACTATCTGGGAAGTGGGCTTCGACAAATGGCAGTGGATCCCGCGCGGCGACCTGTTTGGCGTGCTGGGTCTCTGGCTGGCGCTGCCGTGGGTGGTGCGTCCGCTCTATCAGGGGCAGCGTCGTTTCCATCCTTTCCTCGGGGGTTCCGTCGTCCTGATGGTGCTGCTGGTCATCGGTCTCTGCTTCTACGATCCGCTGCCGCAGCAGGGCGCCATTAATACGCCGCGCAACGACTCTGCGACCGGCGGTGCCGCTGAAGAGTGGAGCGCCTATGGCGGAACCACAGATGGCCAGCGCTTCTCGGCGCTGAAGCAGATCACTAAAGATAACGTGAAAGATCTTGAAGTGGCCTGGACCTATCACACCGGCGACCTGCGTCAGGGTGATGATGCGACCGAATACACCTTTGAAGCGACACCGCTGAAAGCCAACGGCATGCTCTACTTCTGTACGCCGCACAACGAAGTCCATGCTCTTGACCCGGAAACCGGTGCGGTGAAGTGGAAAACGACGCCGGATAAAAACCGCTCTTATCTGCAGCAGCACCAGACCTGTCGTGGCGTGAGCTACTTCGATGCCGGTCAGCAGGCGCAGGCGCAGACGGGCGCATCGCCGGCCATCTGCCGCAAGCGTATCTTCAATGCCACCACCGATGCCCGCCTGCTGGCGCTGGATGCCGATACCGGTAAAGCCTGTGCTGACTTTGGTGACAACGGTGTGGTGAATCTGCGCGCCAACATGGGCGAGGTGCGTCCGCACGCGCTGATGCAGACTGCCGCGCCACTGGTGGCGGGCAACCTGGTGATTGTCGGCGGTTCGGTGATGGATAACGGCTTCAACAGCGGTAACCCATCAGGTGTGATCCGTGCCTATGATGCCGTCAGCGGTCGTCTGGTGTGGAACTTCGATCCGGCTAACCCGGATAACACCGCACCGGTCGCTGAAGGGGCAACCTATCCGCAGGATACCCCGGTAGCCTGGGCCACCCTGAGCGCCGATCTGAAAAACGGCCTGGTCTATGTGCCGTTTGGTAACGCCTCGCCGGATGAAGTGGGACTTGAACGCGATCCCGCCAGCAACACTGAAAAATTCCGTGATGCGCTGGTGGCACTGGATCTGAAAACTGGTGCGTTCAAATGGCGTTATCAGAGTTCAAACCACGACCTCTGGGATCGCGATAACCCGTCACAGCCGTCGCTGGTGGACATCAACTATCAGGGCAAACCGCAACCGGCGGTGATCCTGCCGACCAAAACCGGCAACCTGTTTGTGCTGAACCGCCTGACCGGCGAACCGGTTTATCCGGTAGAGCAGGTTAAGGTCTCCACGGATGGTATTAAAGGCGAGCAGTATGCGGCGACCCAGCCGGTCTCCAGCCTGAACTTCATTCCGCAGCCGCTGACTGAGAAGTCAATGTGGGGCATTACGCCGTTTGACCAGATGGCCTGCCGCACCACGTTCCGTGAGCTGCGCTATGACGGTAACCCGTGGACGCCACCAACGGAGAAAGGCTCGCTGATCTTCCCGGGCAACATCGGGGTGTTTAACTGGGGTTCAGTAGCGGTTGATCCACAGCGTCAGATGCTGATTGCGGCACCGGTACGCCTGGCTTACAAATACAACCTCATCAGACGCACGCCGGAAACCGAAACCCAGCGTACCTTCACCAAAGATGGTACGCCGTACTGGAATGAGAACTTCCACGGTGACTACGCTATCCACATCCAGCAGATGGCGTCGGGTCTGGGTATTCCCTGCATCGCGCCACCGTGGGGACGGATGGTCGGTGTGGATCTGACCACCGGCAAAACCGAATGGCTGCGCCGCGTCGGCACCACCAAAAACCTCAAGACCAGCTTCCTGCCTGGCCGCTTCCCGCTCGGTTTCCCGATGGGAATGGTGGCGCACGGTGGACCGCTGCTGACGGCGGGTGATCTGGTGTTCCACGGCGCAACGGCAGATAACTTCTTCCGTGCTTACGACAGCACCACCGGCGAACTGCTGTGGCAGACTGAACTGAGCGCGGGGGCGCAGGCCACGCCATCCACCTTTATGGGCAAAGATGGTAAGCAGTATGTGGTAATTGCCGCGGGCGGCCACGGCTCACTCGGCACCACGGCGGGTGACAGCGTTGTCGCTTTCCGTCTGAAGTAGTTTTTTAAAAAACCGACCCGCTGAGCGCCGCCCTGGCGCTCAGCTTTTTTCACACCTCTGCCTGCCAGATCTCACACCCGGCTTCGCGCGACAACCTGTTGTATTTCATCTCAATTCTTTCATCTCCGCATTCACAGCATCTGATAACGCATCGAAACCATTTCGTGACAGCGCTCCCGCTTTAACGATTTCTCCTGCCTGACAGACTTGCGCATTAAGCCGCGAGGCGTAGATTAATATATGACTTCACAATTAATCGTGAATACGAAAAGTACTTCACAATACGCACTCTGAAGGATTGATGCTCATGTCGGAACTGAAATTTGCTACCCGTCTTAACTCTTTCGCCTCGGGGGCGCACCTCTACTGGCCCGATCAGCAGGGCAAGCCCTCTGTGCTGCAGATGGTTGCCCGTGCAGGCAAGGTCAAAGGCTTAACGCATCTCGACCTCAACTTTCCGCAACATCTCACCAGCGATATTCCCACACTGCGCCAGGCGATCAGTGATGCGGGTCTGGCCGTTAACGGTATGCAGATGCGCTGGGACGCGCCGCAGTTCAAAATCGGCGCGTTTACCCATCCCGACGCGAAAGTGCGTCGCGAAGCGATTGAGCTGACCAAGCGCGGCATTGACGCGGGTCGGGAATTTGGTTCACGGCTGATGACGCTGTGGATGGGGCAGGACGGTTTCGATTACTGCTTCCAGGCGGACTATAAGAAGATCTGGGAGGATGCGGTCAGCGCCGTACGTGAAGTGGCGGAGTATGCACCGGACGTTGACGTCAGCATCGAATATAAACCCAATGAGCCACGCGCCTACAGCATCTTTCCCAACGCCACCACCTGTCTGCTGGCCGTGGAAGAGGCGGGCTGCGCCAACCTGGGGATCACCCTGGATTTTGCTCATGTACTGTTTGCCAATGAGATCCCGGCTTACGCCGCCGCTATGGTGGCGCGCCGCTCACGGCTGCTGGGGCTGGACCTTAACGACGGCTGGGGCAAGCGTGATGACGGCCTGATGGTCGGCTCAGTCAACCCTCGCGCCACGCTGGAGTTTCTCTGGCAGATGCAGCGTGATGGTTATCGCGGTGCCTACTACTTCGATACCTTCCCGGATGCCAGCGGTCTTGACCCGATCCGTGAGGCAGAAAGCAATATTGCGACCGTGACCCGTCTGCTGAGGCTGTGTGACCAGCTGCACGACAACGCGGCGTTACTGGCGGCCATCGGGCGCCAGGATGCGGTGGCCTCTCAGCAGATCGTCAATGACATCATGCTGGCGCGCTGACAGCCGATTAATCATAAAAACATCACACCTCTACCCAACACCCTGAGAATAAAAAATGAAAAAACGCCTGCTTGCTCTTATCGCCTCCTCACTGCTCTGCAGCACGGTTTATGCGGCAGAACTGGCACCGCTGCAATCCGATACTGAACCGGATCGCACCGACTGGACCCAGCTCGACACCAAATATGGCGCACTGCCAAAAGTCGATAAGTCGCTGAAGATTGGCGGGGTATCGAAAACCCTGACCAATGAGTACTGGCGCTCACTCGGCCAGGGCTACCAGAACGCGGCGAAAAAGTATGGTTTCACTGTCGCTTATCAGGCGGCGGCCAATGAAGACGATCAGCTTGGTCAGCTCTCCATTGCGGAAACCCTGATCTCGCAGGGCTTTAACGGCCTGCTGGTTTCGCCGCAGACCGATATCAACCTGGAGCCTGCACTGGAGAGTGCCAACAGTAAAAATATCCCGGTGGTGAACGTTAATGATGCGGTAATGCCGAATGCGCGCTACTACGTCGGCAACGTCCAGAAAGACAATGGCGTGCGGGTGGCGAAATGGTTTATTCAGCACCATCCGCAGGGCGGCAAAGTGGCGGTGATTGAAGGGCAGCCAGGGGTTTATGCCGCCGGACAGCGCACCCGTGGCTTTAAAGAGACGCTGGACAGCGCCGGTAAGTTCACCATCGTGGCCAGCGTGCCCGCTAACTGGAGTCGCGAGCAGGCCTTTAACGCCGCATCGACCATTCTGCAGCAGCATCCTGATTTAATCGGCTTCTACGCCAACAACGACACCATGGCGCTGGGCGTGGTGGAGGCGGTACGCGCGCAGAACAAAGCATCACAGGTGGCCATCTTTGGCACTGACGGTATTTCCGATGCCTACGCCTCGATTAAGCGCGGCGAGCTGACCGGCACGGTCGACAGTTTCCCGGTGCTGACCGGTGAAGTGGCGATGGACGTCATTATCCGGCTGATCAATGGACAGAAACTGTCGCGCGTTGTTTCGACACCCCAGGCGCTGATCACCAAAGAGAATGTCGAGGCGTTCTCAACCAAAGACAACAACCGGTTGCGTCAGCTGCTGGCTCAACAATAAGTCAGCGGGAGCGGGTATGGAACAGTTTCGCTTAATGATGCGTGGCATCAGCAAAAGTTACGGTAACGCCGCCGCGCTGCAGGATGTCGATTTCTCAGTGCGGCCCGGCGAGGTGCACGCGCTGATTGGGGAAAATGGCGCGGGTAAGTCGACGCTGCTGAATATCCTCTCCGGCGTTCGCGGCGCGGACAGCGGGGAGATCAGCGTCAATGGAAACCGGGTGCAGATCCGCAGTCCGCTCAGCGCCCGTCAGGCCGGGATCGCGATGATCCACCAGGAGTTACAGCATGTGCCTGAGCTTTCCGTGGCGCAGAACATGTTTCTGGGTCGCCCGCTGACCCGCGCCGGAGGCTGGTGGGTGGATAAAAAGGCCCAGCTGGCGCGGGCTACCCTGATTCTGAAGACGCTGGATCCCACTATCGATCCCGATACGCCGATCAGGAACCTCAAGGTATCGCAGCAGCAGATTGTTGAGATTGCACGGGCGCTGCTGGATGACGCCAAAATCATCGCCATGGATGAACCGACCTCCAGCCTGACGCCACGCGAATTTGACCGGCTGGCGGAGCTGATTGGCGATCTGAAGTCGACCGGCGTCTCGCTGATCTATGTCTCGCACAAGATGAATGAGATTTTCCGGGTGTGCGACCGCGCCACCATTATGCGTGACGGAAAGCAGGTTGGGGTGGTCAACATCAGTGATGAGGATGAGGAGAGCATCGTCGCCAAAATGGTCGGACGGAAGATCGACAAGCTTGACCATCAGGCGTTTGTCACCGATCGCGAAGTGCTGCGGGTAGAGGATCTGACGCGTGGCAATGAGGTGGTGGCGGCAAACTTTAGCGTTCGTGCGGGCGAAGTGCTGGGCATTGCCGGGCTGGTCGGCGCGGGGCGCACCGAACTGCTGAAGCTGATTGCCGGTATCGACAGGCGCACCCGTGGCACGGTGAGCGTCAACGGTGCCGCGGTGAAGAACCACAACGTGCGTGCGGCGATCAAGGCGGGCATTGGCCTGGTACCTGAAGACCGCAAAAAAGAGGGCATTATCAAAGAGCGGGCGGTGAAGATGAATATGGCGCTGCCGTCGATGCACCGCTTCACGTCGGCGGGGCTGATGAACCAGGCCCGGCTGGACCGCGAGGCGCTGAGGGTCATGGGAGACCTGAAACTGCGCCCGCTCGACATTGAGAAAACCATCGGCACGCTGAGCGGCGGCAATCAGCAAAAAGTGATCATCGGCCGCTGGGTTGCGGCGGATGCCAATGTGTTTCTGTTTGATGAGCCGACGCGCGGTATCGATATTGGTGCCAAGTCTGAAATCTATCACCTGATTGAAAAACTGGCCCAGGCGGGCAAAGCCATTGTGGTGGTGTCGTCAGAAATGACCGAGATCATGCGCATCTCCGATCGGGTGCTGGTGATGCGCGAGGGCCTGATAACCAAAGAGTTAACCGGCAGCGCGATCACCGAAGAGAACATTGCCCGTTATGCCATCAAAGATATCGACCAGACCGCCTGACCGCTTACCTGACACTATTTAAGGTTATAACTATGACAACTCAGACATCTACCGGGCCGGGTCCCCGACCTGCGCTGCGGCTTAAATTTAATCTGCGTGATGCCGGTACCTTAATTGGCTTACTGATTATCGTGGTGACATTTTCGTTTCTGTCGCCGGTCTTTTTCACCCTGCCTAATCTGCTGAATATTCTGCAGCAGTCCTCAATCAACGCCCTGATCGCACTGGGCATGACGCTGGTGATTATCTCCGGCGGGATTGACCTCTCGGTCGGTCCCACGGCGGCGCTCTCTGCGGTGCTGGGTGCAACCCTGATGGCATCGGGCGTGCCGGTGCCGCTGGCGATCCTCGCGACGCTGGGTGTGGGCGCGATGTGCGGGCTGTTCAGCGGCACGCTGATCGCCTATGCCGGGCTGCAGCCGTTTATTGTCACGCTGGGCGGCCTGTCGCTGTTCCGGGCGATTGCGCTGATCTACACCGGCGGCAATCCCATCTTTGGTATTCCGCTGGAATTTCGCAGCCTGATCAACAGTACGCTTTTCGGTATCCCGACGCCGATTGTGATTGTGGCGGTGATTGCGCTGCTGCTGTGGACGGTGATGAATAAGACCCCGCTGGGGGAATATATTCTGGCGATTGGCGGCAATGAAGAGGCGGCGCGGGTCGCAGGTGTGCCGGTTAAGCGCACCAAGGTCACGGTCTATATCTTCTCCGGCCTGCTTGCCTCACTGGCCTCGCTGATTCTGATTGGTCGTCTGGGGGCTGCCGAACCGACCATCGGCAACCTGTGGGAACTGGATGCGATTGCGGCGGCGGCCATTGGCGGTGCGTCGTTAATGGGCGGCAAGGGCAGTATCTTCGGAACGCTGATCGGCGTGGTTATCCTCGGTGCGTTACGTAATGGCTTGACCTTACTGAACATTCAGGCCTTTTACCAATTGCTCGCTACCGGCCTTATTATTATCATAGCGATGTTGATTGACCGGGCGACCCGAGGCAAGTAATGAAGCAAGATCCGCGAGCCATTGGCGCTCAGATTCGTATGCGTTTGCCCCAGCTGACGCCGTTAGAACGTCGGGTAGCTGAGGCGATAATTGCCCGAACCGACATTACCGAGCAATCCTCATTAAAGGAGATTGCGCGGGAGAATAATGTCTCTGAAGCGATGATCGTTAAGATTACCAAAAAACTTAACTTCACCGGCTTCAGGCATTTCAGAAGTGGCCTGATCTATTACAACCAGTCTGAAGTGGCAGGGCTGCATGCGGAAATTGAGCCGGATGATTCGTCGGAGCAGTTGCTGGCCAAAGTTTTCAGAACCTCTATCCAGGCGATTGAAGAGACCTTATCGATTCTGGATGTTTCTGAATTCAATCGTGCGGCGGACATTATCTTTAAAGCGCGTCATATCGATCTCTACGCCGTGGGCGGTTCTGCCGCCGTGGCGCGGGACCTGTCACACAAGATGCTGAAGATTGGCATTAAGTCGACTGCCTATGACGACGCCCACATCATGCTGATGTCAGCCGCCGTGTTATCTGATGACGATGTGGTTATCGCCATCAGCCATTCGGGTGCTACGCGCGCGGTGAACGATCCGGTCAGACTGGCGGGGAGGAATGGCGCGAAAGTTATCGCCATTACCAACTACGCCGAATCCCCGATCGCGAAGAGTGCGCATGTGGTCCTCAATTCAACCTCTCAGGGATCGCATCTGCTGGGTGAAAACGCCGCGTCACGCATCGCCCAGCTCAATATTCTGGATGCGCTGTTTGTCGCTATCGCCAAGAAAGATCTGAAGCGGGCGGAGAAGAACCTGATGAAAACCCAGCATGCGGTTCAGGATCTGCGGGAATTCTAGCTATGAGCAAAATTGCAGTCACCGGCAGTCTTCACTACGACATTATGCTGGATGCACACCATCGCCCGGAAAAAGGCGAAACGGTGATGGGCAGCGCCTGTCACTATAAGTTTGGTGGCAAGGGGGGTAATCAGGCCGTCGCAGCGGCACGCGCAGGTGCCGCAGTGCGCTTCGCCGGTTCAGTGGGGTGCGATCAGCAGGGACAATTCCTGCTGGATCATTTGCAGCAGGCCGGGGTCGATTGCACCGCCGTCAGCATCATTGATGCGCTTCCCTCCGGGATGAGCGTGGCGATTACCGATGCCGAAGGAGATTACGGTGCGGTGGTGGTCTCCAATGCCAATCAGCAGATCCCGCTGGAGACCTTTGAACAGCCTGGCTTCTGGCAGGAGGTGTCGCTGCTGGTGCTGCAAAATGAAGTCCCGGAAGCGGTGAACCTCTGTGCGGCCCAGGCGGCACAGCAGCGGGGGATTACGGTCTGCGTCAATGCCGCGCCCGCCCGGCCGTTGTCAGCCGCGTTTGAAAACTGTATTGATCTGCTGGTGGTGAACGCCATTGAAGCGCGCGATATGTGCGGGATTAGCGTGCAGGATCTGACGTCGGCGCGCTCAGCGGCAGAATCGCTGGCCAGCCGGTTTGCCAGAGTGGTGGTTACCGCTGGTGAACATGGTGTGGCTTACAGCGAGGCGGGAGAGACGCATACCCTGGCGGCGCAGAAGGTGACACTGGTAAGCACCCACGGTGCCGGGGACTGTTTTGTCGGCGTGTTGTGTCAGCGCCTGAGTAGCGGGGTAACGCTGGCAGAAGCGGTGAGTGCGGCAAATCGTGCAGCTGCCGAACACGTTTCCCGGCAGCCGCACTGATTAATGGCGTGCCACGTCAGTGACGCGGCACGCTAACGTCATCAGGCGCCGACGTTCACCACGGTTTTACCAAAGTTTTTGCCATTCAGCATATCGATAAACGCCTGTGGCGCGTTCTCTAATCCTTCAATCATGTGCTCGCGATAGTGGATTTTTTTGTTCTCCACCAGCGGACGCATCGCCTCCAGGAACTCAGGGTAACGGTCACCATAATCCTGGAAGATGATAAAGCCCTGCATACGGATACGGCGTTTCAGAATGCCCGCCATGATCAGAGAGGTTCTGTCCGGGCCTTGCGGCAGCTCACGCTGGCTGTAAGCCGAGACCAGACCACAGACCGGCACGCGCGCAGCGGTGTTCAGCAGCGGGAATACGGCATCAAACACTTTGCCGCCGACGTTTTCGAAGTAGATATCGATGCCATCCGGGCAGGCGTTTTTCAGCTGCTCTTCAAAGTCGGCGCTGTGGTGATCGAGGCAGGCATCAAAGCCCAGCGTATCGACCGCGTAACGGCATTTCTCTTCACCGCCCGCCACACCAACGACACGGCAGCCTTTCTGTTTACCCAACTGACCGACCGTTGCGCCCACCGGACCGGTTGCGGCGGCAACGACCAGGGTTTCACCCGCTTTCGGCTGACCAATATCCATCAGACCCATATAGGCGGTAAAGCCTGGCATACCGAGAATACCCAGCGCCCATGAGGGATGAGGCAGATCGTTGCCCAGCTTCGTAATCTCTTTGCCATCGGAGACGGCATATTCCTGCCAGCCGCTCTGCGCCAGCACCCAGTCACCGGTCTTGAAGTCACTGTTTTTCGATTCGGCGACCTGACAGACGGTGCCTCCCACCATCGGCTGATCCAGCTCTGCCGGCGCGGCGTAGGATTTACCCTCGTCCATCCGCCCACGCATGTAGGGGTCGAGCGAGAGATAGATGGTTTTAAGCAGTACTTCACCCTCTTTGATTTCCGGGACGGGCTGCGCCACATGGCGGAAATTCTCTTTGGTCGGCTCACCGTGAGGGCGTGAAGCCAGTAACCAGGCATGGTTCTGGGTTGCTTGTTCAGTCATATTGTCATCCTTTTATAGCCGGGCAATGCTCAGGGCATCACCATATGAATACCGGGAAAGTGTAGATGACCACGGCAGGAATGCGTTTAGCGCTGTGAGCGGTAAGCTGATTTACCGATAACAGGGCATAGGGTGCTAACCAAGGGGACACAGCGGATGCAGGACCATTGGCGTCATGGATTCAGTCTGATGGCTGTTCACATCCGCTTGCAAAAAACGGGCAGGCGAGTCAACAGCAGTGCGGCATGACACGCATCCGGCGTCACGGGAAGCTCTGAAGATTGTGATAAATATCAGTGAACTCTACAGGGAGAGAACCATGATTATCCAGCATCTGCGTATTGCCCGACCGGTGACAGACCTGACGCAAAGCAGTCAGAACTATTGTGACGGGCTGGGGTTGCAAGAAATCGGTGAGTTTACTGATCATCAGGGGTTCAGTGGCGTGATGCTGGGCGCTGAAGGGCTGGCCTGGCATCTCGAATTCACGCTCTGTCACACGCATCCCGTCCGGCCATCGCCAACAGATGAGGACCTGCTGGTGCTCTACATTCCGCAACGGCCTGACTGGCTGGCCCGATGTGCCTGTATGGATGAGGCAGGATTTATGCGGTTGAATTCATTTAATCCCTATTGGGACCAACGGGGCGTGACATTTAGCGACAGGGATGGTTATCGTGTTGTTATCCAGCATGCAGCCTGGCAATCCGCACATTGACCATGCCCATTCAGTGAACCGGAGCTCACCCTGAACATTCTTTGCTTTCACACCGCAGCCAGTAATATCGCGATATTTGATGATGCCGCCCGCGCACTGGCGCGTGACAATCCGCCGCTGAATCATCTGGTGATGCCTGCGCTGCTGGCAGAAGCGGAATGCAGCGGCGGGATGACGACTGCGTTACGCCGCCGTATTGCCCAAATGATTGAAACGCTGCTGCCGCAGTTCGATGCGGTACTGATCACCTGCTCGACGCTGGGCCCAGTTGCCGGTGATTTCAGCGCGCAGGATCGGGTTATACGCACCGACGAAATGCTAGCGGAGGCACTGCAGCGTCAGGCAGGGCGCAAGGTTGCGCTCTGTGCGGCAGAATCAACGCTGGCGGCGACGCTGGCTCTTTTCTGCCAGCCCGGCAGCCAGGTGGAGGTCGTGCTGGTGGAGGGAGCATGGGCGGCGTTTAAAGCGGGGGAGACAACACGCTATTTTGCATTGATTGCGGCAGCAGCAGAGCAGGCTTATCAGCAGGGAGCCGTTACGGTGGCCCTGGCGCAAAGCTCAATGACGCCAGTAGCACAGCAGTTTCCTGACACACAGCGACCATTGACCGGTCCGCATCTTGCGCTGCAGGCCTGCTACGAACTCAGATGATCGTCACACCCTGCAGGCTCAGCGCCTGATGCAGCGCCTCGTCCGGCTGCGTTTCCACGACCAGCGTGCTGGCCAGCGACAAGTCGCCTATGGCAAATGCCGAGGCGGAGTTCAGCTTTTCCGCTGACGCCAGCACCACGGTTTCCGCTGCACGTCCTGCCAGCGCACGCTTGACCGTCGCCTCTTCGAAATTACCGGTGGTCAGGCCCGCCGCAGGATGCACGCCGGTGACACCCATAAAAAAGATATCGGCATTGATGCGGTTGATCGACTCCAGCATCGCTGCGCCCACCGTCACCACTGAATGTTTATAGAGCTGCCCGCCAATCAGTATGATCTCCACGAGTGGATGATCGGCTAACGCCAGCGCCACGCTGGGACTGTGCGTAACCGCGGTAAAGCTCAGCGTGGCGGGTAACAGTCGCACCAGTTCCGCGCTGGTGGTCCCGCCATCAATCAGTACGATCTGTCCCGGCTGGATCAGTGAAACGGCTTTTTGCGCAATAACCTGTTTGGAAGCAGTCTGCACGCTTTTGCGTGTTTCAAAGGTGGCCAGCGCAGCGGAAACCGGCAGCGCGCCGCCATGTACCCGCTGCAACAATCCTTCAGCCGCCAGTTCACGCAGGTCGCGGCGGATAGAGTCTTCGGAGAGGCCAAAGCGCTGGCTGAGATCGCGCGACTGCACCTGTTTTTCCTGGGCGAGCAGGGCGAGAATCGTCTGTTTTCGCTGGCTGGATAGCATGACTGGCCTTTGCATGTTTTTTCTTGAAGTTGCACGATTGTGCATGATAGCGTGATGGCTGTCTACCTATCCTGGAGAGCATCATGCAGCAGAACCATCCCCGCGTGCGCATCATCAATGAGCAGTTGCTGTCAGACAACTGGTATACCCTGAAGAAATATACGTTCTCGCTGCTGCGCCGTGACGGCCGCTGGCAGGAGCAGAGCCGTGAAGCCTATGACCGCGGTAACGGCGCAGTGATCCTGCTCTACAACCGTGACAAACGTACGGTGGTACTGACCCGTCAGTTTCGCTTTCCGATTTTCCTGAACGGACATGATGGCTTTCTGATTGAAGCGGCCGCCGGTCTGCTGGATAACGCCTCGCCGGAAGCGCGTATTGTTGCCGAAGCCGAAGAGGAAACCGGTTTTCGTGTCAGCCATGTGCAGAAGGTGTTTGAAGCCTTTATGAGCCCCGGTTCGGTTACTGAAAAACTCTACTTTTTTATTGCCGAGTATGGCGATCAGCAGCGTAGCGGTGAAGGCGGCGGAATAGCGGAAGAGGGTGAGGATATTGAGGTGCTTGAGATCGGTTTCGACCAGGCGTTACAGGCGATTGACCAGGGTGAGATTGTGGATGCCAAGACCATCATGCTGCTGCAGCATCTGCGGCTGAAAGGCGTTTTATAAGAGAAAATGGGCAGACCGCCGTTAATGCGGTCTGCCCGTTAAAGCTTACTGATCCTGGGTCAGGATGCCTTTTACATCGTGCGGTTCAGAACGCAGATACTGTGGCGGAACCTGGACTTTACCATCCAGCGCAGCGGCTGCGTGCCACGGCCAGCGCGGATCGTAAAGAATACCGCGCGCCAGCGCCACCAGATCAGCTTCACCCTGTTGCAGCAGATCTTCTGCCTGCTGCGGCTCAGTGATTAAGCCGACCGCAATCACCGGAATCGACACCTGCTCACGAATATCGCGGGCGAACGGCACCTGATAGTTGGGTCCGACGCTGATTTTCTGGTCTTCTGACAAACCACCACTTGAGACATGAATATAAGCACTGTTCAGCGCTTCCAGCTCACGCGAGAAGGCGATTGACTGATTGATCTCCCAGCCGCCTTCAACCCAGTCAGTGGCAGAAATGCGCACGCCTACCGGCACGGAAGCGGGTACGGCATCGCGAACGGCTTTGAAGACTTCCAGTGGGAAGCGCATACGGTTTTCCAGCGAGCCGCCATATTCATCACTGCGCTGATTCGACAGCGGCGACAGGAACTGATGCAGCAGGTAGCCGTGTGCGGCATGCACTTCGATGAGCTGAATTCCCAGACGCACCGCACGCAGGGCGCTGTCGACAAAGGCCTGTTTTACCCGCGCCAGATCGTCAGTGTTCATGGCAACCGGTTTCACTTCATCCGCGCTGTAGCTCAGTGCGGACGGAGCCACGGTTTGCCAGCCGCCGGCTTCAGGCGCAATCTGCTTACCGCCTTCCCAGGGTACGGCACACGACGCTTTGCGTCCCGCATGGCCCAGCTGAATACCAACCGGAATAGAGGAGTAGCGGCGGACATCTTCCAGAACCGTTTTCAGCGCAGCTTCATTATCATCATTCCACAAACCGAGATCGCCTGGGGAGATGCGACCAATATCCTCTACGGCGGTGGCTTCAATAATCATCAGACCTGCGCCGGAAAAGGCCAGCTGGCCAAGATGGATACGGTGCCAGGCGGTCGCATTGCCCGCCTCAGCGGAGTACTGGCACATCGGCGCAATCACAATGCGGTTATCCAGCGTAAGTTCGCCCAGCGAGACAGTGGAAAAAAGTTGGCTCATGTTATCTCCATGGTTTTTATGACTGACGTGACAGGCAATAACTATAGCGGGGGATTTGCCAGGCGGGTGTTTCTTCAACGTGACATTTTATGACGGCGTGCCGGATTCAGGTTACAGATCAACGCAGCCGGATGTCTCAGGCAGGCATTGATACGTTAACGGTTCAGCCTAGCGCGCTTTGCTGCTCACGCCCGGCGAACCGGGATGCTGCGTAACGGATAATGACAATCACCAGGGTCTGATATTCAGCTACAGGGTGAGTCTCAGACCTGTGCCATTCCGCCATCAACGAACAGTTCTGCCGCATTGATAAAGCTGGCGGCATCCGAGGCGAGAAACGCAACGGTGCGGGCAACCTCCTGCGGTTCACCCAGGCGGCCAAGCGGTATTTGTGCTGCCAGCGCATCAAACAAGCCCTGACGCTGATCTTCACTGACCAGATCACCCAGCCCAGGCGTACGGACAGGGCCGGGGCTCACGACATTGACCCGGATTCCGCGATCTTTCAGATCCAGCGCCCACGAACGGGCAAAATTGCGCACTGCCGCTTTACTGGCGCTGTAGACGCTAAAAGCCGCAGTACCCTGCGCTCCGGCAGTCGATCCGGTCAGAATTACCGATGCGCCATCAACCAGCAGAGGCAGGGCTTTCTGGACGGTAAACAGCACGCCGCGTACGTTAGTGCCAAAGATACGGTCAAAATGCTCTTCAGTAATCGCCCCCAGCGACAGCATGTCGCCGCCCCCGGCGTTGGCAAAGAGAATATCGAGGCGTCCCGCCTGCGCTGCAATTCGCGAGTAAACCTCATCGAGATCGTGCAGCTGTGAGGCGTCTGCGCGGATGCCGCTGACGGTTCCGCCGATTTCAGCGACGGCGGCATCCAGCTCCGCCTGACGACGGCCGGTTATAAAAACCTGTGCGCCCTGTGCCGCCAGCTCCCGGGCGGTAGCCAGGCCAATTCCGCTTGTTCCGCCCGTAACCAGTGCAATTTTTCCTGCGAGTGATGCGTTCATAAGTTCTTCTCCGGATAGTCTCTTAGACAGTTTGGGTTATTCCCGGTCAGCGGGGCTGCCGGACTGATTGCTACTTTAAGAGAGGAGGATTAGCGGATAAATCCGCTAAAATGAAAATGACTATCCACACGGGTGGATAATAGGGGGATGGAATGGATCAGCTGCTGGCGATAAAAGCCTTTTCACGGGTGGTGGAAAGCGGCAGTTTTACCCGGGCGGCGGACTCGCTGAATATGCCGAAGGCGACGCTGAGTAAGCTGGTTCAGGAGCTGGAGGCGCATCTTTCCGTCAGGCTACTGCAGCGCACCACCCGACGCGTGACCGTCACCGCAGAAGGGCGTGAATACTATGAGAAAGCGCTGCGCATCCTGCACGATCTCGAGGATATTGATGCCTGTTTCAATTCACTGCGCAGTAAGCCGCGTGGGCAGTTACGCATCGATGTCGGCGGATCTACCGCCAGGGACGTTCTGATTCCGCTGCTGCCTGATTTCTTTGCCCGCTATCCTGATATTACGCTGGATCTGGGCGTATCCGATCGCCCGGTCAATCTTATCAGTGACAACGTTGATTGTGTGATCCGCGGCGGTCCGCTGGTCGATTCCTCACTGATTGCCCGCCTGATAGGGCACGCTACGCTCATTACCTGCGCGACACCCGCCTACCTTAAAGCGTTTGGCGTGCCCGCCTATCCTGATGAACTGCGCAACGGACACCGACTGGTGAGTTATCTCTCGCCGCAAACCGGCAAGCCATTTCCGCTTCGGTTCGAACGTCATGGAGAGAAAATTGAGATCACCAGTGCGCATCGCATTGGCGTCAATGAAAGCAACGCGCATCTGGCCGCGGGACTGGCAGGGCTTGGGATCATTCAGACATTTAATTATTCGCTGTCGTCGATTCTGCGGCAGGGAGAAATGGTTGAGATCCTGCACGACTGGCGTCCGGCGGGTTATCCGTTTCATCTGGTTTATCCGCAAAACCGGCACGTGACGCAACGGCTACGGGTATTTATCGACTGGCTGGTGGAGTGCTTTCCGGCGCGGGTAGCGGGAGAGGGGAGATCCGGCACCTGAGTGCCGGATCGGGATCAGTTGCCGCGATAGGTAGAGTAACCAAACGGGCTCAGCAGCAACGGGATATGGTAGTGCTCACCGCTGGCTTCCATGTTGAACTCAACCGGGATCTCCGGGAAGAAGGTTTTCTGGTTGTTCTTTTTATAGAAGTCACCGGTTTTAAACACCACGCGGTAGCTACCCGCACTGGCTGTTTTGTCCTGCGGGAACAGGGCGCTGATGCGACCATTGTTATCGGTGACGCCTGATGCCAGTTTCACCCAGTTATCCTGCTGCTTCTGATCCAGTTCAACTTCGATGCCTGCCGTTGGCTGGCCAGTTTGCAGGTTAAGAACGTGCACGCTCAGTGGGTTTTTAGCGGTAGCAGGCTGAGCAGCGATAGCGGATGCGCCAGAGGTCATCAGTAATGTTGCGATCAAGGCATATGAAGTTTTCATCAATGTTTCCTTTATTGATTGTCTGAAGTCGGGTGACAGTGCAGAGAGAGTAATGCGCCTGAGGGCAAAGAGATATTTAGCCGCAGGAAATGTGAAATTTCTGAGAAAGAAGGAAAATGTCTTTAGTTACATCATACAAAGTTTCTGCTTAATCATAGTCCAGCACCTGTGCAGTCATAGCTAATCAGGGAACAGAGGCACCAGATGAAATCCTCTCTGAATTCAGCAAGAAAACAAAGCCTGGCCCCTGGCGGGCAACGTAGCGATAGCAATCCTCTGATCTATCCACAGAATCGTCTCGTCAGTCATCAACTACCGGACATGTATCGACTCGCGGGCGGGCTGCTTTCCGTCGCGAATGACGTGAGAAAGTGAATCCGGCACGTCTGATCAGCGAGCCAGATGCGTTCAAAAGGTTTACTGCGATAGATTGTATAACCGAACGGACTCAGCAGCGGCAGCGGGATAGGGTAGCGAGCACCGTTGGCGTCCATGCTGAACTTAACCAGAAAAAACACCATGCTTCTGACTTTTTCCAGGCGCTCAGGCGTCGTGCTTAATTGCTGAAAATCGATACAGATAGCAGCAAAGTAGTCTGTTAATGACGAAAATAGTCAGAGAGGGTAAAAGCATGACATGAATAGTGCGCTATTTAGTAGTTTACAATCAATGTTCGCCATGTCATTGTCCTGCCAACCAGATAGCACACTACTTAATAGCAAGTTAATTGGAACCCTGTGATGAAAATGAAACTGATCGCCAGTGCATTATTGTTAGCCAGCCAGATGAGTACCGCGTTTGCTGCACCCACTGAAAACAGTCCGCAACCGACCGCAGGCGTGGCCGCTTTCCTGAAGGCGCTCAACAGCGGGAGTGGTAAACCGATTGAGCAACTCTCCTTCAAAGATGCCCGAGCGGTGTTGACGGGGGCGCAGAAGGGCGCAGAACTGCCGCCGGCACAGATTTCACAGAAGATCATTACCGTACAGGGCAAGCCTCTGACGCTGACCATTGTTAAGCCCGAGCACGCCAGCAGCACCTTGCCGGTGTTTATGTTCTTCCACGGCGGTGGCTGGGTGCTGGGTGATTTTCCGACCCATGAGCGACTGGTACGTGACATGGTGAATGCATCCGGCGCTGCTGCGGTATTTGTCAATTATCAACCATCGCCAGAAGCCCATTTCCCGGTGGCAATTACTCAGGCTTATGAAGCCACTAAATGGGTCGCCGAACATGGCGCTGAAATTGGCGTTGACGGAAAACGTCTGGCGCTGGTTGGTAATAGCGTTGGCGGTAACATGGTGGCGGCGGTTGCCTTGCAGGCGAAGCAGTTTAAAACGCCGGCCATCCGTTATGATGTGATGCTGTGGCCGGTTACCGATGCGCGTTTCGACACCGCGTCGTATGATCAATTTGCTGACGGACATTTCCTGACGAAGAACATGATGAAGTGGTTCTGGGATAACTATACCGTTTCAGAAAAAGATCGTAATAACATCCTGGCATCACCGTTGCGTGCCACCACTGAACAGCTGAAAGGGCTGCCGCCAACGCTGATTCAGACTGCAGAGCTGGATGTGTTACGTGATGAAGGTGAAGCGTTCGGTCGTAAGCTGGATGCAGCAGGCGTGCCGGTTACCGTAACGCGCTACAATGGCATGATTCATGATTACGGTTTGCTGAACGCGTTAAGTCAGGAACCCACGGTCAGAACAGCTATTAATCAGGCGGGTGAAGAGTTGCGTTCGCATCTCAAATAACTGACCGGTCATGAAACCAACCCCGGACCGAATCGTCGTCCGGGGTTCTTACCAGACAGTAAGTTTGAAGGAATCAGTTCGAAGACGCAGGGCAGTGCGATTGCCGGAACACCAGGAAAGAACTGAGCAGTATCGAAGCGATAAGTGCGCTGTTAATATCCAATTTAACATAATATACATTATGCGCATATTGATTATGATCGGGAGCGTGATGCTCTATTGTATGGTCTGCTCACCATTTTGGGCTGATCCTGACTGTTTTACTCTTTACAGCAAAATCTGTCAGAAACGATCACAATGTCTGCCTGACCTTGTTACTGTCGCTTATTCTGTTCCGAAACTGAAATAATGTGATGCTACGTTATTCAGCATGGCTTTCCCTGCGGGACATCTTCTTCAGCGACTCTACACGCTATCCTCTCATCAACAAACCTGATATCGGAGATTTGCAGCCGGACGATGCAATGACGACTTCGCCCTTTGCGGCTGGCTGGATGCACTGCTGCGCATTCTGACCGTTTCTCTGCTCAGGTGCTTTGCACAACTTAAGCAGTGACGTCGCTACGTGAAAATTAGCGCATTCATCAGGGCTGTCGGCCACAAAAATGCTGTAGAGGCGTCTATGTGCATCACCGCTTTATGTTCATCCTCGTTGTCTGCCTTGCGTACCATTAAATTGTCGTAAATGCGTCCACGTGTAACTACGCTTTCTTCACTCCGTTCCTTGCCAGGTTAATCCTGTAATGAGCAAGAAAACCTGAGTCAGCTTTCTGCTGGCTGTCTGGTCAGCCGGACTCATACCGGCTATTCGCATTGCGATTGCAAGGCAGTCACCGCAGCGCAGTGATGCTTTTGCCCTGAGCATTGAAAATAAGAGTCAGTGACATCCGGTCGTTTTCAGCACTATCAGCGACACGCAAAATGAGGTGTAACGTCCCTGCTCTGTCCTGTCATCCAATAACTATCTCGTATAATCTGACAAAAAAGCAGAACGTAAATTTCGCACAGCAAGAATGATTCTTCGTATACAAAATCTGAATGATAACGCCCGGGAAAGAAATAAATATAGATCTCTTTTCTTTTAATGACACTGACCAAAATAGTGATGTTTCCATGCACTAAATAACTGATTTAGATCAATATTTATAGTAAGTGCGTCAATTAACATCTTTGTTACCAGGAGTATTCTTAATAAAATGGGATGTGAACTATAAATATCGTCGCTAATTTTTTTATAAAAGCCATTTAAAATGCAGATCGTTTCAATGAAGTAAGGGAGAAAGCAATAATAGAGTCAGTAAAAAGTCATTTATCAATGCCATCTTAGTGGCCGCTATATACAAAATTGATCACTGAACAAAATTCGCTCATATTTAGCATTGAGTGCGGAATTTTTATTGATCAAAGTGGCGTTATTTGCGAAATATTCCTAACGGACGTAAAAAAATCCTGGTCTCTCAGCACTGCTGAGGGCGTCGTCGCCCTTTTTGTCCCGAATTTTCAACAAATATTACTCCCGCCCGTGGAGGTGACCCCTTAAGAAAAATCCGAATGAAGAAAATAGCGGATAATTTTCATCGCCTTGAAACGCGGAGATTTTTATCGATAAAATAATCACAACTCTCGCAACAACGCCAAAATATTATGATAAAGATAACCAGAGAGGAAATTCGCTGCGCCAGTTGTAAATATGGCTGTGATCTCACCCATCGCGCTTCAGACATTTATAACAGATGTCCGTTGCAAAAAATTACCACCTGGCCTGGAGGGAATCATTTTTTCTCTTCATCCATACTCAGCATGGTCGCTGGAAAATATGAGAGCCTCTTTTGCAGAGGATGTGTATTCGTTGACTTCTCCAGGGAAAATGTCAGGTATTTTACCAATAGCAACTGGATTGAGTATTTGAAACATACGGGATTAATGCTGATTATCGTCAGTGATCGCCATATGGAGCCGCTTGCGGCGTACTGGCAAAAAGAGGACCTGCGTATACAAACTGTGATTTATGGCGATTTTTCCCTGGAGGAGATAAACAGACAAATCCAGGGCTGTTATTTCGGTTTAAAAGGCGAGGTCAGGAAAAAAGTGAATGCACTTAAACAGGATGAAGTTCGGTTCCTTGATCTGGCGATGAACGGACTGTCATTGCCGATTATTGCCAGAGAAATGGGGATTGAAGTCAAGCGTGTTTATAACATCAAAGATGCCATTCGCCGGAAAATGGGCATCAGCCTCAATCAGTTATTTTCCGCATAATTATGATAAAGGAGTATTAAATGAACACCAAATTCAGAACGCTTAATCTTGCTGTGTTAATCAGTGCCGGGCTGGTGTCAGCCAGCGTGTTTGCAGCTTCAGATAACACCATCAACTTTCAGGGAGAAGTGACCACTGAAACTTGTTCTGTTTCCGTAAATGGCAACAATGCGTCCCCTGTCGTGCTGCTGCCAACGGTCAGTACTTCGGACCTTGCTGCCTCTGGTTCAACTGCGGGTGATACCACCTTCACCGTGGGCGTTAGCGGCTGCGCCGGGGACAGTACCTCTGCCACCAAAATCTCGACGGTGTTTGTGGGGAATAACGTTAGCGCTGCCGGTAATTTATCTAACACCGGAACCGCAAAAAATGTTGAGGTACAAATCCTCGATCCGAAAGATGCGGTGGTTAATCTGACCAGTGGTTATACCGGCAGCGGTGATCTGACACTGCAGACCGGTGAAACTTCTGGCTCTGCCACCTACTCTGCCCGTTATTACGCATCAGGCACCCCAACGGCGGGTACCGTTACCGCATCACTGCAATATGCCGTGACTTACCAGTAATATTTTTCGTGCGTATCTGGATTGCCAGATACGCACGCCACGCTTGAGATATCCGACATGTATTCGCGCATTATGCTGTTCCCATTAAAAATGGTAATACTGATTTTTTTGATGACGTTTATTTCGGATAACGTCCAGGCAAGCGTCACTATTCTTGGCAGCCGAATTATTTATCCGGGTAATGCTCTCTCCGTCGATGTTCAGTTAAAGAACAACGATAATATTCCTTATGTCATTCAGGCCTGGCTTGATAATGGCAATATGGATTCGCAACCTGGCGATAAGAGTGACGTGCCTTTTATTATCACGCCACCGCTGTTTCGGATCCAGCCTCTGACCGGCCAGGTTTTAAGAATCCGATTCATACCTAATGTCTCATTACCACAGGATCGCGAGACGATTTACTGGTTCAACTCTCTGCAGATCCCCCCTGGTAATATTCAGGCGGAATCAGGCCGTAACAGTATTGTTTTAATGTTACGTAACCGCATGAAACTCTTTTATCGTCCTAAAGCGATTGGTCAGCCGGTTAATGTTTTCGACGGTGTAAAAGTAACGATGCAAAAAGAGGGGGTTGAAATCAACAACACTCAACCCTGGTATCTCTCACTTACAGAGGTTGCAATAAAAACAGCAGGCAAAAAAACAGCCTGCGAAGCCGAAATGATTGCACCCTTTGCCAAAAAAATAGTCAGGTGTAAACCGGAAACGCACTCTTTATCAGCTAATAGCGTGATTTCTCTTTCAGCAATGAATGACCAGGGAGCTAAAGTCAGTGAAGACTATCCGATTGCAGGCAGGTAATATCCGCATCTTTTTTTTGCCTCTCTGTGCATCATTTACTTTTTCACCGTATGGACACGCTGATGAATACTACTTCGATCCTTCGCTGTTTAAAGGCTCCGCCTTTGGCCAGAATATTGATCAGTTTAACCATCAGACTATCGCCTCCGGCAACTATTATGTCGATATCTATGTTAACAATAAGCTGGTTAAAAGCGGCGTCACCCTGAACTTTCTGTCAGCAGAGAAAGGTCAGCCGATAGAACCTTGTCTCCCGCTGACGGTGGCTGAATCATTAAGCCTTAAGTCACTGAATAAATCCTCAGCCAGCGAGGGCTGTCAGCCCTTGCGTCACTGGTCATCAGCGGCCCGCTGGCAATTTGATCAGGCTTCACTGCGGCTGCAGTTCACCATTCCGGATGCGGAGTTAATTCATCTGCCCAGGGGAAATATTCCCGTCGCCGAATGGGATAAAGGGATCTCCGCCCTTTTCATCCGGCATAACACCAATTATAGCTGGACGGAAAATACCGCTTCCGGTTACAGATACCAGTATCTCTGGAGTGGCATCACGGCGGGCACTAATATTGATAACTGGCAGCTGCGCCATCAGGGCAATCTGCGGTTTATCGACAATAACGTTACCGGCAGCGATGTTCGCTACACAACGGTCAGAACCTGGCTTCAGCGCCCCATTGAACCGCTGAACAGTCTGCTGACACTGGGCGACAGCTATACAGAAAGTTCGCAGTTTGGCAGCCTTTCTTATAATGGCATCAAGCTCACTACCGATGAAAGGATGCGTCCGCAAAGCCGGCGTGGTTATGCGCCCGAAATTCGCGGTGTGGCCTCCTCCAGTGCCCGGGTTATCGTCAGGCAACTGAATCGCGTTATTTATGAGACCAGCGTGGCGCCTGGTCCCTTCGTGATCAACGATTTGTACAATACCCGTAGCCAGGGCGATCTCGATGTTGAGATTATTGAAGCCAATGGCAAAACGTCCTCGTTTACCGTTCCTTATGCCTCTGTGCCTGATTCGGTCAGGCCGGGAAACTGGCATTACTCGGTTGCACTGGGTCGGGTACGGCAATTCTACTCAGTTAATAACACCTTCTTTGAAGGGCTGTTGCAGCGCGGTATCAGTAACCGACTGACCGCTACGGCAGGATCGCGGCTGGCTCAGGACTATCAGGCCTGGCTGCTTGGCGGTGTCTGGACTTCGGCAGCGGGCGCAGTGGGATTAAACACCACCTTTTCTGATGCAAAGGTCGCACAGAACAGAAATGCCTCGGGATGGCGCGCCGAGCTGAGCTACAGCAAAACCTTTGCTACCGGCACCAACCTGGTCCTGGCCGCCTATCGTTACTCAACCAGCGGTTATCGCGACCTGCAGGATGTGCTGGGCGTTCGGCGCCAGCAGGACAATGGCATCAGTTACTATTCAGATACGCTGCATCAGCGTAATAATTTTTCTGTGACCCTGAGTCAGTCAATGGCCGATTATGGCTTAATCAGCCTGAGCGGCAGCACGGCGGATTACTATAATAACCGGTCACGTATTACTCAGCTTCAGTTAGGTTACAGCAACAGCTGGAATAACATCAGTTACAGTCTCAACGTTGCCCGTCAGCGTACTACCTGGAATTATGATCGTTTCGGGCTGAACCTGGACGATGGTGATAACGCATACCGCGAGAAATATACCGAAAATACCGTTTCACTGAATGTCTCGGTTCCGCTGAACTGGGGCAATCACACTACCTCTGTGGCCTATAACTACAACCAGTCTAAAGAAACGCGCAATTCGACGCTCTCACTGACCGGTTCATCTGGCGAGAACAATCAGCGATCCTGGTCCCTGTATGGCGGAACCGAAAATACGCAAAGTAACAGTGGCCACCGTGTCTCGTTCGGCGGAAATATTCAGCAGAATACGCGCGCAGGCGCGGTCAGAGCGAATTATGGTCAGGGGGATAATTATCGCCAGGCTGGATTAGGGCTTTCTGGTACGTTGTTGATTCATCGCGGCGGCGTTACCGCCGGACCTTATACCAGCGACACTTTTGCGCTTATCCATGCGGATGGTGCCCAGGGCGCCAGCGTACGCAATGGTCAGGGTGCCGTCATTGATCATTTTGGTTACGCTATCCTGCCGTCGCTGACGCCATATCAGGCCAACACCGTCAGCCTTGATACACGCTATATGAATGCTGATGCCGAATTAAGCGGTGGAAGCCAGCGCGTTGTGCCCTATGCCGGTTCCGTTACCCGAATTAATTTTGCCACGCTGCAGGGTAAGGCCGTCTTAATCGCGCTCAAAAATGAAGATCATGAAATCCCGCCAATGGGCACCGAGGTCCGTGATGCTGATAATACCGTGATAGGTATTGTGGGCCAGGGTGGTCAATTATATGCACGTGTACCGCATGACTCTGGAACCTTAAAGGTAAACTGGGAATATAAGGGCAATAAAACATGTTTTGTTAATTATCAAATAACCGGTCGCGTGAATGAGAATATTGTTCGCCTGGATGCTGTCTGCCATAAGGGTTAATCGTGTGAGAATCGAAAAATATTACCTGTATATCTTATTATTGCTGTTCAATGTGCCCGCCTGGGCTAATTGCAGTGTTGTTACCGCCACATCCTCGTTGTCTCAAAGCGCGATTGCAGCAGGCTATACCGCCGCCTACTGGACCGGCGCCTGCGACACCTGCTCAGGGAATGTGGGCCTGCCATCTGTGATCAGCATCAATAGCGGAAAGACCTTCCAGCCCTCTGGCACACTGCTGGCCAGCTCGGTAGGCAGCTTTCTGTCATCGGCCAGCAATGTTTCCTACTCAGCTAACCAGATTCTTTACCGCTGCGCCGTGGCAGATGCAGACAGTTTGTATGAGATGTATGCCACCAATGGCGACAGCCCCTATGCCGGTCAATATATTACCTCTGAAGTGGACGGCGCCTATTATGATGTCGCTGCAAATGTTGCCGTCAGGCTAACTAACCTGACAACCGGCGAATATTACAGTCGCTACTGGAAAGCCCGACAGCTGACAGCCAGTGACTGGTATTCTGATGGCACCTATATTTATATTCCGGCCAGTGCTTTCAGCAATGTGCTGTATGAAATGTTTAAAATAGACTCTACGCGCTATTACGCCAGCAACAGCAATCGCTATGTGGACAACTGGACACAACCTCGCGGATATATTGCTTTTAAAGGACCCGGGCTGGATACCAATAATCTTAAAGTGGGCCAGGATAGTCTCTCTTACTGGTATGGTTTTTACCGTAACTGGCCCGCTGCCTGGAGCACCTTCTCAAATGTCACCTATGTGCGTGGCGCGCTATGCGAAGTCCAGGATTATCCTTCGGTGGTGCTGCTGCCGACCGTAAGCGTGAACACCCTTGCCGCGGGCGGGAAAAGTCAGGCTCCTTTTACTATCACTATCCAGTGCGAGTCCGGTGCCATCTCCGGCACCAGTACATCGACGATCACGTCAGCAAATGTCGCTATGGGCTTTCTCGTTAACCAGTCAAATGCGGTGACGCAGGCAAGAAATCTGGGGCTGAGTACAGCTGGCGGCGGGCTAACCTGGCTGCTGGATACCCACTATGGTAGCAGCGCTGCCGCCTCCGGCGTCGGTATAAAAATTTATGACAGTCATAATATGGCGCTCAATTTACTGCCTGACAGAACAGTGACGGGCACGGGCAACAGCCGTGGCTGGTATGCCTATAAAGATTTAACGTCGCAAATCTCCTCAGGAGGCGCTGATATTTACAGTGGTGATTTCACCGCCTCTCTTGAAGCGCTCAGCGGGCAAACTATTACAGCAGGAACAGTCAATGCGCAGTTACAGGTTGTGGTCAGTTTTCAGTAACGTCGTCGTGCTATCTGGCGTCCTGCTCTCATTCAGCGTCTGGGCGGTGGTCAATGTGGATAAAACCCGGATCGTTTTCAATCAATCGGATCTGAGCCAGTCTGTTAACGTCGTCAACAGCGGCGGAAACGAAACGTATTTGCAAATCTGGACAGATGACGGTGACCTGACTCTCTCACCCGACGCCAGCATCACGCCCGTCATAGTCATACCGCCGGTGGTAAAAATGTATCCGGGAGAAATGCGATCGTTGCGTCTGGTACTCACTTCACGTCAGGCGCTGCCCGCGGACAAAGAGAGCCTCTACTGGTTAAATATTTATCAGATCCCTGCGCTGAAAAAAGAGCTTAACGCGGCTGAACGTAAAGTGGTGTTACCGCTGCGAATCCGGCTAAAAATCTTTATACGGCCTGAGGGACTAAACGCCCCGCTGACCACCGATCCGGAAAAGCTCCGTTTCGCGGTAAAGGGAAATAAAATCGCCATAACCAACCCTACTCCCTGGTTCATGAGCATGAATGTCTATTCTGAAGGTCAGCAATCAATAAAAAATCTCACTCTTGCCCCACAATCTTATGCTTACATTGACAGTCACACTCCGCCGAAACCCGGTGAGTCAGTGAGTTATGCGGTGATCAATGACCAGGGGGTTCCGGTTAACTACACGACAACCTTGAAGTAACCGGACGGGAGTGCCATCTGCCGACAGGCAGAGTGCACATAAAGCCGACCTTTTGCGGCAGACCAGGGCGTCGCTACATGAATTCTGCGCATCTGATGGGGCTGGCAGTACGCATAACTTACCTACGCATGGCGTTTTGAGAGGCTCAAGAGGCGGTTCCGCAAGACAATCCATTTTAGCCGCGCTAGAGTTGCTGGCTTCCACTGTTTCAACGACGAGAAAAAATGAAACGCTTATTTGTCTATGGCACGCTCTGTCCAGGACGCGAGAATGCCCATATCCTGGAAAATATTGGCGGAGAATGGCTGGCCGGTTCGGTGAACGGTACCTTCTATCAGCGCGGCTGGGGCGCAGCGGCTGATTTTCCGGGCATCGTTCTGGATGAGCATGGCCCCGACGTGCCGGGTTATCTGTTTCTCTCCGACCAGCTGGATGCCCACTGGCCGATGCTGGATGCGTTTGAAGATGGCTACGATCGCGTCGAGGTTCGCGTTTCTGCCGAGGATAATAGGCAATACAGTGCGTGGATTTATCAGCTCCAGCCGCAGGAAAGCCGCTGAGCTATTACCGCTGAACTTTTCCTGCATCAACCCTGCTTTCCTGCATTGGGATGCGCGCGCCCTGCTTTTATTGCAGGCCTCTGGCGCAGCAGGACGCGTTTATGATCGGTATCAACCAGGCGTGTCTGGCTAGAGAATTGAATGCAACAGTCTGATTTAAAATCGGTATAATGCCTGCGCTTCACGCTCAGGCCATTGCTGGCCATTTTTACCAACCAACCTTTCCACTCTGCTGACCTTATTTTCCTGCAAGACAAATAAATGGGCACGTTGCCTGATTCTCAATTTAATTAATACCTAATGTATGATGTAACTAAAATAAGATTGTCCGCTCTGGTCCCGGCAAGCGCTCTCTTAGCCCCACCAGCCAGCCCTGTTATACCGGGTTAATCTGGCCAGCGCTGATGTGGAAACAGTGATACCCGAATATTAAACAGATGGATTAAGGGCGCAACAGCCACACTCTCCTCTCGGGCGATCGGCTCCAGTCTTAGCAGCAACAGATCCAGCTCTTCCAGCAGATCCTGATGTGGCGCTAACTGCAGCGACTTCATCTTGCGCTTCAGGTATAGCGCCAGCTCGTGAAACATCTGACCACTATCAATCTGATGACTCTCCAGCACCTCACGATAACGTGCGTAGAAGTCATAACAGTTGGCGCCCAGCCAGGTTTCAGTAATCAGATAGCCCCCCACCACGATATCCGGCACCGGATCGAGCCTTTTACGCGGCAGAATGATATTCACCCGGTCGAGCATCCGCGCAATAAATTGCTGCCGTGACAGTAGCGTGGCGGAATTGCGCTCCACCATTTTAATAAACCCTAACAGATCGCGCAGCCCTCGTTGCACCGCTCTTCTGGCTATCCATGACGGCCGTTTGTTGCGGATCAACGCCGTCAGCACTACCGCAAACATAATCCCCACCATCGAGGAGATGGCCGCATTCAGCGTGACGATCAGATTCGGGACATAGTGATGGCTTAAGCCGATAAAACCGGGGATCTGGATGGCGACACTCAGCCCTACCAGATTGGTCGCCGGATTGGCAATCACCAGGCTCAGCAGCATCAGACCGGGCAGCAGTATGATCATCAGCGCCTGTAAGGTATTGGCCTGCGGGATCAGAAAAGCGATGTAGAACAGGCTGACCACCAGCGCAATCATCACCCCTTTCACGAACAGCTTCATCGGCGTTACCGGGGAATCGACACCAGCAAAAAATGAACTGATAATCGCCGCCATTAGAGGTGCATTCGCCCCATCGGCCCAGCCGCTGCCGATCCAGAACAGGCTGGAGAGGAAGGTCGCCAGAAATGCCGTCAGCGCGGACAGCCGTAACAGTCCCTTATCGATATGCCGGTGTTCCCGGATATTGCGGATCGCCGCCCCATCCCCGTGGCTGTAGAGATCCCCTGCGCGCGCACTGACATTCTCATAAGCATCGGCAATGCGCACAAAGTTAGCCAGCCGCTCAAGCAGACCAATCAGCAGCAGGCTCTCTTCGGTTGCCAGCAGCCCGGCCCGCCATTCGTGCTCCAGGGTTGCCTGACTGGCAGCAATCGCTTCACGCAGTCCGGCAATATCGTTAATCCGATCGTGATGCAGCCACAACAGGAACTGCTGAAACACGTCGGTGACGCACGGCGGAAAACGAATATTGAGTTCGGCCAGCACACCCAGCCGTGATTCAATCGCCGTCAGTGTCGGCAGCAGATAAGTCAGATGCTGATACTGTACGCTGACCAGACGGATGACATTACGCGCCGCTTCGCCCTCATAGACGCAGTGGGTCAGCAGCGTTTCAACATTCAACGGATATCCCGCCATCTGAATCAGGATATCTTCGCGCTCCAGCGATTTGTTCTTTGCCATTCCGCTGATCAGTTCATCACAGAGTTTGCGCGCGTTCTGAAACCAGAGATTAACGCTCTGCCCCAGCAGATGATGCATCGAAACCGGAAACACCAGCCGGTGAACCAGCGTGCTGCAAAGGATGCCCAGCGTAATCTCCTCAATACGTGAAACTACGGTGTTGATGATTGCCAACGGTGACTCAACGTCTGGAAATCCCATAATCGCTGCGCTGTAGCCGGCCAGCATAAAGATATAGCTCTTCGGCGTGCGGTCATGCAGAGAGAGCCAGAGGCAAACCGTTACCCACAGCGATACGCACAGGCTGAACAACACTGGCGACTGCACCGTTTCGGGGTAGATCAGCAGAATAAAGATGCCGCCCAGCAGCGTGCCCAGCAGGCGAAACAGCGATTTCGAGACGGTCGATGCTGCATAGAGTTGCGAGGTGACAAATACCGTGGTGAGCGCCCAGGCGGGTTTTTCGAAGTTAAGAACGAGCGCCACAGAGAGTGCGATAAACGCGGCAAAGGAGGTTTTGCAGGCAAACAAAACCGCGTTTTTGGTAAACCATTTCATCGAATGAGAGCAACCAGGAACTTTCTGAGGCGCGTATCCTGACAGATGCGCCTGCGTTTTACTCTCAGTTAAATTTTACAAATTATTACCGGCCGCATCAGGCCGGTTAAGCCCCTGCTGGCGCACCAGCGCACGGCGCTTATCCAGTAAAAAAGGGCGCAGATAGCCTACCGTGTTCGAGAGCAAAATCACCTCTTCGGCAAGCTCAATCTTCAGCACGTCTGTCAGATACGCTTTGCGCTGAGTCATTCGTTGCCAGAGATCGGGAAAACGACGCGCCAGCTCATCACGCAACGCCGCGTCCGCCAGTCCGACCGTATCCTCTATACTGCAGCCGCCATAACCCGGCACCGACGGGATAATATCGATCTGCAGCAGCATACCGCTTTTCAGTGTCACGGCTGAATCGGGATAGATGGGCGAGCTTAGCCACTCTTCGTCAGCCACCAGATGCCCCGGATTAAGATGCCAGCCATACTGCGCTTTCGGCAGCACCGTTTCGATAAGCGAATAGAGTTCGCCGCCGGTGATCCCGATCCGCAGCTGCTCCAGCCAGCTTACCACCGCATGATAATAGGGGATCACCAGCCGGGTCAGCCAGTCGGAGACGTTACACTGTAACTCAGAGGCTTCGCTGACCACGTAAGCCGAGCGGCTGGACAGCCCGCCTTTGTAGCCGGTGGTAAGAGAAAGCTTGTCGCCTGTCGCAATCCGTTTATCAGACGGATAGAGCCGGGCCTGGGCGAAACGATCGCCGGTCGCGGCAATCGTCACCACCGTGTTTGGCTGCCCTTCTGCGTTCAGACGTGCGCCTAACGCCTTCTCTGTGACGCCCGGCGCTACGCTATCCAGCGCAGCCAGCATCGCGGTTGAAGCAAGATTGGCCCCCGCCTCATAAAACGCCACTTCATCGGCGCCGTTAACGCAGCGTGCACCGTTGTCAGGCGAGATAAACAATCCGGTGGCGTTTACCAGTTGTGCATCGCCGCCCGCTGCCTGCGCCGCCGCGGCATAGATGAACTGCGGCAGATCAAACATCCCTGGCTGCCTGCCGGTAAATAACTTCCAGCCCACCAGCCCGGTGCGTTCTCCCGCCACTATCCCTGCCTCTGTTAACAGCTGATCCAGGGGCTGCTCCCCGCGCATAGGCTGGTTGGGCAGAGAAAAGACCTCCGCATGCAGACAGCGTCCCGGATTGCGGGCAAACGGCACCAGCTTGAGGTTCTCATTACCCATGATATAGGTGAGCTCGCCCTGCTGAGTCACCACCAGCAGCGCCTCCTCGAAGCGCGGAATGAATCCCGCCAGATATTCAAAATTGCTGCCGTGCTCTTTGTCGGCATAGATAATCAGTTGCACAATCTGCTGCTGTTCCATCCGCTCAATAATGGCGGCCAGACGGCGATGCAGTGTTTCATCAGACATCACAGGGCTGGCAGCACCGGGAAATGCCGGCGGTGACGGGATTGTTTCCATGGCATAGCGATTGGCATCCATAACGCACTCCAGTGGCCAGATTGACGCGGTTTGATTTCCGTTCCCAGGGTAAACCTGAGGTTTAACCTGTAGGGTGCCACAATCACACAACTTACTCGTTGCGTGTTATCAAAAGAGGGACATTCACCTGTAACAGAGACAAAGAAGCCCGCGCTAAACGGGCTCTCTGTGTTATTTGATGGGCACGCCTGCATTCTCCAGCGCTTCAGCCTTTTCGGGATATAACTCCGACGTTCCGGCATTCATAATCACCGCTCCACAGCGGATGCAGTGATCGCCCTTTACATCTGGCACAACGTCCTCCGGATTACCCGTATTAAGACTGACATCGCGCGTGGCGTACACAAACGCCTCTCCTTCACATCCCGGACACTTCATACCATGACTCTCCTGTTAAGCCTGTCAGATAAGCATAGCCGACAGGCTTTTAGCCATACACATGAGGAGAGGTTTTTCAGGATATTGCCAGCTCATAAGCGCCATCACTCTTTGTGCCGCAGCCGCTCCAGCATAATCAGTGAATGACTAAAAATGGCGTCGGCGATGTGCTGCGGGAAATCGGGCGGCAAGGCATCGCGCACCGAGACCACTGCCTGGGGAAAGGCCTTAATAAAGAAGTCGAAGATCTGCTGCAAACTGTCACGATCAAAACTGACGCTTTTTGCCGTGGCGATAAAATGGCGCGGGAAGATTTTGTCGATCTCTGTCTTCTTCCCCTTAGTGGCACGCAGCCCCATCGCCAGTTTCAGCGCTCGCTTGTTCAGACCGGTGCCGCCCAGTACCGGATAAGCGGAGATCACATCATAAAAGGGAGTCAGTCGATAACTGCCGCCGCGCTCAATAAACAGTGAGAAGTTCTTGGCGTGACCGTCGGTTGCGCCAATCAGCCACTGAAACACCTGGAACATCATAAAGCGATAGCGATCTTCGATGGCGTTGCTCGATCCCATCAGTATCTGCATGATTTCCGCAATACCCGGCCCGCCATCCGACTCATATTTGGTTGAAGATGGCAGTCCCAGCGCCTGACAGAAATCCTCCTGCGGCAGGCGAATCAACCGGGTTTTATCGCGTGACCAGCGGCGGTCGAAACGTTCTACCGCCAGGGCGCGCATCTGTCCGGCACGAATAATCGTTGCCTGCGGCACGTCGATACCGAGTGCACGGGCCAGCGCCAGACAGAGATACTCATTCTCCACACTTTCTCGCATATCCAGCGTCGCGGCCGGCTGTTTAATCTCTCCGATCGGCAGCTTAATGATGTGCGAGGTGGGCGTGGCACCGGCAGGAATGCTCCAGCCTTCATCGGTCAGCAGCAGTGCGGTTTTCTCCTGCGCCCCTGCGACCGAGATACGGAAATCGGTCTCTTCACGCAGCATCCCCAGCGGGATATCTGACTGATAGGCCGACAGCACGCTTTCGAGCCGGGTTTCATCCAGCACTTCATAGCGGGCCTGCAGTGCGGGCAGTGGCATATCGGGCGGCAGCAGCATAGTCGCCCCGACGCTGTCACGTCCCACTTCCTGCAACAGATCAAAGGGCTGACGGGATTTAATCTGGTAACGCGCCACGATTCTGTCGCGAATCAATGGGCTATCCGGCAGCAGGTTATCGAAGAAGTTAATCACGGCGTGTGAGGTGAGAGCCTTTACCTGCAACGGCATCGAAAGTGACAGCGGCCTGGAGAGCGGATTACTCAGCCAGCCGGTATCATACTGAAACTCATGAGCGCCGTTTCGCTGCCGGGTGAGTACGCCTACCCGCTCGCCGTTCATCCACGCAATCAGCCTTTGCATTACCACTCATCCTCATCATGCAGCTGAGGCGCACCGGCCTCCTCTTTCTCCTGAACTTCCAGACTCAGCTCCAGCGACTGTAACAGCTTAAACAGCGTTGCCAGCGAGGTACTGTCAGGGGCATTTTCAAAGTGAGAGATGGTGGCCTGTTTCAGGCCGACCTTTTTCGCCAGCTCACTTTGGGTCCAGCCATTACGCTGACGAATGAGCTTTAGCCGGTTTGCCAGCTGTAGCGGGCTGTATATCATGGGGTGGCTCCTTCTGGATCACAGGCTGTAAGCATAGCGCAGGGGCATTATCCCCGACAGGGTATAAAACAGCTTTTACCCCCTGAAGGGGATAACAATTACTTTATACCCTATAGCGGATAATCGCACAATTATCCTTTGCAGGGGATAAGCCGGAACCACGAATAAAAGAGGACGAGGATGAGCACATTTACCCTTACCCATCAGATCAACGACGACGATCGGGAAGAGTTGCTGGCAGGACTGGGGGCTTACAACCGGCAATTTATCAGCCGCGATAACTGGGGACCGCTGTCGGTTTCTCACAGGGACGAACAGGGAATGTTGCGCGGGGGAGTGATCGCCGCACGCAAAGGAAACTGGCTCTGTATCGATTATCTCTGGGTGGACGAAACGCTCCGTGGCAGTGGTCTGGGCAGCGCACTGCTGGAAGCCGCAGAGCAGGAGGCGGGAAAGATGGGATGTCTCTATGCGCTGGTGGATACCTTTAGTTTTCAGGCCCTGCCGTTTTATCAGAAACAGGGTTATCAGCCGCAGATGTCCCTGCCCGATTTTCCGCAAACCGGTATGCAGCGTCACTATCTGACCAAAACGCTACGGCCAAAGGCATCACGCTGACCACAGTACCATCAGCGTGACAGGGTCACATAATTATAAACCGGCAATGCGCCGCAGATCCGCTTCGGCACCCGGTGACACGGCCAATACCTGCGCGCCTTTAGTGATGCGATCGCCTTCGGTGTTAAACGGGTGGTACCAGCCGCCCGCCTCTTTCACCAGGCAGTAACCCGCCAGGCAATCCCAGGCGTGCATATAGGGTTCGTAGTAACCCACGACCCGACCGGCGGCAACCCAGGCCAGCATCAGTGCGCCGGAACCAATACGGATAAAGTTACCGCCTGCCGACAATAGTGCTGCCACAATCTCGCCTACCTGCTGCGGGCTGACATAACTGTTGGCACCAAAACCGGTAACGTGGTTTTGCAGTGTGCGTGTGGGATCGACCTGCAGACGATGACCGTTGAGCGTCGCGCCCTGCCCCAGTGCCGCCACGTAGCACTCCTGATAGGTCGGCGCGAAAATCACCCCGATGACCGGCACATCGCCGCGCAGTACCGCGACGGAAACACACCAGCTCGGCATCCCATTGAGAAACGGGCTGGTGCCATCGATTGGATCAACCACCCAGGTGTAGTCAGACTCTCCCACCTGCAGTCCCGACTCCTCACCCAGAAAGCCATCATCGGGAAACGCATCCCGTATACGGCTGGCGATCAGCTGCTCCACTTCACGGTCAGCAATCGACACCACATCCTGCAAATCGTACTTGGTCTCCACCACCAGCGTCTCGCGACGGTTGAAGTAAGATAACGCCGTCGCGCCACCTTCACGGGCAACGGCTTCCGCTAAAGCCAGACGCGCCATTATTTCATCATGCGATTCCATGCGAACTCCTTGAGTTAGTCAGATTAACGGGCAATCAGGGCAAGGCCCTGCGGCTTAAAGTTGACGCCAACTGTGGTGGCGAGCGGCAGACGCTGTTCCATCTGCGGATCGATAATGAACAGCGCGCCCAGTTCGGTGGCGACTTCATATTCGATATGGTCACCCAGCCAGGTGCTGTGAATGACCTCCCCCTGCAGCGCCCCCTGACCGTCGCCGGACAACGTAATAAACTGCGGTCGCACCGCCAGCTGAGCACTGCCGGTTTTTGCTCCGGCACCTCGCACCCGGAAGCGCTGATTACCCAGGCGGACCAGCGCGTCATCCGCATCCGCCTCTTCCACTTCACAGGGCAGAATATTCGCCTCCCCCATAAAGTCCGCGATAAAGACCGAATTGGGTGAATGGTAAAGCGTCTCCGGCGCGCCCTGCTGGGCAATATCCCCCTCTTTCATGACAATAATCTTATCGGAGACCGCCAGCGCCTCCTCCTGGTCATGGGTCACATAAACCGCCGTAAACCCGAGCCGCTGCTGCAGATCGCGGATGTCGGTGCGCACCCGACGGCGCAGACGCTCATCAAGGTTCGATAGCGGCTCATCAAGCAGCAGCACCTGCGGTTCCAGCACCAGCGCGCGGGCGACCGCAATACGCTGCTGCTGTCCGCCAGAAAGCTCAGACGGCAACCGCTGCCCCTGACTCTCCAGACCCACCAGCTTCAGCCCCTCGCGCGCCCTGTCCTGCGCCTCGCGTTTGTTCATGCCCGAGGAAAGCAGCCCGTAGAGAATATTGTCGATGGCGTTCATATGGGGAAACAGCGCGTAGGACTGAAACACCATCGCCACGTCGCGCTCGTTGGCGGGCAGATGGGTGACATCTTTGCCGCCAATCAGAATCCGCCCTGCGGTGGGATGCTCCAGCCCGGCCAGCAGTCGCAGCGTAGTGGTCTTGCCGCAGCCGGACGGCCCGAGCAGCGTCACCAGCGTACCCGGCTCTACGGTGAGCGACAGATCCGGCACGGCAGTAAAACCGGCAAAACGCTTTGCGACATGTTCAAACACCACCGATCCGGCGTTAATGGTCGTCATACGGCTCTCTCCTGAGTCAGAGTGGATGCAGAGGGTGCGGCAATAATCACCGCCGGTTGGATTGCACGACGCAGGCGACGTTCGCCCACCAGCAGCTGGAAAAGGCCAATGATCAGCAGCATCACCACGATCAATACCGAGGAGTAGGCAATCGCCACGCCATACTCACCGTTCTCCACCAGCCCGACAATGTACGAGGTCGCCATGTTGTACTGGGCGCTGACCAGAAAAATCACCGCACTGATAGAGGTAATGGCCCGCACAAAGGCGTAAACCAGCGCGGCGCTGATGGCCGGTTTCAGCAGCGGCAGCACCACTTTACGCAGGGTACGGAAACTGTTTGCGCCCAGCGTCAGTGAGGCTTCATCCAGGCTTTTATCCAGCTGGCTCATCGCCGCAATACCACCACGCACGCCGACCGGCATATTACGGAAGACAAAGCAGGCGATCAGGATCATCGCGGTACCGGTGATCTCCAGCGGCGGCAGGTTATACGCCATGACATAGCTCACACCAATCACCGTGCCGGGAATGGCAAAGCTCAGCATCAGCATGAATTCAAAGGTCTGACGACCGGCAAACTTCTGTCGCACAATCAGCCAGGCGGTCAGCAGTCCGACAATGGCCGTGAGCGGCGCGGCGATCAGGGCGATCTCCAGCGTGATCCAGAAAGAGCTCCAGGCGACGCCGCTCCAGACCAGTTGCCCCTGATTAACGCTGACGTTAAAGGCCCGGATATAGTGATCCAGCGTCAGGTTGTTATTCAGCCCCCAGGACTGCACAAAGCCGCCAATCATGATCATGCCGTAGATCACCAGGGTGAACAGACCCCAGGGTATTACCATGCCATAGACGCTGTAGCGCACCGGACGCGGCAGCATCACATGACGGCCGCCATCGCCTTTGCCGGTGACAGTGGCGAAGCTTTTGCCGGAGAGCCAGACGCGCTGCACCAGAAAAGCGGCCAGGGTGAAGCCCAGCAGGATCATCGCCAGCACCGCCGCGCGACTCGGGTCGTTCTGTGCGCCGACCACGGAGAAGAAGATCTCCGTCGACAGCACGCCGTGACTGCCGCCCAGCACCATCGGGTTACCGAAATCGGCCATGCTTTCGATAAAGCTGATTAAGAAGGCGTTGGCCAGCCCCGGCGCCATCAGCGGCAGCGAGATGCGGGAGAAAGTGCGCCAGCGGCTGGCACGCAGGGTCTGTGACGCCTCTTCCAGTGACGGACTGACGCCCTCGACCACCCCAATCAGCACCAGAAAGGCGATGGGGGTAAAGGAGAGCACCTGGGCAATCCAGATGCCGGTCATGCCATAGAGCCAGCGGCCCGGCTCGATGCCGAACAGCGTCGCCAGCGATTCGGTGACCACGCCGGAGCGGCCAAACAGCAGGATCAGCGCCAAACCGATGACAAACGGCGGCGTGATAATCGGCAGAATGGTCAGCATCCGCAGCGCTTTTTTACACGGCAGCGAGGTGCGCGTCGCCGCCAGTGCAAACGCCAGTCCCAGCAGCGTAGCGCCACTGGCCGTCATCAGCGCCAGTCCCAGCGTGCGCCAGGCGGTGCCGCAGGTGCCACCGGTAAAACAGCCGAGGCTCCAGATGGCGGGATCCTGCATATTGGCAATCAGTCCGTCAGGTTTAAAACTGCCATCAATATCCTGCACCGAGGCGACAAACAGGCTCAGCACCGGATAGAGCACAAAGGTCGTGACCAGCGCCACCAGCAGCACAATCGACGCCACCACAAAGGCATCGCCTTTCAGCACGCCGCGCTCCGCCAGGGCAAAGGCGAAAATCAGCAAAAATATGGTCAGCAACAGCAGCGCGCCCGCGCCCATCGCCGGTTGCCCCTGCGCCAGCGGGCCGGTGAGGTTCTCCAGCCATAACCAGTTCCAGCCACTGAAACCGATGGCATGCCCTTCCAGCACCAGAAACAGAATGCCGCAGGTGCTGAACAGCAGCAGCAGCGTGCTGCGGGTGCGGCCCGGGGGCAGAAAGGCGCTGCCAGCACAGAGCAGCCACAGCGCCACGGCGATGCCCAGCCAGCTGTGTAACGCGAGCTGCCCCAGCGCAGGCGCATTGTTCTCATCACCCCATAAGCTGAACAGCCAGTCACCCGAGAAGAAGCCCTCCTCCAGGCTATACCAGGGCAGCAGCGTCAGCGCGATGGCGCCCGCCAGCAGCGCGCCGGTTAAGCGACGATTGTGCGCATTCATAAATCACCTCGATCAGGAAGCGGACATCAGGCTTACGCCACCGCGGTCTGGCACAGACCCGGCTCAGGTGGCCGGGGCGCACCACCGTTATTGTGCGCTGGCACCAATCTCTTTATCCCAGCGGCCCAGCAGCGCTTTTCGTTTTGCTGAGTCACCATAGGTTTTAAAGTCATAATCGATCAGCCTGATGTTCTCGAAGCGCGGTGCATATTCAGAGATCTCCGCCTTGCGGTTAGAGGGCAGCTGGAACGATTTCGCCTCTTTCATATGCGACTGTGCTTCAGCGCTAAGCGCCCAGTCATACCAGGCTTTGGCATTGGCCAGGTTTCGTGCCCCTTTGATGATCGACATCGAACCAATCTCATAGCCGGTACCTTCACAGGGCGCGACGGGCTTAATCGGGAAGCCATCCACTTCCATCGCGACGGCATCATGCATAAAGACAATGCCGATAGTGGTTTCACCGCGCGCGGCGGCTTTGACCGGTGCCGAGCCGGACTTGGTATATTGCGAGATGTTGGCGTTGAGCTTCTTCAGGTAGTCAAAGGCTTTGTCTTCGCCCATGATCTGCACCAGCGTCGCCAGGGTGTTATAGGCCGTGCCGGAAGAGTTGGGATTGGCGATCTGAATCTCGCCTTTAAAGCCAGGGTCGAGTAAATCCGCCCAGCAGGCAGGCACTTTCTGCTTTTTCTCCGCCAGCAGTCTGGTGTTATAGCCCCAGCCCAGCGCACCGGCATAAACGCCCACGGTGCGATAACCGGAGATCTCCGCCACTTTTTGTGACCAGGGCTGCTGCTGATCGAGCAGTGGCGATTTATAGGCCTGGGTCAGCCCCTCTTCGGCGGCCTGCATATGCGGATCGCCGGTACCGGCCCACCAGATATCGGTACGGGGATTGCGTGCCTCGCTGCGGATACGGGCATAGGCTTCACCGGCAGAGAGCCGCACCATGCTGAGTTTAATATCGGGATGGGACTGGCTGAACAGCGTGGTCATCTGTTCGCACACCACCACATCGGCTGAGCAGATCATATTAAGATTGCCCGCCGCCGAGGCAGCAAACGGCACTATAGGGCAGACGATTACAGCAGCGAGCAGAGAGGAATAACGCATGGTGTTCTCCTGGGCTGGATGACGCAGGCGCGCCAGCTTTTGCACATGTGTGCAAACATATGTGCAGATTAGTACGGCGGCCCTGCTGCAGTGTCAATTTAGTTGTTAAGCAATTGTCAGTCGCTGTCACAAATTTGAAACCTTTCGCCCATCTGTATTTTTTGCACAGCCTTGCAACTTCAGGCAAACTCAGTGCAGACAATGTCAGGCGAGGAGAGAACATGCAGCAGCTAAAGGCGGTGGTGAGTGCGCAGGATGTGGCTGACCGGGCGGGCGTCTCCCGCTCAGCAGTCTCCCGCACCTTTACACCGGGGGCCAGCGTGTCAGATGCTACCCGTCAGCGGGTGATGAAAGCGGCGGAGGAACTGGGCTATCACGTCAATCATCTGGCGCGCGGCCTGGTGCGCAACCGCAGCGGCATCGTCTGCTTAATTGCCTCCGAGGTTGACACGCCCTACCGTGCCAGCCTGGTGCGCTGGATGACCCAGTATCTGCAGGAAGCGGGAAAAGTGGCGATGCTGATTAACACTGACCGATCCGATGCGCGCGTTTCCGCCGCGCTGCAGCAGGCGATTAATTTTCGCGCCGACGCATCGATTATTCTCTCCGGCATGCCGGACACCGGTATCACCCGGCTCTGCTACAAACATGGTCAGCATCTGGTGCTGATTAACCGCGACGAGTCCCTGCCCGGCACGCTCAGTATCAACCTCGACTCCCGCCCCGCCGCAGAAATGGCGGTTAACGCGTTTGTGCGGGCGGGATGCAGCCGCATCGCCTTTGTCAATTCACTGGCGGGAACGCCGAGTCTGCTGAAGCGCGAAGCGGATTTTCTGGCCGCCGCGCAGAAAGTGGGCGTCACGGTCCAGGTGGAGCGGTTCGGCACCACCTCTTACGAAAGCGGCCAGATTCTGGCGCAGCGTCTGCTGACGCGTAAAGTTCGCCCTGATGCGGTTTACTGTGCCACCGACCTGCTCGCCTGCGGCTTTATGGATGAGGCGCGTCACCGCTTTGCGCTGCGTATTCCGGACGATCTCTGCATCATCGGACACGATAATATCGCGCAATCGGGCTGGGCCTCTTACAACCTCACGACCTTTGCACAGCCGGTGGAGCAATTCGCCCGCGATGCCATTGCCTGGCTGGTGGAGACGGAAGCGCAACCGGAGACGCTGATGCCAAAAAATGAACAGCAGCAGGAGCGGAGAATATATCCGGCAGATGTGGTCTGGCGCGGTTCGGTACGCGGCGGTTAACCGCCCTTTTTTATTTTCTTCCGCTATGTAATTACGCCCTGAAATAATTCACAACCGATCTTACGCTTCGCTTTAAATATCCCGCCCCTGCACTGAAAAATAATCGGACGCTACTGCACAGTGTTCCGATTTTCTGTCTACGCTTTATCTGCATTATTAAGTTCTTCTGGTTTTAACTGCTCAATGAATCAGCAGTCAGATGTGACAAATATCACATTTGTGCCAGGCTTAATGTCTCAGATAACTCTGTTCAAGGAGCATACAATGGCTACACCAACTAACAAGACGCTCGATCTGGATCAATTTCCTAAACCTCCTTTTGAGGATCAGCCACAACAGGCGCCAGGCCTGGCCAGCAAAATGATCCCGGTTCCCGACCACGGTGAAACCAGCTATCGCGGCACGGGCCGACTGACCGGCCGCAAGGCGCTGATCACCGGCGGTGACTCCGGTATTGGCCGCGCGGTGGCTATCGCTTATGCCCGTGAAGGCGCAGATGTGGTGATTAACTACCTGCCGGAAGAACAGCCCGACGCCGATGAAGTGATTAAATTAATCGAAGCGGAAGGCCGTAAAGTTTTTGCTATTCCGGGCGACATTCGTTCTGAAGAATTCTGTCAGCAGCTGGTCAAAGAGGCAGCCGATAAATTAGGTGGCCTGGATATTCTGGTTAATAACGCCGGTCGTCAGCAATTTAATGAGTCCATCCGTACCCTGAGTACGGAAGATTTTGACGCAACGTTTAAAACCAACGTTTATGCGATGTTCTGGATCACCAAAGCGGCGCTGGAATATCTGCCACGCGGTGCGTCCATTATTAATACCTCGTCCGTACAGGCGTTTAAACCCAGCGATATTCTGCTCGACTATGCGCAGACCAAAGCGGCCATCGTCGCCTTTACCAAATCCCTGGCGAAGCAGCTGGGTGGTGACGGTATCCGGGTCAACGCCATTGCACCAGGGCCGTACTGGACCGTGCTGCAGTCCAGCGGCGGACAGCCGATGGAGAAAGTGAAGCAGTTTGGCGCCGACTCACCGATGGGCCGTCCGGGCCAGCCGGTTGAGATCGCCCCACTCTACGTTACCCTGGCCTCAACCGAGAGCAGTTACTCCTCCGGGCAGGTCTGGTGTTCTGATGGCGGCACCGGTACGCTGTAATCTCACTCAGGTGGCCGCATAACGCGGCCATTTTTTTGTCCCGCTTTTGCCCCGCTTAAGAAACCTCGCCACCGTGATATAAGGAAGCAGATTATGGAAAACCCGATCTTTCATTCGCCGGTCAGAAAAGAGGGCTTTGCGGGCCTGGGTGATTATGCCGCCATTGGTGAAGGCCGTTCTGTTGCGCTGATTGCGCCGGACGGTTCATCTGTTGCGCTGATTGCGCCGGACGGTTCAATTGACTGGTGGTGTGCGCCCAATCTCGACGCAAAGCCCCTGTTTGATCGCCTGCTTGATGCCGGACTCGGTGGCTACTTCCAGATTGTCCCGCGTGCGCCTTATCAGGTCTCACGCCGCTACCGCGATAACAGCAATGTGCTGGAGACCCGCTTCGAAACCCGTGACGGTACCGTGCTGCTGACCGAATCGATTAACAGCACGCTGGCGGGCCGTCTGCCCTGGTGCGAACTGGCTCGCCGCATAGAGGGTGTCAGCGGTGAAGTGGAATTAGCAATCACCCTGCGCTTCGGCACCGCCGCCGAAACCCGTTCACCGTGGGTGGCCGACAATGAGAAAGGCAAGGTGTTTCACATCGCGGAGATCATGGCGATGTTGCGCACCAGCGAAGATATTCAGATCACAGAGCTGGATGACGAGCAGGTCTGCGCCACGCTGCGTACCTATGCCGGTTCCCGCTCGCTCTGCGCGCTGCTGGTGACCGAGAAAGAGCCGCTGGCGGTGCCGCCGCTGGAGGCTATCGATCAGCGGATTGAAACCAGCCACACCGGCTGGACCAGCTGGGTGGAGAGCCTGAGTTATGAGGGCCGCTACCCGACGCTGGTGAAGCGCTCAGCCCTGTCGCTGAAGTTTCTCTGGTACTCCCCGACCGGCGCACTGGCTGCTGCTGCCACCACCTCCCTGCCGGAGGGGATCGGCGGCGAAAAAAATTATGATTACCGCTACGCCTGGGTGCGCGATGCCTGCCTGATTATTAAAGCCTTCGTCTATCTCGGGGCGCTGGAAGATTGTAAGGCGGCCTTTTCCTGGCTGTCGCAGACTATCATGCGCCATGGCGTCAGGCTGCGCGCCTGCTATGCCCTGAATGGTGATGAGGTCCCCGCTGAGCGTTATCCGCCGCTGAGCGGCTATCAGAACTCTCAGCCCGTGCGGGTCGGCAATAATGCCCGTGACCAGCTGCAGCTCAGTATGTATGGCGACATGCTGGTCACCGCGCAGCATTTTATCGAGGCGGGACACGTGCTGGATATCACCACCTCGCGCATGCTGGGCGAGCTGGCGAACTGCTGCGCCGATCACTGGCGGCAGAAGGATTGCGGCATCTGGGAGCTGCCGGAGTTGCAACACTACACCCACTCCAAAATGGCCTGCTGGATGGCGCTGGATCGGGCGGTGGCGCTGGCAGAAAGCCAGCATATCGAACCGACCTGGCTGGGACGCTGGCAGCGGGAACGTGACCGTATCCGCGACTGGATTGAGTCGCACTGCTGGTCAGAGCAACAGCAGGCTTATCTCTTTTACGTTGGCAGTGACGATCGCCTCGACGCGTCGCTGGCGCTGGTTCACAGCTACGGCAACGCGGTCAATCCGCAGCGGATGCTCTCAACCTACCGGGCTATCCGGCAAAAACTGGGTGACGGCAGCGCCATGCTCTACCGCTACAGCGGGGTCAGAGAAGAAGAGAGTACCTTTCTCGCCTGCGCCTTCTGGCTGGTGGAAGCCTGGGCAGAGATGGGTGAGGCGGATGAGGCAGAACAGGCTATGCAGGAGATCCTGGCTACGCTGAACGGCCACGGTAACGTCGATATCTTCAATGAGATGTATGACGTCCGCAGCCAGAGCTGGCGCGGCAATATGCCACAGGGGCTGAGTCATCTGGCGCTGATCTGCGCGGCGCAGGCGCTATCGGAATCGCAGGCCCCAGCGTGATGTGAGATGTTGCGGTGAGAAAAGTGGCGAATCCGGCGCCCTATTGCAGCCTGAAACGCGGATCGAAGAAAAATGGCTCTACCACCACCTTACTGATGATGCCAGCCGCTGCCGGATGACGGGGATTGAACAGTGCATTCCACTCACCGGTCAGCGTGCTCGGCACCTTCAGCACCAGGCCGTTATCCGGGCTGGCAAGCCAGTCGTCACCAATTTGCCGCGTGGACGATGGCGCAGGATCGGCCTGCCAGTCATCGGGGAGTGCCACCAGCGAGAGCTCGGTAATCAGCGATTCAGGGACGCTAATCGACAGCATTGAGTAGTCGTGTGACAGATCCTGAATGGTGAGATGAACCAGCGCCTCAAGTACACAGAGCGCCCGGCTTGATCCCATATAGACACAGACCGTTCCCACGGAATTCCAGCGCCCCCCGTAAGTGCGGGCACCAAAACCATCAAAGGCGCTCATCGCATACTCACTCTTCACCAGGCGAAAGAAACGTACTGCCATCAGGTAATCACGCCATGCTCAAGCTGGCCAATCAGGTTAATCACCGCTTCTGCACCCGCCACCGTGGTGGTCATCTCCGCCGGTTTCTTACCGCCCAGCGCTTTGGCGGGCGTTTCCAGCCACTGTACCAGACGCTGCCTGTCGTCGCGGAACAGTTTGCTGGCGGCAGAGAGGACGCGAATCAGCATGTAGATCCGTCCGCTCTGATCGGGCGAAAAGGTCTGCTGCGGATCTTTGACTTTGCGGTTGTAGGTGGTGCGATCAATGCCCGCCAGACGGCACAGCCAGCCCTCGTCAAAGGTGGACAACGACGCCGTGCGTTTCAGCACGCCGCTGCTGAACCCTACCGCAATACGCTGGTGCGCATCAGGCAGTGTTTCCGGCAGATTCAGGGCATGCAGCAGCGAATTGTCGCGACGATGCTGAGCGGGTGTGTAGATGGCGATAGACATAGCAGCCTCCTGTTCATTTGATTTTTATTTTAGCGCAAATGAACAGGCGGTGCCAGCTTTACCCCGTCGCTGAGCAAGCGTGATGCCTGTTACTCAGGCTTCTCCTGCTGTAACGCCTGCAAAATCTGCCACGCCGCCTTTATACGCAGCGGATTAGGGTAATTCTTGTTGGCGAGTATCACGATGCCGCTGTTCCTCTCAGGAATAAAGGCGATATAGGCACCAAAACCATTGGTTGCACCGGTTTTATGCACCCAGCTGGCGCTCTGCGACGGCCCGACCGGATTGAGCAGCGTTGCCGGGCGGGGTTGCAGCGCAACTCCATTATCGCTGTCGCCCATCAGCGTATCGGCAGTCACCGGCCAGTCGTAGATCTCCCAGCCCAGTCCCTGAAACAAAGTGCCGACTTTGAAGTAGCGCGCCTGCGCGGTGCGAATGGCATTACGCAGCACGGCATTCCCCGAAGAGAGGCGGTTAGGATCCACATTTGCCTGCATAAAGGTGAGCATGTCACGCGCAGTGGATTTAACGCCGTAGGCTTCTGCATCCAGCATGCCAGGTGAGACCCGTACCGGCTGGCCATTTTTATAGCCCCAGGCGTAGTCCAGCATCATCGAGGGCGGCACGGTGATATAGGTGCGCGTCAGACGCAGTGGCTGAAACACGTTTCGCGCCATCGCCTGCTCATAATCGCCCTTCACCATCAGCGAACCAAACAGACCGATGCTGGCGTTAGAGTACTGCCGGAGCGTGCCGGGCGCTGCCTCTGGCTGCCATTCCTGATAGAAACGCAGCAGCGAAGCCTGATCGGTGACATCATCCGGCAACTGTAGAGGCAGGCCGCCCGCGGTATAGGTCGCCAGATGCAGCATCCGCACCGGACGCCACTGCTCACCGGTCAGCTGCGGCCAGTACTTCTGCACCGGATCGTTAAGGCGTATTTCGCCGTTGCGGATCATGACGCCGGCCAGCGTGCCGGTAAAGGTTTTGCTCACTGAACCCAGCTCAAACAGCGTGTTTTCCGTGACCCGGCGGCGTGATTCGAGATCGGCCACGCCGAAGTTCACAAACTGCGCCCGGCCTTTGTAAAGCACCGCCACCGACATGCCGGGGATCTCCTGCTGCTCCATCAGCGGTTCGATCGCGGCTTTAACCAGAGAAGTAACCTGCTGTGAAGAGAGATCGGCGGAGACACAGCTGGCAGAAAGAGAGAATAACGCGAGATAAAACAAAGACTTTTTCATTGGCAACTAAGGGATTCTTCACTGAATTAAATTATTTACACTGGTCGGCACAGGCCTGCACGCACATCTGAGCCTGAGAACTGCAGCCACCGTTTTCCCGGGTGTTGCAGTGCGATTGTTCTGTGTAGCAGTTGGTCTGACAGGCGGAGACATCGCAGCGGGCAGCGACGGGCGTCAGCTGTGCCAGGGGCGCGCGGGCCGGAAAAAGCGGTGCGGGCTGAGCGAAGGCGCTGCTGCCCAGTAATCCGGACAGCAGCAGGCTGATGATCATTTTCATAAGAGTTCTCCAGAGGGACGCTGCACTAAGTATGGCCAGTCTGGCGCGCCACGTCAGAGAAATCTAATCAAATTGAGACCACAGGGGGATGTTGAGTGACATTAATCACGCCACGGCTGTAGATATCGTTGAGCCGGGCAATGTAACGCTGGGTGTCATGCTGATCTTTGATGCGCAGAATCGCCGCCTCACCTTTCTCCTGCAGCATCTCAGGACGGTCGATAATAGCGAGCAGTATCGATTTCAGCCCCTCCACCAGCGACTGGCGTAGCTGCGTTTTCTGCTCTGGAGAGGTAATACTGTATTCACGGTCAGCGTTCAGCGGACTCTCAATCACCCAGCCTGCACTGGCGGGATTAATCTCTGGCAATGCGCGCACGTTGCTGGTGATCACCGGGCAGCCGTTAGCCTGCATCTCCAGCACTGAGAAACCGTACGTCTCCTGCCAGGTCGGTAGCAGTCCGGCATCGCTCTGGCGGAACAGCTGCATCAGGGCGCCGTTATCCATCTGTGAATGATGCGTGAAGCAGCGATAGCGTTTGATGCGGTTCTCAATGCCACTATAGAACGTCTCATCATCCTGGAACTGGCGGTGCGCCACGTTACGACGCTTGGCGAGATCGCCAATCAGCTGCACATCCAGCTGCGACTCTTCCAGTTTGCGCTCTTCAATCAGCTCACTGATCGCCAGCACGACTTCAGCCCCGCCTTTGCGGTAGAACTCGTTACCGGCAAAGGTCAGTTTCAGAATACCGGGCTGACGCGGCGTTTTCTGCTGGACAAACAGCTTCTGCGGCGGATGCAGCACCAGGGTTTTACGGCGGATTTGCTGGGCAATATCCGGCCTGAACAGTTTCATCTGAATGTTCAGGGTGGCATCTGAGATGGCAATCAACCCCAGGCAGTTATCTTTTAACAGATAAGGAATGAGGCGTTTCAGCTCGGGGTTATCCTGCTTGGCGACGCCCGCCACCGGCAGCACACGCGGCAGCTCCGTTTCAAACGACGCGACCCACTTCTGATGGGTTATCGCCACTTCATTGAACAGATGCAGGATGTCAGCCCGCGATGCCCCTGAAAAAGGCACAGGCTGAAAGACAAAGGTTTTATTTTTTTTGAGCAATCGGGTTCGTAACGGATTAATAAAGTAGAACAGATTGCTCTTTTTCAGATTGATATATTCGTTATCCGGATTAACTAAGATATTACGCTGCTCCGGATACTGGTTATTCGTGATTCCAATTTTCATGTTCGCCTTCCAGAGTCCTTGTGTCCGGAGTGATCTATATCACGTGATCGTGACTGGCGGGTCTGAGCAATATCCTAAAAGCCCGTAATGACGCGGCCTGAACGCTTTTGCTAATGATTGCGCACGGTGCTAAAACAGACACAATTGTGTCTGGTTATGAATTTGCATTTTTTATTAACAGGTGTGTTTAACTGTGTCAGGCTAACCCCTTATTGAATATAACGATTATTTTCCGGGAAATATTCGCGCCAGTTGTTATGTAAATGTTTAATTAATTGTCAGGAATATTAGCGAAGCGGATGAGGATTTTAGTTAATAACTTTTAAAGTAATAAGAATGACCATGCTAAAAAGTACCTGGCGCGTTCCACTGGCTGATGATTAACACAGACACAGACGGGCGATAATGAAACAAATGATGCAGTACGGTTATAGCCGCACCCTTTTTGCACGCCTGTTTGCCACAATTCAGTGCAACTGATTAAGAGGAAGGCGGGAGTCAGGCGCCCCCCATTATACATTAAGCCTATGATTTACATTGTTATTTATATGAAACTCTCTACCACCATCTCTCTGGTACAAAAGTTGCAGGAAGTGACGTATGCAGACAGGAGAGCATTATGAAAGCAATCGTGATTGGTGGCGGTATAGGCGGCATGAGTAGTGCCATTGCGCTGGAGAAATCCGGAATTGACGTTGAGGTCTTTGAAGCCGTAAAGGAGATGAAGCCCGTCGGCGCGGCGATTTCCATCTGGCCCAACGGGGTTAAATGCCTGAATGCGCTGGGCATGAAAACCGCGCTGCGTGAGCTGGGCGGGAACATGGCCTATATGGCCTATCACGATGGCACCACCGGCGCGCCCCTGACCCGCTTCAGTATGGCGCCGCTGGTGCAGCAGGTTGGCGAATATCCCTGTCCGGTGGCGCGGGCAGAACTGCAGGCGATGCTGATTGATACCTTCGGGCGTGAACGGGTGCAGTTTGGTAAGCGGGTGATCCAGGTCGAGCAGACCGGCAGTGGCGTGATTGCCACCTTTTCCGACAACACTCAGGCCACCGGCGATTTCCTGATTGCCGCCGATGGCACCCATTCGGTGATCCGCGAGTATGTGCTGGAGCAGAAGCTTGAACGACGTTACGCCGGTTACGTTAACTGGAATGGCCTGGTCACTATAGATGAGAGGATTGCGCCCGCCGATCAGTGGACCACCTTTGTCGGTGACGGCAAGCGGGTGTCGCTGATGCCGGTCAGCGGCAATCGATTCTACTTCTTCTTTGATGTGCCGCTGCCGAAGGGACTGCCGCAGGATCGCAGCACGGTGAAAGCGGACTTAACCGGCTATTTTCAGGGCTGGGCGGAGCCGGTACAGCAGCTGATCGCGGCAATCAATCCTGACACCACCAATCGGGTTGAGATCCACGACATCGAACCTTTCAGCCGCTTTGTTAAAGGACGTGTGGCCCTGCTGGGCGATGCCGCCCACAGCACCACGCCCGATATCGGCCAGGGCGGCTGCGCGGCGATGGAAGATGCCGTGGTACTGGCCTCGACGCTGGCTTCTCATTCACTGGGTATTGAAGATGCACTGCTGCGCTATCAGGCGCGACGGGTTGAACGGGTAAAAGATCTGGTGCTGAAAGCGCGCAAACGCTGTGACGTCACCCATGCGCGCGATCCGGCAATCACGGCAGAATGGTATGACTCTCTGAAAAGCGAAACCGGTGAACGAGTGCTGGCCGGAATGTGCGAAACCATTGAAGGTGGCCCGCTGGGTTAACACGAATAAAACCGGGCTGTCAGCGCGACCAGCGCGTGACAGCCCGTTCTGCTATGACTCCGCCAGACCGCGATTTTTCAGCATGGGCTCCAGCTGCGGAGGCCCGCCCCGCCAGCTTTCATACAGTGTTTTGAGATCGCTGCTGTTCCCCCGCGACAGAATTTTCTGCCGGAAGAGGTCACCGTTCTCACGCGTCAGTCCGCCCTGTTCCGCAAACCACTGATAGCCATCGTCGGCGAGCATCTGCGTCCAGATATAGGCGTAATAACCTGCTGCATAGCCACCGCCCCAGATGTGCTGGAAATAGCTGGAACGATAGCGCGGCGGCACCGCCGTCAGCGCCAGATTATCGCTCTGTAACGCCTGCTGCTCGAATCCCTCCACGCTTTGCGGCGCGGAATCACGGTTAAGGCTGTGCCAGTGCAGATCCAGCAGCGCGGCAGCCAGCAGCTCGCTCATCTCGTAGCCTTTGTTGAACGTGGCGGCCCGGACGATTTTTTCATGCAGCTCAGCGGGCATCAGCGCCTGAGTCTGATAGTGGCGAGCGTAGTTGCGGAACACCGCTGGCTCGCTGGCCCAGTGCTCGTTGATCTGCGAAGGAAACTCGACGAAATCGCGCGGGGTTTCCGTTCCCGACAGGCTCGGATAGCGCTGGCTGGCAAACAGACCGTGCAGCGTGTGACCGAACTCGTGAAACATCGTGATGACGTCGTCCCAGCTCAGCAGCGCCGGTTCACCGGCTGGCGGTTTGGTGTAGTTACAGACGTTGTAGATCACCGGTTTGCTGTCGAGCAGCGTAGACTGGTTGACGAAGTTGCTCATCCAGGCACCGCCGCCTTTGCTGTCGCGCTTAAAGAAGTCGGTGTAAAACAGCGCCAGCGGGGTCTCATCGGCGTCAAAAATCTCATAGACCTGGACGTCGGGATGGTAAACCGGCAGATCCTGTCGCGGCGTGAAACGGATGCCATAGAGCTGCGTCGCCGCCCAGAACACGCCATTCTGCAGCACCGAATTCAGTTCAAAGTAGGGCTTAATCTGGCTCTCATCCAGATCGTAACGGGCACGCCGCACCTGTTCGGCATAAAAACGCCAGTCCCAGGCCTGCAGGGTAAAATCGCCGTGCTGCTGGTCGATGGTCTGCTGGATAGCCGCCGCTTCACGCTCCGCACGACCGCGCGCGGCAGGCACGATGTTATGCATAAACGCCAGCGCCGCCTTAGGCGTTTTGGCCATCTGATCCTGTAACTTCCACTCGGCATAGCTGGCAAATCCCAGCAGCCGCGCCTGCTCGGCCCTGACCTGCGCCAGACGTAATACCAGCTCGCGGGTGTCGTTCTCATCGCCTTTTTCAGTGCGCGTCACGCCCGCCTTAAACAGCGCTTCACGGGTTGCGCGATCGGCCAGGCTCTGTAGTGCGGGTTGCTGGGTGGTGTTTTGCAGCACCAGCAGCCAGTGCTTTTCCAGTCCGCGTGCCTGCGCTTCCGCCTGCGCCACCGCCAGATCGGCCGGTGAGAGTCCCGCCAGCTTCTGCAGATCATCGACGACCAGCCCGCCCGCTTTAGTGGCGGCCAGCAATTTGTTGGTGAAGCGGGTACCGAGGCGGGCCGCTTCCTGATTCAGTGTCTTGAGCTGCTGTTTCTGCGCTTCCGGCAGATTAGCCCCCGCCAGTTGAAAGCGCTGCCAGATCACCTCGACCAGCCGTTTTGATTCGGCATCCAGTTTAGCGCGCTGCAGATAAACCGCATCGAGCCGCGAAAACAGCGGGCGATTAAGCATGATGTCATCGTTGAGCGCGGTGAGCTGAGGCGTAATCTCCTCATCCACCTGCTGCAGATACGGGCTGGTATGCGCCGAGGTCATGGCACTGAACACCAGATTCACCCGGTTGAGCAGCTGTCCGCTCCTCTCCAGCGCCTCATAAGTGTTGAAAAAGCTGGGCGCGTCGCTGTTCAGTGCGATCGCCTCGATCTCCTGACGCTTCTCCTCAATGCCCGCCTGCAGCGCGGGCAGAAAATCCTGCTCCTCAATCTGGTCAAAAGGAGGAGTCTGGTAAGGCAGTGTGCTGACGCTAAAGAAGGGATTCTGACGGGCGTTCATGGTTCGCTCCTGGTGGGCATCGCAAAGTCTTATCCTGACAGGTTGCCGCGCAGGCGACAACTCAGGCGACGTGCTGCTGATAAACGCTGATGATTTCACCGGCAATTGCCACCGCAATCTCGGCGGGCAGCTTGCCTTTGACGTCCGGCAGGCCAATCGGACAGCGCAGGCGCGCCAGCGGTTCGCTCGCCACACCCTTGCCCGCCAGCCTGTAGCGGAAACGCTGGTTTTTCGTTTCAGAACCGATCACTCCGGCATAGCGGAAATCGCCGCGCTTCAGCACCGCCTCGCACAGTTCAAAGTCGAGGGGATGATGATGGGTCATGATGATGAAGTAGCTGCCTGCGGGTGCCTGTGCTACGCAGTCGAGCGGATCGTCCGGCTGAAGCGTCACCACGCCAGCCGGAACGTGGCTGAACTGCGCCGGGCGACTGTCGATCCAGTTTATGTGACAGGGTAACGTTGACAGCAGGTTGACCAGGGCCTGTCCCACATGGCCTGCGCCAAAAAGGTAGATCTCCGGCTGCGCCTGCAGCAGCGGCTCAAACAGCAGCGTAGTTTTGCCGCCACAGCACTGTCCGAGCCGCGCGCCAAGGCTGAAATCCTCGGTGTGTGGCGCGGTCGCCCCGCGCTGCAGCATCGCCCTGGCCTGGGCGATGCACTCAAACTCCAGATGACCGCCACCGATGGTGAGATAACTCTCCTGCTGCGTTACCACCATTTTGCTGCCGCTGTCGCGCGGCACCGAACCGTGCTCACTGAGCACGGTGATTAATACGCAGCTCTGACGTTTTTCACGCAGCTGATGCAGCACGCCAATCCAGTCATGATAAATCATCAACCCCTCCCGTCAGGCGCTGCACGCCCCAGAAGATGCGCTCCGGTGTGGCGGGCGCATCCAGCAGCGGATGCTGCCGGTAATCGGAGACGCTGGCGACCGCATCCTGCAGGGCACACCAGGCGGCGATGCCCAGCATAAACGGCGGTTCACCTACGGCCTTGGAGTGGAACACCGTGTCTTTAGGGTTTTTACGGTTCTCCACCAGCGTGACCCGCAGGTCCGCCGGAACGTCGCTGATGGCAGGAATTTTGTAGCTCGCCGGGCCATCGGTCAGCAGCTGGCCTTTATCACTCCACACCAGCTCTTCGCAGGTGAGCCAGCCGACGCCCTGCACAAAGCCACCTTCAACCTGGCCTATGTCGATGGCCGGATTCAGCGACGCCCCGACGTCATGCAGAATGTCGGCGCGCAGCAGGCGGGATTCACCGGTTAAGGTATCAATCACCACTTCACAGCAGGCTGCACCGTAAGCGTAGTAATAGAACGGCGTCCCGCGACCCGCGACCCGGTCGTAATGAATCCCCGGCACGCGGTAGTAGCCAGTGGCGGAGAGCGGCACCTGATTCAGCCACGCCAGCTTCGCCACCTCGGCGAAGGTGTAATGTTTATCCCCGGCGCGCACCACCCCGTTGCGGAAGCTCACCGCCGACGCGTCGCACTGGTGTAGCTCGCAGAGCATGGCGGTCATGCGATCGCGCAGGATCTCAGCACCATTCTGCGCCGCTTTGCCATTGAGGTCAGCCCCGCTGGAGGCCGCGGTTGGCGAGGTGTTGGGCACTTTGCCGGTGTCGGTGGCGGTGATCTGAATTTTATCGATCTCAATCTGCAGCACTTCGGCGACAATCTGAATCACCTTGGTGTTCAGGCCCTGGCCCATCTCGGTGCCGCCGTGGTTAAGCTGTACCGTGCCGTCGGTGTAGATCAGAATCAGCGCCCCCGCCTGATTGAGAAAGCTGGAGGTAAAGGAGATGCCGAATTTCACCGGCGTCAGCGCCAGACCGCGTTTCAGCAGCGGACTGCGGGCATTAAACGCCTTAATCTCCGCGCGGCGAGCCTGATAGTCGCTGCTCTGCTCCAGCTGTTCGGTAATCTCATCCAGCAGATTATCCTCTACCTGCTGGTGGTAATGGGTGATGTTGCGATCCTGCTTGCCATAGTAGTTACGCTTGCGCAGCGCCAGCGGATCCAGCCCGCGCTCACGGGCGATATGATCCATGATCTGTTCAATCGCCACCATACCCTGCGGCCCGCCAAAACCCCGATAGGCGGTGTTCGAGGCGGTGTTCGTGCGGCAGCGATAGCCGGTTACCCGTGCATCCCCGAGGTAATAGGCGTTATCGGCGTGGAACATGGCACGATCGACAATCGATCCGCTAAGATCCAGCGAATAACCACAGTTTCCGGCCAGATCGATTTTGATGCCGCACAGACGCCCATCCTCTTCAACGCCCGCTTCGTAGCGCACAAAGAACGGATGGCGTTTACCGGTGACACGCATATCGTCGCGGCGTGAAAGCCGCATCTTCGCCGCCCGGCCGGTCTGGCGCGCCACGATGGCGCAGAGACAGGCGACACCGGCCGCCTGCGTCTCTTTACCCCCAAATCCACCGCCCATCCGGCGCATATCTATCGTCACCTGATTCAGGCTGATGCCCATCACTTCCGCCACCAGTTTCTGCACTTCGGTAGGGTTCTGGGTTGAGGAGAAGACCTGCAACTGCTGATCTTCACCGGGAATAACCATTGCCGTCTGGGTTTCCAGATAGAAATGCTCCTGGCCGCCAATGTGAAACGCCCCACTGACCCGATGCGGCGCACGCGCCAGGGCCGCTTCCACATCACCGCGCTGGTGAATGTGAGGTTCCTGCACAAAGCTGCCCTGAGCCAGCGCCTGTTCCACATCCAGCAGCGGTTCCAGCACCTCATATTCAATTACCGCAGCGGCCGCGCCAAGGCGGGCAGCCTCGGGGGAATCCGCCGCCACCGCGATCACGATCTGTCCCAGATACTCCACTTTGTCATGGGCCAGCAGCGGGTCGCCCGGCTCCAGCGGCCCGACATCATTGATGCCCGGCACATCCTGCCAGGTCAGGACGCTGACGACGCCGGGAATGGCATAACAGGGCTGCACATCAATATGCAGGATGCGCGCATGAGCATACTCACTCAGGCGCGGACAGAGATGCAGCAGACCCGGCAGCTCTGGCTTGTCATCGATAAAACGCGCCTCGCCAGAGACATGTTTTTCCGCGCTTTCATGGCGGTTACTGCGACCAACGCCGCTCTGTAAATCAGCGGCATACTGCGCCTTAATGACCTCTTCGTTGAGTTCAGGACGGTTATGAGACATAGCGGGCCACCTCAATACAGGTTATTTCGCCGTTGTGGCGATGCCAGTAGCGGCGCAGCAGGTTGCGTGCGACCTGCAGACGGTAGTCACTGCTGGCGCGGAAATCGGAGAGCGGCTGGAAATCCTCTGCCAGCGCCGCGGCTGCGCGTGACACCGTCACGGCATTCAGTGGCTGACCGATGAATGCCTGTTCACAGTGACGGGCACGTTGCGGTGTGGCCGCCATGCCGCCAAAGGCGATGCGGGCACTACTGACTACGCCCTGTTCAATCTGCAGATTAAAAGCGGCGAACACGGCGGAGATATCATCGTCCAGCCGTTTGGACACTTTCCAGGCCACAAAATCAGGTGACACCGTCACTTTATCGATGCGAATGGCGCGAATAAACTCCCCTTTTTCGAGCCGGGTCTGGCGATAGCCGGTAAAGAACTGATCCAGCGGCAGGCTGCGCTGCTGCTCACCGCGCTGTAACAACAGGCTGGCGTTTAAGGCCAGCAGCGCCGGCGAGGCGTCGCCAATGGGGGAAGCGTTACCGATGTTGCCGCCTAATGTGCCCTGCAGACGGATTTGCAGCGAGGCAAAGCGTTGCAGCATCGCGCTGACGCCGGGAATGCAGCTGGCAAGAAATTCGCTGACCTGCTGCAGCGAAGCCCCTGCGCCCAGCAGGTAGTGATCATCAAATTCGCTGCAGACTTTGAGCGCGGCAACCTGCTCCAGCGCAATCAGCAACGGTATTCTTTTATGCTGCTGGGTAATCTGCAGGCTGAGATCGGTGCCACCGGCAATCAGCCTCGCCTCGGGATGTGCCAGATAGATCGCCGCCAGCTGAGCCGGAGTTTTGGGCAGGAAGCAACGGCGGCCCTCACCCCCTAATTCCTGCATCTCCGGGGTTGCCAGCGCCTCAAGCCGCTGCACGGTTGCGGCGGCACCTTGATCGAACTGGTCTGTCACCGGCTGCGAGCAGAGCTGTTCGGCGGCGGCCATAATCGGCCGGTAACCGGTACAGCGGCAGAGGTTGCCCGCCAGCGCAGTTTCCGCCTGATGGCGATCCCAGCCCGAAGCGGTTTTTTGCAGGCTGAACAGCGACATCACAAAGCCTGGCGTGCAGAATCCGCATTGCGAGCCGTGACAGTCGACCATCGCCTGCTGCGCCGGATGCAGTGCGCGGCCGTGACGCAGATCCTCAACCGTAATCAGCTGCCTGCCCTGTAACGCGGAGACCAGCGTCAGGCAGCTGTTGATCGTTTCATACTGCATTGTTCCCCCTACGGCTTTGCCCAGAGTCACGCTGCAGGCGCCACAGTCGCCAGATGCACAGCCCTCTTTGGTGCCAGGGCGTTGCTGACGGGTGCGCAGGTAGTTGAGTACCGTGAGGTTGGGGTCGAGCGCGTCCTCGCTGACCAGCTGGTTATTTAACAGAAACTGGATCATGCGGCTTGCTCCTGTGCGTCGCGCTGCCAGACCGGACGACCGGCTACCCAGGTCTGGGCAATATTGCGGTCGTCTCCGAGCGTCATTAATACAAACAGTTTTTCCCAGATATCTTTGCTGTTGCCGATGCGCAGTTGCTGCAGGGCAGAAACCGCCGGGTCCAGCACCACAAAGTCCGCTTCTTTACCGATGTTGAAATTTCCGATGGCGTGGTCGAGATCCAGCGCGCGCGCCCCGCCCAGCGTGGCGTGATAAAAGGCTTCGGCCGCGCTGAGCCGGTAGTGCTGCAGCTGGCCCACCTTGTAGGCTTCGCCCAGGGTCTGCAGCATATTAAAGGTGGTGCCCGCACCGACATCGGTGCCGATCCCCACTTTTACCCCCTGCTGCCAGCTGCGTTTCAGGTTAAACAGGCCGCTGCCGAGAAACAGGTTTGAGGTGGGACAGAAAGCAATGGATGAATCGGTATCGTGCAGACACTGCCATTCGTTCTCTTCCAGATGCAGACAGTGAGCAAAGACGCTGCGGCGGCCGGTCAGCTGGTGATGATGATAAACATCCAGATAGCCTTCACGCTCCGGGAACAGTTCTTTAACCCAGGCGACCTCCTGCGGGTTTTCGCTGAGATGGGTATGCAGCCAGGTATCCGGGAACTCCTGACGCAGCTGCTGCACTTTTTCCAGCAGCTGTGGGGATGAGGTCGGCGCAAAGCGCGGCGTCAGGGCGTAGCTCAGGCGTCCGCGCTGGTGCCAGCGCTCAATCAGCGCCCGGGTCTGCTGGTAGCTCTGTTCAGGGGTTTCGATCAGGTTGTCGGGCGCATTGCGATCCATCATCACTTTCCCGGCAATCAGCCGCATGTTCAGCGCTTCGGCGGCGCTGAACAGCGCCTCCACCGATTGCGGATGGACGGTGCCAAACACCAGCGCGCTGGTGGTGCCGTTGGAAAGCAGCTGATGCAGGAAGAAGGCGGACATCCGCGCAGCATGATCGGGACAGTGATACTGCGCTTCAACCGGGAAGGTGTAGTGATTCAGCCACTCCAGCAGCTGTTCGCCAAATGCGCCAATCATCTCTGTCTGCGGATAGTGAATGTGGGTATCGACAAAGCCCGGCACGATCAGTCTTCCGCGCAGGTCGATGACCGGATGCCCCGCCAGCATCGCCTCGCTATTCTCCCAGCTATCCAGCCCCACTACGCATCCATCACGCAGCAGCAGCACCGCATCCTCAAGATAGCGGGCATGGCCGGCCAGGTCGTCGGGACGATCCACCACGCCGGTAAAGTCAAAGAAGCTGGCGCGTATCGCCGTGTCGGTTGCTGAAAGCATGGGTAGTCCCTTCTGAAAGCGCGATGTTATATCTGCAGATGATTATCTGAATAATCCTGTGCAACCTGCGTGCCAGAATTGAAATAGAATAAATTCTTTAAATATCAGTTAAATAAGCTAAAAAATGGAAGTTGCGCAACAAATAAGGACTGAGATGGCTTAGCAACCGTTTGCGGAACGGATGCAAACGGTTGCTACTCAATATTGCGCGCCCTGATCATTTTGAGTATGGCCGGTTACCCGCAAACCTGCCCTTTAACGGTGCAATCTGCCCTGAAAAGGCGCAGCTGGCTACCCGTTAAAATCCGTTTACAGGTCAGGCAGTTTTTCCACGCGCAGAAGCGGAAATGAAATGCTATGGTGAAGCCATCGACTCTGAAAATGGCATAAGGAACAGTGAGATGATTATTTTTGTCACCGGTGCGACCGCCGGTTTTGGTCAAAGCATCACCCGTCGCTTTATTGAGAATGGTCATAAAGTGATTGCCACTGGACGACGGGCTGAACGTTTAAAAGCGCTGAAGGATGAACTGGGCGAGAATATTTATACGGTACAGCTCGATGTGCGTAACCGTGCCGCCATTGAAGAGGCGGTGGCGCAGTTACCGGCGGAATGGCGCAATATCGACGTGCTGGTCAACAACGCCGGTCTGGCGCTGGGCGTCGAACCGGCGCACAAGGCCAACGTCGAAGACTGGGAAAACATGATTGACACCAACACCAAAGGCCTGGTCTATATGACCCGCGCCCTGCTGCCACAGATGGTGGAGCGTGATGTCGGTCATATCATCAATATCGGTTCAATTGCCGGCAGCTGGCCCTATGCCGGCGGCAACGTCTACGGCGCCACCAAAGCCTTTGTGCGCCAGTTCAGCCTGAATCTGCGCACCGATTTACACGGCACCGCGCTGCGTGTGACCGACATTGAACCGGGTCTGGTCGGTGGCACAGAGTTTTCCAACGTGCGCTTTAAGGGCGATGATGACAAAGCGGGTCAGGTCTACGAAGGGGCTACCGCCTTAACGCCGGAAGATGTGACAGAAGCCGTATACTGGGTGGCCACACTGCCTAAACATGTCAACATCAATAGCCTTGAGATGATGCCGGTCAGCCAGACGCTGGCGGGGCTGAAAGTGCATAAACCTTAACTCCCTGCAGCGCCAGCCCTCACGGCTGGCGTTACCCGCGTCCCCAGCCCATCACGATAATCAGCATGCCGCTGAATGCGATCAGAGCCCCGCTCCAGTCCCACACACTTAGCTTCACGCCATCCACCACCCGCAACCAGAGCAGCGCGGTAAGCACATAGACGCCACCGTAGGCGGCATAAACCCGTCCGCTGGCCGCGGGATGCAGCGTCAGCAGCCAGACAAACAGCGCCAGACTTGCTGCCGCAGGGAGTAGCAACCAGACTGAGCCGCCTTTTTTCAGCCATAACCACGGCAGAAAGCAGCCGGTAATCTCCGCCAGCGCGGTAATAAAAAACAGCAAGGCGGTTTTAATCAGCATCCTTACCTCTCCTTAACGTAAACAAACGACTCACTGCTGGTGAGCAAAGAAACGGCGATGATATACTAAGAGCCAGGCCCATCAGGCTGTTTTATTTGTCCGTCTGAACCCGGGCAGTGCTCACCCTCCTCACGTACACACTGTACGCGCCGGTTGTCATGCGCTGTCTGTGTCCAGACTGTCTGCCTCAATGACCCCTGATGAGCCAGGCTCTAAGCATGCCCGCTGCAACCGCTGTCGTGGATGGCAATGTTTGCGTTAACTAAAGGATAGTGTGATGAAAAAAATGATCCCTGCCGTGCTGATGGTTCTCCTCTCCACTGCGGCATTCACTGCCACTGCGAATACTAATCGTCTGATTATCGAAGATGGCAGTTCCGCGCTGAGCAATGAAGCGGCGCGCCAGGATAAAGAGCAATGGAATGACACGCGCATGCTGCGCAACAAAGTGAACACCCGCGTCGAAAAAGAGTTTGATAAAACCGATCGTGCGTTTGATACCCGCGACAAGTGCGAGCAGAGCCTCAATCTCAACGCCTACTGGGAGCCCAACACCCTGCGTTGTCTGGATCGCCGTTCCGGTCGCCCGGTAGCGCCGTAAATTTGAGCTATAGTAATGACGACGACTAACATAAGGAAGACGTGATGAAGCTACAGAGGGTTTTGTTAAGCGCGGCGTTATTTGCTCTGCCGCTGATGGCGCAGGCATCCTGTGAATCGGTAAAAACCGAAATCAGCCAGAAAATTATTCAGAACGGTGTGCCTGAGTCGGGTTTTAGTCTCGACATCGTCGCCAACGATCAGGTTGATCAGGCGGGTGGTCAGGTCGTCGGACATTGTGAGAACGACACACAAAAAATTGTTTATAAGCGCTCAGGCAGTGACAATGAAGCCAGCGTACCTGCCAGTGCCGGCAGTTCGCAGGACTCACCTGCCCAGTAGTTCTGTTCAAATCAGGGCGACATCCTGTCGCCCTGCCTGTTAGTCCGCCTGTTCCGGCCGCTGACGCGGCATCATCCATGCCACACCCACCGCAAACAGCGCAATCACCAGTGCCACCACGAACACCCAGTGCAGTGAGGCGGCAATGGCTGCTGTCATCTGCTGCAGGGTTTCCGGCTGTAACTGCTGACGACTGGGTTCGGACATAATCTTCTGCACCGGATCCTCGACCTGCGGCAAACGCCACTGCAGATTGAGATTCAGCACCGCGCCCATGATCGCCGTCCCTACCGCCGACCCGATCATCCGGCTGAACATAATTGAAGCGGTACAGATGCCGCGAATCTGGTAATCCGCCTGGTTTTGTACTGAAACCAGGAACGTGGTGCTGGTCATTCCCATGCCGGTACCGATCAGAAACGCCGTAAAGCCCGCCTGATAGAGTGAGCTTGCGGGCTGTAAAAACAGCAGCAAGGCACTGCCGGTCACCAGCAACAGCGCCCCGAGCTGGGCGGTGAAGCGGTAGGAGGTGTGCAGCATCAGTCTGCCGCTGAGGGTGCTGGCCAGCGGCCAGCCAATCGACATCATCGCCAGCACACTGCCCGCCTGTAACGGTGAACCGCCGCTGATCCCCTGAATCCAGGTGGGCAGAAAGGCGCTGATGCCCATCATGGCCGCCCCGATGATGAGGTTGCCCGCATTGCCCGCCACGATAAGCCGGCTGCGCCAGATTATCAGCGGAAACAGCGGTGCCGCTGAATTCAGCTCGTGGCGTCTGAGCTGCCAGCCAGCGAACAGTGAGAAGAGCAGAAACGGCACCAGCAAGACGCCCAGCTGTTCCGCCTGCAACAGCGCAATCAGCAATGCCGTCACGCAGAGCATCAGCCAGCCGCTGCCCGCCAGGTTCAGCGGCTGCGACTTCTCCTCCTTCTGGTGCGACGGTAGCCAGCGCCACAGCATCAGCATGCTGATCAGGCCGATGGGCAGATTGACCCAGAAAATCACCGACCAGCTAAAGTGCTGTACCAGCCACGCGCCGGTCAGCGGCCCCACTATCGCCGCTACACCCCAGACGCTGGAGAGCCAGCCCTGCACGCTGGCGCGTTCGCGCGGCGAATAGATATCCGCCACGATGGTGGAGCTGAGCGGCATGATCGCCCCCGCTCCCAGGCCCTGAAACGCCCGGAACAGGATCAGCCAGGTCATGGTATGGGCAAAGCCACACAGCACCGACCCCACCAGGAAAATCGACGTGCCGACAAAAAACATCGTTTTGCGACCCACCATATCCGCCAGCCGCCCATAGAGCGGCACGCTGACCGCCTGGGTCAGCAGATAGATCGAGAAGACCCAGCCAAACTGCGAAAAACCGCCGAGATCAGCAATGATGGTGGGCATCGCGGTGGCCACAATAGTGACTTCAATGGCCGCCATAAACATCGCCAGCATGCAGGCGATCAAGATCCAGTGGCGATGTCCGGTCTGGAGTTGTGCGCTTTCAGTCATAGGGTTCCTTTTTTAATCTGCAAGGCTAGCTGAAAAACAGACAATGCAGTTTCCCGCGCGTGCGCATTTTCTGCGCCCTCTGTGACAGTGTCACCAGAAGTCGATGAAAATTTTTTATTGTCGCATTAGCCCAGCGGCTACGCGGCTTTAACACCATTTTAACCTGTTTCTATCTCTCTGATTTGTGGCTTAAAAGCTGGCTTGTGCAATAAAGGGCTGCTATAGCATTACACCATCTTATTCAGTATTCACTGAAAAAGAGTGGGTAAACAGTCATTTTATCTACATTTTATCGCAGTTTCGGTATTGGGCGCGGCGGCATTTTTTGCCGTACCTGTCGGGCTGTTTATGGTTGTTATAACAATTGAGATCGTAATCAGGGAGATTCTCCTATGCAAAATGCTTCACTGGCCCGACGCGCCGGTCTGGCACTGCTTGCAGTGGTCGCGGTGATCGCGGTGCTGATCTGGGGCCTTGGCTGGGATCAGCTGGTCGCACGTAAAGTCGATCTGCTTTATCTCGGGCAACAACACCTCTTCTTGGTCTTCTGGTCAATGCTGTTCGCTTTGCTGGTCGGTATCCCCAGCGGCATCCTGCTAAGTCGCCCGTTTGCACGTCGCTGGGCAGAGTACGTGATGCAGATTTTCAATGTCGGTAACACCCTGCCACCACTGGCGGTACTGGCTCTGGCGATGGTTATTATCGGGATTGGCGACCGTCCGGCGCTGATTGCGCTGTTTCTGGCTTCGCTGCTGCCTATCGTCCGCAACACCTTCTCTGGTCTGAGCGCAGTTCCCCCGTCGCTGATTGAGGCGGCCAACGGCATCGGCATGACCAAATGGCAGCGTCTGCGTCAGGTAGAGCTGCCGAATGCCTTGCCGGTCATCCTCTCTGGCGTGCGCATCGCCACCGCCATCAATGTCGGCACCGCCCCACTGGCGTTCCTGATTGGCGCCAGCAGCTTTGGCGAGCTGATCTTCCCGGGCATCTATCTGAATGACTTTCCGACGCTGATACTCGGCGCCGTCGCCACTGCACTGGTGGCACTGGTACTGGATATGATGCTGGCCGCGCTGGGCCGCTTTCTGAGTCCGCACGCTGCGGCCTGACCACAAGGAGCTTTGCAATGCTAACGCGTTGGATTAAGAAAAGCGTTGTCGCGCTGACCGCGACACTGCTGTTAAGCCAGACGGCACAGGCTGCTGCACCGCTGGTGATGGCGACCAAAAGTTTCACAGAGCAGCATATCCTGTCAGCAATGACGGTGCTCTGGCTGCAGAAGAAAGGCTTCGAGGTGGTGACTAAACGCAATATCGCCACCACCATTGGCCGTAATGCGCTGCTGAATAAGCAGATTGATATGGTCTGGGAATATACCGGCACCTCGCTGATCATCTTTAACCATATCAACCAGCCGATGTCTTCACAGCAGGCGTATGAGACGGTGAAAAAGCTGGATGCCAGACTGGGGCTGGTCTGGCTTAACCCGGCACCAATGAACAACACCTATGCCTTTGCCATGACCCGTGAACGGGCCGAAAAAGAGGGCATCAGCACCATGTCGCAGCTGGTTGCGAAGATTGAGCAGGTGCGTAAAACCGACCCGGATCATAACTGGCGACTGGGTCTGGACCTGGAGTTCTCGGGTCGTTCAGACGGCATGAAGCCGCTGCAGAAAACCTACAACCTGACGCTGGATCGCCCGCAGATCCGCCAGATGGACCCCGGTCTGGTCTATAACGCGATTCGCGACGGATTCGTGGATGCCGGTCTGATCTACACCACCGATGGCCGGGTTAAGGGCTTCAACATGAAAGTACTGGAGGATGATAAGCACTTCTTCCCGAGCTACAACGTGACGCCGGTTGTGCGTCAGGATGTGCTGGCGAGTCATCCGGGGCTGGATACCGCGCTTAATCAGCTTTCTGCGCAGATCACCGATGAGGCGATAACGGAGCTGAACAAGCGGGTCGATATCGATCATCAGTCACCGGAAACCGTGGCGCGTGATTTCCTTAAATCCAAAAACATGCTGTAAGGAGGCACTGTGGATACCCTTCACTACATCATGGATAACTGGAGCACCCTGCTCACCCTGAGCTGGCAGCACAGCTGGCTGGTGCTGGTCGCGGTCGGACTGGCAATTGTGATTGGCGTGCCGCTTGGCATTCTGATCGTGCGTGTAAGATGGCTGGCAACGCCGATTCTCGGTATCGCCACCGTAGTGCTGACTATTCCCACCATTGCGCTGTTTGGTCTGATGATCCCGCTGTTTTCACTCATCGGTCAGGGCATTGGCGCGCTGCCGGCGATTACCGCCGTGTTCCTCTACTCGTTGCTGCCGATTGTTCGCAACACCCACACCGCGCTGGAAAATCTGCCGGACGGTCTGCGTGAGGCGGGGCGTGGTATCGGCATGACGTTCTGGCAGCGCCTGCGCTGGGTTGAAATCCCGATGGCGCTGCCGGTGATCTTCGGTGGCATCCGTACCGCCGTGGTAATGAACGTTGGCGTCATGGCGATTGCCGCCGTGATTGGCGCGGGCGGTCTGGGCCAGCTGCTGCTGGATGGTATCAGCGGCAGTGATATTCGTATGTTAATTGCCGGGGCATTGATGATCTGTCTGCTGGCTATTTTTCTTGACTGGCTGCTGCACCGTTTGCAGCAGGCGCTGACTCCAAAGGGGATTCGATAATGATTACGCTGGAAAACCTGACGAAAACCTTTACACAGAAAAACGGCACGACCAATAAAGCCGTCGATAACGTCAGCCTGCACGTGCCAGCCGGTGAGATGTGCGTGCTGCTGGGACCCTCGGGCTGCGGGAAAACCACTACGCTGAAGATGATTAACCGCCTGATTCCCGCCACCAGTGGCCGGATCCTGATTAATGGCGAAGATACCAGTACACAGGACACCACCACCCTGCGCCGCAACATTGGCTATGTTATCCAGCAGATTGGTCTGTTTCCCAACATGACCATCGAGGAGAACATTACCGTGGTGCCACGCATGCTGGGCTGGAACAAAAAGCAGTGCCACGAGCGGGCTACCGAGCTGATGAGCATGGTAGCGCTGGATCCCACCAAATTCCTGCATCGCTATCCGCGAGAGATGTCCGGCGGTCAGCAGCAGCGTATCGGGGTGATTCGTGCCCTGGCGGCGGATCCACCGGTGCTTCTGATGGATGAGCCGTTTGGCGCCGTTGACCCGATTAACCGCGAAGTGATCCAGAATGAGTTTCTCGACATGCAGCGTCAGCTGAAAAAAACCGTAATGCTGGTGAGCCACGATATTGACGAGGCACTGAAGCTCGGCGATCGCATTGCGGTATTTGGTCAGGGTAAAATCGTGCAGTGCGCCAGCCCGGATGAACTGCTGGCGACCCCTGCCAATGAGTTCGTCGGCTCGTTTGTGGGTCAGGACCGTACGCTTAAGCGCCTGTTACTGGTGCAGGCGGGCGACGTGACCGACCAGCAGCCGACCATCACCGTCCGCCGCTCTACTCCGCTGGAAGAAGCCTTTGGCACCATGGATGAGAACGATATGCGGTCGATTACCGTGGTCGATGAGGATGGCAAACCGCTGGGCTTCGTGAAGCGTCGCGAGGCGCGTAACGTCAGTGGCCGCTGTGAAGAGCGACTGCACACCTTTAAGGTCACCGGTAAAGCGGAAGAGAACCTGCGCGTGGTGCTGTCAAAACTCTATGAGCACAACACGGTCTGGATGCCGATTGTCGATGAAGAGGGTCGCTACAGCGGTGAGATTTCGCAGGATTATATTGCGGATTACCTCAGTTCTGGTCGTACCCGTCGTCGTCTGAATCCATAGTTAGTCAGATAAAAGGGCTGAAATGTCACTTCAAAACCGCTGAAACCCTTAAAACCTGAGCATTCTGGCAGCAATAAACAAGCTTAACGCGCAGGGAACCGAGTCAGAGGAGGAAAGCGTCCCGCGCCAGGACGGCGCGGGCCGAGCAGTCAGGGACGACGGCTTTTGCGTCTTTACGATCTGACCCGGTTCCCTGAGCAGGCTCGATCTTAAAGCCATTCTGGCCAAAGTTGGTCCACATTCTCAAACAATCGCATCGGACCTGTACTCTGTCAGTAAAGCAGTCGCTCAGGGAACACCCGCCCTCCGCAAAGACGCATAAGCAGCCAATCGCCGCTGGCTCAGCGCGTGCTATTACGCGCCTTATCCCAGTGGTGCGTCCGTAGCCGGGCCTGCGCTTTGCATTGTTCAATACAGCCCAGCCGCTTTTGTCCCTGGCCCGCGATGCTTTGCTACAGGCGTATGCTCCCATCGCTTTAAATTTCTGAGCCATCTGTCAGAACAACTTCAGCCCTTATGCGTTATTCAGCTTTCAGTCAGCGTTTCCGCCTCCACCTCTTCCACCACAGGCGCCTCGTCCGGCAGCACCATGTTCAGCACAATCGCCAGAATACCGCCGGTCGTCACCGCATGACCAAACAGACTGTTAATCAGCGGCGGGAACTGCTTCAGCACATCCGGCACCGCCTCCACGCCCAGACCAATACCAAAAGCGATCGCCACAATCAGCATCTCGCGGCGACCCAGCGGCGTCTGGGTCATCACACGGATGCCCGCAGCAACCACGCTGCCAAAAATCACGATTGTCGCCCCGCCCAGCACCGGCGGCGGGATCTGCTGCAACAGGGAGCCAATAAAGGGAAACAGCCCCAGCAGCGCCAGCATGATTCCCAGCAGCATACCGACGTAACGGCTGGCGACGCCGGTCATCTGGATAACGCCATTGTTCTGCGCAAACGTGGTGTTGGGAAAGGCGGAGAAGACCGCTGCCAGCACACAGCTCAGGCCGTCGGCGACAATGCCACCCTGCAACCGCTGCTGAAAAGGTTTGCCGGTGATCGGCTGCTGTGAAATCAGGCAGTTAGCGGTAAGGTCACCGACGGCTTCAATTACCGCGATCACTGACACCAGCGCGATCGGCAGGAAAATGGTCCAGTCAAAGGCAAAACCAAACCGGAAGAACGCGGGCAGCACCAGCCAGTTGCTCTCCGGCGCAACATTAAGTTGCAGATGACCGGTCAAGGCCGCGGCAACGCATCCCACCGCTATTCCGGCCACCACCGCCACCAGCCGCGCCCAGCGATTTCGCGAGCGGTTCAGCGCCACGATCACCAGCAACGTCAGCGCCCCCAGCGCCAGATTTCCCGGCGATCCAAAATCTGTGGCGTTGTGCCCGCCCGCCCAGTCGGTAATGCTGACTTTTATCAGGCTGATGCCAATCAGGGTGATCACCGTGCCGGTCACCACCGGCGTCAGCACTTTGCGCAGCGAGCCAACGCAGCGGCTGATCAGAATCGGAATCAACGCCGCCACCAGGTTACAGCCAAACAGCATCGCCATAATCTCTTCCGGCGAACCACCGCGCCCTTTCACCATCAGACCACCCGAGAGGATCACCCCGAGAAACGCGAAGCTGGTGCCCTGCAGACAGATCATGCCCGCCCCGATGCCATAAAAGCGTCTGGCCTGCATAAACGTGCCTAAGCCGGAAACGAACAATGACATGCTGATCAGATAAGGAATATAGGCCTGCAACCCCAGAACGGAGCCAATAATCAGCGGCGGCGTGATGATTCCCACCACGCTGGCCAGCAGATGTTGCAGTGCGGCGAAAAACGCCGGGGCGGGGCCGATGCGGGCTTCAAGCCCATATAACAAACCTTTCTCGTGCGAGTGCGACATGATGGGGCTCCAGCTCAGTGTGATAAGCGGAGTTAATGCATTTTCTGCGCCATGACGCCACGATTTCGCGATATCCGAGCCAGGTCTTTCAATTCTAAATGGAAATAGTTAAAGACAGCCGACAACAAGCCTGAAACTTTAGGCTCATTGCCGACTCAGATGACTTAGTTTGTTTCATAATCAGGCGATCTTTGCACTCACAGCGTGCAGATTGTTCTGCTCCAGCAGAGAAATATCGATGTAAGGCGTCAGATCGCGCTGTTCTGCACGCGGCAGATAAGGCAGCTCGCCCAGCAGCGGCGCTGTAATTTTTTCACGCAGAATCTCAATAATGTCGCTGTACTGCGCCAGTCCCGGATTGATGCGATTGGCCACCCAGCCCACCAGTGGCAGTCCATCCTGCGCTATCGCTTCTGCGGTTAACAGGGCGTGACTGATACAGCCCGACTGGATACCGACCACCAGCACCACCGGCAGTTGCTGCTCAACGACCCAGCAGGAGAGCGGACGTCCGTCGTTCATCAGGCTGCGCCAGCCGCCGGTGCCCTCAACAACCACGCGATCGGCCTGCTGCGTCAGGCTGCTTAAGCCCTGTGTCAGCAATGCATAATCAATGATCTGGCTCGGATGGGTGCAGATCTCCTCTTCCTGAAAGGCCAGCGGATTGATCGCCTGATAGGGTAAATCGATAGATGAAGCGCTTTGCAGAACCTGTGCATCTTTGTTACGCAGGCCGTCAGCGGTTTTGACCGCGCAGCGCGCGACGGGCTTGTACCCGACGGCACTGAGCCTGGCCTGGATAAAACTTTGTAACAGGGCGCGTGACACCACCGTTTTGCCCACTGCGGTGTCAGTGCCGGTAACAAATAGTCTGTTCACTCAACTTCTCCTCTCGAACCGTTGTGGTTAATCGGTGATTAACCTTGCTGCGAACCGGCATTTTAAGGAATGGAGGATGAGAACAGATTGCGTTAGCGCAAGATTAGGCCCGCTTAACCTTGCAACAGTTTCACTAACAGGTGTCCGTTATAGAGCGCGTCTTTGATCAACGCTGCGCCGCCTAACGTTCCCGGTTCGCTAAATTCGGTAGGTGCCAGCTGGATACTCGCGCTGTAGGCCGGGAGTGATTGCTGCAGAATGGTGTTGCTCACGGCCGGAAACAGCACATCCGCGGCGGCATTCAGGGGGGAACCGATAAGAATATGTTGAGGATTGAAGATGTTGACCATCATCGCCAGAATCCGGCCAACATGATGACCCACGCTGGCGATGGTGTCGCGCGCCAGACGGTCGCCAGACTGCGCCGCCGCGCACAGCGACTCCAGCGTCAGCGGCTGATTATTGAGCAGGCTGTCGGGCTGGGCCGGCAGACGCTGCGCCGCCAGCGCCAGCAGACTGCCGGTGCTGGCCACGGTCTCCAGACAGCCATGATTACCGCAGTAGCACTGCTGTCCATACGGGTCGATCTGAGTATGCCCGATCTCGACCAGCGCCCTGCCACTTTTATGCAGCAGCTGACCGCCACTGATCACCCCGGCTCCCACGGTTTCATCAATCACAATCTGAATCACATCCTGCGCCCCACGTGAGGCACCAAACAGCGACTCCGCCAACGTCCAGGCTGAAATATCGTGCTGCACAAACACCGGTAAGCCGGTTCGCGCCGCCAGCGCATCGCCCAGCGGCATATCGCGCACCTCATAACCCGGTAGCCGATGCACCACACCTGACGCGGCGTTGATCAGCCCTGGCAATGTAATGGCAATGGCCGTAAGACGTTCCAGTTTCTTCTGATGACGAATAAAGAAGGCATCAACCTGTTCAATCAGCGCGGTAAGTAACGGCTGAGCAGACTCATCAGGCAGCGGCAGGCTCTCTTCCACCAGTTCCTTGCTGCTGAGATCGCGCAGCGTAAACGTCATGGCGCCGCGATGCAGGCGAATAGCCAGATAGTGCCAGGCGTCGGTATCCAGTATCAGGCCTATCGCCGGACGACCACGACTGCCGGGATCCTGAAACTCGGTCTCCTGCACTAAATGTGCGTCCAGCATTTCACGCACAATTTTGGTAATGCTGGCCGGAGCAAGCTGGGCACGGCGGGAAAGTTCGATACGCGAAATGGGACCATAACGGTCAATTAATCGATATACGACACCTGCATTAGTCTGCTTGATCTGGTCAATGTGGCCAGGTTGACTGTCCGGATTCACAACCCTGCTCCCGGTTATTTTCGCGCTTCTAAATAAACATGCGCCATGGTGAGCCAGATCCGGCGACAGCGTCAAATATTTGATTAGAAATGTGATTTATAGCACAGATTGATGCGGTGTTGCCCGCGCATCAGTGCCGGTTTCGCCGCAGCAACGCCATCATGTTTTCCATCTGCGCATTTATTTCGCGTCCGGCTGACCAGACCAGCCACAGCTCTGAAATGGCATCCTCTTCCGTTAAGGGCAACCAGACCAGATCGGCCAGCCGCGCCCGACGAAATGAGGCAGGCAGAATGGAGACGCCTAACCCGGTTGCCACCAGCCCAAGGATGGTCATCGCCTCACCCACTTCCTGAGTAATAAAGGGCTTGATATGGTAGCGGTGCAGCAGCGCCAGAATATCGCTGTAGAGCGCGGTTCCGCACTGAGGGTCAAAGAAGACAAAGGGTTCCGCCGCCAGGGCAGTGACAGAGATTTTATCGGCGTCAGCCAACGGATGCGCCTTATGCACCACGGCATAAAGCGGCTCACTCAGCAGCAGCTGATGACGCAGATCGGCGGGCAGCGGCGTGTTGCGCATCACGCCAAGATCGAGCCGTCCATCATGAAGCGGTGCGAGCTGCTGGCGGGTATTAATCTCCTGCATCTGAATATGTACCTGCGGCCAGCGCTGACGAAACCGGAATAGCGCGTCAGAGACCACGGCGGTAAACGGGGCCGAGGAGGTAAAGCCAATCCGCAGCTCCCCCTCTTCACCACGATGCAGCCGGGCGGCGCGATCGGCCGCCTGCTCGACCTGCAACAGAATCGCGCGGGCGTCACTCAGCAGTTGCTGTCCGGCAGCGGTAAGCTGCACGCTGCGGTTAGTGCGATTGAACAGCCTTGCGCCCGTTTCTGTTTCCAGCTGAATAATCTGCTGGCTGAGCGGCGGCTGAGAAATGTTCAGTCGCTGGGCCGCCCGCCCGAAATGTAATTCTTCCGCCACCGCAACAAAGTAGCGCAGATGACGCAGTTCGATATTCATATCTTAAACGTCTCATTTGAGATTATTAATATATTAGACATCATAATGCCGCTTTCCTAAGCTGACGACAGGTTTTCTAAATTTGAGGAAGATGTGTGAGTCGCTCAACACATGCTGTCACAGTGGATGAGAATGCGGTCTCTGCGCCGCCAGAGTCAGTTGCCGCTTCAGGTCATATCCGCCGGGATTCGCCACAGTTTATGCGCGTGACGCTGGCGCTTTTCTCCGCCGGGCTGGCGACCTTTGCCCTGCTCTACTGTGTGCAGCCGATTCTGCCGGTGCTGTCACAGCAGTTTGGTATCTCTCCGGCAACCAGCAGCCTGTCACTCTCCATCTCGACCGGCCTGATGGCGCTGGGCCTGCTGGTCACCGGGCCGCTCTCTGATGCTATCGGTCGTAAATCGGTGATGGTCACAGCCCTGATGCTGGCCGCCATCTGCACGCTGGTCTCGGCCACCATGACCAGCTGGCACGGCATTCTGATTATGCGGGCGCTGATGGGGTTGTCGCTGAGTGGCGTGGCGGCGGTCGGCATGACCTACCTCAGCGAGGAGATGGATGCACGGGTCGTCGCCTTTTCCATGGGGTTATATATCAGCGGTAACTCGATAGGCGGGATGAGCGGTCGACTGCTGAGCGGCGTGCTGACTGACCTCTTCTCATGGCGACTCGCCGTGGCGGTAATCGGCTGTTTTTCGCTGGCCTCGGCGCTGATGTTCTGGAAGATTCTGCCTGCGTCGCGCCATTTCCGGCCCATTACGCTGCGTCCGCGTAATCTGCTGATTAACTTCCGGCTGCACTGGCGCGATCCGGGCCTGCCCTGGCTGTTTGCCGAAGGATTCCTGCTGATGGGAGCCTTTGTCACCCTGTTTAACTATATTGGCTACCGTTTACTGGATGCGCCCTGGCATCTCAGCCAGGCTGTGGTCGGGCTGTTATCAGTGGTCTACCTCACCGGCTCCTGGAGTTCGCCTAAGGCGGGCGCGCTGACCAACCGGTTGGGTCGGGGTCCTGTGATGCTGGGTGCTACCGCCATCATGCTGCTGGGTTTGCTGATTACCGCCTTCAACTCCCTCTGGCTGATCCTGCCAGGGATGATGCTGTTCACCGCCGGTTTTTTTGCCGCCCATGCGGTTGCCAGCGGCTGGATTGGCCCCCGGGCGCGCAGGGCAAGAGGCCAGGCCTCTTCGCTCTATCTGTTTAGCTACTACGTGGGTTCCAGCGTCGCGGGTACGCTGGGTGGCGTGTTCTGGCATAACTTTGGCTGGAGCGGGATTACGTTGTTTATCAGCGTCCTGCTGATGCTGGCGTTACTGGTTGCCTGGCGTCTGCACAGTAAAAAACTCTGAGAATGTCTTCTCATGCCAGGCCTGGCTTCTCCTGCGGGCCTGGCGGTTTATCACAATAAACGCGCTATTCAGAGCCACAGCAAACAAAACGCAGGTTTCCCGCTATAATCGTTTTTATTGTAATAATTCATCTGCTTTGCCTTTTAACACGGCAACAAGGAACGCCTGTGGCTCTCTACTACTACGTCAATAAACAATCAGGATATAACAATAATCATGTGGTTCATGCCGCAGGCTGCCCCCATCTTCCCGACATCGATAACCGTATGTTTCTGGGCAGTTTTTACCATGTGAATGCCGCCATCCTGCAGGCTAAAAAATATTATTCTGGCGCAATCGGCTGTGAAAATTGTTGTCCTCTCAAAAATGTTGACCAGCAGGCCACCCAGCTCAGCGTGGCCCTGAAGCACACCCCGGCTTCGCGTTAATCTGATCCACCTGGTAAGGGGGAAAAAATTTTTCCCGCTGCGCTAATTTGTTAAGAATTACCGCTGTTTTCCGTTATGTTAATCTTCCTGATTCTCTTTAATGGAATGCACAATGCGGGATAAGTTTGCGCGCGCTCAGATAGCCCTTCACTGGCTCACCTTTTTACTGGTGGTGACCGCCTACGCCACCATTGAACTGCGCGGTTATGCACAGCGCGGATCCTGGCAGGGTTATGCCATGATCATTACCCATTTCAGCGCCGGCGCGACCATCCTGGTACTGATGCTTGCCCGCCTCTTTTTACGCACCCGGCATCGCACACCGCCCATTACTCCCGCTCCGCCGCGCTGGCAAATCGGGCTGGCACATCTGACTCATACCCTGCTCTATGCCCTGTTTATCACTCTGCCGATCCTCGGCCTGACATCGCGTTATCTTAAAGGTCGGGAATGGTGGCTGTTTGGCATCAGCATGCCGGTCGCGCCTGAACCTGACTTTGATATGGCGGATATGCTGATTGGCTGGCATGAAACCCTGGCACCGCTGGGTTACTGGCTGATCGGACTGCATGCTGCTGCCGCACTGTTCCATCACTATCTGCTTAAAGACAATACTCTGCTGCGAATGATGCCCGCCCGGCGTCGCGGTCAATAACCTCAGGCTATCGCCCTGTGATGGGGCGATAAAAAAATTTCAGCATTAAAAGGCGTTTATAAGGTTTCTCTTCCCGCTTTATTCACTACAATGGTCAGTAATTTGTGACGCAGGTCACTTTCGCTGGATGTTTCTGCCACATCCGATTCGCTGTACTGACTGACTTGACTCCTCATGCAACCAACTACTGTTTCACGTAAAACTGCCTGGCTACGCGTGGTATTGCTGGCCATCGCCGCCTTTGTATTTAATACCACCGAATTTGTGCCGGTTGGCCTGTTATCTGACATCGCTGCTGACTTTTCAATGCAGACGGCTGACGTCGGGATCATGCTGACCATCTATGCCTGGGTGGTTGCACTGCTCTCACTGCCGCTGATGCTGCTGACCCGCAATATTGAGCGACGACTGCTGCTGGGTGTGCTGTTCCTGATCTTTATCGTCAGCCACGTTCTTTCTACCGTTGCCTGGGATTTCCGGTCGCTGATGGTGTCACGCGTGGGTATCGCCCTGTCTCACGCGGTGTTCTGGTCGATCACCGCCTCGCTGGCGATTCGCGTCGCTCCGGCCGGTAAGAAAACTCAGGCGCTAAGTATGCTGGCAACCGGTACCGCGCTGGCGATGGTGCTGGGCGTGCCGATTGGCCGCGTGGTGGGTCAGTATCTTGGCTGGCGTACGACCTTCGGCGCGATTGGCCTTTCGGCACTGGTGCTGATGATTATGCTGGTGCGCATCCTGCCGCGTCTGCCGAGTGAACATACCGGCTCGCTGAGCAGTGTGCCGATGCTGTTTCGCCGTCCGGCGCTGGTCAGCATGTATCTGCTGGTGACGCTGGTCGTTACCGCGCATTACACCGCTTACAGCTATATCGAGCCCTTTATGCAGACCGTGGCCCATTCCAGTGGCAACTTCACCACCCTGCTACTGCTGCTGTTTGGCTCTGCGGGCATTGTGGGTAGCGTACTGTTCAGCACACTCGGTAATAAGTTTCCCTCCGGACTGCTGATTGCGGCCATCGCGCTGATCACCCTGTGCATGGGCCTGCTGATTTTTGCTGCCGTTCGCCCTGCGGCTATTTCAACGCTGTGCGTTGTCTGGGGAATGGCGATGATGATGATCGGACTGGGTATGCAGGTGCGGGTGTTGTCGCTGGCACCGGATGCCACGGATGTGGCGATGTCGCTGATGTCCGGTATCTACAATATCGGTATCGGCGCGGGTGCGCTGCTGGGTAATCAGGTCAGCCTGCATCTGAGCATGGCGGAAGTCGGCAATGTCGGCGGGATGATTGGCCTGGTGGCGTTACTCTGGTGTGTTTATATCTTCCGTCGTTATCCACAGTTACGCAGTAACGGATAATAAAAAAAGGCTTCAGATAAGCGGGTTATCTGAAGCCTGTTCAGGGTTATTTACCGCTCACTTTATCTATAAAGAACGGCTGTGCCATGCAGGTTGTTGCTGCCAGAGGTCGAAGTGATGCGGAAAGACTTTGCTCCTGCATCGCTGGCCTTTTCTGACAGTTGCTGCTCCAGCGAAAGCAGATTAGTACTGCCCGTTGCGCTGATGACACCGATTTTTTGCTGATCCAGCGGTGTCCTGCTGACCTGCTGGGCCGCTACGCTGGCAAATGACAGACCGCTTAGCACCGCCGCCACGACCATCATATTGATATTTTTCATAACGAACCCCTTCTCACTTATTCTGTTGAAATCAAAATTACTGATAAATCACAGCCGTGCCGTGCAGTTTGTTCTGGCCGCTGGTTGAGGTGATGCGGAACGATTTCGCACCCGCTTCATCCGCTTTAGCACTCAACTGCGCTTCAACAGAAGACAGATTGGTGCCGCCCAGTACAGAAATGGTGCCAACTGGCTGCTGATTAACAGGTTCGCTGGTCACCAGGTCAGCGGCAGATGCGCCAAAAGTCAGAGTAGTCAGAGCCAGTGCTGCCAGGGTGATTTTGATGTTTTTCATAATAATCTCTCTATTCAATATTGAAATTCGGTTGGTCTGAATGGGTTGTCACTATTTAATTAATGACCGTTAAACAAATGATAGACCCCGATACGGTTTGTCGTCAACATTTATTTAATGAGCGTTATTTTATTCGCGAAGTGGCGTGATTATGGGCTTCAGCCTCTTTTCTGACTTAACCTAAGGGGCTGTAATAATGCGCTGGCGCACAAAATGGCAACCCCTGTCGGCGGCATCCACGCCAGGCCTTGCACATTTTTATAATGATCGGTAATTTAATAGGGTGTTTTACTGTCAGTGAGGGTGTATGAGTCAGGTTCAGGATTGCGATGTAAAGAAATGCCGCGGCCGACCAAAAGTGTTCGATCGCGAAGCAGCGCTCGATAAAGCTCTGACCCTGTTCTGGACGCACGGTTACGAGGGAACTTCTCTGGCCGATCTGGTGGCCGCAACCGGCGCGAAAGCGCCAACCCTCTACGCCGAGTTTGTTAATAAAGAGGGACTGTTTCGCGCGGCGATGGAGCGCTACGTGGAGAAGTTCAGTGCATGGCGTGAAGCGGCATTGGGCGATGACCAGTTACCGGTGGATCGGGCTATTGAAGCCTATTTCCGCGCCACCGCGGCCTGTTTTACCGAACGCGACTCTCCCGGCGGCTGTTTCTTTATCTGCACCTCAACCGCCCTGTCGGCGGCTTCAGCAGAGATTGCCACCATGCTGCAACAGCAGCATCAGTCGCAGGAGCATGTGTTAAAAGATTTTCTGCTGGCGCGTCAGCAGCGTGGTGAACTGAGTGCGTCAGTAAACATTCCCGCGCTGTCACGTTATCTGAGTTGTATGCTGCAGGGCATGTCGGTGCGGGCGCGTGAAGGCGTTGAGCGTGACGATCTGGAGAGCATTATTGATACGCTGATGGCGATGTGGCCGACACTCACCGGCCTGTGTCAGGCTAAGCGTTGAAAATATCAGGGCGGCGATGCCGCCCTTTTCATCTTTTATTCCCGATTTTATTCCAGAAAGAAAACCGGTTTTAACGGCTCACTGATCGGGCTGTTATCTGCATTCGACGGCATCAGATCTTTCATTGATGCCCACCAGCGCTGACAGACCTCCGTTTCTGCCACCGCGTTCCAGCGCTCCTCAGATTCAATCTCAACACTGGCGAACAGCAGATGCCGCTCGGCGTCCAGCCAGATGGCATAGTTATGCGCGCCGTGCGCTTTCAGGGTTTCGGCCAGTTCAGGCCAGATCGGTGAGTGCCGACGCTCATACTCTGCATGGCAATAAGGATTCACCTGCATCACAAAGGCTTTACGCAGCATTAGCAGGCCCTGCATCCAGCGCCGGTTGCCACGGCTTCACACCAAAGCGCTCACCCAATGCAACCAGCTGTTCTGTGGTGATACTCTGACGCATACCGCCCATCGACAGCACTTTGACGATCACTTCTGACGATTTCTCCGCCGTATCAATCAGACCAAAAGTCTCATCGAGTGTCGGGCCCGTGCCAAAGACACCGTGGAATGGCCACATCACCAGGGTATGTGACTGCATCTGTCCGGCGGTCGCGGTGCCGATTTCATCGGTGCCGGGTACCATCCAGGGTAAAACACCCACACCGTCCGGGAACACCACCAGACATTCGGTACTCCCTTCCCACAGCAGGCGGGTAAAGCGGGCGGAATCCATCTCAACCACATAGCTTAAGGCCATAAAGTTGGTAGCGTGACAGTGCATGATTACCCGGTCTGCACCATTACTGACCGCTTTACGCACCGCGTGAGACTGAAAGTGTGACGCCAGCTCGGAGGTCGGCAAACCGCCATTCGACAGACCCCAGTGAATTTTATAAGAGAGCCCTTTGTCATCGACCTGCAGCAGTGCCAGACAATCCGCCGGATCAAGCTGGACATTACGCATGAATTTTCCTGACCCGGTCACCAGAAACCAGTCGTTCGCCAGCGCCGGCGCGGGTTGTGTCAGCTCAATACAGCGCGGTTGCAGGCAGAAATCAGCGGCAAAAGGTTTAACCTCCTCTTCCCGCAGACGCAGGCTGACGTTGCCGCCGTTACGTTCGTCCCAGCCCTTCAGCCACATATCGCTGGTTGCTTTGACCATTCCCTTAACAAACCCGGAAGAAAGAATGCTTTGCATAGTGAAATCCTTAACGTTGGCTCAAAATCTGTTGTTCATAATGGCGGACGTCGCCTAACCAGCTGGCATCAGCCGGGACGTCATGGCGCAGGCACCAGGCTTCCCATACCGCCTGCCACGGCAATGATTTTTGCTCTTCCAGCAGCGTCAGCCGCGCGGTGTAATCACCCTCGTTCTCGGCCTGGCGCAGACGATCGGTTGGCTCCAGCAGGGCACGCAGCAGCGCTTTTTTGGTGTTACGGGTGCCGATAACCCAGGCGGCAATCCGGTTGATAGAGGCGTCGAAGAAATCGAGTCCGATATGCACTTTGTCGAACAGTTGATGGCGGACGATCTCGCTGGCGATCGCCTGAGTTTCATCATCCAGCAGCACCACATGGTCGCTGTCCCAGCGCACCGGGCGGCTGACGTGCAGCAGCAGACGCGGCACATAGAGCATCGCGGCAGAAATTTTGTCGGAGATCACTTCGGTGGGATGAAAATGTCCCGCATCCAGGCATAGTGCCGTCTGGCGGCTGGCGGCGTAACCAAGATAAAACTCATTGGAGCCCACGGTGTAGCTCTCTGCGCCAATGCCAAACAGCTTGCTCTCAACCGCGTCGATATGGTGCTGCGGATTCAGTTTTTCTGAGATGACCTCATCCAGTGCGCTCATCAGACGCTGACGCGGCGCCAGTCGATCCACGGTAATATCTTTCATGCCGTCCGGCACCCAGATATTCATCACTGACGGCGTGCCAAGCTGCTCACCAAACGAAGCGGAGATGCGGCGACTCGATTTGCAGTGATCGATCCAGAACTGACGCACGGTTTTATCACTGTGTGACAGCGTAAAACCTTCGGCACTCATCGGATGCGAGAAGCAGCTGGGGTTAAAATCCAGCCCTAAGTTGTGCTCTTTCGCCCAGGCGACCCAGTTGGCGAAATGGGCAGGTTCAATCGCATCCCGATCTACTGGCTTGTCACTTTCCAGATAGATAGCGTGCAGGTTCAGACGTTTTGCGCCTGGGATCAGAGACATCGCCTTGTCGATATCGCTGCGCAATTCACTGGCATTGCGTGCCCGCCCCGGATAGTTGCCGGTCGCCTGGATGCCGCCAGTCAATGCGCCCTGTGGGTTCTCAAAGCCCCGGACATCGTCCCCCTGCCAGCAGTGCATCGAGACAGGAATGCTGTCCAGCTGGCGAATGGCCTGTTCAACATCAACTCCATTGTCAGCGTAGCGTTGTTTAGCCAGTTCAAAAGCCTGTTCAATCTGCTTAGTCATAAGCGGGTTCCTTAGCGGGTTGACTCAGCGTCGCGAAGCGTGCCTGACTGGCACTGAAGACGCTGTGAGTTTGCGGTTCGAATTTTTCCAGTGGGAAGTTGTTGATGACGCTGCAGCGGAAATCAGCCACATCGATCAGTTCACCAAGTGCAATCAGCTGGCAACCAACGTTACCCAGCGTGGAGGCTTCAACCGGACCTGCCAGCACCGGAATCTGGCAGGCATCGGCACAGAGCTGGTTAAGAAAACGGTTCTGACTGCCGCCCCCTACCACGTGAAGCTGGCTGAAAGGTTTGCCTCGCAGCTCTGCCAGCTCCTGGATCACCTCGCGATAGAGCAGTGCCAGGCTGTCAAATATGCAGCGGGCCAGCGCGGCGGCAGATTGTGGCACCGGCATTCCCTGCTCTGCGCAGGCGTTCTGAATCTCGTTAACCATGCTGTCGGGATTGATGAAGCGCGCATCGTTGGGACTAATCAGTGAAACACAGGCGGGCTGCCGTGCCGTCTGATCAATCAGTGCGCTGAGATCGTCAATCTGAAGTTCGCCGCAGATGCGCTGCAACAGCCATAAGCCCATGATATTTTTCAGTACGCGGTAGCCTTCTGCGCCGCCCTCATTGGTGATATTGGCGCGTAACGCGCCATCGCAGGCATAAGGCTGCAAACTTTCAAAGCCCATCAGCGACCAGGTTCCGGAACTGAGATAGGCGGCATCGTCCTGCATTAGCGGCGTTGCCAGAACCGCGCTGGCGGTGTCGTGGGTGGCGACAGCAATAACCGGGACCGGGACACCTGCGCTATTGACCCAGTGGCCGACGGTGTTGCCCGGTGCCTGCGGCTGGCCGAACCATTCAGGAGCAACGCCCGCCCAGGCGAGCAGATCACGATCCCATTCGCCGCTGTGAATATTGAGCATTTGCGTAGTGGTGGCGTTGGTGTATTCCCAGTTGAGATTACCGGTCAGGCGATAATGCAGATAGTCCGGCATCATCAGCGCATGCGCCACGCGGGCCTGCCAGTCGGGCTGCTGCTGATGCAGGGCGCGCATCTGATAGAGCGTATTGAATGGCAGAAACTGAATGCCGGTTCGGGCGTAGATGGCACTGCGGCTCAGTTCGTGCTGCGCCTGCTCCATCAGGCCGTGGGTGCGCGCATCGCGGTAGCTGACCGCCTCACCCACCGGCTCGCCCTCTGCATCCAGCAGCACCATATCAACGCCCCAGGTGTCGATACCGATACTGTCTGGCACAATCTTCTCTTCATCTAACTGAGCCAGCCCGGCGCGTATCTCCTGCTCAAGCATCGTCAGATCCCAGCAGTCATAACCGGCACGACGCTGGCGCTTATTTTTAAAGCGCCGGACCTCACGAAGCGCGAGCTGGCGCTGCGCAGCATCCCAGCTTGCGAGCATGACGCGCCCGCTGGATGCCCCGAGATCAATAGCAACAATGTTTCTCCTGGTCATGGCGACTTTTCCCTGTGATTGAGTGGTCACAGAGTAAAAACCTGGCCGGTTAAAGACCTTCCCCGGAGTGCCAGCGGCTGATAAGCCCTGGCAGACTTGCAAAGAACTTCGTGAGAGAGATCACAGAGGCGAAAGGCAGGAGGATGTGACCCCTGCCGCAAATCTGTTAACTGCTGAGGATTTCTTGAAAAATCAGCATGATTCCTGCTGAGTCAGGCTGAAAATTCAAGGTAAGGTTAGAGCGTGCTGATTAGACTGCGTTACGGTTTTGTTAAGCAGCGAGAGATGACCATGACCATATTGCACAGTGCGGATTTTTTCCCCGAAGGCGATTACGCCATTGCGATTGAACCCCGCATACCCCAGGCCGCCTTCCCGGAACATCATCATGATTTCCATGAAATTGTGCTGGTTGAGCAAGGCTCTGGCATTCATGTGTTTAATGGTCAGCCACAAACGCTGTGCGCCGGTTGCGTCTGCTTTGTGCGCGATCACGATCGTCATCTTTATGAGCAGACCGACAACCTTTGCCTGACCAACGTGCTTTATCGCAGCCCCGGCGCGTTTCGCTTTCTCTCCGGGTTACAGGCTTTACTGCCCTGCGATCAGGACGGGCAATATGCTTCCCACTGGCGCATCAATCAAAAGGTGATGACGCAGGCGCTGAGTGTGGCGGCGCAGATGCAGCCGGATGATACCTGGTCGATGGAAAAACAGGCGCGTCAGGAACAGCTCTTTTTACAGTTGCTGGTGCTGTTGCGTGAGGCGTGCATTGATGGACAGAGTCAGGATCAGGAGGCGCGGCTGCATCGTCTGCTCGACTGGCTGGGTGAGCATTACAGTGATGAGATTATCTGGGATGAACTGGCGGATCGCTTCTCCCTGTCGCTGCGTACCCTGCATCGGCAAATGAAGCAGCAAACCGGCAGCACGCCGCAGCGCTACCTGAACCGTGTGCGGCTGTTGCAGGCCCGTCATCTTCTGCGTCACAGTGATATGCGAATTACCGATATCGCCTTCCAGTGTGGATTTGGGGACAGCAACCATTTCTCAACCCTGTTCAGGCGCGAATTTGGCTGCGCACCGCGAGCGGAGCGCCAGCAGATGATGTAAAGGAGCCAATCATGGCATTGATACTCAGTCGGGATGACTATTTTCCCGCCACTACTCTACCGGTGGCGGTCGCCGAAAGGATGCCACAACCCTCTTTCCCGCCGCATCGCCACGAGTTCAGTGAAATCGTGATTGTCTGGCGCGGCAATGGCCTGCACGTCCTCAACGATCGGCCCTGGCTGATTACCTGTGGCGACGTTTTTTATATCCGCGACAGTGACTGCCACAGCTACGACAGCGTTAACGATCTGGTGCTGGATAACATCCTCTACTGTCGGGATCGCTTTGGTCTTGCCCTTGACTGGAATCAGCTGCTGCCGCAACAGGGACCGGATGCGCCAGGCGGCTGGCGGCTGACCACGCGAGGGATGGCGCTGGCCCGGGGAGTGATCAGCCAGCTAGAGCGTGAAAGCCGCAAAAGCGACCCCCTTTCAGTTCAGCTCTCGGAGGCGCTGTTTTTACAGCTGGCGCTGATTCTGCGCCGCCACGGCTACGCGGCCGACCGCCCCTGGGCGTTGCCGGAGGGGGAACAGCTCGATCTGCTGATGTCAGCGTTACAGGGTGCGATTGCCCGCCCCTTTGATCTCGCGGAGTTTTGTCAGCAGAACCAGCTCAGCGAACGGGCGCTGAGGCAGCTTTTCCGTCAGCAGACCGGGATGACCATCGGTCATTACCTGCGTCAGCTACAGCTCTGTCAGGCAAAATATCTGCTGCGCACCCAGGATTGTCTGATTAGTGAGGTTGCCGCCCGCTGCGGCTTTGATGACAGTAACTATTTTTCGGTGGTTTTCACCCGTGACACCGGTTTACCTCCCAGCGCCTGGCGACAGCAATTTATCGCGCCACGCCAGGCACTGAAAAGTGCCGAGTCTTAATAAAACGGGCCTGCATAGCAGGCCCGTTGAGGTAACAGAGAAAAGCTGTTCCACATTGCCGGGAAACAGTGCCTGCGAATTAAACTAATGTGTTGTTGTAAGTAAAACCCCGACGGAGTGAGCCATCAGTCTGGCAGGCCCCGCCTGCATAAAGACAGAGTCACTATTCGCGATCAGGCCGCCATGCCAAGTCCCACAATATTGGCGGCAATGATAATCACCACACAGCCGATTGATAACACGCTGACCGGTCGGCGCCCCGCAGACTTCCACTCCTTCATCAGCAGCCCCACCAGACCACCACACAGGACGTATAGACTCATGTGCAGCATCCAGCTGACATAGTCATACTGCGCCGGGATTCTGGCATGGCCCCAGGCATAGAAGAAGAACTGCAGATACCACATGGTGCCGCCGAGCACCGCAAAAGCGGTATTGGTAATCAGCAGCGACTTCCCGACCGAGAAGTCTTTACGCACCGACAGCTCTGGCCGGGTGGCCAGCCGCCAGAAACAGAAGGCCAGATTAACCAGAGCGCCGCCGCCCATAATGATTACGTAGCTGGGCAGAGCTACATACAGCGGATCGATGCCCAGATTAGCGGCGGCCTGATGCATGGGTTTAGCCGCATCCATGGCAAAGGACATACCCGCCGAGAAGATGCCGCACATCACCGCCAGCACCAGTCCTTTTCTGAGATTAAACTCTTCTGCGTTAATCCCCAGCGCCCGCTCCTTTAACAGCCCGGCACGCGACACAATCCCGACGCCAATCAGTGCCACCAGTACGCCCAGCAAGGTTAACCGGCCACCCGCCGACGCGAAGAGCTCACCAAAGCGCCCCTGCAGAAGCGGTGTCATCAGCGTGCCGACCACCAGGGTAATGCCAATCGCGATACCGATTCCCATCGACATGCCGAGATAACGCATGGTCAGGCCGTAGTTGATATTGCCTATGCCCCACATCGCGCCAAACAGAAATACCGGCGTCAGTTGCGAAAGCGAGAAGCTGCTGTAATAGGCCATAAAATCTGGCAGTAAAATGGCACTTACCGCCCACGGCAGGATCAGCCACGACATCAGGCCACCGATCGACCACATGGTTTCCCATGACCATCTTTTCACCTGTTTAAAAGGCGCGTAGAAACACGCGGCGCTGGCAGCTCCGACAAAATGCCAGAAGATACCCGCAATAATGGCACTGTTCATTGTTATTCCCCGGTTAGGTTGAGGCCTGTCGGAAACCTGTCTGCTTCCGCTCAGCAGGCAGTCTACGTTCAGCAGGAATTCCTCAGCCTTTGGATAAATGCCGGAAGCCACAGTGAAGTGGCAATATTTACCCGTTGTGCCCATCAGGGATCACAATTTCACCGTTGTCAGAAAACCGGACGATTAGTTAAGTAAGTAACTTATTATTCAATGTTTTTTTCATTTTTGCTGTGTGGCGCAGCACAATTCTGATCTGACTGCCATTCACAAGGGAAGGTTGGCAAATGTGCAAAGAAGCCTTTCATTAACGCGGGCAAGGTCGTATAAACTGGGGAAAATTGATCGGATCAGGGAATGGGATGACGACAAAGTGGTTAACGCTGTTTCTTTCGCAGTCAGTCAGCCAGGTCATGCTGGATGATCTGCGCGCGATATTACCTGCAGATGCGATAAAGGTGTTTGTGAATGGCCTGGATGAAACCCACTATGCCACCCTTGAGTGTGTGCAGGCGGATCAGCATTGCGCCCTGATCGCCTCAGCGATAGTGGTCTGGCGTCAGCTCGGACATGTTCACCATATTCTCTATAAAAAAGGTGAGGTGTTGCGGGAGGAAAATGATGCAACGCAGTTCCAGCTGTTCACTCTGCTGAAAACCCACCGCGCCGTATTGCAGATCTCATGATAAGATCGCAGCCCCTGAAATCGCTGTTTGCAGCAGGTAAATTATGAGAATTGGAATTCTGTTTCCGATCGCCATCATTGTGGCGGGCGTGGGCTTTCTGGCGTGGTTTATTGGCAGTGGCCTGGCGATGCCAGGCTCCTGAAGGTCAGCGCAACTGACTGTCTTTACTGCCCCGACGGTTATATAAACTGCTGGTCTGCTGCTGCTTGTCGATTTTTTCCTGACACGCCACACAATAGTGCACGCCTTTAAGCGCCTGACGACGCGCTTCGGGAATCGGCTCGCCGCAGAGCTCACATTCGGTGGCGCTTTCGCCCTGTCCGATCGACTGTCTTACCCGCTCAATGCCGTCATTGACGGTGCTATCGATCTGTTCCTGTACTGCGCCTTCTGACGCCCATCCATTTGCCATGATTTAACCCCTTTATTACCACTTCACTCCTTTAAATCTACAACATATTGACGTTTTTGCCGCAGAACTCACCGATATCTGTGATTGGCTGCCAGCCGCTCCCGGCAGCTGGCAATCAGCTAAAGGTAGCCCTGAGCAATCTGTTTCACCCTGCTATCACATTACTGCAACGTATCGATAGCGGAGAGCTAAGCGAATGACAACACATCATCAACATTTCATTAATGGCGAATTTGTAGCCCATCAGGGTGACCGTTGGATTGAAGTGATCAATCCGTCCACGGAGGCGTTGCTGTCCCGTATTCCCCAGGGCAGTCGTCAGGATGCCAGCCTTGCCATCAGCGCCGCAGAAGTGGCTCAGCCTGGATGGGAAGCGCTGCCTGCAGTAGAGCGCGGCGTCTGGCTGCACAAAATTGCCACCGCCATCCGCCAGCGTGAGCCTGAACTGACGGCAACCATTGTGGCTGAGGGTGGAAAAACCCAGGGGCTGGCGAAGACCGAAGTGATGTTCACCGCCGACTACCTCGACTACATGGCGGAGTGGGCGCGTCGCTATGAAGGTGAGATCATCAACAGTGACCGCCCCAACGAAAATATCTTCCTGTTTAAAAAAGCGATCGGCGTCACTACCGGAATACTGCCGTGGAATTTCCCCTTCTTCCTCATTGCCCGCAAAGCGGCACCGGCCCTGATCACCGGAAACACCATCGTGATCAAACCCAGTGAGCTGACACCGAATAATGCGGCACTTTTTGCCGACATCATACAAAAGCTGGGTCTGCCTGCTGGCGTCATTAACTTTGTTTATGGTCTGGGACCGGAAGTGGGACAGGAGCTGGCAGCAAATCCTAAGGTCGGTCTGGTGAGTCTGACCGGAAGCGTCGGTGCGGGCATTGCCACCATGGAAGCCGCGGCTAAAAATGTCACCAAAGTGTCGCTGGAACTGGGTGGCAAAGCCCCTGCCATCGTGATGGATGATGCCGACCTCGAGCTGGCTGTGCGGGCGGTCGTCAGCTCGCGGATCATTAACAGCGGACAGGTCTGCAATTGCGTAGAGCGGCTCTATGTGCAGGAAGGCATTTACGATCGTTTTATCAGCGCACTGACCGCCGCGTTTCAGCAGGTGACATTTGGCGACCCGGCCGAACGCAGCGATATCGATATGGGTCCGCTGATTAATGCCGCAGCACGGGATCGGGTGGAGCAGAAGGTGGCAGAGGCCGTCGCCGCAGGGGCGAAAGTGGTTCTGGGCGGCAAGCGCGCCGGAGACAGAGGCTTCTTTTTCCAACCCACCTTGCTGACTGAGGTGCGCCAGGAGATGGCGATTATGCAGGAGGAGATTTTTGGCCCGGTTCTGCCGGTGATGAGTTTTAAAACGCTTGACGAGGCGATTACGCTGGCCAACGACTGCGAGTATGGGCTGACCTCCTCGATTTATACGCAGAATCTGAATACCACCATGACCGCGCTGCGAAAGCTGAAGTTCGGCGAAACCTATGTTAACCGTGAAAACTTCGAAGCGATGCAGGGATTTCATGCCGGGTGGCGTAAATCGGGTGTCGGCGGTGCCGATGGAAAACATGGTCTGGAGGAGTATCTGCAGACCCATGTTGCCTATTTACAGTTCAGTTAATCACTGGCTCGATCTTACCGCCTCCCGTACCTGACGTTGTCAGTACCAGAGTGGGCCAGTAATTGGCCCACTCTTTTATGCCACCCGCTTACTGCAGCGCAGCAGCGCGATGCCACTCAGCACCGCCACAGCCATCAGGTAGTATCCAGGCGCCAGACTGCTGCCGGTGGCGGCAATCAGCATGCTGCAAATCAGCGGTGCAAACCCGCCAAATACCGTCACGGCCACGTTGTAGCTGATCGCCATGCCGCTGGCGCGCGTGGTCGCCGGGAAGAGATCGGCCATCACCGACGGCACCGTGGAGAAATAGACCGACTTGAGTAGCGCCATCCACGCCACCAGCAGGATCAGCGTGGTGGGCGTAGTGTGATCGACCATCCATTTGAAGGCGGGATAGATGGTGACCATCAACAGCAGCAGCGATCCCCACATCAGCGGCAATCGGCCTATCCGCTCCGCCCACAATCCCATTATGGGCGTCACCACCGTCAGGATAATCCCTGCGACCAGCGTGGCGGTGAAGGCCACCGATCCCGGCAGATGCAGCGTTTTGGTGGCGTAGGTCGGAATGTAATTGAGCATGTAGTTGACCGCGGTCGAGATCACCATCACCCCAATCGCCAGGGTGATCAGCGCTTTCTGCCGCCCGAACAGCGTTTTCAGCGGTGCGGCTTCCTTCTCCTGCGTCGCAAAGCTGGCGGGCTCCTGCACGTGACGGCGAATGTAGATCCCCAGCGGTCCAATCAGTAAGCCGAAAGCAAACGGGATACGCCAGCCCCACGCCTGAATCTCGCTTTCGCTCAGCCAGTGTGTCAGCCCCAGGCCGAACGCCGATGCCATCAGAGTACTGGCGCCCTGTGTGGCGAACTGCCAGCTGGCGATAAAGGCTTTGCGCTCGGGAAAGTGCTCTACCAGGAAAGCGGTGGAACTGCCAAACTCGCCCCCGGCAGAGAAGCCCTGAATCAGGCGCGCCAGGATAATCAGCAGCGGCGCCGCCAGACCAATAGTGGCGTAACCCGGCATAAAGGTAATGATCGCCCCGCCCAGCATCATCAGATTGATTGAGAGCAGCAGCGCTTTTTTACGGCCATGACGGTCGGCATAGTTGCCCAGCACGATGGCACCCAGCGGACGGATCAGGAATGAGATGCCGAAGCTGCCGAAGGTCAGCAGTAGCGACACCGACGGATCGCTGACCGGAAAGAAGACGTGCGCGATGTAGCTGGCGAAGAAGCCATACACCGCGATGTCGAACCACTCCAGCGCGTTACCAATGCAGGTAGCGAACAGCGTTTTGTGCAGGTTCGGTTTCACCTGCGGAGTACTCTGTGCGATGCTGCTCATTGTTCACCTCTCCGCCACTGATGGTGGCGCGACATCAGTTGTTCGCCCTCTTCACCCAGTTGCCAGAAAAGGCGGGTCATGATCGCCAGCCCTTCACGTGCAACAGAGGTGAGCATGTGTTCGTTAACGCCGTGCTGGCCGCAGGCCGGATAGGAATGGGGCACCCATAGCGTCGGGAGGCCGAGGATATCGGCAAATACCTCATTGGGCAGTGAACCGCCGAGATTGGGCAACAGCGCTGGTTTTTTACCGCTGCTGCGGGCCAGCGTGTCCAGCGCCCAGGCCACCAGCGGATCCTGCGGATCGAGTCGCGTTGCAGGTGAACCGCGCATAAACTCTACGCTGACGTTATCGAAGCCGTGCTGATGCAGGTGACTTTCGACATGCCGGACCAGATTTTCCCAGTCGGTGCCGACCACAAATCGCAGCTGACACACCGCCGTGGCGCTGCCGGGAATGGCGTTCATCGGGCGCGCCGGGTTACCGGTTTCAAACGCCAGCACCTCCAGCGTGTTCCAGCCATAAAGACGCTCCGCAGGCGTCAGACCCGGCTCGCCCCAGCCGTCGGCCAGCGCCGGATCGCCCGGCATTCCGCCCACCTCAATATCACTGAGGATGGCGCGCACCGCATCGGTCAGGGAGTCCGGTTTCAGCGCGGCGACCTGCAATACACCCTGTGCATTCACCAGGCAGGCGAGCGCATTCGCCAGCTGGGTGCCGGGATTACTCAGCAGTCCGCCCCAGTTGCCGGAGTGATAGGCGTTGTCGCGCGCCCTGATAGTCAGACGAAAGTTCGCCGCGCCACGCGAACCCAGGAACAGTGTCGGCCGCACCGCGTTCAGTCGCGGGCCATCAGAGGCGATAAAGAGGTCGGCCTGTAACAGCGCCCGCTGCTGCTGGCAAATCTCCGCCAGCCCTGGCGAGCTGATCTCTTCACCCATTTCAAACAGGATTTTGCAGTTGAAGCCCAGTGCGCCACCGCGTGCCTGCCACACCTGCTCCAGCGCCGCGAGATTGATGCAGTGCTGGCCTTTGTTATCCGCACTGCCGCGCCCATACAGGCGGTCATCTTCAGCCGTGAGTCGCCACGGTGATAAACCGTCGCGCCAGTTCTCATCGTCGCCGAACACCACATCGCCGTGGCCATAGCAGAGCAGCGTCGGTCTGGAGGGATCTTCAATGAGCGTGGCGATCAGAAACGGCGGGCTGCCGGGCTGCGGATTCTCAAACGGGTGCAGCGTAAATCCCATCGTCGCAAGCTGCGGGCCGATCTCCTGCTGCAGATAGTTCTCCAGCTCCACCTGCCTGCTGGCGTGCTGGCTTTCGGTCACGCAGGAAATTCGTCGTGCCAGCAGCTGCTGAAACTCGCCACTGTCGAAATAGTGCATCGCCTGGTCAACGGTCTGTTGCTCTGTCATGTTTGCCCTGTCTGTTCTTTTTATCGTGCTTTATCTTTGACAAACTTCTCTCTTTGCCACAATTATTAATTTATCGAGTGAGCCTTGCTTTTAAAGCAAGCCACGCCTGCCCTTTTATGATGCGTTTTGTTGGAGTCACCATGTTAAGCAGTGAGATCCGCTATTTCCTGGCGGTCGTACAGTGCGGATCGCTCAGCGCCGCCAGCGAGCAGCTCTTTGTGGCGGTGTCGGCGATTAGTCGCCAGATTCAGCGTCTGGAGACGCAGGTGGGTGTGCCGCTGTTTGAGCGGCATGCACGCGGCATGGTATTGAACGAAGCGGGTGAAATATTCGCGCATCATGTGCGCAAGAGTCAGCTCGATATGGAATATGCGCTGGCGGAGATTAAGGGGCTGAAAGCAATACGGCGCAGCCTGATCCGCATCGCCTGTACCGACGGAATGGCGTTTAGTCTGCTGCCGGGATTGCTGGCGGAGTTCCGTCAGGCCAACCCCGGCGTGCTGTTTGCGCTTAATGTGACGCACTCTCAGGGCGTGGCGGCATGCGTCAGGGCTGGGGAATGCGATGTTGCGCTGCAGTTCAGTCTGCAACCGGAGCGCAGCGTTGAGGTGCTCGGCTCGTGGCCGGCGCCGGTGTTACTGGCGATGCATCAGTCACATCCGCTGGCGTCGCGTCAGGTGACGCTGGCCGATCTGCATGGCTGGCCGCTGGCGTTGCCAGGTCAGCATACTACCGTGCGGCAGTTGTTTGACCTCTCCTGTCAGATGAACGACTGCGTGGTCGAGCCGGTGCTGACCTGCGACTATTTCGCTACGCTCTACCACTTTTTGCTGCATACCCCGCAGGCAGTAACCATTTGCAGTGCGTTTACCCTGTTGTTTGAGCGCGACTCGCAAAATCTGGTGTTGCGTTCGATGGGGGTGGATCAGCTGAGTCAGCGTACGTTGCAGCTTCAGACGGTGTCCGGCCGCCAGCGGAATGCGGCGCTGACGCTGTTTCTGCAGTTTTTGCAGCAGCGGCTGACGGAGATGGATCAGCAGGTGAGGATGGGATGAGTGATACAGGTTTAAAGGAGTTTGGTTGTTAAAGTCTGCGCTGGATGGCTGTCAGATAGTGCTGGCTAAGGGAACACGACCCGATCGGAAAGTCGCAACAGCCGCCCTCCATGGCATGCCCGGCCCGCGCGATTACTCACCTCATCCCTGAGGTGCGTCCGTAGCCGGGCCAACGCGTTGCGTTGTTCAAAAACGCTCCCGGCGTTTTTATCCGGGCGGCGGGACGCTTTCCTCCCTGCTCGTGTTCCCTTCGCGTTGAGCTTTATCATTGCGGTCATATAAACCCTGACTTTAGTGCATAAACTTAGCCCCACTCGGAAGTGGGGCTCTGGTTTTAGCGGCAATCACTTACTGCTTAATATCAACCTGATAGAAGATGTGTTTGCCGAACGGATCGACCTGATAGCCGCTGACCGATTTGCGCACCGGCTCAAAGATGGTGGAGTGCGCAATCATCACCGCAGGCATCTGGTCATGCATCATCTGCTGTGCCTGCAGATAGAGCGCGGTGCGTTTGCCCTGATCCGGCTCGGCGCGGGCTTCGGTGATTAACTTCTCGAACGGCTGATAGCACCATTTTGAGGAGTTGGAACCGCCCTGTGCAGAGGTACAGCTGTAAAGCGGGCCAAAGAAGTTGTCCGGATCGCCGGTGGCGGTGGTCCAGCCCATCAGCGCCGCCTGATGCTCGCCGCTGCGCACGCGTTTCAGGTATTCGCCCCACTCATAGCTGACGATATTGGCTTTGATGCCCACTTTAGCCCAGTCCGACTGAATCATCTCCGCCATGCGGCGCGCATTCGGGTTGTAAGGCCGCTGAACCGGCATCGCCCAGAGCGCAATTTCGGTACCCGGTTTCACACCCGCCTGTTGCAGCAGGGCTTTGGCCTTCTCTGGATCGTAGTCGTAATCTTTCAGATCTTTGTCGGCGCTCCAGACGCCCGGTGGCAGGATATTTTTCGCAACCGTGCCGGTGCCTTTAAAAATCGCATCAATGATCGCCGGTTTGTTGATCGCCATCGCCAGCGCCTGGCGCACTTTGACGTTATCGGTTGGCGCCTTAGTGGTGTTAAACGCCAGGAAGCCGGTATTCAGACCCGCCTTCTGTTCCAGGGTGATATCCGGGTTAGCGCGCATCTTTTCAAGATCGGCGGGATTAGGGAATGGCATTACCTGACACTCATTCTTCTCCAGCTTGGCATAACGCACGGAGGCATCCGGCGTGATGCTGAACACCAGCCGATCGAGTTTCGCCTTGCCCTGCCAGTAGTCCGGGAACGCTTTGTAGAGAATGCGGGAATCTTTCTGATACTGCACCAGCTCAAACGGGCCGGTGCCGATCGGGTTCATATCGACCTTCTCCGGCGTCCCCGCTTTCAGCATCGCGTCTGCATATTCCGCCGAGTGGATCGAGGCGAAGTACCAGGCGAGATCGGCAAGGAACGGCGCTTCCGGATGGGACAGCGTAAAACGTACGGTGTGGTCATCGACCCGGTCGATACTTTTAATCAGCGTGGAGAGTTCCAGGCTTTCGAAGTTGGAATAAGTGCCGCCAGAGACATTGTGGTAGGGATTTTTAGGGTCCATCTGGCGCATAAACGAGAAGATCACATCGTCGGCGTTGAAGTCGCGGCTGGGTTTGAAGGCTTTATTGCTCTGAAACTTCACATTCTTGCGCAGATGGAAGGTGTAAACCGTGCCATCCGGGCTGATTTCCCAGCGTTCCGCCAGGCTGGGCACCAGGTTGGTGGTGCCAGGCGTAAAGTCCACCAGCCGGTTGAAAACCGGCACCGCACTGGCGTCAACGCTGGTCCCGGAGGTATAGAGCTGCGGGTTAAAGTTCTCTGGCGATCCCTCAGAACAGAAGACCAGCGTTTTGGCGTTAACGCTGCCAGCCAGCGCTATCCCAGCCGTAACAAGCGCTAAGGTGGCTATCTTGATTTTCATTATTATCCTCGCTTTGTATTGACTTCCGGTGATCACAATATCTAAATGAATCATTCAGATGCTTCATTGATAGCACGATTCGGCACCATAACGAACCCCGCCGGTGGCTGACTAATAAGGAATAGTGATGACAGACAAACTTGAGTCGCAGCTCACAGAACGTTTTTTCCGTTACCTCGCCATCAGCAGTCAGAGCGATGCCAAATCCACCACCCTGCCCAGCACGCCGAGCCAGCACGCCATGGCGGAACTGCTGGCGGATGAGCTGCGCGCGTCAGGGCTGGATGAGGTAGTGATTGATGAGCATGCTACGGTGACGGCGGTGAAACGCGGCAACCGGCCTGACGCGCCGCGCATCGGGTTTATTACGCATATCGATACCGTTGATGTCGGTTTGTCGCCCGATATCCACCCGCAGATCCTCACCTGGCAGGGCGAAGATCTCTGTCTGAATGCAGAGCAGGATATCTGGCTGCGCCGCGATGAACATCCGGAGATCGCGCCCTACGTCGGTCAGCAGGTGATCTTCAGCGACGGCACCAGCGTGCTGGGCGCGGACAACAAAGCGGCGGTCACCGTGGTGATGACGCTGATGCAGAACCTTAACGGCGACCACGGCGACATCGTGGTGGCCTTTGTGCCGGACGAAGAGATTGGGCTGCGCGGCGCGAAAGCGCTGGATCTGGAAACGCGCTTTAATGTTGATTTCGCCTGGACCATCGACTGCTGCGAACTGGGCGAAGTGGTCTATGAAAACTTCAACGGTGCCGCTGCAGAAATTGTGTTTACCGGTGTACCCGCCCATCCGATGTCGGGCAAAGGGGTGCTGGTCAATCCGCTGCTGATGGCCCATGACTACATCAGCCTGTTTGATCGGCAGCAGACCCCGGAGCACACTGAAGGCCGTGAAGGCTATATCTGGTTCAATGAGATTCAGGCCAACGCCAGCAAGGCGACGCTTAAGGCCTCAATCCGTGATTTTGATCTGACCAGCTTTGCGGCACGTAAGCAGCAGTTGCAGCAGGCAGCAGAGGATCTGGCGGCGCGTTACCCCACCGGCAAGGTGAGCGTGGGTATCAGCGATACCTACAGCAATATCAGTAACGCACTGGGTGAAGATCGTCGGGCGATTGACCTGATCTTCAGTGCCTTTGCCGCGCTGGAGATTGAGCCGAAGGTGATTCCGATGCGTGGCGGTACAGACGGTGCCGCGCTGTCAGCCAAAGGTCTGCTGACGCCGAACTTCTTTACCGGCGCGCACAACTTCCATTCACGCTTCGAATTTCTGCCGGTAACGTCGTTTGTGAAGTCCTATCAGGTGGCGGAAAAACTCTGTTATCTGGCGGCGGAATAAGCGGAGGAATCGGGCGCAGAACGCGCCCGATTGCGATTATGGCTTCGCGCTGACATCAATGCCTGGGAAATATTTTTCAGCCAGCTTTTTGATGGTGCCATCGCCCTGCACTTTAGCAATCGCCGCATCCAGTGACTGCTTCAGCTGCGCGTCATCTTTGCGCAGGCCGTAGCCGATGCCTGAACCAAGAATCGCGTCATCTTCGACTGGCTTGCCAACAAACCCAAAGCCTTTGCCCTGCGGTTTATCGAGGAAGCCAGACTGACCGGCAGCGGACATCACCAGTGTGCCATCCAGACGGCCCGCGACCATGTCGTTGTAAACCTGGTTTTGATCCTGATACGAGGTCACGGTCACACCCTGCGGCTCCCAGTGCTTCTTCGCATAGGTTTCCTGGATGGATCCCTGTAATACACCGATGTTCTTGCCCTTCAGACCTTCGGCAGTCGGTGCCAGATTTTCACCGGTCTTCGCCACTAACATGGTCGGAATACGGTAGATCGGCTGCGTAAACGCAATGCTTCTGGCGCGCGCTTCGGTGATGTTCATCGCCGAGTTAATGGCGTCGAACTTTTTCGCCTGCAGTGCCGGGATCAGCGCATCAAAGCTGCTCTCAACCCAGTGGCAGCTGAAGTTGCCCGCCTTACAGATGGCATTGCCCAGCTCGATATCAAAGCCTTCCAGTTCCCCTTTAGCATTGCGGCTTTCAAAAGGCGGATATTGTGACTCCACGCCGTAGCGTAAATCCTGTGCCAGTGCCTGTACCGATGTCATCATGCCCAGAGCGAGAAAAAGCGCGTTCAGTTTCTTCATTATGTTATTTACCCCGAAAAGTCCTGGTTACCTGTTCCCCGAGCTGCCTCACGCGGTGGCGTGAATCAGTGAGAAAAAGCACATAGCGCAGCCGCGCCAGCCTCAAGTGTCGCCTCGTCTTTAGCAAAAGAGAGCCGAATCAGTTTGTTATCTGTGCCATCCATATAAAACGCCGACAGCGGTATGGTCGCCACACCGTGATCGACGATAAGACGTTTTACCATTTCACTGTCCGGTTCGTCACTGAAATGTCCATAGCTGGCGAGCATAAAGAACGAACCAGCACTCGGCAGCAGCCGGAACGGGGAGTTCTGCATCAGGGCAATCAGCCGATCGCGCTTCTGCTGATAGAAGGCACTGAGCGACAGATAGTTCTCTGGCGTCTGCAGATAGTGTGCGAAACCGACCTGCATCGGTGTATCGGCGGCGTACATCATAAACTGATGCACTTTCACCAGCTCAGTCATCAGCTCTGCCGGTGCCAGACAGTAGCCTACCCGCCAGCCGGTGACGTGGAAGGTTTTGCCAAACGAAGAGACAATGACGCTGCGGGCTGCCAGCTCCGGATGCGTCGCCATCCCACAATGCGGTCGCCCATCAAACAGAATATGCTCGTAAACCTCATCGGAGAGCACCACGATATCGGTGTTGCGGATTAAGGCTGCCAGCTGATTCAGGTCGTCGGGGGTCAGCACCTGCGCGCTGGGGTTGTGCGGCGTATTAATAATGATCATCCGGGTGCGCGGCGTGATTGCTGCCCGCAACTGATCCCAGTCGATAGCAAATGACGGCACCTGCAACTTCAGGCCAATCGGTTTACCGCCCTGCAACCGCACCACCGGCGCGTAGCTGTCAAACGCCGGTTCAAAGAAGATCACCTCATCGCCCTGATGAACCAGCGCGGTGATCGCCATATAGAGCCCCTGGCTGGCGCTGCCGGTGATCAGCACTTCACTGGCGGCATCATATTGTTGTCCATAGAGCGCCTGCACTTTGCTGGCAAGCGCGTCGCGTAAGGCGGGCAAGCCCATCATGGCGGCATACTGATTATGTCCTTCCTGCATCGCGCGGCTGACTGAGTCGACCAGCGCCGGATCACAGGGGAAATTGGGCGCGCCCTGCGACAGGTTAATCGCCTGATGCTGCGCCGAAAGCTGGCCAATCATGCTGAAAATAGTGGTGCCGACGTCCGGCAATTTTGAGTGGATAGCGACAGGCGTTTTCAGGGACATACTCTCTCCGTCAGGGGCTTAACCGCTCAGATGCGGTAAATAGCTATTCAACGGGCTGCGACTTGAGTCGGCAAGCGAAATGTCGTCATAATAGCCATGACAAAAATGCATAGCTGAGGTTCACCGTGTCACGCTTATCGCTGCCGCTTAATGCCATTCACGCCTTTCTGGTGACCGCCCGACATCTCAATCTGACTCACGCTGCCCGCGAACTTTGCCTGACGCAGGGCGCCGTCAGTCGTAAGATTGCCGCCCTGGAGCAGTGGCTGGGCGTGACGCTGTTTGACCGCCACGCGCGCGGTCTGCGCCTGACCCCTCAGGGCGCGGCGCTGCTGCCCGACTTACAGCAGGGTTTTGAGCTGATGGTTCAGGCCAGCGAGAAGGTCCGCCGTAGTCAGGTCAGCATTCGCCTGAAAGCGCCAACCTGTGCGATGCGCTGGCTGGTGCCCCGGCTGATGGCGCTGGAGCATCATCGTCCTGAACTGCATGTGGCCCTGACCACCACGCTGGATCATGCCGCGCAGCTGGAGAACTTCGATGTGGCGATTGTCTATGGTAAGCCGCACCCTGACGGAATTTGCCTGTTCAGTGAGTCGCTGACGCCAGTGATGGCGGCCGATCAACCCCGCCCGGACTCCCCGGCGGCACTGGCCACAATGACCTTTTTGCATCCGACGGCAGATACGCGTGACTGGCAGTGCTGGCTGCAGGCGCAGCAGGTGACACTGAACATGAAGCGGAACCAGCATTTTGCCACCATGGACTTAGCGATCAGTGCAGCGATTCAGGGGTTTGGTGTGGCGATGGCCGACAGCAATCTGGTGGAGAGTGATATAGCCAGCGGCAGGCTGATTAAGCCGTTCGCTGGCGAGGCAAAAACCGGTGCGGTTTACAGTTTACTGAAACGGCCCGCGCAGGATGCGCCACCGTTCCTGGCGGAGCTGGTGGCGTGGCTGTGCAGGGATCAGAAGGTGACCCAGTCGCCGTTATCCGCCGGTTTAGCCTGAGGCGCACTCAGCACGGTTGCTTTCGGCGCGGCAGGTTTATTCGTGATGACCGGTGCGGTCTGGCGGTTGCTGGAGAGACGGAACTTCGACACAGAAGCCTGCAGCGCTTCCGTCTGCAATGCCAGTGCGCTCGCCGCGGCAGAAACCTCTTCAACCAGTGAGGCGTTCTGCTGGGTCACGCTATCCATTTCGGTTACCGCAGCACCCACCTGAGAGATGCCTTTGCTCTGCTCTTCTGAGGCGGAAGCAATCTGTTTCATTATCGCATCAACATCCTGCACCGATTTCAGAATATTGTTCATGGTGCCGCCGGTGGTGCTGACCAGCTCGGCGCCTTTACCTACACGCTGAACCGAATCTTCAATCAGCGTCGCAATCTCTTTCGCGGCATTGGCGCTGCGCTGTGCAAGGTTACGCACTTCAGAGGCAACGACCGCAAAACCCCGCCCCTGTTCGCCAGCACGTGCCGCTTCGACGGCGGCGTTCAGCGCCAGAATATTGGTCTGGAAAGCGATGCCGTTGATCACGTTAGTGATTTCAGCGATTTTCTTCGAGCTGCCTGAGATGCCATCCATAGTGCTGACGACTTCACTGACCAGCTGACCGCCACGTTGTGCCGTGGTGGTGGCGGTTTCTGCCAGCAGGCTGGCCTGGCGGGCATTATCGGCGTTGAATTTTACCGTGGCCGTCAACTGCTCCATGCTGGCCGCAGTCTGTTCGAGCGCAGCGGCCTGCTCTTCGGTACGTGAAGAGAGGTCGTTGTTACCGGCAGAAATCTCTGCGGCACCGCGCGAGATATTCTCAGTGCCGCTGCGAATGGCGCTGACCGCTTCACGCAGGCTATCCTGCATGGCGCTCAGCAGCGGCACCAGTTTACCGACGCAGTTGCGTCCGAAATCGGATACCGGCTGACTCAGATCGCCCGTGGCAATGACCGCGAAGTGGGTACGGATACTTTCCAGCGGACGGACCAGCATCGCCACCAGATAGCGGTCGGTAAACAGCAGAATAAACAGGCCGATAATTACCGTGATGGTAATAATCGTTTTGGTCATCGCGGTGAGGTGATCCACTTCAACCCGGGTTGCATCCAGCTTTTCAGCTGCGCCCTGGCTGAATTTCTCTGCGCTGATGCCAAAGGCACGACTGAGTGGGGGCGTGACGTTATTTGCCTGCTGACGATAAGCATCAGGCGAGGCCTGACGGGCCAGCTGCAATTGTGGCGTAACGCCCGCATCCAGCAGCTTTTGCCAGCTCTGAATCACCCCATCCACGACATCCGGGTTCATCGGGCCGGGTGCCAGTTGTTTAAAGCGCGCCAGTTGCTGGGTCATGCTGTCCAGCGCCTGCTGCACCGGAGCATAAGCCTCATCGTTCAGGGTCTGACCTGCGGCTTTGCTTTCCATCACGCGGGATAAGCGCGTGATGACACGAAAATATTGATCGTTGCCTTTGCTCAGCACCGTCATTTGCTCAACCAGATGACGGTCCACATCATTCCCTTCGCTGAGCGCGCCAAGAGAGTGAATGCTATACAGCCCGACGCCGCTCCACAGTAAACAAAACAGTCCCAGAATAGAGAGCATCACTGCGCGAATGGTAAAATTTTTGAGCATTCCCATACCAAAATCCTATACACGTTGACCCGCAAGCGTCGGGCATAGGAGGTTTATCGGCATGCGATTGTGAAGATGTAACTGTTTTGTTACCTAATATTTTACAGCGTCCCTAAGGCAAATTTCACTTTATAGCCTTTTTATTCAGCAGGTTAACCTTTAAAAAGCAGATTAATTCCATTCGCGCAATTTGATGGTTAGCAGGCTAACCATGAGCTGCCGTTTAAAGCCTGACCATACGAGTCATTAATAGCCGGAAAAGCCGCATACGGGCGCGCATAAAGTTCCGCTTCAGAACCAGCCCGCTCTTCCGATCATCACCGAGTGACATTGTCACGTCAGAGCCTGGGTGCCAGGCTGGCCACACGACTTCCCCCTCCAGCTGATGCTTGTATTCCGTAGCATCACGGGCAAAGGTAAACCAGTACTCGCTGACCCGTGCCGCAAATGCCCGATCGGCCTCACTGAAGGGTCGTTCTTCGTTGGGATCCGGCATCTGACTCAGCGTGTTCAGCACATAAGGCACTTCGTTGCCGTGCCAGGTGCCGTGCGGATAGAGGTCACGGGCATGTTCAGAGACATAATCAAACCAGTAGCGCCAGCCTGGCATTCCGGCATTGTGCTGCGCCCGCATCACCAGCCACGGCACCAGGCTGAATGCCATATCGCGCGCCACGGCACGTCCCAGCCGCTGATCGTCATGAATGTCATACATCCATTTAAGCGTCCGGTAAGTGAGACGATTTTTATCGCGTAACTGATGCAACACCGCGGTGGCATCCACGCCAAAATATTCCAGCACGCTGGCTTCATCGCTGTTGCTGCCCGCCATCAGCGGCAGACGGTGCTGTTTTGCAGCCATAAAGGTTTTCAGCATCGGCTCAGGCAGAACAGCATCACCCGCAATCGGCACCGGCGGAATCGCCAGCGGCCCTTCCAGCGACCAGAAGGCATCGGCAGGCAGTGCGCGCAGGTCATCAGCGCTGGCATCGGGCGGCAGACCGAAATGGCGGGCCACCGCCATACCCTGCTGACGCGCTTTTTTCAGCGGCGTATCAGGCAGGCTGTAGGCGCTCTGCACAATCCCTTTATGAAACAGCCCTTCGGCCAGTGGCGAACAGCAGAGTGACAGCACGCTGCGTGCGCCTGAGGATTCACCGAAAAGTGTCACATTGCGGCGGTCGCCGCCAAAGGCAGGAATGTTGCGCTGCACCCACTGCAGTGCCGCAATCTGATCCAGCAGGCCAAAATTGTTGACCGTGCTGGCAACAGGGTATTCAGCATCCAGGGCCGGATGAGAGAAGAAACCGAGATGGCCTAGCCGGTAGTTGAGCGTCACCACCACCGCGCCGCGTGAAGCCATCGGCTTGCCGTTGTAAGGTGCCAGCCCGCCAGCACCAATGGTGTAGCCACCACCGTGCAGCCATACCATCACCGGCAGGGGTTTCACGGGCGCGACATCGGGCGTCCAGACATTAAGGTAGAGGCAGTCTTCGCTGAACTCACCCGGATCGCCACCGCCCACGGCCTGGCAGTAAGTGCGATTTTGCCAGCCGGAAGCCCCAAACGCGGTGGCGTCGCGCACCTGCTGCCAGGGCGTAACCGGCTGTGGCGGACGCCAGCGCAGTGCGCCAAGCGGTGCCGCCGCATAAGGTATGCCTTTGAATACGAAAAGGTCATCGTCCATGCATCCACGCAACTCCCCCTCAGCAGTCATGATCCTCAGACCTGTTTCGTTTTTCATTCCTGTTTCCCTGTTCAAACGTCCCTCCATTATTTGCAGGCCCGCCAGCATTGTCCAGGTACGGAAGGGATTTGCAGAATATGCCGAAGCGTGAGGGGCAGGCGTGAACATGCTCATCAACAGGTTCAGAGAGTCAGTTACGGTTATGATTCAACGTTGTTAATCTTTTCGCAATTGGTCAATGACGCTGCCAGCGCCGGAGTGGCGCGTCATTGCTCTGTTATCACGTGCGGTTGTGCTGCTGTTAATCAGTCAGTCTGCTAATAGATTAAGATACTCACGCGGGTAAACCTGCGCTGAGCGGTAAAGCGTTGTTTTTCCCCAGTCCTGTCAGCATATTACCCGCGTTGCCCCACTTCAGGTCCACTGGCCTTAGCAGGGCGGGTGCGGAGAAAGCGTTGCGGGCAACGCGCCTGTTGCCCGCAGAGGCGTTAGTCTGGCCGTAAGCCGCACTGCGCCAGCGAGCGCTGCTGCCGCTCTTCGTATAGCGCCATCTCATCCAGCACGACAGCGCCCAGCGCGGCTTCAAATGCCTGGCGGCTCGCCTGTCCCGCCGAACGAACCTGCGTCCGATCGCCGAGGTTGGACTGAAAAATGCCCGCCGCGCTGACGGGCAGAAAATCTTCATAGATGATAGGGTCTGCCAGCACACGACCTTCTTCGATGAGAGTCTCCAGCGATTCACCCTGAGCCGGGGGCGTCGCGATGCCCTTTTCACTCAGGCGATAATGGAACCAGGCCAGCTCCTGCTGGCGCAGCGTGGTTTCGTCGTCGGGGAAGTCACGGAAAATCGCCGCCAGATGTTGCTGATGCTGCTGATTATCCTGACCGCTGCCCGCCTCGCTGAGCAGTCGATCGTAGAGCGCACGGCCCTGGGGCGTCAGCGCCACGCCGCGCTGCTCAATTTCACCGAAGCGTGCAGTATGGGTTCCCTGATGCCCATCCTGAAAGATGATCGGCTCTTCCAGCGCTTTGAAGCTGGTCTGACGTAACAGGATCGGCACCTGACGACGCGGTGGTCCCTCGATCAGGGTTTTCGGATCGATACCGCGCGACGGCATCAGTTGCTGTACGCGGTCAATATCGAGCGTGCGCGGCGTGAGATGGTTGATGTGGCAGCCGGGAAAGCAGACCACGTCAGCGATCAGCCGATGCTGCTGGTTCAGCGCCTGATAGGTCTGACTGTCCACGCTGCTATGGGCATGCCAGCGGAAGGTTTCCAGTGCTTCGGTAACAAACTCAGTGGCCTGCTCGTCAGTTAATCCGCCCTGCTGCTGATGCAGTTCCAAAAGCGCCCGGCAACGGGGGGTGAAAATGTCGCGCGCGGCAAGAATCTCCGCCGCTTTTTCACGCAGCGCGTGGTCGTCGATCAGTTCAGGGCGTAACAGCGAGGTAAAGACCCGAAAGGGATTGCGGCGCAACGCCGCATCGGTGATCGGCCGGAACGCCGTGGAGTGAACCGGCACACCAGCCTGAGAGAGATCGTAATAGCCAACCGGGTGCATTCCCATCACCGCAAACAGCTGCCGCAGTGTGGCTAATTCGTCTGCCGTGCCCACACGGATCGCACCGTGACGTTCCAGGTTGAGTCGGTCGATCTCATCGGCTGCGGTGAGACGATCTTTCAGCGCGATATCCGCTTCCAGCGCGCGGTCGTTGACGGTCGCCACCAGTTGCATCAGCGTGCCATATTGCGGCACTTCCTGCTGATACATAGCTGACATCGCCTGAGAGAAACGGGTGCGGATGAGATCCGCACTGAGAAAGTTGTCCATCTTATCCACCTGACACCGTTAGCGTTGCTGCTAATGTAATGCAACACGCTGGCCTCAGCGGAAAAAATCACGAATCTGTGATCGGCTTAAAGCCGTAGCGGTTTTTTAACAGCAGCATCAGGGTAGTGATCACAGCCGGTATTGCCAGCAGCAGAAAGATTACGCTGAAAGACCATCCAAGAGACATCATCTCTGCGCCAACGAAGGCGCTTAAAATCGCGCCGATGCGGCCCACTCCATGCATCCAGCTGGAACCGGTAGCGCGGGCGTGGGTAGGATAATAGCTGGCGGATAAGGCATTCATACCGGTATTGGCCCCGTTGAAACAGAAGCCACTGCAAAAGGCGATCGCACTCATCATACCCACTTCCGCGGGTGAAAAGCCCAGTGCCACAATAAACAGCCCGCCGCAGCCGTAGATCGCCGCCAGGGCCAGGTTAGCGTTGAAGCGATCCATCATCCAGCCCGCAAACAGGGAGCCCAGCGTCCCGCCCGCCTGATACATCGCGGTGATAATCGCCGCTTCGGTCACTGACATGCCCAGGGTGTTGACCAGCGACGGTAGCCAGCTGCCAATCAGGTAAACCATGAACAGCCCCATAAAATAGCCGCCCCACAGCATAGTGCTGCCAAACAGATAGCGGCGTGAAAGTACGGTGCCTATCGCGCCGCTCACCGGCACGGTGGCCTCAGGCGCGTGAAACGCACAGTCGGGCGCGGTTTTGCCCGGCATCATCCGGTCGAGGATGGCGTGAATGCGGGCAGCCGGTGCGCCACGGCTGATAAGAAATCGCACCGACTCCGGCAGGCCGCGGATCAGTAATGGCAACACCAGCAGCGGCAGAATACCGCCCAGCAGCAGCACGGAGTGCCAGTCATAGCGCGGTAGCAGCCAGGAGGCAGCAAATCCCCCGCTGGCGGCACCAAAGGTAAAGCCGCAGAACACCACCGTGATGATAAAAGCCCGCCGCCGCTCAGGTGCATATTCCGCCACCAGCGTGCCGACGTTGGGCATCGCCGCACCCAGTCCCAGCCCGGTCAGGAAACGGAACAGCATCATCTGCTCAATGTTTTGTGACAGCGCCGTTGCCAGCGTCCAGAGACCGAAAAAGAAGACGCTGAGGATAATCATCATGCGACGGCCATAGCGGTCAGCCAGCGGCCCTGCCACCATGGCACCCAGCGCCAGCCCGATTAACGCTGCGCTGATGACGACCCCGAGCTGATGATTACTCACCCCCCACGCGGCTTTCAGTGTCGGCGCAATAAATCCCATGATCGCAATGTCCATGCCATCGAGTGCCACCACGATAAAACAGAGCGCAATGAGCCGCTTTTGCCAGTGGCTCAGCCCCTGCTGGTTGATAAGCTGGCGGACATCTACCGCCTCGACGCTGGTCAATGAACACTCCTCTGGAGTAACGAAATCTGACATCAGTTTAAGTAAAAAAAACGGCGCTAATGATAGCCGATCGTTAACCTTAAGCGGTCAGATTTTTATATGATATTGAGAATTATTCAACTTTAAGCCGTTAAGTTATTGATATACCGTAGTCAGAGGATGGCGTTTTTCAGAGGCATACCCGGCTGAGCGCTTTTTAATCAGAGAGTTAAAGGGTAGCGCGGTCATTTCAAATCGTTTGTTAAAATAAATTTGCAGCAAAGTTAACAGAATTCATTTTAAACAGTTGCCTGAAGCCGGTCATTCTCATTAAGTTTAGGATATGGAAAAAAATATCCTTTTCAATCAGCGCATTCGCTTGCGCCATCTACATACCTTTGTTGCGGTTGCGCAGCAAGGCACACTGGGCCGGGCGGCAGAGACGCTTAGCCTCAGCCAGCCTGCCCTCTCCAAGACCCTGAATGAGCTGGAGGAGCTGACTGGCGTTCGTCTGTTTGAACGTGGCCGGCTGGGCGCGCAGCTGACCACCATGGGAGAGCAGTTTCTGACCCATGCTGTGCGGGTGCTCGACGCGCTGAACCATGCCGGACAGAGTTTTAATGAGCAGCCGGGCGATGCGCCGGTGATTATCCGGCTGGGGGCATTGACCACTGCTGCGATGGGGATGCTGCCACGCATCCTGGATCGTTTTCATCAATTGCAGCCCAACACCACCATTCAGGTGGCGACACTTCACAATAATGTGCTGCTGGCGGGCTTGCGCGGCAGTGAGTTCGACATCGGCATTGGCCGGATGGCGGACAGCGCCATGATGACCGGGCTGACCTATGAATTGCTATTTCTGGAATCGCTCAAACTGGTGGTCAGGCCGGAACACCCGCTTTTAAGTGACAACGTCACGCTTTCGCGTGCGATGCAGTGGCCGGTGGTGATATCGCCCGAGGGCACAGCTCCGCGCCGGATTGCCCAGCAGATGCTGGATGAACAGGGCTGCACCCTTCCGCCTCACTGCATTGAGACCTCTTCGACTTCACTGGCACGCCAGCTGGCTCTTCGCTACGACTACATCTGGTTCGTCCCTTCCGGGGCGATTAAAGAGGATCTGAGCCACAACGCGGTTTGTGCGCTGCCGATCGCCTCTTCCGGGCCGGGCGAACCGGTGGGCATCATTACCCGCACCGGCGCAGAGCTGAGCCTGAGTGCTGAAGTGCTGATGTCCACCATCCGTAAGTTTCACAGTTAGCGGCTGCGTTTCGCATGCCGCTCGCGGTTTTCAAGCCGGGCTTTATCGGTTTTGCGCAATCCGACATAAAGCGCCCCGGCCCCGCCATGCCGGGTCTGGGCCACGCAAAAGGTCTGTACGTCATCAAACTGCTTTAGCCAGCGCGCCAGATAGCTGCGCACAATGTTGGCATGCGATTCATCATCACGACCTTTACCGTGGATGATCAGCAGATTGCGCAATCCCTGTTTGTGCGCCTGCATCATAAAGTTAAAGAGCGCCTGACGACAGGTTTCGACCGGTTGCCGCAACAGATTGAGGCTGGCATCCAGCTGATACTCTCCTCTGCGCAGTTTATCCAGAATCCCCTGCTGAATGCCGTCGGCTCTATATTCCAGCGGGGTATTGAGTGGAACGATCTCCAGATCGCTCCGGGTCAGGAAATTCTCCAGCTCAGATTCACCTGGCGGTTTTCGTGGCGCCTTCGTTGAGGGTGCTTTGAGCCACAAGGTTGTGGTGGTGTCTTTTAACGGCGTGACATCGCCCATGGCATCCCGAAAGAGATCATTATCATCAAGGTTCATGGTTTTCTCACACCTGGTTAAAATTGATGGAATGTGCAAATCACGCTTTACCCGTTAGCGTAGCAAAAGCTGGAATCACCGGCCCACCCCACTTTTTCGAAAGTCACTGCCAGTGCAGAAGCGTGTGACAGATCACATAAGCGGAAAGTTTTCTTGACAGTCGGCACTGTCGGGATTCTGAGAAGCCCGTCACATCAGCGTTTGTCGTTGTGTGCTTAGTCCATAATATTTGTAAGTGTAAAACTGCTCGGATGAGTTCCCTTCAGCACAAAAAATGTTAAAATTGACCCCAGTCAATAATCGTCGAGCAAACCATTATGATCCCTGAAAAACGCAGCATTCGTCGTATTCAGTCGGGCGGTTGTGCCATTCACTGCCAGGATTGCAGCATCAGTCAGCTCTGCATCCCCTTTACGCTAAATGAACATGAGCTGGATCAGCTCGACAATATCATTGAGCGTAAAAAACCCATTCAGAAAGGGCAAACGCTTTTCAAAGCAGGCGATGAACTCAAGTCTCTGTATGCGATTCGCTCCGGCACCATTAAAAGCTACACCATTACTGAACAGGGTGATGAGCAGATCACCGGTTTCCATCTGGCGGGCGATTTAGTCGGCTTTGACGCGATTATGGGCTCCAGCCATCCCAGCTTTGCGCAGGCGCTGGAAACGGCCATGGTGTGTGAGATCCCTTTTGAAACGCTTGATGATTTGTCCGGCAAAATGCCGGCCCTGCGTCAGCAGATGATGCGTCTGATGAGCGGTGAAATCAAAGGCGATCAGGACATGATCCTGCTGCTGTCGAAGAAAAATGCTGAAGAGCGCCTGGCGGCGTTTATCTGGAACCTTTCCCGTCGTTTTGGCCAGCGCGGCTTTTCACAGCGCGAATTCCGCCTCACTATGACGCGTGGCGATATCGGTAATTACCTGGGCCTGACGGTTGAAACCATCAGCCGCCTGCTGGGGCGTTTTCAGAAGTCCGGTATGCTGGCGGTGAAAGGCAAGTACATCACGATTGAAAACCATGCCCTGCTGGAAGAGCTCGCCGGTCAGAGCCACCAGGCCGCCTGATCCTCAGCCGGATCAATAAATCTTATTTTGTTGATCCGGCAGTAACTTTTTCACTTCTTCCGCTGTGCAACATAGGCTATCTTTATTCCAGTCGCTCTGGTTTAAGGAGAACGCCTCATGTCCCAGTACCAAAATGTTCTGGTCGCCATTGATGCCCAGCAAGACGATCAGCCCGCGCTGCGACGTGCGGTCTATCTGAATCAACGTCTTGGCGGAAGAATTAAAGCCTTCCTGCCTATCTATGACTTCTCATATGAGATGACCACCCTGCTTTCGCCGGACGAGCGCGCGTCGATGCGCCAGGGCGTGATCAGCCAGCGTACCGAATGGATCCGCGAGCAGGCCCGCGCTTATCTTGATGCCGGTGTCGAAATTGACATCAAAGTGATCTGGCACAACCGTCCCTACGAAGCCATTATTCAGGAAGTGCTCGCCCATCAGCATGACCTGGTGCTGAAGATGGCGCATCAGCACGATCGCCTTGAGTCAGTGATTTTCACTCCAACCGACTGGCACCTGCTGCGTAAATGCCCGTGTCCGGTGTGGATGGTCAAAGATCAGCCGTGGCCGGAAGGCGGTAAAGCGATTGTCGCGGTCAATCTTGCCAGCGAAGAGCCGCATCACGATGGCCTGAATCAGAAGCTTATTCGTGAAACGGTGATCCTGGCGGAAAAGGTGAATCAGACCGAAGTGCATCTGGTCGGCGCCTACCCGATTACCCCTATCAATATTGCTATCGAACTGCCCGATTTTGATCCCAGCGTCTACAACGACGCGATCCGTGGTCAGCATCTGGTGGCAATGAAAGCGCTACGGCAGAAGTTCTCGATTGGTGAAGAGTTCACCCATGTGGCTAAGGGCCTGCCGGAAGAGGTCATCCCCGATCTGGCGGCACATCTGGGAGCCGGTGTGGTGGTGCTGGGAACGATTGGACGCACCGGCCTGTCGGCGGCATTCCTCGGTAATACGGCGGAACAGGTGATTGATCATCTGCGTTGCGATCTGCTGGCGCTTAAGCCGGACGATTTCAAATCGCCGATTGACCTGGATGATGAAGAGGATGAGGAGGATTAATCCTCCTCAGAAACAGAGAGGGCGGCTGATTAGCCGCCCTTTTTTATTACAGCGCTTTAAGAATCGCTTCCACGCTGGCTTTGGCATCGCCAAACAGCATCTGGCTATTCTCTTTGAAGAACAGCGGATTCTGCACCCCGGCATAGCCGGTGTTCATTGAGCGTTTGAACACTATCACGTTGTGCGCCTTCCACACTTCCAGCACCGGCATGCCCGCAATCGGACTGCGGGGATCATCCTGCGCCGCCGGGTTGACCGTGTCGTTAGCGCCAATGACCAGCACCGTGTCGGTGTCACTGAAATCGTCATTGATCTCATCCATTTCCAGCACCACGTCATAAGGCACTTTCGCCTCTGCCAGCAGCACGTTCATGTGACCCGGCAGACGCCCCGCCACCGGATGGATACCGAAGCGCACTTTGATGCCAAGCGCACGCAGTCGGGCAGTCATTTCCGCGACCGGATACTGCGCCTGCGCTACCGCCATGCCGTAGCCTGGGGTGATAATCACCGAGCTGGAAGCCTTAAGCATCTCAGCGGTCTCTTCAGCCGTAATCTCACGATGCTCGCCCGCTTCCTGACTTTCATCGCCACTGCTGGCTTCAGTACCAAAGCCGCCCGCGATCACGCTGATAAACGAACGGTTCATCGCTTTGCACATGATGTAGGAGAGGATCGCACCGGATGACCCCACCAGCGCACCGGTCACAATCAGCAGATCGTTGCTCAACATGAAACCAGCGGCGGCGGCGGCCCAGCCTGAATAGGAGTTAAGCATCGACACCACGACCGGCATATCCGCGCCGCCAATCGACGCGACCAGATGCCAGCCAAACGCCAGCGCAATGACCGTCATCAGCAAGAGTGCAAACACCTGCACAGCCGTGCTGCTGGTGTTAACAAACCACAACAGCAGCAGGAACGAAACCACCAGCGCCAGCAGATTCAGCTTGTGACGATGCGGTAACGCTAACGGCCGTGAAGAGATTTTGCCGCACAGTTTGCCAAATGCTACCAGCGAGCCGGTGAAGGTGACGGCACCGATAAAGATACCGATAAACACTTCACTGAGATGGATATTCTCCATCACCGCTGGCAGGCCAGGCGCATGGTCGATATAGCTGTTGATGCCCACCAGCACTGCGGCCAGGCCAACAAAGCTGTGCAGAATCGCCACCAGCTCTGGCATTTCCGTCATTTCTACTTTCTTCGCCAGACGAATGCCGATAGCGCCGCCGATGACCATCGCCAGCAGGATCCAGACCACATTACCGCTGTCCGGGCCAAATATGGTGGCAATCAGCGCAATCGCCATACCGCTGATACCGAAAATATTACCCCGCTTAGAGGTCTCATGACGCGAAAGACCAGCAAGGCTACAGATGAACAGAATCGCAGCCACAATATAGGCTGCAGTGACTAATCCGCCAGACATGTGTTACCCCTTACGAAACATTTTCAGCATGCGCTGGGTGACGGTGAAGCCACCAAAGATATTGATGCTGGCAATCAGCACGGCAATAAAGGAGATAAAGGTGACCCAGCCACCGTGGCCCATCTGCAAGACCGCACCGATAACAATGATGCCGGAAATGGCATTGGTTACGGACATCAGCGGTGTATGCAGCGCATGACTGACGTTCCAGACCACGTAATACCCCACCACGCAGGCGAGCGCGAACACGGTAAAATGGGAGAGGAAGTCGGCCGGTGCCACGTTTGCCAGGCTGCCAAACAGCACGATAGCCAGGGCGATCAGCAGATATTTACGCCACGGTGAAACGGGCTTCGCCTCAATCTTTTCTGACGGCTTCGCGGCGGCAGCGGCAGCCTGTGGTGCGGCGGAGACCTGAATCGGCGGGGCTGGCCAGGTCACTTCGCCATCGCGTACCACGGTGACGCCACGCACCACCACATCTTCGAAATCGACCTGGATTTCGCCATTTTTCTCTTTACACAGCAGCTTGATCAGATTGACCAGATTGGTGCCGTAGAGCTGGGAGGATTGTGTCGCCAGACGGCTGGGCAGATCGGTGTAACCGATGATTTTCACGCCATTCGGCGTGACGGTAACCTGGTCAGCGACGGTCAGCGCACAGTTGCCGCCGGTCTGCGCCGCCAGATCAACAATGACGCTGCCCGGCTTCATGCTGGCGACCATCTCTTCGGTGATCAGTTTTGGAGCCGGTTTGCCTGGGATCAGCGCCGTGGTGACAATGATGTCCACGTCTCTGGCCTGACTGGCAAACAGCGCCATCTCAGCTTTGATGAAAGCCTCGGACATGACTTTGGCATAGCCGTCGCCGCTACCCGCTTCCTCTTCAAAGTCGAGCTCAAGGAATTCGGCGCCCATACTCTGCACCTGCTCTTTGACTTCGGGACGGGTATCAAACGCCCGGACAATCGCACCCAGGCTGCCCGCTGCGCCAATCGCGGCCAGCCCGGCAACACCGGCCCCAATCACCATCACTTTTGCCGGTGGCACTTTACCGGCTGCGGTGATCTGACCGGTAAAGAAGCGACCAAATTCATGGGCGGCTTCGACAATGGCGCGATAACCGGCAATGTTCGCCATAGAGCTCAGGGCATCCAGCGACTGCGCCCGTGAGATACGCGGCACTGAATCCATTGCCATTACCGTGACCTGACGTGCGGCCAGTTTTGACAGCAGTTCGGGATTCTGTGCGGGCCAGATAAAACTGACCAGCGTGCTGCCCGCACGCGTCAGCGCAATCTCTTCGTCATCCGGCGCATTCACCTTCAGCACGATATCGGACTGCCAGACCTGCTCTCTGTCGCTGAGTGTGGCACCGGCTGCGATATAGCTTTCATCATCGAAGCTGGCGCGTTTACCGGCGTCATGCTCAAGGGTGACGCTGAAACCCAGCTTGATGAGTTGTTCCACGGTCTTAGGCGTGGCGGCCACGCGCGACTCGTTTGGCAACCTTTCCTTGGGTATTCCAATTAACATAGTGTTTCCTTTCATCGGTTAAAGGATGATGGCCCGAACCTGCACCACGAGAGCGCGACTGAAACGCGATTTCAGCCGCTTTTGGACGAAACGCAGGTATTTCAAAGTGTTTATAAGCTACTGAAAATGTGACGAGCGATCTACAGCGACCACGCAGAGTGATGACATTCACCCAATTATGCAGTGTTCTGTTAAGAAACCTGCGTTATCCCACTGCAAAATAGTCTCACAGGCAGATAATCTGCCAGAGATAATTGTACCAGGACGAATTAATCAACAACAAAAACCCTTATTTAACAATACATTAACTATTTTATCGCTAACAGTTACCGCTTTTAGTGGTAACTGTCACTAAAACTGGCCATAACTGCGTTTGATGACAAAGAAATGAAAAAATCATGGTTGAATAACGCGATCTGACACAAAAAATCGCTGCGACAGTCTGTTTATAACATGCAATAATCAGCGGCTATTCTGTTATACATCAAGAGTCCAGCACGTTTTCGTACTCATTTTTGCGTAAGGCGAAGGATTATTTTTATGAAGCTGAAGAACACTATTCTGGCGACCACTCTGTTGTCCCTGCTGGCAGCCAACGCATTCGCTGCGCAGGAACTTACGCCAGAAAAAGCGGCCGCGTTGAAGCCATTCGAACGTATTAATATCACCGGCCGTTTCAACGCAATTGGCGACGCTGCCGATGCGGTATCTAAGCGTGCAGATCAGATGGGCGCGGCCTCTTATTACATCCAGGCGATCAACGACAGCAACGGTAACAGCGGTAACTGGCGCGTTACGGCTGACCTCTATAAAGCCGATGCCCCGGCAGCCACAGAGTCAACGACTTACCGTCGTTTCAACGGCGTAAACGAACTGCCAAAAGCAGAAGCGTATAAACTCGAACCCTTCGATACCGTTTCGGTCAGCGGCTTCTTTGCCAGCCAGCCGGATGTAAACGACGCAATTTCGAAAGCCGCAAAACAGAAAGGCGCAGCCTCCTTCTTTATCGTTCGCCAGATCGATGCCAACAGCGGCGGCAATCAGTATGTCACCGCCTATGTCTATAAAGCGGATGCTAAAGAGCGCGCGGTGCAGACACCAAATGCGATTCCTGCCGATTCAGAAGCAGGTAAAGCCGCACTGGCAACCGGAGGCGCTGCGGCGGCTAACGTAGAGATTCCAGGCGTGGCCTCGTCTGAAACGCCAAGCAACAAAGTGGGCCGTTTCTTCGAAACGCAAAGCTCTACCGGCAAGCGCTATACCGTTAATCTGCCAAACGGCAAATCGGTGCAGGAAGTGAATGCCATTACTGCTGCTCAGATGCAGCCGTTCGATACCGTAACCTTCACCGGCCACTTCGGTACGCCAACTGAGATTTCAGAAGAAGTGGCGAAGCGTGCGGCGGACAAAGGTGCCAAGTTCTACCACGTTACCCGTCAGTGGCAGAACCAGAGTGGCGGTAACCTGACCGTCACGGCTGACCTGTTTAAGTAATCCTCCTCAGGGCGGCGCCTGCCGCCCTGCTGTTTGCATAATTCCTGCGCTGTTTTGCATAGTCACGCATTGCCATCCCCTGCCACACTCCGTAAAATCCTCCGCCTGTTTTACCGGATATTGTCCCTGTATTGTGCCTTTGGTGTGACATAACCCAGCGACAGAATCCGATTTACCCAGCCATATATGCTAGCGGGAAGGTTGTTTTGGAGAAAAAATTAGGTCTCGGTGCGCTGACGGCGCTGGTGCTCAGCTCTATGCTGGGCGCAGGCGTGTTCAGTCTGCCGCAAAATATGGCTGCAGTGGCCGGTCCGGCGGCGCTGCTGCTGGGCTGGCTGATTACCGGCGTCGGCATCATCTTTCTGTCGCTGGCGATGCTGCTGCTGACCCGCCTTAAACCCGAGCTGGATGGCGGCATCTTTACCTATGCCCGTGCCGGTTTCGGCGAGCTGATGGGCTTCTGCTCCGCCTGGGGCTACTGGCTGTGCGCCGTGATCGCCAACGTCTCCTATCTGGTGATTGTCTTCTCTGCCCTGAGCTTCTTCACCGATACGCCGGACCGGATTATCTTTGGCGATGGCAACACCTGGCAGGCGATGCTGGGTGCATCCGTGCTGCTGTGGCTGGTTCACTGGCTGGTGCTGCGCGGCGTGCAGACCGCTGCCAGCATTAATCTGATGGCGACGCTCGGCAAGCTGGTGCCGCTGCTGCTGTTTATTGTGCTGGCGGTGATGGCGTTCAACTATGATCGCTTCCGCTTTGACTTTTCCGGCGTCACGCTGGGACAACCGCTATGGGAGCAGGTTAAGCAGACCATGCTGATTACCCTGTGGGTCTTTATCGGCGTCGAGGGGGCGGTGGTGGTCTCTGCACGCGCGCGCCAGAAAAAGGATGTGGGCCGGGCTACATTATTCGCCGTGCTGGCAGCGCTGCTGGTCTATCTGCTGGTGACACTGCTGTCGCTTGGCGTGGTTCCGCGCGCTGAACTGGCTGAGATGCGTAACCCTTCCATGGCGGGGTTGATGACACGACTGATGGGCAACTGGGGCGATGCGGTGATTGCGGTGGGTCTGGTTATCTCTGTGTGCGGTGCCTATCTGAGCTGGACGATTATGGCCGCTGAAGTGCCGCTGATTGCCGCGCAACAGGGTGCATTTCCACGCAGTATCGCCCGGCAAAACCGCCATAACGCGCCAGCCGCCTCACTGTGGCTGACCAACGGCAGTATTCAGCTCTGCCTGATCCTGATTGCCCTGACCGGTGCGAACTACAACAACCTGCTGACCATCGCCTCTGAGATGATTCTGGTGCCCTATCTGCTGGTGGGGTTATATCTGATCAAAGTGGTCCGCGGACAGCATAAACCGCTGGCGATGGCGACCGGTATCGGTGCCAGCCTCTATGGCATCTGGCTGCTTTACGCCTCGGGGCCATTGCACCTGATGATGTCTGTGGTGCTCTATACACCGGGCCTGCTGCTGTTTCTGTTTGCACGACGCGGTGGCCGCGCAGAGTTTGCGCTGACTTCGCTGGAGCGGATTGCAATGGGATTGCTGATTGCCGCGACGCTGCCCGCCGTGTGGCAGCTGACGACTTAGCGCCTGGCCCGGCAGGCGTAATGGCTGCAGGCAGTGCGAACCCGGCCAGCGCGGAGCAACCAGGCGTACAGACAGTACGTGAGGATGGTGAGCACTGCCCAGGTTCAGACTGAGAAATCAGATAGCCTGATGGGAGAGGTTCTCAGTGTGACTGCACAGGTATTGAGACACACAGCAGGTCATCCTGCTGTGTCAGATTCAGCGGCCTGGAATATTCATGATGGATCGCGTCCAGCTGCTCCGCCGAAAGCGGATAAGGAAGCTGAATATCGAAGCGACTAATCTGCTGTTGTTCCGCAAGGGTAATCAGGCGCGCGATATTAATTTCGTCGCTGACCTGAGTAGAAATGATTTGTAATGCTAATTCTTTTAACGGGTCGTCACTGCCCTGTAAGCGGTGTGCCGATTTACGTGTCACCATGCCAAATATCGGCATCACACCATAAATAGCATCGACGAAGCTCCAGCGCTTTTTGCAGGAAGCGGAGAGAAAGTCACTGTAATTGAAGCAGATGCGGTCGGGGTATATGGCTGATGCCAGCTCTTTATCAGACACACTAACGCTCCTCATGATAATCATCAATATCCCAAACCTGGCGCAAAAAGGCCGCGCTAATGATTGCACATTTTGCCGGTTATATACCAGCAAGCCACGGATATTTCGTGCGGTAACGTAGAGCTCAGGACCAGGAAAAGATATGCTTCCGTCCATCCCTGTCTCTGCTTTGTGAACTATGAACAAAATTGTTTATGTAGAAGATGAACCCGAAGTGGGCTCACTGATTGCGGCCTATCTGGGTCGTCATGATATTGAGGTGATTGTCGAGATGCGCGGCGACCGTGCTGAAGCGGTCATTGCCGAACAGCAGCCCGATCTGGTGATGCTGGATATCATGTTGCCAGGCAAAGATGGCATGACTATCTGCCGTGACCTGCGGGCCAACTGGCAGGGGCCGATCGTGCTGCTCACCTCACTGGACAGCGACATGAACCATATTCTGGCCCTGGAGATGGGTGCGCAGGATTACATTCTGAAAACCACGCCGCCGGCGGTACTGCTGGCCCGCCTGCGCCTTCATCTGCGTCAGTCGCAGCAGGGACAGCCGGACGATGCGCCCAGCGCACCCGCCGCCAACCGTATGCTGCGTTTTGGCTCGCTGACCATCGATGCGCTGAACCGCCAGGTCACGCTGTTTGACGAGCAGATCGCCCTTTCCACCGCGGATTTCGATCTGCTGTGGGTACTCGCCAGCCATGCGGGCCAGACGCTCAACCGTGATGCGCTGCTGAAAACGTTACGCGGGGTCAGCTATGACGGCCTTGACCGCAGCATCGACGTGGCCATCTCCCGGTTGCGCAAAAAGCTGCACGACAGCGCCACCGAGCCGTTCCGCATTAAAACCATTCGTAACAAAGGCTATCTGTTTGCGCCCCAGGCCTGGGATACCCGCGGACTATGAGAAAGCTTTTTATTCAGTTTTATCTGCTGCTGTTTGTCTGCTTTCTGGTGATGGCGCTGCTGGTGGGGCTGGTCTACAAGTTCACCGCTGAACGTGCGGGCCGCCAGTCAATGAATGACCTGATGGCCAGTTCGCTCTACCTGATCCGCAGCGAACTGCGCGAGATCCCGCCGCGTGACTGGAATAAAACCATCAAGAGTCTCGATCTCGGCCTGTCGTTCGACCTGCACATCGAGCCGATGAATAAATATCAGCTTGATGAAGGCAACATGCGTCGGTTGCGCGCCGGAGAGATCGTGGCGCTCGACGATCAATACACCTTTTTGCAGCACATTCCGCGTAGCCACTACGTGTTGTCAGTCGGGCCGATTCCCTATCTCTTCTATCTGCATCAGATGCGACTGCTGGATATTGCCCTGCTGATCTTTATAGGGATGTCGCTGGCGCTGCCGGTGTTTATCTGGCTGCGCCCCCACTGGCAGGAGATGCAGCGACTGGAAAAAGCGGCTCAGCGCTTTGGCCGTGGCGAGCTGGACGTGCGCACCCATTTCGACAGCACCTCCAGCCTGTTCCGGCTCGGCATCGCCTTTAACCAGATGGCTGAGAACATCAATACGCTGGTCGCCAGTAAGAAGCAGCTAATAGACGGTATTGCGCATGAGCTGCGCACACCGCTGGTGCGCCTGCGTTACCGGCTGGAGATGAGCGACAACCTCACGGATGGCGAACGGGTGGCGCTGAATCGCGACATCGGCCAGCTCGAAAGCCTGATTGAGGAGCTGCTGACCTATGCGCGTCTTGATCGGCCGCGCGTCGATCTCAATCTGAAAACACTGGATTTGGCCAACTGGCTGCGCGAACGGCTTGACGATTTCCGCACTATCAATCCCGACGTGCGGCTCGACCTTGAGCTGCCGCAGCGTGAAAACATCGGCATTTCTGATACCCGCCTGATGGAGCGGGTACTGGATAACCTGGTCAACAATGCGCTGCGTTATGCGCAACAGCGGCTGCGCGTCAGTTTGTGGTTCGACGGTCCGATAGGATGTCTGCAGGTGGAAGATGACGGTCCCGGCATTCCGCCTGAAGAGCGTGAGCGGGTTTTCGAACCCTTTGTCCGGCTGGACCCCAGCCGCGATCGCGCTACAGGCGGCTGCGGACTGGGACTTGCGATTGTGCACTCTATTGCCCAGGCGCTGAGCGGCAATGTGACTATTGAATCCAGTCCGCTGGGCGGCGCCAGCGTTCGCTTTTGCTGGCCGGTTGATCTAACCTTGCGGGAAATTCCGCTGCGTTAAAAACCACAAGGAGTCTTACGTGACCTCAGCGTATCAACAACTTACCAAGACGTTCCAGCGCCTTTCCCGTTTCAGTCACGTCACGGCCATCGCCGGATGTGACATGCAAACCACCATGCCGCCGGGCGGCAGTCAGGCGCGTGGTGAAGCGCTGGCCGAAATGAGCGTGTTGCAGCACCAGATCCTCACTGCCCCTCAGGTTGGTGAGTGGCTCAGGGCCGCAGAGCAGCAGTCACTCAACGATGTTGAGCGGGCCAATCTCAACGAGATGCAGCGCGCTTACCAGCAGGCCACCCTGCTGCCTGATGATTTTGTAGAAGCCAAATCAATCGCCGGTTCGGTATGTGAACATGCATGGCGCACTCAGCGTCCCGCCAACGACTGGCAGGGCTTCGCCGCCAATCTCAAAGAGGTGGTGCGTCTGAGCCGCGAAGAGGCCCAGCGCCGCGCCGACGCCACTGGCAGCTCGCGTTACGATGCGCTGCTGGATCTTTATGAACCGGGGATGACCCGCGCCCGGCTGGATGAAACCTTTGGCGAACTGAAAACCTGGCTGCCCGATCTGTTACAGCAGGTCGTGGAAAAACAGGCGCAACAGACTGTTGTCACGCCGCAGGGGCCGTTCGCCCTGCCTGCTCAGCGTCAGCTCGGCCTGAGCATCATGGAAACGCTGGGTTTCGACTTCAACCATGGCCGGCTGGATATCAGTGCGCATCCCTTCTGCGGTGGCGTGCCGGAAGATGTGCGTATTACCACCCGTTACAACGAGAATGAGTTTCTCAGCGCCCTGATGGGCGTGATCCACGAAACCGGCCACGCCCGCTATGAGCAAAATCTGCCGCAGCAGTGGCGCGGTCAGCCGGTGGCGCTGGCGCGCTCCACCGCTATCCACGAATCACAAAGCCTGTTTATGGAGATGCAGCTTGGTCGCAGCCGCGAATTCCTGCAGCGCATTCTGCCGCAGGTGATCGCCACCTTTGGCGACCAGCCTGCCCTGCAGGCGGATAATTTTGTACGCCTGACCCAGCAGGTTAAGCCTGGCCTGATCCGGGTTGACGCCGATGAGCTCAGCTATCCGGCGCATGTCATTCTGCGTTATGAAATCGAGCAGGCGCTGATTGAAGGCGAGATTGAGGTTGAGGATATCCCGGCGCTGTGGGATGAGAAAATGATGCAGTCGCTGGGTCTGGATACCCGGGGTAACTTCCGCGATGGCTGTATGCAGGATATCCACTGGACCGACGGCGCCTTTGGCTACTTCCCGACCTATACGCTGGGCGCGATGTACGCCGCACAGCTGTTCCGCTCGGTACATCTTGCGATTCCTCAGCTCAGCGAGCTGATTCAGCACGGTGAGCTGCAGCCGGTATTCGACTGGCTGCAACAGAACATCTGGCAGCACGGCAGCCGTTTCTCTACCGATCAGCTGCTGATCAACGCCACCGGCGAAGCGCTGAATCCGGCTTTCTTCCGCCAGCACCTTGAACAACGTTACCTGAATAGCTAAGCTCTCGGGCGGTCAGCTGACCGCCCTTTCCCGCCTTTGTACAATCGGTTACACGCCGATACCAAACACCCACGGACACCGTTCATTGATATCCCTATAGTCTCTTCACCGGCCCCGCAGTGGGCTACACATGAAAAAATAGTCTTCGAGGGATTTGCAATGAAAAAATTATTTGCACTGGTTGTCGCCGCTGCTATGGGTATGTCTTCTGTTGCTTTCGCTGCTGACACCACAGCTGCTCCAGCTGCTGCGCCAGCCGCAACAACCACTACTACCGCTGCAGCACCGGCTAAAACCGTTCACAAAACTGCGCACAAGAAACACCATAAAGCGGCTCAGAAAGCGCAGGCTGCTAAGAAACACCACAAAAAAGCTGTGAAAAAAGATGCCGCGCAGAAAGCGCAGGCTGCTAAAAAAGTTCACCATAAAAAAGCGGTAAAACCTGCTGCACAGAAAGCCCAGGCCGCTAAAAAAGTTCACCACAAAAAAGTCACTAAACCAGCTGCTCAGAAAGCCCAGGCCGCTAAAAAAGTTCACCACAAAAAAGCCACTCAGCCAGCCGCTCAGAAAGCCCAGGCTGCTAAAAAAGTTCACCACAAAAAAGTAGCTAAACCAGCTGCACAGAAAGCTCAGGCTGCTAAAAAAGTTCACCACAAAAAAGTTGTGAAACCAGCAGCTAAAAACTAAGGTCGCCTTCAGCGCACGGCCACGAGATGATGATTAAAAACACCCGGTTCTGCCGGGTGTTTCTTTACTGGAGTGGATGATATGGTGCGTCGCTATCGCTTCGAAATTATTCTGCTGGTGATGATCCTGTGTGGCATTGTTGCAGCAAGCTTTTTTGTTTAACCGCTGTAGCGTACTGATTAACCAATAAAACTCCCTTTTTCAACGCTCACCGACTATAGTTACCGTACTTACGTAATAACAATAACGTTAATTTTTTCTCGCCATTGAGATTTCTATGCGCCTGGCTACCCTGTTAATGGTTGGACTCTTCAGCTTTGCCACCACGGTTCATGCCGATGATGACGATGACTCGCCTACTCCTGCTGAAATTAAGATGCTGTTTTTCGGTAAGGATCATCGCCAGGCAATCACCGATATTACCGCTGCCCCCTGGGATGCCATTGGTCAGCTGGAAACCGAAAGCGGCAACCTCTGTACTGCCACACTCATCTCTCCGCATCTGGCGCTGACCGCCGGACACTGCCTGCTTGCCCCGCCGGGTAATTTCGATAAGCCGGTTGCGCTGCGATTTATGGCCAGCGATAAAGGCTGGCGCTACGAGCTTCATGATATTGATGCGCGGGTTGAACCCTCGCTGGCGTCAAAGTTAAAAGCGGATGGTGAAGGCTGGATCGTGCCGAGCAGTGCAGCCCCCTATGATTACGGCATCGTGATTTTACGCAATCCGCCCTCAGCGATTACGCCTATTCCGCTGTTCGATGGCTCACGCAGCGATCTCACTGCGGCGCTGAAGCTGACCGGACGCAAAGTGACGCAGGCGGGCTATCCGGCTGATCATCTGGACACGCTTTACTCCCACAGCGATTGCCTGATCACCGGCTGGGCGCAGCGCGCCGTGTTGTCGCATCAGTGTGACACCCTGCCAGGTGACAGTGGTTCGCCACTGCTGCTCAATAGCGATAAAGGCTGGCAGTTAATCGCGGTACAAAGCTCAGCACCGGCAGCGAAAGATCGCTATCTGGCTGATAACCGCGCGATTTCGGTCACCTCGTTTAAAGATAAGCTGGAATCCCTCGCGCAGTAGTCCGCACTCTCACTCCCCATCATCGGATGCGCGCCGGTTACGGCGCGCATCCCGGCGTTTAACCCGCTATCTGCTCCATCATCTGCAGAATACGCTTATCTGAGATGGGATAAGGCGTACCCAGTTGCTGAGCAAAATAGCTGATTCGCAGCTCTTCGATCATCCAGCGGATGCTCTGCACCTCTTCATCATCCTGACGCTGCGGCGGCAACTTGTTGCGCCACGCCTGATAAGCCTGTTCCACTGCCTGCACTTTTAACATCCGCGCACGATCGCTGTGCGGATCGGCAGGCAGTTTTTCCAGTCGGCGCTCAATCCCATGCAGATAACGCAGCGTATCGGCCAGTCGCTGCCAGCCGTTGCCTGTGACAAAGCCGCGATAAACCAGGCCACTTAACTGCGCTTTTATGTCAGATAACGCCAGCGCCATGGTCATATCGACCCGGCCCTTCAGACGCTTATTAATGTTGAAGACTGCCGTCAGGATCTGCTCGACCTGCTTCGCGATGGTCACCACGGTTTCATTGAGTTCGCCGCGCACCTTGTCACGCAACTGCTCAAACGAGGTTTGATCCCAGGCCGGACCGCCCGCTTCCCCCATCAGCTTGTCGATGCCACAGGCGATGCAGTCGTCAATCAGCTCCAGCACTTTGCCATAAGGGTTAAAGTAGAGTCCGAGCTTGGCTTTGTTCGGCAGCTTCTCGTGCAGATATTTAACCGGTGACGGCACATTCAGCAGCAGCAGGCGACGCTGACCGCGCCACATCATTTTTTGCTGCTCCTGCTCGCTGTCAAACAGACGAATGGCGACGCTCTCTTTCTCGTCGACCAGCGCAGGCCAGGCTTTAACCTGGTAGCTGCCGCGCTTCTGTTCATAACTGCGTGGCAGATCGCCAAAACTCCAGATATGCAGCCCGCTCTGCTCCAGCCCGTCATCCGCCACTTTCGACAGCGTTTCCTGCACTTTGTCTTTCAGCTGTGCCTTAAGCGCAGTGAGATCTTTGCCTTCCAGCAGTTTACGGTTGTGCTCGTCGACTACCCGGAACGTCATTTTCAGATGATCGGGCACCTGTTCCCACTGCCAGCTTTCCCGCTCCAGCGTGACGCCGGTCATGCGGCGAAATTCCCGCGCCAGCGCATCAGGCAGCGGCATCTCCATCGCTTTCACTCTTCCTAAGAACGCTTCGGCGTAGTTGGGCGCAGGCACCAGGTTGCGTCGCAGCGGCTTGGGCAGTGACTTAATCAGTGCGATGATCAGTTCACGGCGTACACCGGGGATCTGCCACTCAAAACCGCTATCTTCAACCTGATTCAGCAGCGGCAGCGGAATATGTACCGTCACGCCATCCGCATCTGCGCCCGGCTCAAACTGATAACTCAGCTTCAGTTTGAGGTTGCCCTGATGCCAGAAGTTGGGGTAGTCGAGCTGACTGACTTTATCCGCACCCTCTTTGATCAGCATCTGCTTGTCGAAATTCAGCAGTTCTGCGTTTTCGCGACTGGCCTGTTTCCACCAGCTGTCGAAATGCTTCGCTGAGACCACCTCTTTGCCAATGCGCTGGTCATAAAAAGCAAACAGCGTTTCGTCATCAACCAGAATGTCGCGGCGACGGGATTTGTGTTCCAGATCTTCCACTTCGCTGCGCAGCTTCTGGTTTGCGCGGAAGAAGGCGTGTCGGGTCTGCCAGTCGCCCTCCACCAGCGCGTGACGAATAAACAGTTCACGGCTCAGGGTGGGATCGATGCTGCCATAGTTAACTTTACGGGCGGCGACAATCGGCAGGCCATAGAGCGTGACTTTTTCGCTGGCCATCACCGCGCCCTGCGATTTCTCCCAGTGCGGTTCACTGTAGCTGCGCTTGATCAGATGCTGTGCCAGCGGCTCAATCCACTCTGGTTCAATACGGCCCGCCGTGCGGCCCCACAGGCGGCTGGTCTCGACCAGTTCCGCTACCATGGTCCACTTCGGCGGCTTTTTAAACAGCCCGGAGCCAGGGAAGATCGCGAAGCGGGTATTGCGCGCGCCGGTATACTCCTGCTTATCGGTGTCTTTCTGCCCGATATGCGACAGCAGACCGCTTAACAGCGCGCAGTGGACGGGCTGCAGCTCAGCCGGTTCACGCTTAACCGGAATGCCCAGTTCACGCACCACCTGCCGCAACTGGGTGTAGATATCCTGCCATTCCCGTACGCGCAGATAGTTAAGGAAATCGCTTTTGCACTGGCGGCGGAAAACATTCCCGGACAGCGCTTTCTGCTGCTCCGCCAGGTAGTTCCAGAGATTCACATAGGCGAGGAAGTCGGAGTCTTTGTCGGCAAAGCGCCGGTGCTTCTCATCGGACGCCTGCTTTTTATCTGCCGGACGCTCACGCGGGTCCTGAATCGACAGGCCAGCGGTGATAATCATCACTTCGCGCACGCAGCCAAATTTCTGCGCTTCCAGCACCATCCGCGCCAGGCGGGGATCCACCGGCAGCTGCGCCAGCTGACGCCCGGAACCGGTAAGCTTATAGTGACCGGTCTCTTCGTTCAGGGTCAGCGCGCCCAGCTCTTCCAGCAGGCGGACGCCATCCTGGATATTGCGCTTATCGGGCGCTTCCACAAACGGGAAGGCGGCGATATCGCCGAGGCCCAGCGAGGTCATCTGCAGGATCACTGACGCCAGGTTGGTGCGCAGGATTTCAGGATCGGTAAAGGCCGGACGACTCAGGAAGTCATCTTCCGCGTAAAGGCGGATACAGATACCGTCTGAAACGCGGCCGCAACGCCCTTTACGCTGGTTGGCAGACGCCTGTGATATCGGTTCAATCGGCAGGCGCTGCACTTTGGTACGGAAACTGTAACGACTGATACGCGCCGTACCGGGATCGATCACATATTTAATCCCCGGCACCGTCAGCGAGGTTTCCGCGACGTTGGTCGCCAGCACGATACGACGACCACTGTGCGACTGAAACACCCGGTTCTGTTCGGCGTTCGACAGCCGTGCATAGAGCGGCAGCACTTCGGTGTGTGGCAGATCGCGTTTGTTCAGCGCGTCGGCGGTATCACGTATTTCACGCTCACCACTCATGAAGATCAGGATATCGCCCCGACTTTCCCGGCCCAGCTCATCTACGGCATCAAAAATCGCCTGCAGCTGGTCACGATCGCCATCATCCGCCTCTTCGATCACCGGCCGATAGCGCACTTCAACCGGATAGGTCCGGCCTGAGACTTCAATCACCGGCGCATTATTGAAATGACGCGAGAAACGCTGTGGATCGATGGTGGCGGAAGTGATAATCACTTTCAGATCGGGGCGACGCGGCAGCAGCTCACGCAGATAACCGAGCAGGAAATCGATATTCAGGCTGCGTTCGTGCGCTTCATCAATAATGATGGTGTCATATTGCATCAGCAGACGATCCTGCTGGATCTCCGCCAGCAGAATCCCGTCGGTCATCAGTTTAATCTGCGTCAGGTCACTGACCTGGTCGTTAAACCGTACTTTATAGCCGACGCAGCCGCCCAGCGAAGTGCTGAGTTCATCGGCAATGCGATTCGCCACGGTACGTGCGGCCAGACGGCGCGGCTGCGTATGACCAATCAGACCCGTCACACCACGTCCCAGCGCCAGACAGATTTTCGGCAGCTGCGTGGTTTTGCCCGAGCCGGTTTCACCGGCGACAATCACTACCTGGTGATCGCGAATCGCCTCAGCAATATCCTGCTGCTTCTGACTGACCGGCAGATTGTCCGGGAAGGTAATGGCTGGCGTGGCCGCACGGCGCTGGGCCACGCGCTGCTCGGCAGCGATAAAGTCCTGCTCAAGCTCGCTGGCAATGCCCTGCTGTGCCTCGGGGTTTTTAGCTTTTCTGGCACCCTGTAAACGGCGCTGTAACCGCTGGCGATCGCGCAGCATTACACCGTCGAGGCGTGACCAGAGCGCTGCCAGTGGGGAAGTATCGGGAGATGACATAATAGTGACGTACCTTACTCAGACGGTGTCGCTGCCTGAAGCAGCGCCCTGCAAGCCGGGATAACCAGCTGATTCAATAAAAAATAATTGCGCGCATCATAGCACATTCTGAACTGTTCCGGCGGCTGGCCCCGGTTACGCTTATTCAATAAATTCGAACATGGGTCTCGAAATATTGCGCTTTCACCGCGCCATCGATAACCGTAGAGTGTAAACCATTGAGCGGAAAGTCTTCCGCGTAACAGACAGGAAACCACCATGAGCAAAGTTTTAGTTCTGAAATCAAGCATTCTTGCAGGCTATTCACAATCAAGCCAGCTCGCTGACTTCTACATCGAACAGGCAAAGGCCCAGGGTAAAGAGGTTACCGTACGTGACCTGGCGGCTAACCCGATCCCGGTACTGGATGGCGAGTTAGTGGGTGCAATGCGTCCCTCTGATACCCCGCTGTCACCTCGTCAGCAGGAGGCTCTGGACCTGTCTGATGAACTGATTGCAGAACTGCAGGCTCATGATGAAGTGGTGATTGCCGCGCCAATGTACAACTTCAACATCCCGACGCAGCTGAAAAACTATTTCGACCTGATTGCCCGTGCTGGCGTGACGTTCCGCTACACCGAAGCAGGCCCGGAAGGTCTGGTTAAAGGCAAAACGGCAGTCGTTATCTCGAGCCGTGGCGGCATTCATAAAGATACCCCAACTGACCTGCTGACCCCTTACGTCAAGCTGTTCCTGGGCTTCATCGGCATCACTGACGTTGAGTTCGTGTTTGCTGAAGGCATCGCTTACGGTCCGGAAGTGGCCAGCAAAGCGACCGCTGAAGCGAAAGACGCTATCAAGCAGATCGTGACGGCATAAGTCTCACTCATCTCAGGATGACGCTGTAAAAGACCGGGCCATGCGCCCGGTTTTTTTTCGCCGGTTACTGACTGCTCTCTGCCGCTTTTCTCAGCCACTGACCGTTAATGCCGCGCACATATTCCCCCGCTGCCGCACGGCTCACCAGCTTCTGTCCGGCAATACTGGCGACATCGGCCGTGGAGAGATTATTCTGTTCTGCCAGTCGCTGATACTCCTGCTGACGTCCGGCATTAATACGCTGCACCAGTGCCAGCGTTTCACTATCCTGCGCACGTGCCGCCAGATAGCCGGAGAGCGTTTCACCTGCCCGCCCCGATTGCCGCGCCTGATCCAGCGTCAGTGCCCAGGCAGGCTGCGCCATCGTCAGGGCGAGGAACAGCACCGCGCTTATGCGTTTCATCGTTGCTCTCCTCAGAACAGACCGCTCTGGTTTTTCAATAGCGCTTCCACGTCTTTATCGACTTTGATGTGGATCTCATGTTCGATTTTCACGTTCATGTTGATGGTGATGGGATCTTTAGGTGCCGTGACTTCAATGCGCGGCACGCAGCCGATGCTCAGCAGTCCGGCTGCCAGAACCAGTAATGCCCTCAGGCTCATGGTGAAATGTCCTTGTTGGATGGCAAATTCGCATGTTGCTCTAACCAGGATTGCAAATTATCGCCAAAGCGCAGGCTGCGCCAGAGCTGAAACAGGTTTTCCTGATGATGATAGTTGAGATTAACCGTCTGACGACGGTTACTGAACTGGCTGACGCCCTGCACCTGCGCCTCCATGGTGAGGTCGCCAAGATTATCCAGATTGATCGTGGCCCAGCTGCGGGAGACTTCCATATAGCGTAACCAGTCCAGCGCGGCGCCCGTCGCCACGTTATTGCGGGTAATCGCATCCGCCATATCTTTATCCAGCCGGAAGGTCAGCGGACCGCTGTTGGCAATCCACCCTTTCTCCACCAGCCAGTGTGGATTATTGAGCCACAGCGGCAGCTCACCGTTGACCTTGCCCGACATGGCAAACTGTTTAGGTTTCAGCGCCGTCACCAGCTCGCTGAGGCTGATATTGCGCAGCGACACCCGGGCTGGCTCATGCTGCGGCATGCGCAAAGCGGGCAGCGTAATTTGTCCGCCCAGCAGATCAAGGCTGACATCCTGCAACGTCAGCGGCGCCTGTTCGGACCACGGCCAGTTACCCTGCAGGTCAGCGCGAATATTCTGCATCGCAAACTGGTTCTTAACCTCGGCAATGCGCAGTGATACCGGGCCATGCTGACCAAATTGCCATTGCTGCTCATGGAATCTGAACGGCAGCGAGAAGTCGATACCGTTAACCTGGCTGTCAGGCGTCCAGATGCTGCCCTGTTTTACCGTCCAGTGGCCTCCCGCCTGGAAACCCTGTTCACTTGCGGCGGAAAAAGCGACCTGTGCCTGCAAACGGCCGCCCTGGATCTGCATTTTCATGTCGGGGCTGAGCAACGGCTGAAACACCGTCAGCGACTGTGCCGGCCACCAGGCCTGGCCGCGCAGCCGTTCGCCATCCCAGCGGCCGTTAACCCGCAGCGGGCCAACCTTGCCCGCCTGTAAACTGCCTCGCCAGATAAAATAGCCGGGATCACGACCTTTAGCCTCAAAGTCGAGCGTGGAATCTGCCAGATGTCCGCCATAGCTGAAGCGGGTCTCTCCTGCCTGCAGGCGGAAATGCCCATTGAACGCCGGATGCGCCGCATCACGCTGCCAGTTTACCGGTTTAGTCAGTGTCAGACGCGGTTTTGCAACGTTGACACTGCCATACGCCAGCTGATTAAAACCGGTGGACAAGGTATCCAGATGGATCAGGGTGTCGTGCCAGCCGCCCGTGCCTTTAACATCCCAGCGCGCCTGCAGCGGCAGCATCTCGCCACCTCCCCAGTAGCGCCAGTTCCATTCGCCCTTATCGGGCCAGAAATCATTGGCGCGGCCATCGAGATGCAACCGGAAGCGGCCAAAACTGGCATCGTGCGCATTGAGAATGGCCTGCAGGCGGCCATCAATACCCTGCGAGGAGAGTCGTACGCCCGCCAGCGGCCAGCGCGCTTCGTCCACTTCCAGCGTTGACAGCAACCGGCCCCGCAGGCGCAGCAGCGATTTAGGTTGCAGCACCAGTTGAGGATCGAGGATCGAGCCGCTGAGCACGCCCGGAATGGAGCCGTAAAGCTGCAGGTCGGCCAGCTTGCTTTCGCCGGTTAGCTGAAACGGCAGGTTGCTGTTGGTCAGGCTGAGGTTGCCGGGCCCGACGCCGAGCACCACGTTACCCTTGCCGCCGCGTCCCTGGGTCAGCAGGTTAACGCGACCGCTAATCTGGCTACTTTCAAGGCCAGACTGCCAGTTATCCAGCGTCAGGTTAACAAACCCTGATAGCGGCTGAGCCTCCAGCGGCCAGAAGTATTCGCCCTTTTCAATCCGAATCTGATCGCGGCTGATCTGCCACGGCAGTCTGAGAAGCGGCCTGGTCACTTCGGCCATTGCCACGCGTAGCTCGCCCTGCTGCTGCTGCCAGTTAAGCGTCAGCTTCAGGGGATGCGGCAGTGCGTCCAGCGCCAGCTGTCCGGTCACCTCGCCGTTCACCGGCAGATCAGTGGCAAAGATGGGTAACGCCAGATGACCACTCAGCGTGACGGGTTCAGGAAGTGCAGGATGGGTGAGCGTCAGGCGACTGATAGCGAGCTGCTGACCGGTCAGCGTTGCCGCCAGCTGCAGATTATCGCCCTGATAACTGAGTTGCTGACGATCTTTTTCCAGCGTCAGATCCAGCGCGCCCGCATACGTCTGCCACGGCGTAACAATTAATTTGCCCAGATGAACGTCGGCGCCAGGCAGCATTGCCTGCCATTCGGCCAGCGTTTTGGGGGCTGCCGTGCTGCCATCACTGGCCGGTAATTTTTGCAGGCAGGTGCTATCCAGCGTCAGCTCTGACGCATTCAGTTTCCAGCGCGACTGATGCCAGCCCAGTGACACTCCCTTTACCGTTGCCAGGGAGCAATCCCCTGCGAGATAACGAAGTTGTGGCAACCACAGGCCACCTTCCCGCCAGCGCGGTGCGCCCGACAGCTCAATGCGGGTATCTTCAGGTAGCCAGATGCCGACCAGCCGCGGCAGCCATTGCGTAACAGTCAAGATCAGGCCGAGCAGCAGCAGAATCAGCGCCAGAATGGCGGCCAGCCGTCGCCGGAACATCCGTGGCATAAAAGCCATAATCCTTTTCCTTACAGTATCCTGACAACGATGATGGCATGTAATCTGCCAGAGGTGAAGGTCTGCGCCGGACACAAGTCAGCTGTTTCAGCAAAGTCAGTCAGAAAACGTTATCCTTGCTCTATCACCTCTGCAGGAGCACAACGATGAAAATCGCGGTTTACAGCACCAAACATTACGATCAGAAATACCTTGAGCAGGTCAATCAGCAGTTCGGCTTTGAACTGGTGTTTTTTGACTTTTTACTCTCTGAAAGCACCGCCAAAACCGCTGTGGGATGCGATGCTGTCTGTATCTTTGTAAACGATGACGGCAGTCGCCCGGTGCTGGAAGAGCTGGCCGGGCTGGGTGTGAAATATATCGCGCTGCGCTGTGCCGGTTTCAATAATGTTGATCTGGCTGCTGCAAAAGAGCTGGGTCTGGAAGTGGTGCGCGTGCCGGCCTACTCACCGGAAGCGGTCGCTGAACATACTATCGGCCTGATGATGACCCTGAATCGCCGTATTCATCGCGCTTATCAGCGTACCCGTGACGCAAACTTTTCGCTCGACGGCCTGACCGGTTTTAACATGCATAACAAAACCGCGGGTGTTATCGGTACCGGTAAAATCGGGATCGCGACGATGCGGATTCTGAAAGGTTTTGGTATGCGGCTGCTGGCGTATGATCCCTACCCGAGTGAGCAGGCGCTGGAACTGGGCGCGGAATATGTCGATCTGAAGACGCTGTTTGCTGAATCCCACGTCATTACCCTGCACTGTCCGCTGACGCCGGAGAATCATCATCTGCTCAACGCCGATGCGTTTAAACAGATGCGCGATGGGGTAATGGTTATCAACACCAGTCGGGGTGGTCTGATTGATTCACAGGCGGCGATTGACGCGCTGAAACAGCAGAAAATCGGCGCGCTCGGCATGGATGTTTATGAGAATGAACGTGATCTGTTCTTTGAAGATAAGTCGAATGATGTGATTCAGGACGATGTGTTCCGCCGTCTGTCGGCGTGCCATAACGTGTTGTTCACCGGCCATCAGGCGTTTTTAACCGCCGAAGCGCTGACCGCCATTTCTGAAACGACACTGAATAATCTCAGCCAGCTCGACCGGGGTGAAAACTGCCCGAACCGACTCTCTGCCTGACTGTGCGGGCCGGAGCAATCCGGCCTGACCATCAGCGCGCGCAATTCCCGCCAATTAACGCCTGCTCATCACAGCGACGTCCATTGACTAACTGACACATCCCCACTCTTGAGCCATCCAGCTGATGCGAAAATGCCAGCGTTCCGCCCGCATTCGAACAGGTGCTTTCTGCCAGGGAAGACATCACCACCCGTGGCTGGATGTGGGCGGCGGTGGCTTGTTGCGGTGGCTCGTTATCATCACTGTTGCTGCTGCAGGCAGAGAGTAATAATGCGGCACCGGCCAGCAAAAAGGTGGCTGCTTTCATCAGTCGGACTCCGGGAAGTGGGGGAAAAGGCTGGCTCAGCATATGTCAGGCAGCACAACGGGTCGAGAGGTGAAACAGCTTTTTACAAAATTCTCCGGCGTCATTTGCAAGCAGAATTATCTTGTTTACCTGTTATAGCTGAATTGTCACCCTTTTTCGGCCCTTATTAATTCGGAGTAAAGCCATGTTAATGGATATGTTAATTCGCATAGCGCTGGCCGGTATTCTTGGCGGCCTGATCGGCATGGAGCGCCAGATGCGGGCCAAAGAAGCGGGACTGCGTACCCATATTCTGGTCGGTATCGGCAGTGCGATGTTTATGCTGGTATCGAAATATGGCTTCGCCGATATGCTCAATAGTGACCATGTGGCACTGGATCCCAGCCGTATTGCTGCCCAGGTAGTCAGCGGCATGGGTTTCCTTGGCGCAGGCACCATTATGATTCAGAAGCAGGTGGTGAAAGGCTTAACCACGGCGGCGGGATTATGGGTGACTGCGGCGATTGGTCTGGTGATTGGCAGCGGCATGTATGAGATCGGCATTTATGGCACGGTGCTGGCGCTGGTGGTGCTGGAAGTGTTCCGCCGCCTGAGCCATTTTCTCATCGGTAAACATCATACGCTGCTGGTTTTTCTTAAGCCCAAAAGTGTGCCGCTGGTGCTGCTGGTCATGCAGCGGGAAGGCATTCGCTACGGCAATGTGACGGTGATTAACCGGGATGAGGAGAGTGGTCTGTGTGAGCTCAGCGTTCAGGTGACGCTGTCCCGCAAATCAAACGATGCTCACCTCTATGATAAGGTCATGGAGATCAAAGGAGTTCAGTCGCTGGAGATGATGTAAATTCCTTTCCATAAAGATCATTCCTGCTGAACACAGGCCGTTCAGCGCCAGGACGTTGCAGAAGGGAGTTATCGGTACGCACTGCCTTCTGCCCTCTCCATCAGATTCATCTATTATCAGAATCATGCAGCCTGACCTGAGATATAGAGCCCGCCGGGAATTAATGTCATAATCCGTGATTGTTTATTAAGGTAACCATTTATCCGGTGAAAAATGCGCCAGAACTCTGACCATCGTGACGAAACCCTGTCCGCTTCTGTACGTAAAAGTAGCTGGCCGGTACAGAGCATGCTTATCTTTACGCTGATTGCGGGCGCTATGGCCATCATGATGATCCTGGATCATCGTAATTCCGTAAATAATGCGCTTGAGACCGGACAGTGTCTGGTGGGGGAAGGCGCTGAAAGTTTGCTGGAAGTGCTCAGACATTTTTTACATCATGCTTATCGCTGGATTTTTAAAGCCTGTGGCTAGCAATAATAAATTCAGTGCAGCAGGAAATGCAGTAATCCGTGTCGGTTTACCAGCAACAAAACGCCGCAATACATGACTGCAACATAGCAGAGTAAAAAGAGTATCATCGTCAATATAAATCGGACACCATAATTTTTTATATCGTGAGTGTTTACCGGATGTCTCATCGAATTTAAAGTTTGCTCCGTCCTTATTCACATATATAGCCAGCAATTTAACGATTTGTTACGCTGCCCGCATTACCATGATGTGCGGAACGATGAAGTCACAGCAAGTCTCTCAGGAAAAACAGTTATGAGTGTAAAAATTAAAGCCGCCCTTTTTAACTTTCACATTCACTTTAATGGCTTTAATTTCGCCCGTCTGCTTTGAAAAGCAACAGTTTTGGACGTGGCGATATGTGCCAGTAAAATCGATTCAGATTTAATGGGATACAAAAAAACAGTGATGCCTGTGCATCTTACGTATTCACAATTATAACCCGGCAGTGTCAACGCATATTCAACAGCAGTGTTTTTCAGATTCAGGCGTTAATGAAATTAACAGTGCATCAGGATATTTAACTCCCTGCAGATTTATAGCAACAATTCAAATAAAATTTTCAAATCAGATAAGCATAAACAGGACTCCGTTTATGCATGATTGATTAATAGCGGTGCATGCTCTTTTTTTTGCTTACTGGTCGCTCTGATGAAATATCTGTTAATTATCTCAATCATTTTTATGACTGCGGGTTGTGCGGCAAAAAAAGAGAATGCGCGGGCTGATGCTTACCAGGCATCACTGCCATCCTGTTCTGCGCACAATGATGAAATCGATTGCCAGTGGAAAGAGGTGCCAGCCAGCTGACATCGCATAGTTGAACGCTATCCGTGACACATCAGCCCGCAATTTTTGGGTAATGACCTGGTAAGGCCTGCCCTCATTTTTCACTGAGTACCGCCGCATCGATTTACGTCGCTGCTCCCTTAACGGGTAGTCGCTGCCGGATTTCCCGGGCGGCTATCCGCTGATTACTTCACTCCAGTACTGGCATTCGCGGCAACAATCCGTACCATACGCTGCATATTCGTGACACCGCAGTGAAGTGTCTGGCTGAACGCGCACGGCAATTTGCCCTTTAGCTACGCTTTCTGGATTTTGAGATAGGTAAAAATGCAAGATAATCAAACGGTTGACAAGAAAGAACAGTACAACCTCAATAAACTGCAAAAACGTCTGCGTCGTAACGTCGGTGAAGCCATTGCAGATTTTAATATGATTGAAGAAGGCGACCGCATCATGGTCTGCCTGTCGGGCGGCAAAGACAGCTACACCATGCTGGAAATTTTGCGCAGTCTGCAAAAAAGCGCGCCGGTCAACTTCAGCCTGATTGCCGTTAACCTCGACCAGAAACAGCCGGGCTTCCCTGAGCATATCCTGCCGGAATATCTTGAGTCGCAGGGCGTTGAGTATCGGATTATCGAAGAAGATACCTACTCCATCGTCAAAGATAAGATCCCGGAAGGCAAAACCACCTGCTCACTCTGCTCGCGCCTGCGCCGTGGCATTCTCTATCGCGTCGCAACTGAGCTGGGCTGTACTAAAATTGCGCTGGGCCACCATCGCGATGACATTCTGCAGACGCTGTTCCTGAACATGTTTTACGGCGGAAAAATGAAAGGCATGCCGCCAAAGCTGATGAGCGACGATGGCAAGCAGATTGTGATCCGTCCGCTGGCTTACTGCCGCGAGAAAGATATCATCCGCTTCTCAGAAGCGCGTCAGTTCCCGATTATTCCGTGTAACCTCTGCGGTTCTCAGCCGAACCTGCAGCGTCAGGTGGTAGCCGATATGCTGCGTGACTGGGATAAGCGCTATCCTGGCCGTATCGAAACCATGTTCAGCGCGATGCAGAATGTGGTGCCGTCACATATGGCGGATATCAACCTGTTCGATTTTAAAGGCATTAAGCATGGCGATGCGGTGGTTGACGGCGGGGATCTCGCCTTTGACCGGGAATCTCTGCCGCTGCAGCCTGTTGGCTGGCGGGCTGATGAAGAGGATGCCCCGGATACCAGCGCGCGTCTGGATGTGATTCAGATTAAATAAGTGCTGAAAAGGTTAAGGGCGTGCTGCTGGCAGCACGCCCTTTTTTTATATGTTGCGATGCGGTGGTGGATCCATTATCGGCGGAAATTCCGGATCTGTCGGCGGATCAGGCTGGGGTTGTGGCTGAGGAATAGGCTCAGGAATCGGGATCGGATCCGTGGGGATCGGCTCGCTGTTAAGAATCGCGCTCATGCCGTACTCCTTTTGTTGCGAATGGACTTTAAGCTTAGGTAAGGAACGGCGTTACAGCCAGGCGGGCAAAAAAAAAGCCGGCACACGGGCCGGCATGTTTCGAATTAAATGTGCTATGCATTAATTCTAAATTAGGAAGTAAGACAATATGGAGCGCAACGCCCATCGCTTGACGTTGCATTCACCTGCGGGAGAGAGTTTGCGTCAGCAGCGACAATGGGTTCTTGATGTCGATCAGCTTTTGCGTCCTTTACGGGATTTTCAGCGCAGATAACCGATACGCTACGCATAACGCTAGAGCCAGCGCCGCTTGCGCAGGTACCCCGCTACCCCCACGGCCAGTGCCACCAGCAGCAGACAGAAGATAGAGAAACCGTATCGCCATTCGCCGCCCGGAATACCGCCCAGGTTGACGCCAAACAGGCCGGTCAGGAAGGTGGCTGGCAGAAAAATCATCGCCATCAGTGACATGGTATAGGTACGTCGGTTCATCGACTCCGCCATCGCAGAAGCAACCTCATCAGCCAGAATCGCGGTACGCGCCACCCCCGCATCCAGATCATCCAGCCCGCGTCCCAGCCGATCGGCGATTTCCTGCATCCGGCGGCGTTCGGTGTCATCCATCCAGGCCAGTTTTTCACTGGCCAGCCGCGCATAGACATCACGCTGCGGCGCCATATACCGCCGCATCACAATCAGCTGTTTGCGCAGCAGGCCAAGTTCGCCTCGTGCCGGCATCCGCTGGTCAAGCAGCGCATCTTCCAGCTCAATGATTTTGTCATGTAAATCTTCGATAAACTCGCTGGTGTGATCGGTCAGGGCATCACAGATATCGACCAGCCAGCTGCCGCAGTCAATCGGGCCATTACCATTCTGCAAATCCGTGAGGACTTCATCGACGGCAGAAACTTTACGCCGCCGGGTCGAGACGATGAGCTTATCGTTGATAAATACCCGCATCACCACCAGCTGGTCGCGACGCGCATCGCTGTTGTGGTTGACGCTGCGCAGCACGATCATAAAGCCGTCGCCCAGTCGGCTGACGCGTGGACGCATACTGTCGCCCGCTAAGGCGTCACGCACGGCATCAGGGATTTGTGTCGTCGACTGCAGCCATTCCGCGCTCTTACGGTGGGTATAGTTCAGATGGAGCCAGCAGGGCTGCTCACACTGGATGACTTCATCTTCAGCAATCGGGATCATCCCGCCCTTGCCATCCAGCTGGCAGGAAATTATGGCATCTGAAACCTGTAACGCTTTTCCTTCAATTACGTCCACACCGTCGCCTCACTACTAAAATCAATACGATACAGTCTAGCGTGACGGTGTTGAGTTGCAATCTCCGGGCTGTGTAGAAAGATGTCAGAGGGTGGCCGGTTGACCGGCCACCTGCACTTAGTGCTTTTCAATCCACAGTTCGCGACTGTAGGCGACATCTTCAGGGTTAGTGATGGGATAGCCTTTGACCCAGGGTTTAATCAGGCGGCCATTGGTGTACTGATAGATGGGGGCGATCGGGGCCTGCTCAGCCAGGATCTGCTCGGCACGGTTGTAATCGCTGTTACGTACCTGATCGCTGGTCTCCCGGCTGGCTTTGGCGATAACCGCATCATAATCCGCGTTGTTAAAGCGCGCGATGTTGCTGCTGTTGCCCGACGTCAGCAGATTCAGGAAAGTGGAGGGTTCATTGTAGTCACCGACCCACGAGGCGCGGATCACATCGAAGTTTCCGCTGTTACGGCTGTCGATATAGGTTTTCCACTCCTGGTTCTCCAGCGTGACATCCACACCGAGGTTCTTTTTCCACATTGAGGCCACAGCAATCGCAATCTTCTGGTGGCTCTCAGAGGTGTTGTAGAGCAGTTTGAGTTTCAGCGGCTTGCCGGGACCGTAACCGGCAGCAGCGAGCAGCGATTTGGCCTGTGCATTCAGGCTGTTCTGATCGTGCTGTTGCATGAACGTGGGCAGTGGCTTAAAGCCTGCTGTCACATCTGGCGTAAAGTGCCACGCCGGTTTCTCACCGGTTCCCAGCACTTTTTCAGCAATCACTTTCCGGTCGATAGACCAGGAGAGCGCTTTGCGAACCCGCACATCGGCCGTCGGCCCTTTCTGCGTGTTAAACGCGTAGTAATAGGTGCCTAACTGGTCAGGTGTGTAGACCTCTCCGGGCAGAGTTTTCTTCAGTAGCGCATACATGTTTTTCGGGAAGGATTCGGTGATATCAATATCGTTGGATCGATAACGTTTAGTGGCGCTCGACTCTTCATTAATCGGCACAAAAGTCACTTTCGTGAGCACCGAATGGGCATCATCCCAGTAGTGAGGATTACGTGTCAGTACGATTTTTTCGTTCACTACGCGTTCGCTGAGCTGATAGGCCCCGTTGCCCACCAGTTTGCCGGGTGACGTCCAGCTGTCACCCTGTTGCGCAATAATTTTCTGCGGCACCGGGAAAAGCGCCACGTTAGCCACCAGCGCCGGGAACCAAGGCACCGGACGATCCAGCGTCACCTTCAGCTGGTTTTTACTCTGGGCGACCACACCCAGCTTGTCGGGCGTCATTTCGCCTTTGGTAATCGCTGCCGCATTTTGAATACCGCTTAAGCCCGCGAACCAGGCAAAGGCTGAACTGTTTTTTGGATCGACCAGGCGCTGCCAGCTGTAGACAAAATCCTGAGCCGTGACCGGATCACCGTTCGACCAGCGCGCGTTATTACGCAGCGTAAAGACCCAGGTTTTGTTATCACTGCTGCTCCAGCTCTGCGCCACGCCCGGCACGATTTTGCCCTGCGCATCCTGATTGGTCAGCCCTTCAAACAGATCGCGTATCACCTGAATTTCAGGCAGTCCTACCGCTTTAAGCGGATCGAGCGAAGCGGGTTCATCTTTAATATGGCGAACGATCTGCTGCTGTTCAGCCAGCTGTGCGCCAGCGGGTGGATTCGCCGCGATGGCGGGTGTGATGATGCTGCTCAGGCTGATTGCTGCCAGCGTCATGCGAAAGGTCTTGACCATTATCACTCCTTTACCCCAAAGAAGCGCTGCATCAGTCTGTTGCCGATGCAACTTGTGCAGGGCACTTTAGCGCAAATGGCTGACAGATAAATAGCTATTTTCCGCACACGGCTTTTCCGCTACTTTTAGTAAAACCCTTTGAGGAAATAACTATGTCGCCACTCCATCCACGTCCCCTGCGCGGCAAACTGGACGTCCCCTATCAGCAGTATGGCCGCTCAGTGCTGGGTGCGCCGCTGCTCTGGTTTCCGGCGCCGCTGGGCGATCCCGAGAGCGGGTTGATTCTGGCAGGCACTCACGGTGATGAGAATGCGGCCATCGCCACCCTCTCCGCCGCATTACGGACGCTGCCTGATGGAATGCGTCGGCACCACGTGGTGTTAGCGGTCAATCCTGATGGCTGTCAGCTCGGACTGCGCGCGAACGCTAACGGCGTCGATCTCAACCGCAACTTTCCGGCGGCGAACTGGCAGTCAGGCGAGACGGTGTATCGCTGGAACAGCGCTGCCGATGAGCGTGATGTGGCGCTCTCGACCGGGGCTCATCCGGCTTCTGAACCGGAAACCCAGGCGCTCTGCGCGCTGATTCATCAGCTGAAACCACGCTGGATCGTCTCATGGCATGAACCGCTGGGCTGTGTTGACGACCCGCATCAGGCAGAGATTGGTGGTTGGCTGGCCAGCCACACCGGCCTTCCGCGGGTCAGCAGCGTTGGTTATGACACACCAGGCTCATTCGGCAGCTGGTGTAAAGATCTCAGCCTGCCCTGCGTGACCGCTGAAATGCCGGTGATTTCAGTGGATGAAGCCACTGAAACCTACCTGGAGATGATGGTTAATCTGCTGCGCTGGCAGCAATGATCAGCTGACCGTTGCGCACTTTAATCGCCGGTTCTGCATCCACCGCCAGCCAGGTTGGCCCGTCGAGATCGGCAAAGCGGGTCTGCGGCACCAGCGGCAGTGCGGCGCGTATCGCCCGCGAGGTGCAGAGCATGCAGCCGAGCATTACCGCAAAACCCTGCTGCAGAGCCGCATCGGCCAGCGCCAGCGCCTCGGTCAGCCCGCCCGCTTTATCCAGCTTAATGTTGACCATCTCATAACGACCTCGCAGTGCCGCCAGACTTTCGCGGGTGTGACAGCTCTCATCGGCGCAGATCGGTAATGGATGGATAAAGTTCTCCAGCGCCGCATCCTCACCCGCTGGCAGGGGCTGTTCCAGCATCGCCACATTGATGTCCGCCAGCAGCTGACAGCGCGCCGCCAGACCTTCAGCGTGCCAGGATTCATTGGCATCCACAATCAGGGTCGCGTCCGGCACGGCGGCGCGAATCGCCATCAGCCGTTCGGTAATGAAATTATTATCCAGCTTAATCTTCAGTAGTGTTGCCCCATGCTGCCACAGCGCCAGCGCGCTGCTGGCCATCGCCTCGGGAGTATCAATGCTGACGGTCTGCGCGGTCACCACATCCTCAGGTGCGGTTACGCCGCTAAGCTGCCAGAGGCTGCTCTGCTGCTGGTGTGAGGCGAGATCCCACAGTGCGCTGTCAATGGCGTTGCGCGCCGCCCCGGCGGGCAGCGCCTGTTGTAACGCCTCGCGCGTCATGCCCTGTTGCAGCGCGGGCAGCAGCGCGGCGATCTGCGCCAGTACCGACGCCTCGCTTTCACCATAGCGCGCATAAGGCGTCGCTTCGCCAACGCCTTTTACTCCGTCTTCCTCAATTTCAACCACCACCACTTTGACTTCAGTCCGGGTTCCACGGGCAATGACAAACGGCGTATGCAACGGCCAGGCTTCGGGATAACTTTTTACCGTTCTCATTTCCACTCCACAATGTGTGATGCAGTGGCAGACCGCCACGTTAAATTCCACAATTGAACTCGTAAACCCTTAACATTTATGTCATAAACAACGGCTATCTTTAGCCGTTTTGTGTCAGATCTTTTTTATCATTAAAAGGAATCACTATGTCTCAGACTGTTCATTTTCAGGGTAATGCCGTACCGGTTGCTGGTCAGTTTCCTCAGGCTGGCGATAAAGCCAAAGCTTTCACGCTGGTAGCGAAAAACCTGGTCAACGTCGCGCTCTCTGAGTATGCAGGAAAACGCAAAATTCTGAACATTTTCCCGAGCGTAGATACCGGTGTCTGTGCTTCATCGGTGCGCAAGTTCAATCAGGCTGCAAGCGAACTGAATAACACCGTGGTGTTATGCATCTCTGCCGATCTGCCGTTTGCCCAGTCGCGCTTCTGTGGCGCAGAAAACCTGAACAACGTGGTGACGTTGTCGACCCTGCGCGGCTCAGAGTTTAAATATGATTATGGCGTGGAAATTGCCGATGGTGCGCTGGAAGGTCTGACCGCACGTGCCGTAATTGTGCTGGATGAGAACGATAAAGTGATCTACAGCCAGCTGGTTGATGAAATCACCACTGAGCCTGATTATGACGCTGCGCTGACCGCGCTGAAATAATAAAAAAAGCGGATAACCAGGTTATCCGCTTCCCATCTCTTCTGTTTGCCGTTTATTCGCTTTCGGTGCGCTTCTGCCCCAGACCATACTCCCGCAATTTATTCGCAATCGCCGTATGCGACACACCAAGCCGTTTTGCCAGTTTTCGGGTGCTGGGATAGGAGAGATAGAGCCGCGTCAGAATCGACCGTTCGAAACGACTGGTGATCTGATCCAGCGTCCCTTCCAGTGCCTCATCGCCCAGTGACACATCCAGTGCCTGTTCAGGCAACACGATATCCTGCGGACGCAGTTCGTAACCTTCCAGTTGGGTTAACGCCCGATAAAGCGCATTTTTCAGCTGACGCACATTGCCAGGCCAGGCGTAGCGGGTCAGAAAAGCGTTAAGTTGCGGCGAGAGTCGCGGACGCGCCATCCCCTGCTCATCCGCAAAGCGGGCAACAAACATCTCGGTCAGCGGCAGAATATCCTGCGGACGATCGCGCAGAGGCGGCAGTTGCAGCGTCAGCACATTGAGTCGGTAAAAGAGATCCTCGCGGAATTCTCCACGCTGCACCAGCTCAATCAGGTTTTTCTGCGTAGCGCAGATTACCCGCACATTGACATGCACTTCATGCTCTTCACCGACGCGGCGGAAGGTGCCATCATTGAGAAAACGCAGCAGCTTGGTCTGCATTCTCGGCGACATCTCACCAATCTCATCCAGCAGCACAGAGCCGCCGTTAGCCTGCTCAAAAAAGCCCTTCTTACCTTCCAGCGCATTCGGATAGGCTCCGGCGGCATGACCAAACAGCTCGCTTTCAGCGACGTCATCTGGAAGTGAGGCACAGTTGAGCGCCAAAAAGGGATTCTTACCGCGGGCACTGCGCAGATGGCAGGCACGTGCCAGCATATCTTTCCCGGTGCCGGTGTCGCCAACAATCAGTAAAGGTGCATCAAGCATCGCCAGTTTACGCGCCTGATCCACCACCTGACGCATCTTCGGCGTGACAGCAATGATATGGTCAAACTCCGATTCATCGGTGACCACCAGATTCTGCAACTGACGACCCATGCGGGCTGTCGACTTCAGCATCACCATCGCCCCCACCGGCCTGTCATTCTGGCCCTCTTCGCCCGGCAGATAAATAGGACGCGCCTCCATCAGAAAATCGCGGCCCTCAATGACCACATGCTGCGCCTGCGCTTCAACCCGATCGCTCTCCAGCCAGCGCATGAAGTTGAAGCCGTTAATCAGATTACCGGCGCTGAAGTTGCGCATCTTCTCTTCATCAAGATTAAACAGGTTCTGTGCGGCCGGATTAGCCAGTTCAACCTTGCTTTTCAGATCGATGGAGAAAACCGGATCCGGCATCGCCACCAGCAGGGCGCTCAGCGCACGATGCTCGCGTTCAGAGGGCATGTACGCTACCGTGCGCACATCTGTTACGCCCGGTGTACGCCGGATTTCCGCCATCAGATTGCTGAAGGCGTCAAATTCCAGTGCAGAAAAGTTCAGGTAGATGCGGCCCAGCGCCGTGATTTCGATACCGCGTAAATCAATGTTGCGTGCCACCAGCAGATCGAGCAGTTCACGCGTCAGACCGAGTCGGTCCTGACAGAACACTTCCAGACGCATTGCGTTCGCCTTAATCAGGTTCAGATAAGACAATAATACGCTAAGTCGCGCACCTGCAGAAAGGGATCTGTCAGGAAAAGTTGACAGCTCCGGCGCGTATGGCGGACTTTTGTACTGCCGGAGAAAATCCTGATGAGTGGTCACAAATGTTTGCCGGGATGGCGCATTTTATCAGGGAGAAAAATGGAATGGCCTACACGCTGCCAGCGGATCCAGTGATCACTGATGAGTCGGGCTGTCGGGGTGAGTGTCTGGTCATCGACTCCCGACAGGTGCTGCGCCAGCCACACTGAAGAATAAAGGCGGCAATGCCGCCTTTAATTTGTCACGAGAGCGTCAGGCTGACTTATTGCCGCCCTTCTGCAACGCCTCTTTCAACTGGCCCAGCAGCTCACGACGGAAATCGCCGAGCCGTGGTTTATCCTGCTCCAGCCACGGCAGTGGACGGCACAGCTCCATCGCTTTGATGCCCAGCCTTGCAGTCAGCAAACCCGCGCCAATACCCTGCGCGGCGCGCGTGGAAAGCCGGGCGGCGATATCCTGCGACATCCAGTCCATTCCCACTTCCCGCACCAGTTCGGAAGCCCCGGCAAAGGCCATGTTGAGCAGCACCAGACGGAACAGCCGGATGCGGCTGAAGTAGCCCAGCTCAATGCCGTAAATAGCCGCAATGCGATTGACCAGCCGCAGATTACGCCAGGCGATAAACGCCATATCCACGAGCGCCAGCGGGCTGACCGCAATCATCAGCGTGGCTTCAGCAGCATGACGGCTGATTTCGCGCCGCGCCTGCCGATCCAGCACCGGCTGCACCAGTTGCGCATATAAGCGGACAATTTCACTGTCATTGTGGGTTTCGTGCAGCGAGGCATGCCAGCGCTGCAGGGCCGGATGCGCCTGATCCAGCTCTGCCTGCTGCGCCAGTTTTTCGCAGAATGCCCGACCTTTGCCGATGCCATGACTGTGCAGCAACTCACGGCCCACATCCCGCTCCTCGGCGCGCTGACGCAGCTGATAGAGACGACGCCACTCGGTGGTCAGCGCGCCCACACCCGCCAGGACGATCAGACCACCCGCCACGCCGCTGCCCAGTGAAAACCAGTCGCGGGCCAGCCAGGCGTCATGTGTCCACTGGACACCCTGCGCAATCACGCTGACGCCAAACAGCAGCACGCCAGCGGTCACCAGTTTGCGCCACAGGCTGCGCTTAGGTTTCAGCGCAGCTTCCACCGCCCGTTCACCTGCGCCCTCCTCTTCGACAGCGACTTCTTCATCCTGCACCGCCAGAAACGCCGCCTGCGCTTCCGCTTCAAAAGTCTGCGCCGGGCGCAGCGGCGTGGTGCTGCTCTGATCCAGCGGACGGGCAAAATCGATACGCGGCTTCAGCGGATCACTCATCGCAATTTATCTCCCAATAAAAATTCCAGCGCGGCATCCATGCGGATATGTGGCAGCGGGCGATCGACGTCAAGCTGCTGCGGCCGGAACTGTTCAAACTGAAAACCCTGCTGCTGCCAGAAGGCATTACCAGGCAGACGCGGCGGGACTTCACCCGGATAGACGGTGAGCGGCTCACCATCATCCAGCCGGTTTCCGCGCAGGGCCGGGATCTTCTCGCCCCGGTGATCGACCAGCCCGCTCTGCGTCGCCTGCACCGACGCCAGCCCGATGCAATCCATGCTAATCCCCTCAAACGCCGCGTTCTGCCAGGCATCCTGCACCAGCTGCTGCAACAGTGACACCATATTGCCGTGCTGATCGCTGGTGATGTGATCGGCCTTGGTGGCGGCAAACAGCAATTTGTCGATTACCGGTGAAAAGAGCCGACGAAACAGGGTTCGCTGACCGTAATGAAAACTCTGCATCAGCTGCGTCAGTGCCAGCCGCATATCGTTAAACGCCTGGGGTCCGCTGTTAAGTGGTTGCAGGCAGTCAACCAGCACAATCTGGCGGTCAAAACGCAGGAAATGATTTTTATAGAAACCTTTCACCACATGCTGACAGTAGTAGTTAAACCGCTGCTGCAGCATGCTGAAGTTACTGCCCTTGTCCGCCTGTGCCAGCTTAGTGAGTTGCGCTTCATCAGCCGTCGGCCAGGGGAAGAACTGCAGCGCGGGGGCGCCTGCCATATCGCCAGGCAGCACGAAGCGACCGGGCTGAATAAAGTGTAAGCCTTCAGATTTGCAGCGATGCAGATAGTCGGTCCAGGCAGCGGCAATCTCTGCCAGCTGAGTTTCATCGGCGGGTGCAAGCGGGTCGAGTTTTTCGCAGAGGGTTCGCCATGGCTTTGCCCACTCAGCACGATCGCCCTGCAGCAGACCGTTCATCTGCCGGGACCAGGCGAGATAATCCTGCGCCAGCATCGGCAGATCCAGCAGCCATTCGCCGGGATAGTCGACAATCTCCAGATAGAGTGTCGCGGTCTCTTTCAGGTGACGCAGCAGCGAATCATTGGGACGATAACGCAGCGCCAGGCGCATTTCGCTGACGCCGCGTGTGGGTGTGGGCCAGGCAGGCGGCGTGCTGTAGAGCTGTGCCAGCCCTTCGTCATAGGTGAAACGGGCCGTGCCCATGTCACGCTGGGGTACCCGCTTTACGCCTAGCAGGCGCTCATCCCGCACCACGGAAAACAGCGGCAAACGCGCGCCGCTGTGAACGGTTAAAAGCTGATTAACCAGTGAGGTGATGAAGGCGGTTTTACCGCTGCGGCTTAATCCGGTTACCGCCAGCCGCAGGTGGCGATCAACGCCACGGTTCATCAACGCCATCAATTCAGTTTGCAGTCTTTTCATCTTTCTCCCTGATGAAGCGCGATGCCACCCGGTTCATCACGCGTTTCAGCAATGGCTCAAGCGCCACAGCCAGCAGCAGACGTAACGGGCGTCGCGCTACCGATTTCACTGCCCAGCCAGTGACACCGGCGGGACCGTAGGTAACAGCATTAATAATGATGAATTTAGCGGCCGACTTCAATGCAGGTGCCGCGCGGTGACGAAAAGCAGTGGATCGCGAAAAAGACATCAACACCTCCATTGAGTAAGCGAACGGGCCTGAGACAGGCCCGGCAATAACAGTAGCAGAATCAAATCTGGCGGAAGCGGCTGCGCACGCTGAAGGTTTCAGACGTCACATAGCGTTCCAGGTCGCGCACGCTGCGCTCATCCCGTTGCAGGGTGCTCTCCAGCTGATCCAGCAGTTCACTGGCGCTGGGCTGGCGCTCAGTCTGGGAGGCAGAGGCGGGTTTCACATCCAGTACAAAACCCAGCACAAAGTAGGCGATCACCGTAAAGAGAAACAGGCCAAAGAACAGTGATAACACCACGATGACACGCAGCAGACGAACCGGGATATCGAGATACTCTGCCAGGCCTGCGCAGACACCCATAAATTTCCCTTCATCTGGCTTGCGCCACAACTTGCGTCCTTTAATCATGGCTGCCTCCAGTTTGGATGTTCTGCGTCCAGAATCGCTTCCAGCGCGTCAATACGTTCGCGCATCCGCTGCGCGTCCTGGGTCACGCGCTGCAGGCGCTGGATTTCGCTTTGCGACAGTTCCGAACCGCCGTTGCGTTTGTTGTTGTAATGCAGCCATAACCAGATCGGTGCGACAAACAACACGAAGATCGTTAACGGTATGGCGAAAAAAAGTGCGCTCATTGACTCTCCTTAATCACTTATCGCAACGTCGATGATTACTCACTGCGGTTCATTTTGGCTTTCAGCGCATTAAGCTGCTCGCTGATTTCATCGTCCGCTTTCAGGTCAGTAAACTCCTGGTTCAGCGTCTTTGGTTTACCAAAACCGTGGCTTTCTGCTTCCGCTTCCATATGGTCGATGCGACGTTCAAAAGATTCAAACCGGGCCATTGCTTCATCGATCTTACCGCTGTCCAGCTGACGACGAACATCGCGTGATGAAGAGGCCGCCTGATGACGCAGCGTCAACGCCTGCTGGCGGGCACGTGTCTCACTCAGTTTTTTCTCCAGCTCGCTGATTTCGCCTTTCATGCGCTCCAGCGTCTCTTCAACATGACCCACTTCCTGTTTCAGGGAGGCGATAAGATCGGTCAGTTTCTGTTTTTCAATCAGCGCCGAACGGGCCAGATCATCTTTATCTTTGCGCAGCGCAAGCTCCGCTTTTTCCTGCCACTCAGCCTGCTGAATCTCCGCCTGCTCAATACGGCGTGACAACTGTTTCTTTTCAGCCAGTGCTCGTGCAGAGGTGGAGCGTACTTCAACTAAGGTGTCTTCCATTTCCTGAATCATCAGCCGGACCAGTTTCTGCGGATCTTCCGCACGCTCCAGCAGGGAATTAATGTTGGCATTAACGATGTCGGCGAAACGAGAAAAAATACCCATAATGATGTTCCTCTTTTAATGTTTTAAAACGTGAAGCCCTGCTGAGTTTATACAAAATGCGTGCCAATTTTATAATTTATTGATTTTTATCATATTTTAAATTTTACAGCCCTTCCCGCTTGTTTTAAGATAGTCAAAATGATTAAGGGGTGGCGAAATTCATCATGACAGGCACTAGCGATAATCTCCTGGGGGAGTCGAACAATTTTCTTGAGGTGCTGGAGCAGGTTTCCAAACTGGCTCCCCTTGAGAAACCGGTACTGGTGATTGGCGAGCGTGGAACGGGCAAAGAGCTGATCGCCAGCCGACTGCACTATCTCTCTGACCGCTGGCAGGGGCCGTTTATCTCGCTGAACTGTGCCGCGCTGAATGAAAATCTGCTCGATTCTGAACTGTTTGGTCATGAGGCTGGCGCCTTTACCGGCGCGCAGAAGCGCCATCTTGGCCGTTTTGAACGTGCTGACGGCGGCACGCTGTTCCTGGATGAGCTGGCAACGGCACCGATGCTGGTTCAGGAAAAGCTGCTCAGGGTAATTGAATATGGACAGCTGGAGCGGGTCGGCGGCAATCACTCCCTGCAGGTAAATGTGCGACTGGTCTGTGCGACCAACGAAGACCTGCCCGCGCTGGCGGCGGCGGGAAAATTCCGCGCCGATTTGCTGGATCGTCTGGCCTTTGATGTGGTGCAGTTACCGCCACTGCGCGAACGACGCAGCGATATACTGGTGATGGCCGATCATTTCGCTATCCAGATGTGTCGCGAGCTCGGCCTGTTACTTTTTCCCGGCTTTACCCCACGGGCACAGCAGGCTCTGCTTGATTACCACTGGCCCGGCAACGTTCGCGAACTTAAAAATGTGGTGGAGCGCTCGGTCTATCGTCATAACAGCAGCGAGCAGCCGCTGGATAATGTGATTATCAACCCGTTTGCTTCACGCCCTGAACCAATTGCTGTCATCCGGACCAGTCAGGAGGCGGATAGCAGCGCGCTGCCTGCCCTGCCGCTGGATCTGCGTCAATGGCAGAATCAGCAGGAGCGGGATCTGGTGGAAGCCAGCCTGCAACAGGCACGTTATAACCAACGCCGTGCGGCTGGCTTATTAGGCGTCACCTATCATCAGTTGCGCGCAATGATGAAGAAGCACGATATAAAAGCAGAGAGTTAATTAACGCCGCCCCAACCTATGATTTTTCTCTGCTTTGTGAATTAACAACCCGGTATAAACCGGGCTGTTTCACGTTGAGCCACCTATCCATTATGTGTTGTGCGACTTAGTCCCCATTTTTTCAGGTTGCCTGATGGCAGGAACCAGACCGACGCCAGCGGTAGCCATCACCACGGCCAGTGCTGACATCAGCAATACAGCACTCATACCAAAGTGTGTTGCCAGCGGACCCGCGACCAGTTGTCCAAAGGGAATGGCGATAAAGGAACCCATCGCATCATAAGCGTACACGCGAGCCAGCTTATCCGGTGGGATATGAGTCTGTAATGATTGCGCCCAGGTTACGCCGAACAGGCCCAATGACATGCCAGCAATGAAGAACCCTACTATCAGCAGTGCTGCTGACGCATTCTGGCTCAGCATAAATATTGGGAGTGCGTAAAGACCTGCCAGCATCGCGCCAATCAGAAGGTCACGACGTGGATGCCATTTCATGGCCAGAAATGAACCTGCAATTAAACCCGCGCTATGGGCAGCCACAATAATTCCCCATCGCGCCCGTCCGAAAGAGGCGTCGGCAATCATCGGGCCAAGTACCACCACAATGCCATTGAACGCGACGTTGATAATGGCGAACTGAAGGACTATCGACCAAATCCAGCTTCGTCCGGCGAACTCTGCCCATCCCTCTTTGATATCGCGCAGGATATTGCCTTGCGATGCCGCGGCTTTACTCGATTTCACGCGGATCAGGAAATAGAGCGGCGCGGAAACGGCAAAACCCAGCGCATCAATTGCCAGCCCCCAGCCCGGCCCGACAGCGCTGGTGATAATTCCCCCCATCGATGCCCCCATTACCGTACCGCCATAAATACCCAGCTGAATTAACGCGTTAGCCTGACGCAAATCCGTTGCAGGAACTACCTGCGGAACCAGCGCAGACGATGCAGGCAGTGCGATGCCTGCCGCCGCACCATTCAGGGCACCCAGCAAAGTCAGGCTAATGACAGTGGCTGAGCCATCAAGCACAGACCAGGCGACGATAGCCTGAGAAACAGCGGCAACTACTGCCGATGAAACTAATACCCGACTGCGTGAGTAGCGATCGGCGACAACACCGCCCACCAGCAGGAAAAGCACGTTACACAGTGAACGGGACGCAACCACTATCCCTAAATCAGAAGCAGACCCGCCAATATCCAGTACCGCAAAAGCTAGCGCAATGGGTGCAATCCCATTGCCCAGCACGGTGAACAGGCGTCCAAAAAAGAGATAGCGAAAGGATGTATGCTGAAAAGCCTGAACGTTTTTTTGGAATTTATTCATTGCCAGGAAGTGGGTGACCAGAAGATGAGCTTATAGTACCTGCGTTTTTGTAAAAGTTAAGCGCGATATTACACTTTCCAGCGTCAGATACATCGAATGCATGCGGATATAAACACAATCTATAATTCAAGGGATTACATGATTTACTCTTCTGAGTTTGAATCTTAACTAAATTAATGATACCAATACCCATTAATAGTTGAAGTGGCTTTTTAATCAGATTTACAGAAATTAATTGAATAATCCATTTCGCACTACATAACCATGGTGTGGAAAGACCCCAGCCATTACATATGAAATTATTAAATATTGATCTTTATCATTATGCCTTCGATTTTTTTAATATGCACTTGAGGTTTATGCGAAGCCAGCATTAACTATCCTCCAAAAGGAATATAACTTAACCCATTAAAGGATTTTTAATATGGCTATTCCAGCATATCTTTGGCTGAAAGATGATGGTGGTGCGAGCATCAATGGTTCAGTAGATGTTAAAGACCGAGAGGGAAGTATTGAAGTTACGGGTTTTTCTCATAACTTAAGACTGCCGACTGATTCTATGACAGGCAAGCCCACAGGGACAAGAAAACATGCACCCATCATCGTTCAAAAAGAATTCGATTCATCTTCGCCCTACCTTTATAAAGCAGTGGCAACTGGACAAACATTAAGGTCAGCCGAGTTCAGATGGTACAATATCAACTACGCAGGTCAGGAAGAAGAATACTTCAACATACTACTTGAAAATGTCAGAATTGTCGGTATTTCGCCTATTATGCATGACACTAAAGACCCTGAAAAAGAAAAACATAATCATCTTGAATGCGTTGAGTTTGCTTACGAGAAAATAACCTGGAAGCATTGTGATGGTAACATTATTTTTTCAGATAGCTGGAATGAAAAGGCATAAATCATGAGATATCCTGCCTTAGCGGCATCTCCCTCTCCTCCTTATGATATTCTATCATTTACTCCAGCTGGAGTTTCGTTGATAAACAATATGATGGTTGCACGTTTTCACAGGGGACCCTCAGCCCTGACATATGTCTGGTTTTATAACCAGGTTAAAGGACATGGCCCATGGGATTATAAATTTCAACATGGGAGCCAATATGAACATTTTGGTAATTTTCATTATGGTGCTGTGGGGCATGCCGCTGGAATAAAAGACGCTGTTCTTCTTCGCGCAGCCGGTTGGGCGCAAAACCGGGCCGGAACCCGCAGAGAGGAATTTGATGTCTGGTATGGCGCAGCGCCTTTTGGAGATGACCCTGACGATCAATACTGGATAAGAGCAGGGATAGATTATGCAAAACGTTCCGGTTTTTAAAAAGCGCACGCTGGTTCTGATGCTGATGCTGATGACTATTGTCTTTGCAGGCTGGCGACTTTCGCAGATATCACCGCTTGAACAGTCGATCATCAGGAAAGTTAACGTCAGCAGCCGGATTAACCTTTACATCACCGAAGCCAGTGCGGGTGCCACAACTGCCTTCTCATACCGTTTTTATCTTTATGATGCATCCCGAAGCGATGAATCTTTTAAAGAAAGTCTGAACGACGACCTAAAGCCTTTCCTGATCACCTCAGATGGTGGCGTCTTTCCTCGGGTTCGTGATAAGGCGGTATATTTGACGATAAACGGCGAGATTTTCGCTTTCCACAATTTGCCTGGTATTCGCATCAACGAGGAGCCCTATTCCGTCCCGGTCTTCCTCACCGCTTCACCACTTTGATCCCCTTTGCTTGCAATCCCTTCCCCGTCCAGGCAGACATGCCACTCTGCAAAAGCCAAAAAAAAGCCCGCCAACAGGCGGGCAACGATACTGGAAGCAATGTGAGCAATGTCGTGCTCTTCTACGGCAGAGCCACCGTCGAAGCGCAGATGAATAATAATCATTCTTATTATCATCTGTAAACAAGTTATTGAGAATTTTTCTCATTACCACACCTTCTGTGCGCTCTTTTTACCGCCGCGATGATGAAAATCAGTCTGCCAGCGGTTGCAGGTTTTGGGACAATGCCCGCTTTGCGATACACTCTGTTTAATGCCTCAAAATCGTTGAGTTCTATGTCAAAACTATTATGTTCGCTGTTGCTAAGCCTCAGCGTGTTGAGTGCCCCTGCGTGGTCAGCGCCTGCGGGTGATATCCGCCAGACCGGCTTCGTCTATTGCGTCAGCGGCACGCTGAACACCTTTAATCCGCAGATGGCCAGCAGCGGGCTGACTGTCGATACGCTGGCGGCACAACTCTATGACCGCCTGCTGGATGTCGATCCTTACACCTATCGTCTCAAGCCCGATCTGGCGTCCAGCTGGGAAGTGCGCGATAACGGCGCAACGTATCGCTTTCATCTGCGCAGCGGCGTGCAGTTTCAGCAGACGAATCAGTTCCGCCCCACCCGGGCGCTGAACGCCGACGATGTCGTGTTCAGCTTCGCCCGGATGTTTGACCGCAATCACCCCTGGCACAACGTCAACGGCGGCAACTATCCCTACTTTGACAGTCTGCAATTCTCCGACTCCGTGCAGAGCGTGAAGAAAATCGATAACAGGACGGTTGAGTTCAGGTTAAACAGCCCGGATGCGTCGTTCCTGTGGCACATGGCGACCCACTATGCGCCAGTGCTGTCGAAAGAGTATGCCGACCAGCTTACCGCGCAGGGCCGGCAGGAAGAGATGGACAGACAACCGGTTGGCACCGGTCCTTATCAGCTCAGTGAATACCGTACCGGTCAGTACATCCGCCTGGCGCGCAATCCTCACTACTGGAAAGGGGTGCCGCGTCTGCAACAGGCGGTGATCGATCTCGGCTCGGGCGGCACCGGGCGGCTTTCCAAGCTTCTTACCGGTGAATGTGACGTGCTTGCCTATCCCGCGGCCAGCCAGCTCACCATCCTGCGCGATGACCCGCGCCTGCGGATGACGCTGCGTCCCGGCATGAACATCGCCTATCTGGCCTTTAATACCCGCAAGCCGCCGCTCGACCGCCCTGAGGTGCGTCACGCGCTGGCGCTGGCGATCAACAATGAGCGGTTGATGGAGTCAATCTATTACGGCACCGCCGAAACCGCCGCCTCGATATTACCTCGCGCCTCATGGGCATATGATAATGATGCGCGCATCACCAGCTATGATCCGGAGAAGTCCCGTGCCGCGCTGGCGGCTCTGGGCATCAGCGATCTGCATCTGCGGCTGGTGGTGCCTGCCGCGTCGCAGTCGTGGAATCCCAGCCCGCTGAAAACCGCCGAACTGTTGCAGGCGGATCTGGCGCAGGTTGGCGTCCGGCTGACCATTGTGCCGGTAGAGGGGCGTTTTCAGGAGGCGCAGCTGATGGCGATGAATCATGATCTGACACTGTCAGGCTGGGCCACCGACAGTAACGATCCAGACAGTTTCTTCCGGCCGCTGCTCAGTTGTGCGGCGATTCGCTCGCAGACCAATTACGCGCACTGGTGCTCGCCGACCTTTGACGAAACGCTGCAGAATGCGCTGTTATCACAACAACTCTCTGGCCGCATCGACAGTTATGACAAAGCGCAGCAGATTCTGGCGCAGGAGTTGCCGGTGCTGCCGCTGGCATCCTCTCTGCGACTGCAGGCGTTTCGTCATGATATTAAAGGGCTGGTCCTGAGTCCGTTTGGCAACGCCTCGTTTGCCGGGGTTTATCGTGAAAGCGATAAGGAAAAGTAAGTGATTATCTATATTTTGCGGCGCCTGCTGCTACTGATCATTACCCTGTTTCTGCTGTCGCTGGTGAGCTTCAGCCTGAGCTACTTTACACCTGACGCCCCGCTGGAAGGCGCGGCGCTCTCGGACGCCTGGTGGTTCTGGTTTAAAGGGATGCTGCAGTTTGATTTCGGCGTCTCCAGCACCAACGGTCAGGAGATTGGCCTGCAATTGCGTGAAGTTTTCCCGGCCACCATGGAGTTGTGCATCCTGGCGTTTCTGTTCGCGCTGCTGGTCGGGATCCCGCTGGGGATCTGTGCCGGCGTGATGCGCAATAAATGGCAGGACAAAACCATCAGTGCGCTGGCGCTGATTGGCTTCTCTGCGCCAATTTTCTGGCTGGCGCTACTGCTGACGCTGTTCTTCTCGCTGACGCTGGGCTGGCTGCCGGTGTCCGGTCGTCACGACCTGCTCTATCCGGTGCAGAGTGTCACGGGCTTTGCGCTGATTGATGCCTGGATGAGTCCTTCGCCCTGGCGACATGAGATGATAATCAGCGTCCTGAACCACCTGATTTTACCGGTGCTGGTGCTGGCGATGGCGCCGACGACGGAAGTGATCCGCCTGCTGCGCAACAGCACCAGCGACGTGATGGACAAAAATTATGTCAAAGCGGCGGCCACGCGGGGTCTTTCGCCGTTTACCGTGATCCGCCGCCACGTGCTGCATAATGCGCTGCCGCCGGTGATCCCGCGTCTGGGTCTGCAATTTTCCACCATGCTGACGCTGGCGATGATCACCGAGATGGTCTTTAACTGGCCGGGTCTGGGCCGCTGGTTGATAAACGCGATTCGACAGCAGGATTACGCGGCGATCTCCGCTGGCGTGATGGTGATTGGCGGGCTGGTGATTCTGGTCAATGTGATTTCTGACGTGATTGGTGCGGCCATGAATCCGCTGAAACATAAGGAATGGTATGCCCTCCGCTAACGCTCAGGGCGCTAAGGGCGCTAAGGCAAAACATAGAATAAACATATGACTTTTGTCTTTCAGAAGTCGTGCTGCAAGCAGGCATTGATGTACACGAATATTGTTCCTGCAGAAACCGATTTAAGTTCGAAGCGTAATAATTAATGAGGAGATGAACATTTATGGATGAAGTTGATCTGGCACAGGAGCGTGAAGAAGCGCATCTCGCTGCCTCTCTGGCAGCTCGTAAGGCCAAACTTAAAAGCCCAAACGGCTTATGCATCTGGTGCAAAGATGAGCCCGTAGTGGCTGAAACTGCTTTCTGTTCAAGCGAGTGTGATGAGGATTATCATAAGCATCGCCGGGAGCAGAGCCAGCGGATTGTTTGAAAGAGAATGAAGTCACCCGGTCAGGCTATTACGCGGGTGACTCAGATAAACTTGATATAAATGTCAGGCAGCCCTCACAAATATAAAGCAATAAAACGACATCGCTTGATAGATTCTTGATATTTCCTTGCCTTTACGTTGATAAAAAAAATACATAATGCCCTGATTAAAATGTCACAGCAGAGACCATCTGTCCGGAATTAGTGACAGGAAAAGATAGCATAGGGTGGCTGACATTCAGGAGCCATCTTTTTAACTCGATTTATCAGAACAACTATCAGGTTTAACATTTTATATGAGCCACTTCAAAAGAATGCTTTACGGCTGGGAAAAATCCGACGCTGGCATTTATGAGCACTGTTTTAACCGTTTTGGCGGGAGTGTTAATATGCATCCTGACGTGATCAGGTTTTTCTCATCTCGCACAGGTCATGAGGCAACGTATTTTCATAAAGTAAAGCAAGGTGGCTATATTGCCGCATATGCCCTGCTGGATCACTCACGGATAGGTGTCGATCAATGGAAAAAATTCCCGCTATCTTATGATGAGATCATGGTGCCGGCGGCTAAAAATGCCTCGATGCTTTTCCCTGAAAGAACCAATAAAATGTCACATTTCAACAAGCACAATTTCATAAATTTTAACTTTTCTTTTGCCCGAAAAAATAAAGTGTGCTTTGTAAAAGAGAGCTATTCAGTTAAAACAGAAAAGAATCGCCGCAACGAATACAACCGGTTCATACGTGCGGGTGGCCGCTGCTGTGATATGAATCAATTCAGCCCTGAAGAGCTGGCAGACTATTATATCTTCCTTTTTAAATCCCGTTTTTCTGACAGCATAACCTGTTATTCCAGGGAGAACCTGATCACGCTTATCATTGCCATGAAAAGGATGCTCTTCGGCTATATTCTTTTTGTAGGGGACGAGCCGTGCGCGATGGATCTGCTCTTCATGGCTGAGAGTGAACACATTATCTATTTTGATGTGCCAAACGGCGGCGTTAACATGAAATATTCGGACCTTAGCCCGGGAAGTTTACTTATGTGGAAAAACATTGGTGCGGCACGGGACTACTGTAAGCAGACGGGCAAAGAGATGAGGCTTTCAATCGGTTCACTTGATAAAGAATGGACGTATAAGCTTCGCTGGGCGGATGCGCACTCCACGGGGAAAACAATTTTTTAATCTTTCAGGAGAGGCTGGCTTATTTTCTGCAACAAAGCGGCTAAAAATTAGCACAAAACCGCGCGTTCCTGAATTGCCAGGCACCCATGAAGGGTGTTTAAAGATAAAACGTTTAATCTCAGGGCCGATTTTAATTTTTTATGCATCGCGGTCCTTCCCCGCCGTCCTGTAGATAATAATTTTCTGCGGATGCAATCAGGTAAACCTACGGCATTATGTAAGCTATCAACCGCTGCCTCAAATGGCGTCATCGCTGGGGAAACAGAGAGAGTTTTTATCTGATTTTTTTTGCAGCATCAGTAATTCGCCAGATGCCAGGAGGCATACCAAAATGTCGTGAGAAGGCGCGAGTGAACGTTTGCTGTGAGTCGTAGTTGAACTGATCAGCCACCTCTGCAATAGTGGCTTCAGTAAACCTTAAGCTCAGCGAGGCCGCCTGTATTCTGGTGTTATTAATATATTTCCCGAGGCTGACTCCGCAATGCTTTGTGAACATTCTGTTAAGGTGCCATTTTGAATATCCACTTTTTTTAGCAACTTTATCCAGGCTTATTTTTTCATCCGCATGATCATCAATCCATTTTATTAATGCATTAAAGAAGTTTTTATCTGTCATGCCATTCCCCTTTTGCGTTTTTTGCAGTACCTTTTAAAGGTAACGCATTGCCGCACTAAATTTAATTATAAACTGATCGTTTACACGTTTCTTTTCTAAGATTTTTTTACTCTATTCTCGCCACTGATTTATCTCCTTTAGTAAAGAGTTCCCTCTCAGGACCCGACTATCCCTCAAAGTCATCAATATACAATCAGGAAATGATGAAGAATCTGTCAACGTTGCACAAAAAGTGATCTCTGTTGAGGCGAACGTCTTAGGTGTTGGATTATCCGTCTTCTGTAGATGATTTACGGTGTATTACTCATGCAGCATCATGAACGATTTCCTGTGCGGGTTCCGGCAGGGTTTCAGTAGTGAGCCATTCGCGTAGCGCGTCTGCACCTGAAACCGCCAGGCGGGCATGCTTCCACAGCGGTCTGAACACCGGGACACCTGAAGCCAGCCGGTAATCGCGCATAATATCGGAATCAGGTAATTCACTGAGATGCCTGATATTTTCAGGATAGTCTAAAATTCTTTAAGTAGGCGTCAGCAACAAACCTCGCGGTAACGACGCGGTTTATCAGAAAGAGGACGAAAAATGAAATTCGCTGTAATTTTTGAAGATACCGGCGTTGAAGAGGAACATGAGTTTGACACCAAACCTGTTGCCGGAGATTTAGTGACGTTAACGCGCGATGGGATAGGTAAAGATTATATCGTGATCATTGAGCCGGATCCTGACCACACCCATGACGATGGGCCTGACGGACACCCGACAAAGGCCAGGGTCCGGCCAGCGTAGCCTCCGCTAAGATCTACTCCGCCGCCCAACAGGGCGGTTTTTATTGCCTGTTATCCGGAGGTGAATATGACTTTTTTCAGGCTGTTCAGGATGATATGCCGACGCGGATCATAACCCTTTGCAATCCAGAGCCGAAATTGCTGACGCCGTTTCCTTGCCTGTAACAGGGATATCGACGGATAATCCCCTGTAGTCAGCTGACGGGCTAAGCCTCCCAGCGATAACGTTAGAAAAATGTCACGTTGCCTCAAATGGAGAGCCTGACATTAAGTCCGGACGAGTCGAAGATAACCTCTGCTTTGTCGCGGCGCTTACCCAGCGCTTTCCTGAGCTTAGTGTCTGTCTGCAATGTGTACATCTTCTTTGCGTCTACGCAGAGGTGTACACAAAACACATAAATTACCGCTACTCAGAGTCAGCCATGATAAAGAAACATAAAGCATGTCCTCAGGATAACCCTCTGATATGAATGATTTTTATAAAGAAACGTTGTCCGAACTCAAGCACAATAAAGTGAAAGCGTATGCCCTCCGATAATATCTACGCCGAAAAACGCCTGCCCAGCGCGTTTCGTCAGAGCTGGCACCATTTCTATGGCAACCCGATTTCGATGGTCGGGCTGTATGGCTTTGGCGCACTGCTGCTGCTCTGTCTGTTTGGCGGGCTGATAGCGCCATACGATATCGATCAGCAGTTCCTGGGTTATCAGTTGCTGCCGCCATCCTGGTCACACTACGGCGATGTCTCCTTCTTTCTCGGCACTGACGATCTGGGTCGGGATGTGCTGAGCCGCCTGCTGAGCGGTGCGGGCCCGACGGTGGGTTCGGCGATTCTGGTGACGCTGTTCGCCACGCTTGGCGCGCTGGTGCTGGGCGTACTGGCGGGCATGACGCATGGCATACGCTCGGCGGTGATGAACCACGTGCTGGACACCCTGCTCTCTATTCCGTCGCTGTTACTGGCGATTATCGTGGTGGCGTTTCTCGGACCGCGACTCGAGCATGCACTGCTGGCAGTCTGGCTGGCGCTGATTCCACGTCTGGTGCGCGAGATTTATAGTGCCGTGCATGATGAGCTGGAAAAAGAGTATGTGGTGGCGGCACGTCTTGACGGTGCCAGAGGCCGCAACATCCTGCGCTACGCCATTTTGCCTAACATTTTACCGTTGCTGATCACCGAAATTACCCGCGCGCTATCGATGGCGATTCTGGATATTGCCGCACTCGGGTTTCTCGACCTGGGCGCGCAGCTGCCTTCGCCCGAATGGGGAGCGATGCTGGGTGATTCGCTGGAGCTGATCTACGTCGCCCCCTGGACCGTTATGCTGCCGGGTGTGGCACTGATGGTCAGCGTATTAATTGTTAACCTGCTCGGTGACGGCATCCGTCGCGCCGTCGAAGCGGGAGTGGAATAAATGCCGTTACTCGATATCCGTAATCTGACCATTGAATTTATGACCGCTGACGGACCGGTCAAAGCGGTCGATCGCGTCAATCTGACGCTGGGCGAAGGTGAAATCCGTGGCCTGGTCGGTGAGTCCGGCTCCGGTAAGAGTCTGGTTGCCAAGGCGATCTGCGGCGTAACTAACGATAACTGGCGTGTCACCGCCGATCGCATGGTATTTGATGATGTCGACCTGCTGCGCCTGTCGTCGCGCGAGCGCCGCCGCATTATCGGACATAACGTCTCGATGATTTTTCAGGAGCCGCAATCCTGTCTGGATCCCTCTGAAAGCATAGGTCGTCAGCTGATGCAGGTGATCCCGCGCTGGACGTATAAAGGTCCGTGGCTGAAACGCTTCTGGTTCTGGCGCAAAACCCGCGCCATCGAACTGCTGCATCGCGTCGGCATTAAAGATCACAAAGATATAATGCGCAGCTTCCCCTATGAGCTGACCGAAGGCGAATGCCAGAAAGTCATGATCGCGATTGCGCTGGCTAATCAGCCGCGTCTGCTGATTGCCGATGAGCCGACGAATGCCATGGAACCCACTACGCAGGCGCAGATTTTCCGCCTGCTGAGCCGTCTGAACCAGAATAACAACACCACCATTCTGTTGATCAGTCATGACCTGCGCACCATGAGCCAGTGGGCGGACCGTATCAACGTGATGTACTGTGGTCAGACGGTAGAAACCGCCCAGAGCGAAGATTTAATGAGTACGCCGCACCATCCTTATACTCAGGCGCTGATTCGGGCGATGCCCGATTTTGGACGATCCCTGCCGCACAAAAGCCGTCTCAATACCCTGTCAGGGGCGATCCCGTCGCTGGAGAGCCTGCCGATTGGCTGTCGTCTGGGGCCACGTTGCCCTTATGCGCAGCGCAAATGTATTGAAACGCCACGGCTCACCGGCAGCAAAACGCATCTTTATGCCTGTCATTTCCCGCTGAATATGGAGGGCCAGTAGCATGGAGACCCTGCTGGAAGTGCGCAACCTGAGTAAAACCTTTCGCTATCGCACGGGCCTGTTCCGCCGTCAGCACGTTGAGGCGGTGAAGTCGGTCAGTTTTACCCTACGCGAGAGGCAGACGCTGGCGATAATCGGCGAAAATGGCTCCGGCAAGTCCACGCTGGCGAAGATGCTCAGCGGCATGGTCGCCCCTACCGAAGGTGAGATTCTGATAGACGATCATCCGCTGACATTCGGCGATTATGGCTATCGCAGTCAGCGCATCCGCATGATTTTCCAGGACCCCTCAACCTCCCTGAATCCGCGTCAGCGTATCAGCCAGATTCTGGAGTTCCCGCTGCGGCTTAATACCGATCTCAGCGCGGAGGATCGAGAGAAACGCATTATCGCCACCCTGCGTCAGGTGGGATTACTGCGCGATCACGCCGGCTATTATCCGCACATGCTGGCACCCGGTCAGAAGCAGCGTCTGGGGCTGGCCCGCGCGTTGATTTTGCAACCCAAAGTGATTGTGGCCGATGAAGCGCTGGCCTCACTGGATATGACCATGCGTTCCCAGCTGGTGAATCTGATGCTGGAACTGCAGGAGAAGCATGGTATCGCATACATTTATGTTACCCAGCATCTGGGGATGATGAAGCACATCAGCGATAAGGTGCTGGTGATGCATCAGGGCGAAGTGGTCGAGCGCGGCGGCACCGCTGATGTACTGGCCTCCCCGCTACACGATCTGACCCGACGATTGATCAGCAGCCACTTTGGCGAAGCATTGAGTGCTGAAGCCTGGCGGCGCGAGCGCTGATTTTTGCTGCATATCGCGGAAATTGCGGGCCGATTTACCTGATTTATGAGAGACGTGCTAGAATCCGCACGTCGATTAACGTCGGTCGCTTACTTTTTAACCATGCGGCCGCCAACTACAATGACCATAAGGATTACAGCTATGGGTTTTCTTTCCGGTAAGCGCATTCTGATTACTGGCGTTGCCAGTAAACTTTCCATCGCCTACGGTATTGCACAGGCGATGCACAAACAGGGCGCAGAACTGGCTTTCACCTACCAGAACGACAAATTAAAAGGTCGTGTGGAAGAGTTTGCCAAAGATTTGGGTTCAGACATCGTGCTGCCATGTGACGTAGCCGAAGATGAGAGCATCAAATCTCTGTTCACTGAACTGGCAAAAACCTGGCCGAAATTTGACGGTTTCGTTCACTCTATCGGTTTCGCCCCTGGCGAGCAGCTGGTTGGCGACTACGTGAACGCCGTTACCCGCGAAGGCTTTAAAATCGCGCATGACATCAGTGCTTACAGCTTCGTCGCGATGGCCAAAGAGTGCCGCGAGATGCTGAATCCACACTCTGCGCTGCTGACCCTCTCTTACCTGGGTGCTGAGCGCGCGATCCCGAACTACAACGTGATGGGTCTGGCGAAAGCGTCGCTGGAAGCCAACGTGCGCTACATGGCAAACGCCATGGGCCCGGAAGGCGTGCGTGTTAACGCCGTTTCTGCCGGTCCAATCCGCACCCTGGCAGCATCAGGCATCAAAGATTTCCGTAAGATGCTGGCACACTGCGAAGCGGTCACCCCGATTCGCCGTACCGTTACCATCGAAGATGTCGGCAACTCAGCAGCATTCCTCTGCTCTGACCTGGCTGGCGGCATCACCGGTGAAGTGGTACACGTTGATGGCGGCTTCAGCATCGCCGCAATGAACGAACTGGAACTGAAATAAGTTCTGCAAGGGCGAGCCTGGCTCGCCCTTCTCTTTGCTCCCGCCTCGCCCTTCCTGCCTGATTTCGCTGCCGTTATACCGTAACGCTATTAATTATCACCGATCAATCTTTTGCCCCGGACTAGCCATCAGCGACGATAAGCCTGCCCTTCGGTTTATGCACATTTTCAGATTCTGCCGCCTGCATACCGAACCCGAATTTGCAAAAGGATTGATCATGGAACAACGCCGCTATACGGGCCATAACCACTGGTTTTACGAGAGCCAGACCAGTCCACGTACCTCACAGGCCGCACCGCTGGTGCCCGAGGCCGCCCATATTGATGACCGTTTTTTGCTGGGATGTTACGCCGATGACAACGTGGTGCAGTCACTGCTGCGCACCAATCAGCCCGCCCTGCTGGCGGCGCGCGATCTGGCACAGCTGCTGTTCCCCGACCGCGTCGTCACCACGCTCACGCATACCTTAACGCTTTACGATCGCCTCAGCACGGCGCTGACGGTGGCGCAGGTGGCGGGTGTACAGCGGCTGTGTAATCACTACTCTGCCCGCCTCAATCCGTTGCCCGGGCCCGACTCCTCACGTGAAAGTAATAATCGCCTCACCCAGATTACGCAATATGCACGCCAGCTGGCGATGCAGCCTGAGCTGATCAGCGCCAGCGCCATCACTGCCCTGGATGCGGTCGGTCTGACAGAGCCCGATATTGTGACGCTGAATCAGGTGATCGGCTTTGTCAGTTATCAGGCGCGGGTGGTCGCCGGTTTACAGGCGCTGCAGGCCCAGCCGGTACGCTGGCTGCCCGGCAGCACTGCACCACCGGATGCTGAGGCCGCAGGTTTTGATCAGCCTGCCCGCTGGCAGCCGGTGCTGAAACCGCTGGAGTTGCGGTATGCCAGTGCTGAGCAGCTCGCTGCCATTACCCGCTGTCAGTCGCTGCCGGGAATGCAGGACGCGGTATGGCTGCTGGCACACGATCCCTCAGTGCTCTATGGCTGGGCGCAACTGCGTCAGCATCTTACTCAGGACAATACTCTGGCAGAAGCGACGGCCGCCCGTATTCTGGGCAGTCGCTGGGCGTTCCGGCTGCTGGCCGGAAATGAGATGTTAATTGAGGGCGTGGATGACGCGGGAGCAAAAGACCAGGAGCAGCAGATTATTGCGCTGGCGGCGCAGCTGACCCGTTCGCCAGAGCGTTTCAGCGCGGCCCATCTGCAGCCGCTAATGGAGGCGGGCTGGGAGGCTGATGCGCTGTTCGCGCTGATACAAAGTGTCGCCATAGGCAACTGGAACAGCCGCCTGTTTTACGCCCTGGGCGAATCGCAGTAACCGCGTTAAACCGGCAGCAGACCGCGCGCTTCGTCGAAAAAGTGCTGTGCCAGCGGTGTAGCACGGCCAGGCTCAGCGATGACCAGCGCCGCCTGGCGCGCCATCGGCGGCAGCGTGATGGCGCGCTGCTGCAGCCCCTGGAGTGAAGCGGACAGCAGATGACCGACCGGCGACACCAGCAGCCCCAGGCCGACCTGCGCGCACTGCATCAGCTGCATGACAGAGGCGCTCTCCACGATCACCCGGGGTACCAGCGCCGCCTCGCGAAAAGCCATATCAAGATAACGCCGGAAATAACGCGTCGGCTCCGCCAGGCAGAGCGGCTGTTGTGCCACTTCATCAAGCGTCAGCGCGGTTTCCCCCACCAGCTCAGGAAAATGGTCGGGATGGAATATGGCTTCAACGCCCCGGTCTGCCAGCATCTCGGTCTGAAAATGGAGTTCACGCAGTGTTGCCATCTCGAAAAAACCGATCCCGACATCCACGGTGTGGCTGTTGAGCGCTTCCAGCAACTGGTCAGCACTCAGCACCGCAATGCGATAGTCGAGCTGAGGATAACGCGCCTGGACCGCTTTCAGCAGCAGCGGCAGTGCCATGCTGCACTGCGGCACCACGCCAACCCGCAGCGTACCGTTCACCCCATGCTTCAGCGATTCCACTTCAAGCTTCAGCCCCTGATAGACCGAAACGATTTCCCGCGCCCATGCCAGCACACGGTCGCCCTCTGGGGTAAATCCGGCAAAGTTATTGCTGCGGTTAATCAGCGGCAGGCCCAGCTCGCGCTCAAGATTTTTCAGGCGCATAGAGAGGGTTGGCTGTGTAACAAAACTGGCTTCCGCGGCCCGCCCGAAATGGCGTTCACGCTCCAGGTTACACAAGTAAATGAGTTGTTTAATGTCGATGTTAATTATCCATCAGCAGGTTGAAGGCTGTTCGCATTACTGTCTCGTTCGCAGGATCAACCAGAGTATAAGGCTGAATGTTACCCCGCGCAGGCTCGGATGTTTTAACCGCACGGTTCATTTGCACAGGCGGATCGATGAAATCAGGACTCCGCGCCGCACTGGTTTACGCATCAGTGAGGGTAGCGCACTTAAATTATCGCGCCCTGTTGTTTTGCTGGCTTAGTGAATATGGCATTCAGCGCCAGACAGATTAACCCGAACCCCACTGGCAGCAGGAAATCGTAGCTAAGCAGCCGGTAAAGCCCGATTCCGGCTATCCCTCCTGCAAGGAAAGAAAGCAGGGTCAGACAGTGCAGTCGCAACCGGCTCAGATAGAGCGGCGCCTCTTTCGGTGACGCTTTACGTCGCAGCACCTCAAACAGCATTGCCAGCTCAATACCGATATCGGTCGCCGTGCCGGAGATATGGGTAGTGCGAACGCGGGCATTGGAGATCCGCGTCACCACCGCATTTTGCAGCCCCATTAAAAAGCTCAGGCTCATGATCAACACGACACCGGGCGACTGCGGCGGAAAGTGATTTTCAATCACCCCCAGTGCAATCAGCGCGCCGCCCTCAATCAGGATGACAAAGGCATAGATGGTGCGGATATTTCTGCGGTGCCCGGCATTAATGATCAGCGTTGAACACATGGAACCCGCAATAAACAGAAGAACGATCGACAAAAAAAACAGGCCAGGCCCCAGATTCGCTTTTGCCAGATGATCGGACAGCAGCGAGACATTACCGGTCATGTTGGCTGAAAAAAAACCGACGATCTCAAAGGCTGCGGTATTCAGTGCGCCTGCGGCAGCGGCAAGCGTACAGGCCAGTCGGGTATCCGCGCTGTTGCTACGGGCACTTTCCGTGCTGATTAGCATGACCACCCCATATTTACTGGAAAGCCTTATAATCCGCCGATTAGCCCTGCGCCACAAGGCACTGCATCAAACTCTCCCTTCTCTGTCGGGCATTACTCAGCATCGGGGCTCCGGACTCCGCGCTGCATAAACTCAGCGCGGAGCCCCCTGATTAACGGTTTGCCAGACGGAAGGTGGAGACCGACTGCGTCAGATACTGCACCTGCTCTTCCAGCGAGGCAGATGCCGCGGCAGACTCCTGCACCAGCGCCGAGTTCTGCTGTGTGACGCTGTCCATCTCGGTAACCGCCTGCTCAATCTGACCGATACCGCGACTCTGTTCATCAGAAGCGGTTGAGATGTGCTCCATCAGCAGATTCACGCGGCTGACAGAGGAGATAATGGCGCTCATCGCCTCACCGGTCCGGCTGACCTGATCGGAACCGGCGTGGATGATCGAAACAGATTCCGCAATCAGCCCCTCAATCTCTTTGGCTGCGGTAGCGCTGCGCTGGGCCAGATTACGGACTTCCCCTGCCACCACCGCAAAACCGCGACCCTGTTCACCCGCCCTGGCGGCTTCCACTGCCGCGTTCAGCGCCAGAATATTGGTCTGGAAGGCGATGCTGTCGATCACGGTGGTGATCTCCTCGATCTTCTTCGAGCTGGCATTAATCAGCGCCATCGATGTCACCACTTCCTGCGAGACCTTTTCGCCGCTTTCCGCGTTTTTCACCGCTTCACTGGTCAGGCGGCAGGCTTCAAAGACGTTTTCAGTGTTCTGTTTCACCGTTGCGCCCAGCTGCTCCATGCTGGCAGCGGTTTCCGTCAGCGCGGCAGCCTGCTGTTCTGTTCGCGAGGCGAGATCGATGTTGCCCGCCGCAATCTCCTGAGAGGCGGTGGAGACTGAGCGGGTTGAATCGCGCACCTGGAGAATAATGGCGGTCAGCGCGCTGCGCATCTGCTCCAGCGAGCCCATCAGCAACTGAATTTCACTGCGCGAACCGGCTTTGACCGGCACCGTGGTATCCAGGACGCCCGCCGCAATCAGCTTGCAGTGTTCCTGCGCATCATTGATCGGCGAAAGCACATAGCGCTTCATGAAGATGTAAATGGCGACGATGATGGCGAAAAACAGCACCCCAAACAGCCCCAGCAGGGTAATGCCGGAGGTGAAGTGACTCTGTGCATCGCTGTTAAGCTTTTTGGCATAGGTTTCATGCTGGGCCAGCACCCGGTCCAGAATGATTTCATACTGACGGTCAAGGCGAACCACGGTGGCGATCTGATTTTTAAAGCGCACCTGATCGTGCGCCTCTGCCGCCTCAATCAACGGCTGTAAACCCTGCTGACGATAGGCCTGATAAGCCTGGCTATAAGCGTCGGCTTCCGCCTCTTCGCCCGGCAGACGCGGCGCGTTCATATAGGCCTGAAATGCAGCATCCGCTTTGCTGGCCACGGTCCGAACGCTGTCCAGCGTGGCGGGATTATTTGCGTCACTGCCCTCAATCTCCTTCATGTACTCCATCAGACGCACACGCAGCGTGCGGCTGTGGTTAATGGGGTCAATCACCGAGAGCACCACACGGATCTCTTTGTTAACCGCATTCAGCGAGTGATTGCTCTGGATCAGCAACCAGGTGCTGATTGCCACGCTGGTGAGAAACAGCGCCAGCAGGAAGGAGAAGATAATCAGGGAGGATTTTTTTAACGACATCGCGGTGTTCCGAAAAGTAAGAGGATTAGTCGCTATATCGGCAGAAAGGTACGGCCCATTAGGGCTGGGCTTTTTTTAGTTACAATAAGCGGGACGGCAGCGGGCGGAGCGCTCCGGGGAACAGGGGCTAACCGCCCACGGGCATCGGACGGTTAGCGTTGTGACGAAGAGTGAAACAGGCTGCCGTTAAGCGACGCCCAGCGCCATTTTTACCTCGTTGGCGATCTTCTCGACCTGCGGGCCGTAGATCACCTGAATGTCGTGCTCACTGACGCGATTGACCCCATTGGCACCGGTGCTCATCAGCGTCTGATCGACCACCTGATTCATCTCCCTGACCCGCACGCGCAGCCGGGTAAAGCAGCAATCGACATCCTCGATATTGGCCTGCCCGCCCAGCCCGCTGATAATTACCTGAGTCCGTTCATCCGCGGCGACCTGTTGCGGTTTCTCATCCTCCGATTCACGGCCTGGCGTTTCAACATTCATCCGGGTAATCACCAGCCGGAAAGCGTAGTAGTAGATCGGCGCATAGATCACGCCCAGCGCCAGCGTCCACCACCAGTGGGTTTTTGCTCCACCCAGCATGCCGAACACCACCAGGTCGATAACACCGCCCTGCACGTTGCCAATCATCAGATGCAGCATCGACATCAGCATAAACGACAGGCCGGTCAGGAAAGCGTGCAGCAGATAGAGCACCGGCGAGACAAAGATAAAGCAGAACTCCAGCGGTTCGGTGATGCCGGTGGTGAACGAGGTCAGCGCCCCCGCCATGACCAGTGCTTTGACCCGCTGTTTATGCTCGGGTCGGGCGGTATGGTAGATCGCCAGCGCCGCGGCGGGCAGGCCGAACATCATCACCGGAATCTTGCCCTGCGCCAGAAACTGCGTGGCGGTGCGCAGCGTCTCATCGGGGATCGATCCCGGATGAGTCAGCGACGCGTTGAAGATGTTCAGTGCGCCAACCACGGTCTGACCATCGACCACCGCCATGCCGCCAATAGGCGTGAAACGCACGGTTTCGTTAAGGATGTGATGCAGGCCGGTGGGGATCAGGATGCGCTCAAAGGCCCCCAGCAGAAAAGCGCCATACTGCCCGCTTTTGCCAATCATCTGTCCAATCCAGGCGATACCGTCGCCAATGGTCGGCCAGATCAGCGCCAGCAAGACCCCAATCAGTGGCAGACAGACCACGGTCACAATCGGCACAAAACGCCGTCCGCCAAAGAAGCTGATCGCGGTAGGCAGTTGCTGGGTATAAAAGCGATTGTGCAGCGCTACCGTTACCAGTCCGGCAATCACCCCGCCCAGTACGCTCATGTTGTAGGTAAAGACGCCCAGCATGTTGATATATTCCGCCGAGGTCATCATGGCGGAGGTCTGATCCATCCCCGCCTGTTGCAGGGCTGCAGGTGTGGTGGTGGCGGCGGTGATCCCTTTGGCCGCCAGCGTCGCGCTGATACCAACGTTCATCACGATATAGCCAATCACCGCGGCAAAGGCGGCGGTAGGTTTTTCCGCTTTCGCCAGTCCGATGGCACTCGCTACCGCAAAGAAGACCGGCAGATTAGCGAATAGCGCTCCGGCAACCTTGCGAATAAAGCCGATAATTAACTGCGGCACCTGCATCTGCGCAAAGGCATCGCCGGTGACCGCCGGGTTCTGCATGGCCGCCGCCAGCCCAAGGAAGATACCTGCGGCAGCGATGACCGAGATTGGCATCATCAACGCTTTGCCAAATGCATGAATCTGGCTGGTCAGCTGTTTCATGGAGTCGTGCCCTCTCTGATTGTGAACAGCAAGTATTAGCCTGTTGTCGGGAGAACTCCCGTTATCAGCAGGTTAAAGGCGGGTAAAATCTGACCAGCATCACATTTCTGGCTTATGCACGATAAACGCCAGCTATCGCACCATTAAGTCAATCAATTAGACAAGGTATGAGGATAGCTGCAGACTTCCTTTCACCATCAGGATATAACCTGATAACAAACACCAAACAATAATTCCTACTATAAAAGCCTGCACTCAATATGAAATTTAAACGCCAAATCAAACCCTATCGCGCGGCAGCGGGCGGCTGGGGTTCACTGGAAGCCACCACGCGTTTCGTTCTTGACAGCAAAGCGGCCCTGAAAAATATGCGCAACCTGATGCGCATGAACAAAGCACGCGGTTTTGACTGTCCAGGCTGCGCCTGGGGTGATGACAATAAAAGTACCTTCAGCTTCTGCGAGAATGGCGCCAAAGCGGTGACCTGGGAAGCGACACGCCGGATGGTCGACACCGACTTTTTCGCCAAACACAGCGTAACCACGCTCTATACCCAGAGTGACTACTTCCTGGAGTATCAGGGACGTCTGACTCATCCGCTGCGCTACAACGCGGAAACCGATCACTACGAGCCCATCAGCTGGGATGATGCGTTTGCGCTGATCGCGCAGCACATCAAGGCGATGGATCATCCGGATCAGATGGAGCTCTACACCTCCGGTCGCGCCAGCAATGAAGCCTCCTGGCTCTATCAGCTGTTTGGTCGCCTGATGGGGACCAATAACTTCCCTGACTGCTCCAATATGTGCCACGAAGCCAGCGGCACCGGCCTGAAGCGCAGCATTGGCGTCGGTAAAGGCACCATTCGTCTGGATGATTTCGACCACGCAGATGCCATTTTTGTCTTCGGTCAGAATCCCGGCACTAACCATCCGCGTATGCTGCACAGCCTGCGTCACGCTGCCGATCACGGTGCGAAAATCGTCACCTTTAATACCCTGCGTGAACGCGGTCTGGAACGTTTTGCCGATCCGCAGAAACCGCTGGAAGTGGTGACTTCGAAAGCGGGCAACATCAGCTCCTCCTATTACCAGCCGAACCTGGGCGGTGATATGGCGGCGGTGCGCGGCATGGTGAAATCCCTGCTGGAAACCCACCGCGCGCGTCTGGCGGCTGGCGAAAGCGGCCTGTTCGATCAGACCTTTATCAATGCTAAAACCAACGGCATTGAGGCGTATCTCGACGCCGTGGATAACACCAGCTGGATGCAGATTGTGGCGCAGTCGGGCCTGACGCAGGCGCAGATCCGTGAAGCCGCGGCGATCTACCAGAGCGCTGACCGGGTGATCTGTACCTGGGCGATGGGTATCACCCAGCACAAACACTCTGTCGACACGGTGCGCGAGATCACCAACCTGCAGTTGCTGTTTGGCCAGCTGGGTAAAAAAGGCGCAGGCCTCTGCCCGGTTCGTGGTCACAGTAATGTGCAGGGCAACCGCACCATGGGCATCGATGAGAAACCGGCGAAAGCCTTCCTTGATGCGCTGGGGAATCATTTCAATTTCGAGCCCCCGCGTGCGGCAGGCCACAACACCGTGGAAGCGCTGAACGCCATGCTGCGTGATGAAGTGAAAGTGCTGATCGCGCTGGGTGGCAACCTGGCGGCGGCCGCACCCGACTCACCGCGCACCGAAGAGGCGATGTCACGCTGTGGTCTGACCGTGCATATCAGCACCAAACTGAACCGCAGCCATCTGGTGCCGGGTCACGATGGGCTGATTCTGCCGACGCTGGGCCGCACCGAGCGCGATCTGCAGGCCACCGGCAATCAGTTTATTACCGTGGAAGACTCTTTCAGCATGGTGCACGCCTCTGAAGGGATCGGTATTCCGCTGGCGGAAACACAGCGTTCAGAGACCTGGATTGTTGCCGGTATCGCCGAGGCGGTGCTGGGTGATGAAAAAGTGAAATGGCGCGAGCTGGCGGGTGATTACAACCTGATCCGTGAGCACATCGCCGCGACGATCCCGGGCTTTGCCGACTTTAACGCAAAATGTGACATCCCGGGCGGTTTCTATCTGGGCAACGCAGCAGCCGAGTTGCGCTTCAATACCCCGAGCCAGAAAGCGGAATTTAACGCCTCAGCGCTGCCGACCTCACTGTTCCCGAATCTTGATCAGGACGTGCCTTTTACCCTGCAGACACTGCGTTCGCACGACCAGTACAACACCACCATTTACGGCCTTGATGACCGTTACCGTGGCGTGTTTGGTCAGCGTGAAGTGGTGTTCATCAACCCGGACGATATGGCAGACCTGGGCTTTACCGAAGGCCAGAATGTCGATATTGAAACGCTGTGGAATGATGGCATTACCCGTCGCGTCAGCGGATTCAAACTGGTTCCCTACAATATTCCGCGCGGTAACCTGGCGGCCTATTATCCGGAAACCAACCCGCTGGTGCCGCTGAACAGCTTTGGTGATGACAGTGGTACACCGACCTCTAAATCGGTGCCGGTGAAGCTGGAACTCTCTGAGGCACTGGCCGATCAGCGCATCGCCTGACAGCCCTTTCACTCCCCCCTAAAAAGCCGGCTCGTCCGGCTTTTTGCCTTGCCGCGCGACGTCGATTCGCGTAAAACTGTCAGCCGCAATCAGCCAACGAAACGTAAAAATTATGTTCCAGGATAACCCGCTGCTCGCGCAGCTGAAAGAGAAGCTCCATTCGCAAACGCCTCGTGCTGAAGGCGTCGTAAAAGGCACTGAAAAAGGCTTCGGCTTTCTGGAAGTCGATGCGCAAAAAAGCTACTTCATTCCGCCACCGCAGATGAAGAAAGTGATGCACGGCGATCGCATCACCGCCGTGATCCACAGCGATAAAGATCGCGAAAGCGCTGAGCCGGAAACCCTGGTTGAGCCGTTCCTGAGCCGCTTTGTTGGCCGGGTTCAGAAGAAAGACGATCGCCTGTCGATTGTGCCGGATCACCCCCTGCTGAAGGATGCGATCCAGTGTCGCCCTGCGCGCGATGTCAGCCATGAGTTTGAGAATGGTGACTGGGCCGTGGCGGAGATGCGTCGCCATCCGCTGAAAGGCGATCGCGGCTTTTATGCCGAACTCACCGATTTTATTGTCAAAGCTGATGACCATCTGGCGCCGTGGTGGGTGACGCTGTCGCGTCATAACCTTGAGCGTGAAGCGCCCGATGTCAGTTTTGGCGAGATGCTGGATGAAAATCTGACGCGTGAAGATCTGACCGCGCTGGATTTCGTTACCATCGACAGCGCCAGCACCCAGGATATGGATGATGCGCTCTTTGCGGAAGCACTGGACGATGGCGCCCTGCGTCTGACCATCGCTATCGCCGACCCTACCGCCTATGTGCCGGAAGGCAGTCAGCTCGATAAGCTGGCGGCGCAGCGTGCGTTTACCAACTACCTGCCGGGCTTTAACATCCCGATGCTGCCGCGCGAACTCTCTGATGATGTCTGCTCGCTGCGTCCGAATGTGCGCCGTCCGGCCCTGGCCTGCCGCGTGACCGTGGCAGCCGATGGCAGCTTAGGTGATGACGTTGAGTTCTTTGCCGCCTGGATCGAATCCAAAGCCAAGCTGGCGTATGACGACGTCTCTGACTGGCTGGAAAACAGCGGCGCATGGCAGCCGGAAAGTGAGGCGATTGCTGAACAGATTCGCCTGCTGCATCGCCTCTGCCTGGCGCGCAGCGAATGGCGTCAGACCCACGCGCTGGTGTTTAAAGATCGCCCGGATTACCGCTTCCTGCTGGGTGAAAAAGGTGAAGTGCTGGAGATTGTGGCTGAACCGCGCCGCATCGCTAACCGCATTGTTGAAGAGTCTATGATTCTGGCCAACGTCTGCGCGGCGAAAGTGCTGCGTGACCGTCTCGGTTTTGGTATCTACAACGTCCATGCCGGTTTCGATGCCACCAATGCTGAACAGGCCGCGGCCGTGCTGGCCAACCATGGTATTACCGTGGATGCGCAGGCAATCACCACGCTAGAAGGTTTCCGCGTGCTGCGTCGTGAGCTTGATGCCCAGCCAACCCAGTTCCTCGACAGCCGGATCCGTCGCTTCCAGACCTTCGCTGAGATCAGCACCGAGCCTGGCCCGCACTTTGGCCTGGGACTTGAGGCTTACGCCACATGGACCTCACCGATTCGTAAGTTCGGCGACATGGTCAACCATCGTCTGCTGAAAGCGATTATTCGCGGTGAGCAGATCGCTCGTCCGGATGATGCGCTGACGGTGACGATGAGTGAGCGCCGCCGCCTGAACCGCATGGCGGAACGTGATGTTGGCGACTGGCTCTACGCCCGTTATCTGGCGCCGTTTGCGGCAACCGACCGTCGCTTCAGCGCCGAAATTATCGATGTGTCACGTGGTGGCATGCGTGTTCGCCTGCTGGAGTTTGGCGCAGTCGCCTTTATCCCGGCGCCGTTCATTCACGCGGTGCGTGATGAGCTGATCTGCAGCCAGGAAAATGGCAGCGTTCAGATCAAAGGCGAAGTGGTTTACCGTGTGACCGATGTGATTGATGTCACCATCGCCGAAGTCCGCATGGAAACCCGCAGCGTCGTGGCGCGTCCCGCCGTCTGAGTAGTGACGTACTGAGCAGTCAATCGGGCGGGATAACTCCGGTTATCCCGTCTGTTTCCACCCCGCCCGCATTGCAAAAAAGTTAAATTTGTACCCCGCTTCACACTTCTCCACTGATTAACTTTCACTTACATTCCATTACATTAAGTTTGACTCGTTGTTTTCGATCGCTTTCCTCTCGGTCCTCACAAGGAGTTAGTCATGAAAAACGTCAAAACCAGTGCGATCTGGTTAGTGGTGGCGTTAATCGGCGCGGGCGCTTTCGCCATGCTGGCCCTCAGCCGCGGCGAACACGTCAACGCAGTCTGGCTGGTGATAGCCGCTGTCGCCTGTTACAGCATCGCTTATCGCTTCTACAGCCTGTTTATCGCCCGCAATATTTTCGAACTGGACGACCGCCGGATGACGCCTGCCGAGCGGCTGAGCGACGGGCTCGATTATGTCCCGACCAATAAATGGGTGCTGTTTGGTCACCACTTCGCGGCTATTGCCGGTGCCGGCCCGCTGGTGGGTCCGATTCTGGCGGCGCAGATGGGCTTTCTGCCTGGCACCATCTGGATCCTGGTCGGGGTGATGCTGGCGGGTGCGGTACAGGATTTCCTGATCCTGTTTATCTCAACCCGTCGTGATGGCCGTTCACTGGGCGAGATGGCGCGGCAGGAGCTGGGTGCGTTTGCCGGTGTGGTGACCATGCTCGGCGCGCTGGGCGTCATGATCATTATCCTGTCGGCGCTGGCGCTGGTGGTGGTCAAGGCGCTGGCGAACAGCCCGTGGGGACTGTTTACCATCGCGGCCACCATTCCGATTGCGCTGTTTATGGGCGTCTACATGCGCTTTATCCGGCCCGGTAAAATCGCCGAAGTGTCGTTAATTGGCTTTGTGCTGATGATGGCGGCGATTATCTATGGCGGTGACGTAGCCCAGCATCCTTACTGGGGGCCCTTCTTTACCCTGAAAGGCACCTCACTGACCTGGGTGCTGGTGATCTACGGCTTTATTGCCTCCGTGCTGCCGGTCTGGCTGCTGCTGGCTCCGCGTGACTACCTTTCGACCTTTCTTAAAATCGGCGTGATTGTCGGGCTGGCGGTGGGGATTGTCTTTGCCATGCCAGAGATGAAAATGCCGGCGGTCACCAAATTTATCGACGGTACCGGCCCGGTCTTCTCCGGCGCGATGTTCCCGTTCCTGTTTATTACTATTGCCTGCGGCGCCATCTCCGGCTTCCATGCGCTGGTCTCCAGCGGCACCACGCCAAAACTGGTGGAGCGGGAAAGTCATATCCGCTTTATTGGCTATGGCGCGATGCTGATGGAATCCTTTGTGGCGATCATGGCGCTGATTTGTGCCTCGGTGCTCGATCCGGGCGTCTACTTTGCCATGAACTCCCCGGCTGCGCTGATTGGTACCACCGTTGAAAGCGCCTCTCAGGTGATCAACGGCTGGGGCTTTGTCGTCACGCCGGAAATGCTGAGCGGCATCGCCCGTGACGTGGGTGAAGGCTCGATCCTGTCCCGCGCAGGCGGCGCGCCAACCTTCGCGGTGGGAATGGCCCACATCATTACCGAGATCTTTAACAGCCGGGCGATGATGGCGTTCTGGTATCACTTCGCCATCCTGTTTGAAGCGCTGTTCATTCTGACAGCGGTCGATGCCGGTACCCGCGCCTGCCGCTTTATGGTGCAGGATCTGGCAGGCACCGTGGTGCCTTCTATGGCGAATAACCGCTCCTGGCTGGGCAATATGGCCGGCACGACCGTGGCGGTGGCGGGCTGGGGCTTCTTTGTCTATCAGGGCGTGGTCGATCCGCTCGGCGGCATTAACACTCTGTGGCCACTGTTTGGTATCGGCAATCAGATGCTGGCGTCCATGGCGCTGATCCTCGGCACCGTTGTGCTGTTCAAAATGAAAAAGCAGCGTTACGCCTGGGTGACTATCCTGCCAACTGTCTGGCTGTTTATCACCTCGATGACTGCCGGCTGGCAGAAAATCTTCCATGAAAAACCGTCGATTGGCTTCCTGGCGCAGGCGAATAAGTTCCGTAAAGGGCTTGATGAAGGCGTGATCATCGCCCCGGCAAAAAGCGTGGCGGATATGCAGACCATCGTCTTCAGCAATCAGATTAACGCGGCCCTGTGTGCCTTCTTTATGCTGGTGGCGGTCACGATGCTGATCTCTGCGTTCTTTGTCATTCGCCGGGCGCTGCGCAGCGATCTTCCTACTACGCATGAGTCCGTTGTGACGCTGCGCAACAAGGAGGTGCGTCATGTCTGATGCTATTCATCAGTCCCGGCGTCCGCAGGGAGAGTGGCAGATTATCCGCTGCCAGCCTGCCGCCGCCCCACAGCCACAGACATTCAGCTGGCGGGGATTCTGGCGCGGCCTGCAACAGTGTTTTCGCTTAATGGTCGGGGTGCAGGATTATCAAAAATATCTGCAGCATATGCGACTCCATCATCCCGATCAGCCGCCGATGAATGAGCGCGATTTCCACCGTTACTGTCTGGATGCCCGCTTCCCCAGCCAGGCGGGTAAACTGGGCAAATGCCCCTGCTGACCGGACTAAACAGCCCCGCACCGTCGGGGCTTTTTTGTGCCATTCTTATCTGGATGGGAAAATATATTCGGTTTGCATCTTGTGCTGGCGTCAGATGATGAATACTGTTGCTAAAATAATGAGATAACGCCTGCAGAGCACTTCCCGGAGGAAGTTTCCATGACCGATGAACAAGGGCAAACGTTGTTGTACACCCTTTTCGGTACAACCAGCCCTCATTGGCGTCTGACCGCGGACAGCGATGCGTTGCATTTTGCCGAAGATGAGTCGTCACAAACTAATATCGCCCTGCCGTTAACCCCCGGCCAGGCAGCCATGATACGCGCGATGCCGGTCATCACTTCAAGCATCAATCTGACTATGACGCTGCAGGGCATTGATGTTCCGATGCATTTTGTCGGACGCAAAGTGAACCAGGCGACCTGGGCAGGAACCGCTTCTGCCTGGGGCGATACCTCAGCGGTCGCCCGCGACTTAACCCTGGGTCTTTCATTCGCCGAACAGGTGGTTTCTGAAGCCAACTCGGTGATTGTGATCCTCGATCAGCGCGGCAATATTCAGCGTTTTAATCGTCTTAGTGAAGAATATACCGGTCTGAATGAGCATGAGGTTATTGGCCGTAACGTCTTTCAGCTCTTTATGACCAAACAGGAGGCCTCTCAGTCACGACGCAACATTACGGGCTTCTTCCGTGACGGTAACTCCTATGAGGTGGAGCGCTGGGTTAAAACCAAAAAAGGTCAGCGACTGTTTCTGTTTCGTAATAAGTTTGTTCACAGCGGCAGTGGCAAAAATGAAATTTTCCTCATCTGTTCTGGCACCGACATAACCGAGGAGCGACGCGCCCAGGAACGCCTGCGGGTGCTGGCAAACACCGATACGGTGACCGGTTTGCCTAATCGCAACGCAATTCATCAACAGATTAGCCTGGCGCTGGAGCGATCTGAGCGCGATGAGACCGGCGTGGTCTATCTCGATCTCGATAATTTCAAAAAAGTGAACGACGCCTACGGTCATATGTTCGGCGATCAGTTACTGCAGGCGGTCTCACTGGCGATTCTTAGCTGTCTGGGTAAAGACCAGACTCTGGGCCGGCTGGGTGGCGATGAGTTTGTGGTGCTGGCTGAGCACACCAGCCAGGCTGCGCTGGAGGCGATGTCCTCACGCATTCTTGAGCGCCTGCGTCAGCCTTTCCGTATCGGACTGATCGAAGTGTACAGCGGCTGCTCTATCGGGATCGCGTTCGCGCCGCTGCACGGTGAAGATCGCGAGAGCCTTATTCGCAATGCTGACACCGCGATGTATCACGCCAAAGAGAACGGTCGTGGCAAGTTCTGTGTCTTCGCGGCAGAGATGAACCAGCGGGTCTTTGAGTACCTGTGGCTGGACACCAATCTGCGTAAAGCGCTGGAGCTGGATCACCTGCTGGTGCATTACCAGCCGAAAATCGACAGTGATGGTGAAGTCCGCAGTGCCGAAGCGCTGGTACGCTGGAACTCACCCGAGCGCGGCCTGGTCTCCCCTGCTGATTTCATTCCCTATGCCGAAGAGTCGGGACTGATTGTGCCGCTGGGACGCTGGGTCATGCTCAATGTGCTGAAACAGATTATCGTCTGGCGCCAGCAGGGCATTTTTCTGCGCGTCGCCGTCAACGTGTCGGCACGTCAGCTGATTGATCAAAGCATCTATACTGACCTGAAACAGGCGCTGCATGAGGCGAATATCACCGACTGTCCTATCGATATTGAGCTCACAGAAAGCTGCCTGATAGAGAATGAAGCTGAAGCCCTGCGGCTGATGAAGCAGTTTCAGGAGCTGGGCGCACAGGTTCATCTGGATGACTTCGGCACGGGTTACTCATCGCTTTCTCAGCTCGCACGAGTGCCGATCAATGCCATCAAGCTCGACCAAAGCTTTATCCGCGATATTAATAAACAGCCCGTCTCACAATCGCTGGTACGAGCTATTGTCGCCGTCGCCAAGGCGCTCGATTTGCAGGTGATTGCAGAGGGTATTGAGACCCCGGATGAAGAGAAGTTTGTCCTTAACAGTGGTGTCGATGGGCGTCAGGGCTACTACTACGCAAAACCAATGCCCGCGGAACAGTTTGGGCATTGGCTGGCTAAGCATCCTGCCCGCGTTTAACGCTAATTCAGATTAACCCGCTTTACGCAGTGATGCGCTGTGGCGGTTTTGTAACTGAACCAGGCGTTCCATGTAAGCAATGTCTTTAGGTTCGATGGTAAAGGCGTAATCGACCCAATCTTCGGTAATATCCATCAGCTCAGCGCGTGACAGTTGCAGCACGCGCTGACGCGCTTTCAGCATTGCCCGCACGCCGTTGAGTTTAGGACGTAACGTATCGATAAAGGTGCGGGTGGCGCGGTAGCTGTCGCCGGGCTGGAAGACTTTATCCACCAGTCCGCGGGTTTCATACCACTCTGCGCTGTGGGACTCCCCTTCACAAATCAACTCCTCTGCCAGTTTCATGCCGGAACGACGCGCGACCAGTGAGTAGCCGCCCATGCCGGGAAAGAGGTTAAAAGCAATTTCCGGAAAGCCCATCCGCGCGTTGTTCTGCGCCAGAATGAAGTGATGCGCCAGCGCCGCTTCGAATCCGCCGCCTAACGCACTGCCCTCAATCATCGCCAGCGTCACCGCGCCGGTATCAAATCCCCGTGCTGCCGAATGGATGCAGTCAACGCAGGCACGGGCATAGGCCCGCAGCGCCTCACGGCGGTTATTGCGAATGCACTCGACAAAGAAGCGCAGATCGCCACCGGCGTTGAACATCTGTGGCACCAGAGAGCCGGTAACCCAGAAGTCGATCGGCAGACCGGAACGCTGAGCGGCGTAGCTCAGATTCATGATCTCTTCAATCAGTTCATGGTTAAAGCTCGGACGGGGCTGTGCACGCAACATCATCCACATAGTACGACGCCCTTCTTCGTAATAGGCGACTAACTGCGTGGTGTTGCCGACTTCGGTAAATAATCTGCACGTTGCTTGGTTAATAACTGTCATTGTCTCATCCTCTGTTTATATTTGATGCGTTAAATACGCCACATCAGCGTAATGCAGAGTGAGGCCAGACCAAATGAGAGATTGATTTACAACACAAAATCCAGAGAGATCCCCGACTCGCGCGTCGGGGATTGATTAGGCGGGTTACTTAATAGCGGCACGCTGCTCCACGGCAACATGAAGACGCTTAACACGTTTTGAATAGATGGCCGTGATGATCGGCACCAGCACGGAGGTCACAATCACGGACGTTGCCACCAGCGCCGTGGCAGCAGGGGCAATCGGTTTAAACTGCGGCAGCATCTCGGCAATCAGCACCGGTGTCGCCACCGCTGCGCCTGCCGTACTGGATGCAGCTATGCCAGCCGTGCCATCCCCGCCCCCAATCAGCCGATCGGTCAGAATGAGTGGGATACCGGTAATGATGATCACCGACACGCCCAGCATGATGCCCAGCAGTCCGGTTTCCGCAATGACACCCAGGTTAATGGTGTTACCCAGAGCAAAGGCGAAGAAAGGAATCAGCGTATGGACCGCTTTTCCGAAGAAGTCGCGCAGCTCCGGATCAAGATTCCCTAATGCAAACCCCACAATAAACGGCAGGACCGCCCCCACAAACACGTGCGGCTCGAATGAGGCGATGCCGGCGGTGCCCAGGATAACCATGGTCATTAATGGCCCGGACTCCAGAGACATCAGCACAAACGCACCCGCCTCCTCTTTGGAACCATATTGCTGCATGATCGAGGCATAAAGGCCGCCATTGGTCATATCCATGGCAGCCACCAGCGCCAGCGTCGATAACCCGGCAAACATCCCTACTTCTACGCCATTCTCCGGCATCACCCGTGAGGCGATGGCAGCCACAACCCAGGCGACGGCAATCTTGGTAAGCACCAGCGTGCCCGATTTACGCAGTACCGTCCCGGTGGCGCTGAGTTTAATCGACGCGCCCATACAGAAAAACCAGACGGCCAGAATGGGTACCGTGCCGGTCATCAGGCCGTTGGTGAAAGAACCGAAATATTTCCCGGCGCCTGGAGAAAACGTATGACAGAGTGCGCCGATAAAGAGCGGAATGAGCATCATACCGCCCGGAATTTTGTCTATTGCACGTTTGATATGCATATGGATGTCACCTTTGCTATGCCAGAGGGTGGAGCAGGAAGTGCCCGAAGGCGATGCAAGCAAAGTAGTGACTTGGGGTAATCAAAACAGTGATCGATTCGATAAAATGAAACGCTGTTTTATTTTTAATGACCTGTTGTTTTGATAACTATGATGGAGATCGCCATACCAGTCTCAGATGAGACTAAAAAAAACGGGACGCCATCGCGTCCCGCTCGCTATTTTTGCCCGTACCAGGCATTCTCGCCATGCTTTCGCAGGTAGTGCAGGTCAAGCAGTGTCTGGTTAATCGGCGGCAGATTAGCGGTCAGCTGCTGGCTGAACAGGCCCATATACGCCACCTCCTCCAGCACAACCGCGCTGTGTACCGCAGCATGAGCGTCTTTCCCCCAGGCAAACGGGCCATGAGAGTTGACCAGTACCGCCGGGATCGCAGAAGGAGACAACCCACGTTGCGCAAAAGTCTCGATAATCACCTCACCGGTGTTCCACTCGTAGTCGTGCTGAATCTCTTCATTGCGCATCGACCGGGTACAGGGGATCTCACCATAGAAGTCATCGGCGTGGGTGGTTCCCCAGGCAGGAATCGGTCGTCCTGCCTGGGCCCAGATGGTCGCATGCCGCGAATGGGTATGGACAATGCCACCCACCTCCGGCCAGGCGAGGTAAAGCGCGCGGTGCGTCGCCGTGTCCGAGGAGGGGCGTTTATCCCCTTCCACCACGTCGCCACTCGCCAGATCGACCACGACCATATCGTCGCGCTTCATCACTTCATAGCGCACGCCGGAAGGTTTAATCACCAGCAAACCCTGTTCGCGATCAACAGCGCTGACATTGCCCCAGGTGAAGGTCACCAGGTTGTATTTGGGTAGATCCAGATTCGCTTCCAGAACCTGTTGTTTCAGGTGTTCCAGCATCTATTTTCTCCTGCTGACAATCGTCCCTGAATTTTGCGGAGTCGGACGCGAAAGGGTTATGGAGCAAATGGCTATAAACGCAGAAGGAATGGCTGTGAATGCAAAAATGTGTCGTGATTTCAGAATTTTCTATCTTCGGAATTTAACCAGAACGCTTAGAATCCTCTCAGGCAATGCGTGGCCCTGTCGGGTTTACATTGCGACTCTCCCGCTACAAACGGTTTGTCCATGGTGATCACATTTCCATGCCGACACGGATGCGGCAATGATGCGACACAAGCGGGCTGAGGAAATATCGGAGCTATACTAAGAGTGTTGCCTCTGTGAGCACATCAAAGGAGAAGTGTATGACAACAACAATGAAACGAATCACTGCCGTTGTACTGGCGACTACGTTAGCTGTTGCACTGAGCGGCTGTTCTAACTGGTCTAAACGTGACCGCAACACCGCTATTGGCGCGGGCGCGGGTGCGATTGGGGGTTCAGTATTGACTAATGGTAGCGCACTCGGCACAGTCGGTGGCGCCGCTGTCGGTGGTATTATCGGTCATCAGGTCCACTAAAGACCTTATTAAAAGAATAATCGGCTACGCTAAGCATCTACACAACAATCGGGCTACTTCGGTAGCCCGATTTTTTTTCAGCCACCCGCCAGTTTGACCTTCATGCCTTTGGCTTCCAGCAGGCTTTTCAGTAAATCGCGCTTATCCCCCTGAATCTCGATAACACCCTCTTTCACCGAACCCCCGCAGCCGCACTTCTTTTTGAGTTCGGCCGCCAGCAGCGTCAATGCCGCGTCGTCCAGGTCGATACCGGTGATCAGACAGACGCCTTTTCCCTTGCGACCACTGGTCTGACGCTGGATGCGCACAATGCCATCCCCTTTTGGCCGCTCCTTCGCCGGCTCCGGCTGGGTAATGCGCCCGCTGTCGGTTGAGTAAACCAGTGGATTATCCTTCGCCATTATTGTGTCTCCAGACTGTGCAGGATCGCCTGCAGAGTGGCGGCGGGATCGGCGGATTGGGTGATCGGACGCCCGATAACCATATAGTCCACGCCCGCCTGCTTCGCCTGCTCAGGTGTCATGATGCGACGCTGATCGCCTGCATCACTGCCTGCCGGGCGAATCCCCGGCGTGACCAGCGCAAACTCCTGACCTAAAACCTGTTTGAAGCGGACAGCCTCATGGGCGGAACAGACCACACCATCCAGCCCGCACGACAGTGTCAGCTTCGCCAGTCGCTCTGCCTGTTCGGCAGGAGAAAGCGTAATGCCCAGCCCTTTGAGATCCTCTGCATCCATACTGGTCAGTACAGTCACCGCAATGAGCAGGGGCGCCTCTTTACCAAAGGGAAGCAGCGCTTCACGCGCCGCGTTCATCATCCGAGCCCCACCACTGGCATGGACGTTGACCATCCAGACCCCGAGATCGGCAGCGGCCGCCACGGCATGAGCGGTGGTGTTGGGAATATCGTGGAATTTAAGATCGAGGAAGATTTCAAAGCCGCGCTGCTGCAGAGTGTTAACCAGCGAGGGGCCAAATAGCGTAAACATCTCTTTGCCTACTTTAAGGCGGCAACTGCGGGGATCGATCTGGTCGACGAAACGCAGTGCGCTGTCGAGGTCATGATAATCCAGCGCTACCAGAATCGGCGAAGCGGTCACGTTGTGGGGTGAAGGCATGGCATTTCCTCTGCAACAGGCGCCCGCAGGCGCAATAGACAAACGGCAAGCATTCTACCTGCGGTGTCTGACCATCACAATCGCCATTGCCCTCCTGCCTGGCAAATTATGCACTGTCGCTGAGGTCTGTAAGCTAACCTGCTCTCTAGTATGTTGTAACTATAATGGGCTATTAACAGTGCAGCTGTAACGGCCGGTTTACTGGCCGTCGAGGCCACGGATGGGCTTAACTGAAGACCAGGTGCGGCAGGATGGGCAGTGCCAGTAGAGTGCGTGGGCGGTAAAGCCACACTTCTGGCAGCGATAGCGCGGCTTGGTGCGGATCTGTTCGCCAACCATGTCGCGCAACACCATCAGGCTCTCTTTCGCGCGGCCATCTTCCGCCTCATGCAGGTTTAAATCCATCAGGCGGTGGAACACCCGCATGGTAGGATGACGCTGCAGCTGACGGCTGATGTAATTCTGGGCCGCTTCGGGCCCCTGCTGCTGCTCAAGGATGTCAGACAGATAGAGCTCCGCAGCCGCGCCGGTGTTCTCTTCAACACAGCGATGAAGAAACTCTGACCAGGCGTCGGGCTGATTGAGCTGCTGGAAACAGGTCTCCAGCATCCCCAGCGTTTCACTTACCAGCTCTTTATCCTGGTCCAGCACCCGCTGCAGATGGCCCACCGCTTTAGCGTAATCGCCTTTTTCCATCAGGATACGGCCCATCATGATCGAGATACGTGCGCTGTTGCGATCGGCCGACTCCCCTTTCTTAAGCAGGCTCATGGCACGATCGAGATCGTCGCTGCTCATCGCCTGCAGAGCCAGCTCGCAGTAGAAGTGGGCTATTTCGCCTTTCTGCTTCTCTTTGCCAAGCTTAACCAGCCGCTCTGCGACTTCAATCGCCTGCTGCCAGTCGCTGGTTGCCTGGTGGATCAGCAGCAGCTGCTGCAGCGCACCCACCCGAAAGTCAGTTTCATCGGTGAGCTGCTTAAACATGTCTTCCGCGCGGTCATATAAGCCCGCCGCCATATAGTCGCGGCCCAGTTGCTGTACGGCGAGCAGTCGCTGCTCATAGCTCAGGGAGGCGCTTTCCATTAAAGCCTGATGGATGCGGATAGCGCGGTCGACCTCCCCGCGCGAACGGAACAGATTGCCCAGCGTCAGGTGTGCTTCAACCGTGCCGCTGTCCTCTTTCAGCATCTCAAGGAAGAGGTCGACCGCTTTGTCCTGCTGATTGGAGAGCAGGAAGTTTACGCCAGCGACATATTCACGTGACAGTCGGTTGGCTTCCTGTTGCTTATCCTGATGCGCGCTGCGACGGCCCATATACCAGCCATACGCTGCCGCCACCGGCAGTAACAGAAACAGCAATTCATGCATCAGGGATTATTCCCGGCCAGCCGGAGAAGATGGCGTGGTCGCCAGGGTAGTACTCTGCTCGATTTGGGTCTGCATACGCTTAATTTTCCGGTTGGCATTCGCCAGGGAGACGCGGGTCCGTAACCAGAACAGACCGCAGATGATCCAGCCAAGCACGAAACCTGCGCCAAACAGGGATGCCAGTAAGGTCGAGATGCTGAACTCACCCTGCGCCAGCAGATAGTTAAATGTAATGACCTGATCGTTATGCGCACCCAGGGTGACGGAAATAATGAAAATGACCAGTACCACTAAAAAAATCAGCAAATATTTCACAGTGCATCCTGTTGTGAGGTTGTCGGGTAGAATTATGCCAAAACTCCAGCAAAAATGCTGCTCCCAGCAGCATCGGGCGGGTCGCTTTTACGCAGGCCCGTCTAATAATATGGGGTCTTACGGGTGAATTACAATCAGGGCTCCCGCTGCGCCACCTCTTTTTGCTCTTCCGGCGGCAGCGTCAGCGGGCCACAGAATCGCTGCGCCAGCCAGGTGGCAATGGTGACCAGCAGCCAGGAAAGTATGGTTGCCATCGCCAGATCCCGTGGCCAGTGCATGCCCAGCAGCAGACGACTCGCCATTACGCCAGTGGCCCATAGAAAGATCACCACCACGGTTTTATAGTGCCGACGCGGCCAGAGCAGACCCAATGCCAGCAGCGCCCAGCTGGCGGCAAACATAGTATGTCCCGACGGGAACGCGAAACCGGTTTCAAACGCCCAGTGCCGTTTCAGCCAGCCGGGGATCTGTGTCTCATCGGCAATCAGTGAGGTTACCATCTCGCCACGCTGTTTGCGCTTCAGCTCGTAGAAGGTCTTTTCATCCAGCCCGTGATGCTGTTCCAGCCAGATCACATAGGGACGCGGCTCCTGAATCTGCTCTTTGATATAGGATTTGGTGTATTGCCCGGCCAGAATGGTGGCGTTCATGATCAGCAGCAGTAAGATAGCTGGCTTCAGCCGAAAGCGCAGGCACCAGAGCATCCAGGCACTCAGCACGACGCTGGTAACAATGCCCCAGGGGTTGGTGACGGTCTCGGTCATCCAGAAGAGACCTTTCAGCAGCGCATTGCTTTCGCCTGGTTGCCAGCGCCAGCCGCTCAGCCAGACTGCAACCGGCATGATCAGCAGCAGCAGCATTCCAAAGGTGGTACGACGTGAAATCTTAAACATCCTCTTCCCTTATCCCGGCGTCAAAAGAGAGCAATTGCATAACTTTAGCTTAAAAAAGAATAACATAACCGTTGCCGATTGGATAATTGTGCTTTATCACTGCAATTGGTATCAGAGATTACCAGCCCGCTTGCGGGTTGTGGCACAATATTGCACGTTTGTCGGGCCACACTGGCCTGTGCACTATCATGATGATAGTGCATCCTCTGAAGGTTCTGGAGAGTCACATGCAGCTTAAACGGGTGGCAGAAGCCAAACTGCCCACGCCATGGGGAGATTTCCTGATGGTTGGTTTTGAAGAACTGGCAACCGGACATGACCACGTTGCACTGGTTTTTGGCGATATTAATGATAACGAGCCGGTACTGGCGCGCGTTCACTCTGAATGCCTGACCGGCGATGCACTCTTCAGCCTGCGTTGCGACTGTGGTTTTCAGCTGGAAGCCGCTCTCAATGCCATCGCAGAAGAGGGTCGCGGCGCACTGCTCTATCACCGTCAGGAAGGCCGTAACATCGGTCTGCTGAATAAGATCCGCGCCTATGCGTTGCAGGACAAAGGGTATGACACGGTAGAAGCGAACCATCAGCTGGGCTTTGCCGCCGATGAGCGCGACTTCACGCTGTGCGCCGATATGTTCAAACTACTGGGCGTCAATGAAGTGCGACTGCTGACCAATAACCCGCGTAAAGTGGAGATCCTCAGCGAAGCCGGGATCAACATTGTTGAACGCGTGCCGCTGGTCGTGGGACGTAATCCGAAGAATGCGCACTATCTGGATACGAAAGCGGAAAAGATGGGGCATCTGCTGCCGAAGTCATAAATAAGCTGGGATTCACTGGCATCTGACCCTTGAAGAAGCCCAATCTGAGAGAATCCTCAAGCAACGGATTAGCTCAACGCGCAGGGGGCACGGTCAGAAGAGGAAAGCGTCCCGCCGCCCGGATAAAAACGCCGGGAGCGTTTTTGAACAACGCAAAGCGATGGCCCGGTACGGGCGCACCTCAGGGATGAGGTGCGTAATTGCGCGGGCCGGGCATGTCATGGATGACGGCTTTTGCGTCTTTCCGATCTGACCGTGCTCCCTGTGCAGCCACGGTCTCACAGCTTCTTATTACAGACGTTGTAAGCCACATAAAAAAGCCGGGTTTTCCCGGCTTTTTTTATCAGTCCAGCATATTGCGGATAACGTAGTGCAGGATGCCGTCATTGCGGTAATAGGTCAGCTCATTACCGGTATCGATGCGACAGCGAGTGTCCAGCTCTTCCTTGCTGCCGTCAGCACGGGTCAGCGTCACTTTAACGCTGCAGCCAGGCGTCAGTACCTGAAGATTTTCCACGTCAATGCGCTCCTCACCGGTCAGCCCCAGACTTTTGCGGGTCACACCCTGCGGAAACTCCAGTGGCAGGATGCCCATCCCAATCAGGTTTGAACGGTGAATACGCTCAAAAGATTCCGCAATTACTACCCTGACCCCCTGCAGACGTGGTCCTTTCGCCGCCCAGTCGCGACTTGAACCAGAGCCATACTCAAGACCCGCGATGACCGCCAGCGGCACGCCTTCCGCCTGATATTTCATTGCCGCATCATAGATGGCCAGCTGTTCGCCACTTGGGTAGTGTCGGGTATAACCGCCCTCCACCCCGGGTACCATCTCATTGCGGATACGGATGTTGGCGAACGTACCGCGCATCATCACTTCATGGTTACCGCGACGCGAACCATAGGAGTTAAAGTCTGTACGCTCCACGCCGTGTGACAGCAGATACCGTCCGGCCGGACTTTCCGCTTTAATGCTGCCCGCCGGTGAAATATGGTCAGTGGTGACCGAGTCGCCCAGCATGGCCAGCACCCGCGCACCGCGAATATCCTGCACCGGCTTAGGCTCTTTCTCCATATCGTCAAAGAAAGGCGACAGACGAATATAAGTCGATCCCTCATCCCAGTCGTAAGTCGCGGCTTCACTCACCTTAATCTCCTGCCACTCTGGCGTACCGTCGAAGACTTCAGCGTACTCTTTGTGGAACATGTCGCTGGTGACCTGCTGCACGGCCGTAGCGATCTCTTCCGGTGAAGGCCAGATATCTTTCAGGTAGACCGGCTGGCCCTGACGATCGTTGCCCAGCGGCTCGGTCTGCAGGTTGATCTTCATGTTACCCGCCAGCGCATAGGCCACCACCAGCGGCGGCGACGCCAGCCAGTTGGTTTTAATCAGCGGATGAATACGGCCTTCAAAGTTGCGGTTGCCGGACAGCACAGCACCCACCGTAAGGTCGCCTGCTTTGATCCCAGACTCGATCTCATCTTTCAGCGGGCCGGAGTTACCGATACAGGTGGTGCAGCCATAACCAACCAGATTAAAGCCCAGCTCGTCGAGATAAGAGGTCAGTTGCGCGACGGCCAGGTAGTCTGAAACCACTTTAGAACCGGGTGCCAGCGAGGCTTTGACCCACGGCTGACGTTTCAGCCCCCGCTCGACCGCTTTCTTCGCCAGTAAACCGGCCGCCATTAAGACGCTGGGGTTGGAGGTGTTAGTACAGGAGGTAATCGCACTGATCACCACCGCTCCATCGGTCAGCTTATGCGTCAGCCCGGTATCACTGTCGGTATACTCAACGATTTTATGGGGTTTCTGCGCCTGATTCACTTCCAGCTCATTGCTGGCATCAAACGCGGCGGGCACATCGCCCAGCGACACCCGATCCTGCGGACGTTTTGGTCCTGCGAGACTCGATTCCACCTCATTCATATCCAGCGCCAGAGTGCTGGTAAAACGCGGCTCATCGCCAGGGTTGCGCCACAGACCCTGCGCTTTGGCATAGGCTTCCACTAACGCTACCTGTTCGGCATCGCGTCCGGTCAGGGTCATGTAGCTCAGCGTGACGTCATCAACCGGGAAGAATCCGCAGGTTGCGCCATATTCCGGTGCCATGTTGGCGATGGTCGCGCGGTCTGCCAGCGGCAGATCGGCCAGGCCATCACCGTAAAATTCAACGAATTTACCGACAACGCCGTGCTTACGCAGCATCTGGGTAACGGTCAGCACGAGGTCGGTTGCCGTAATGCCCGCCCGCAGTTTGCCGGTGAGTTTGAAACCCACCACATCCGGGATAAGCATTGAGACAGGCTGACCGAGCATGGCGGCTTCGGCTTCGATTCCCCCTACTCCCCATCCCAGCACGCCAAGCGCGTTGATCATGGTGGTGTGAGAGTCCGTACCGACCAGCGTATCGGGCCAGGCGTACTCTTCACCATTCACGGTTTCATGCCAGATCGCCTTGCCGAGATATTCCAGGTTCACCTGATGGCAAATACCGGTGCCCGGCGGCACCACGCGGAATTTATCAAACGCCTTCTGGCCCCAGCGGAGAAAGACGTAGCGCTCATGGTTTCGCTCCATCTCCAGCCGGACGTTCTCTTCAAAGGCGTCATCATTGCCAAAATGGTCGACAGTCACCGAGTGGTCGATAACCAGATCAACCGGTGACAGCGGATTAACTTTCGCCACATCGCCGCCTAGCCGATTCACTGCTTCTCGCATCGCAGCAAGGTCGACTACCGCAGGCACGCCAGTAAAGTCCTGCATTAATACACGGGCTGGCCGGTAGGCAATTTCTCGATCGGCGTGGGCATCTTTTTGCCAGTCAACCAGCGCCTGGATGTCCTCCGTCGTAACAGAGTCACCATCCTGATAGCGCAGTAAATTTTCCAGCAGGACTTTAAGGGATTTTGGCAGGCGATCGATATTGCCAAGGTGTTGAGCAGCATGGGGAAGACTGAAGATGTGATATTTTTTGGTGTCGACCTGCAGTACTTCCTGACTCTGCTCGCGTAGGGTAGACGACATAGCTCCTCCTTTCATTCATGGTCTTTAAACCTCAGAGAGACAAAGGTTTATGTTAAAGATAGACCACAATTTCGTTAACGTTTTGATTACAACACAAATTGCTACAATCGATCGCAAACGAAAATGCCCCGTGAAGTCACGAGGCATCATGAAAAGGTGATTTTAATTCAAATTACAGGGTTATCCACACCGCCGCAGACCAGAACGCAAAGGAGAATGCATACGCGCTGAGCCAGGACATTTTAATAATATTCATTTGGTTCACTCCTTCGCCGGAATCGGGCGTAAAAGTTTTTGCGGTCACCTTATAGAAAGAGGCGACACCCTTTGGTCGTACAGGATGTGGTAAGGGCATTTATAGGCCCACCGGAAATTCCGGTTTTAAAAGAACAGTGACGAAGAAATGGTCTGACAACGTTATTTGTTTTTAGGGTCCAGAAACGACTCAATAAAAAGTCTCTGGTTATCACTCAAATCCCATGAATCGGGGATAGACACTTTTTCGTCCTTTGCAAGGGGTTCTTTTCCTTTACAGGAGACCGTCTTGTGCTGACCCGAGGTCAGGGAACGTTTATGGCTGAGTGTATTTGCCCACATGGCTTTAGCCCCAGATACGCCAAATCATTAACGCGACAACTACCCAAAACAGCGCAGAGGCAGCGAATACGGTTAACCAGGCTTTGCGACGAGTGTTGCCGGTACGCTCAACCTTGGTGCTTTTTGCCGGGAAACCCGGTTGTACAGTCAGTCGTGTATTCATAGTTTTTGATAATCACTCTCAACAAAATGATTGATAACATCGATTAAGATTTAGGAGGAATCCTAAACGCGTTAAGGCCAAAAATCCAGTTATTTTTATTGAGTACAACGATTAACGGTATTAATCAATGAGCTCAGGTAACGTAAGAAATCATTAATACCGGAACTAATATTTAATTAAAAAACCCGCTAAAAAATTTGAGTTAATTTAAAAACAGATCCACTCAAAACTATAGATAACACTTAAGAACCTTATGTTTACTGGCTTCCCACGTTAGCTCTTAACTGGAGTATGGGAATATTCCTGGCAAGCCGCAAAGTGACATAGTTAAAAATGTGTTGTAATTCGCATTTAAGAAAGCCCGATGAGGAAACATGTGATCAATGTTTCATTTACAAAAAAATCATAAAAACTTTTGAGTCTCATTTGGCGCTAAAGCCTGGAGACAAAAAAGGCTGCACCAGGCAGCCTTATGTTTACGCGGGGAGGTTAAATTCTATTTAAACGGCAGTTTGATATCTTTAAACATCGCTTCAATGTCTTCATTGGAGCGCAACGCAACCGCAGTATCTACCACATCGCGCGTCAGGTGCGGTGCAAAACGTTGGATAAAATCATACATATAGCTGCGCAGGAAGGTGCTGCGGCGGAATCCAATCTTAGTGGTGCTGTTGGTAAAGATATCGGCGGCTTCAATGCGAATCAGGTCAGGATCGGCCACCGGATCTACTGCCATGCTGGCGATAACACCAACCCCCAGACCTAAGCGGACATAAGTTTTGATTACGTCGGCGTCGGTCGCGGTAAAGACGATGCGTGGCGTTAAACCTGCACGATTGAAAGCCGTATCCAGTTCTGAGCGCCCGGTAAAGCCAAAGGTGTAGGTCACCAGCGGATATTCGGCCAGCTCCTCAATGGTGACCTGCCCTTTTCCGGCCAGCGGATGATCGGCAGTCACCACAATCGCCCGATTCCAGTGGTAGCACGGCAGCATGATTAAATCGTCATAGAGATGCAGGGCTTCGGTGGCGATGGCAAAATCCGCATTACCTTTGGAGACGGCTTCGGCGATCTGGGTTGGAGAACCCTGATGCATATGCAAAGAGACGCGAGGATAGCGCTCAATAAATCCTTTGATCACACCAGGCAGCGCGTAGCGAGCCTGAGTGTGCGTGGTTGCGACATAGAGCGAGCCTTTATCAGGCCAGGTGTGTTCACCGGCTACCGATTTAATCGCATCCACTTTGGAGAGAACTTCACGCGCTATACGGATAATCTCTTCCCCTGCAGGCGTGACCTGGGTGAGATGTTTACCGCTGCGGGCAAAGATTTGCACGCCCAGTTCATCTTCCAGCATACGCACCTGTTTACTGATGCCGGGTTGAGAGGTGTAGAGACCTTCCGCCGTCGAAGAGACGTTGAGATTGTGATTGACCACTTCAACGATATAGCGCAACTGCTGTAATTTCATATCTATTCCATCCCGGTAAGTTACAGAGTCGCATCCCCGGTTGACGTATAGTCGCGAGGGTAAAAAGATGCTATGCATCAGGAAAGGTCGGAAATGCTATAACAACTATATCAGTTTAAGTGAGAGAGTAGAACGGATTGATATAAGGCTCAGAAAAAGGCCAGCGAGCGCTGGCCTTCAGGGATTACTTTTTCGGTTCCTGCCATTTGCCATCTATATAGAAGGCGGACCAGCCGGTTGCCTTGCCCTCTTTTTCGGAGGAGACATACTGCTGTTTGGTCTTGCGGCTGAACCGCACCAGCGTTTTGTTGCCTTCCGGATCGGCTGCTGGCGCATCGGCCAGATATTTCAGCTTCTCAGGCAGACGATCTTTGAAGCGCTGAAGCTCTTCCACCAGCGGCGCACGCGTCTCGCGTGATTTCGGGAAGGTGTTGGCCGCGAGGAAGACGCCCGCCGCACCGTCACGCAACACGAAGTAAGCATCTGACTTCTCACATGCCAGCTCTGGCAGCGGAACCGGATCCTCTTTCGGCGGAGCAACTTCACCACTACGCAGGATCTTGCGGGTGTTTTTGCACTCTTCATTGGTACACGCCATGTACTTACCAAAGCGTCCCATCTTCAGGTGCATCTCCGAACCACACTTCTCGCACTCCACCACCGGGCCGTCATAGCCTTTGATGCGGAATTCGCCCTTCTCAATCTCGTAACCATCACACTCCGGGTTATTACCACAGACATGCAGTTTACGTTCGTTATCGATCAGGTAGCTGTCCATGGCCGTGCCACACTTCTGGCAGCGACGACGGGCACGCAGGGCGTTGGTTTCAGCATCATCCCCTTCCAGAATATTGAGAACTTCATTTTCCGGGATCAGGTTGATGGTCTGTTTGCAGCGCTCTTTAGGTGGCAGCGCATAGCCGGAACAGCCCAGGAAGACGCCGGTACTGGCAGTTCGAATCCCCATCGGACGGCTACAGGTCGGGCAGTCAATCGAGGTCAGCACCATCTGGTTCGGCTGCATCCCGCCCTCTTCAGGATCTTTCTCAGCCAGTTCAAGCTGCTGGGTAAAATCTGTGAAGAAGTGGTCGAGTACCGCTTTCCATTGCGCCTGGTTATTGGCAACCTGGTCAAGGTTGCTCTCCATGCGGGCGGTGAAATCATAATTCATCAGTTCGCGGAAGTTCTCTTCCAGACGATCGGTGACGATTTCACCCATTTTTTCCGCATAAAAACGGCGGTTTTCAACCCGTACGTAGCCACGATCCTGAATCGTCGAGGTAATGGCGGCGTAGGTGGATGGACGACCAATTCCGCGCTTCTCCAGCTCGCGCACCAGTGACGCTTCGCTGAAGCGCGCCGGTGGCTTGGTGAAGTGCTGACCGGGCAGCAGTTGCTGCAGGTCCAGAACATCACCCACGCTTACCGCAGGCAGCGTACGATCTTCATCATTCTTACGCAGCGCAGGCATCACTTTGGTCCAGCCGTCGAAACGCAGAATACGGCCTTTCGCTTTGAGCCGGAAATCACCGGCGGCGGCAGTAATGGTGCTGGAGTCATATTTTGCTGGTGTCATCTGACAGGCAACAAACTGACGCCAGATCAGCTGATAGAGTTTCTGCGCATCCGCTTCCATATCTTTCAGCTTTTCCGCCACCACTTCCACATCAGAAGGACGAATCGCTTCGTGCGCTTCCTGGGAGTTCTCTTTGCTGGCGTAAGTTATGGCGTTTTCAGGCAGATACTTTTTACCGAAATTGCTTTCGATATAGCCACGCGCCATGGCGACCGCATCCTGACTCAGGTTGGTCGAATCAGTACGCATATAAGTAATGTGGCCCGCTTCATACAGCCGCTGAGCCATCATCATGGTCTTCTTGACGCCAAAGCCGAGACGGGTGCTGGCAGCCTGCTGCAGTGTCGAGGTGATATAAGGCGCGCCCGGCTTGCTGCTGGTCGGCTTATCTTCACGATCCACGATCTCATAGCGCGCTTTTTCCAGCAGCGCGACGGCGGCATACGTCTCGTCGCGGTTGACCGGACGGAAGGCTTTATCGCCTTTGTGCGTCACGTCCATCGACAGCTCATCGCCTTTCGGCGTGGTCAGCGCGGCATTAACTTCCCAGTACTCTTCGGGAACAAAAGCTTTAATCTCACGTTCACGTTCCACCACCAGGCGAACGGCAACGGATTGCACACGTCCGGCAGAGAGACCACGAGCGATCTTTTTCCACAGCAGTGGCGAGACCATGTAGCCCACCACGCGGTCCATAAAGCGACGCGCCTGCTGAGCATTCACCCGATCAATATTCAGTTCGCCCGGCTTTTCAAACGCCTGACGAATCGCATTCTTGGTTATTTCGTTAAACACGACGCGGCTGAAGCGCGAGTCATCACCACCAATCACTTCCCGCAGGTGCCAGGCAATGGCTTCCCCTTCGCGGTCAAGGTCGGTTGCGAGATAGATGTGGTCAGCATTGGCGGCTAACGCCTTCAGTTCGGCGACCACTTTCTCTTTGCCGGGCAGAATCTGATAGTCCGCTTCCCAGCCGTGATAGGGGTCAACACCCATGCGGCTGACGAGTGCGGCCTTCTCATCTTTTTTAACTTTTTTGACTTTCTTGTCAGTCGAAGCGTCTTTGACTTTCTTATCTGTCGAGGCGTCAGCACTTTTCTTCGCGGTTGAACCACTGGTCGGCAGATCCCGGATATGACCCACGCTGGATTTAACCACGTAATCACTACCCAGGTATTTATTGATTGTTTTAGCCTTTGCCGGGGACTCAACAATAACGAGTGCTTTACCCATATTTACCTTTACCTAATGAAAACATCCTGCTTAACGGGAGAGGATTGGATGCCCAAAAACCCAATGGGTTCAATATTGCTGCGCCTGTTTAACATTTCAAGGCGGAGGGGTCAATCTCAGATCAGATGATGTGGCGTTATGCAACTGCATGATAAAGAGTGCTTTTTCTATCTGAACTCATCGCACATCCTGGTGCAAAATCCCTGAAATCGGAATCGCCCACACTCTACCTGATAAAATCTGTTACGCAACTTAATTAGCACTCAGCCCGGACTTACGCCAGGTTTTCATCGATTACACCGATTTGTCACAGCGTGTGACTCGCCAGTAATATAGAAAGGATTGGAGTACTGTCAAACAGGAGTCAATAAATGCAGAGTTCAACTCAGGCTATTTCCCGCCAGGCGTTGCTGGAAAAGGCCAATGCGCTGATCAAAGAACATGATGATTATTTAGCGGGAATGCAGGCGGATGAGGTGATTCAGCAGGGAGAAGTGCTGGTATTTCGCGGACCGTTTTTTCTCGATGCCGATGGAGTGCCGACGGCTAAAACCACGGCGGTGTTTAACGTGTTCAAACACCTTGCCGTGGTGCTGTCGCCGCTCTACCACCTGGAATGAAAAAACCCGGCGCAGGCCGGGTTTCGCATCATCAGAGCAGTGGCTTTTCGCCGCGCTGCCAGAGTTTCAGCAGCAGGCGCTCTGCCACCGAGCCGGCGCTCTGCGTAAAGCGATCCATCACCTTACGGCGGCGGGCATAATGCACGCCGAGCACGCTGAACTTATCCATCTGACGGATGATCAGATCATCGCTGGTGCCGATTTCGTCAACCAGGCCGAGGTCCAGCGCCTGGCGGCCATACCAGTGTTCACCGGTTGCCACCTGATCGATGTCGAGTGACGGGCGCATCTGGTGGACAAACTGCTTGAACAGCAGGTGCGTTTCGTCGAGATCTTCCTGGAATTTCTCACGTCCCTCTTCGGTGTTTTCACCAAACAGCGTCAGCGTGCGCTTGTACTGTCCGGCGGTATGCAGCTCAATATCAATATCGTTCCGTTTCAGCAAGCGGTTGAAATTGGGGATCTGCGCGACCACGCCGATGGAGCCAATAATCGAGAAAGGTGCTGCCACAATACGATCGGCTACGCAGGCCATCATGTAACCGCCGCTGGCCGCCACTTTATCCACGGCCGCCGTGATGCGCAGACCCTGATCGCGCAGACGCTGCAGCTGCGAGGCTGCCAGGCCATAGCCATGAACCACGCCGCCAGGGCTTTCAAGACGCAGCAGCACTTCATCGCCAGGCTGCTTGACGGCCAGCACGGCTGAAATCTCTTCGCGCAGTGAAGTCACCTCATGGGCGTCCATGCTGCCTTTGAAATCGAGTACATAGAGCGTGGGCTTCGCACTGTCTGTCTGCCCCTGCTTCGCCGCCTGCTTTTCCGCTTTGGCTTTCAGCTTTTCACTTTTCTTATGATTTTTCAGCCAGACTTTTTGTGCCTGAGGCTTCATTTTTGCCAGCTGCAAATCCTCTTTCATCTGTTGATAGTCATCATCCAGATGAGTCAGTCGAAGCTGACCGTTTTGTGCCCGTTTGCGTAATGCGGCATTCATCACAATCATGACAATCACAGCGACGGCAACCACCAGTGTCACCACTTTCGCTAAAAACAGTCCATACGTTGAAATAAAATCCATAGGTCGCCTTAGTAAACTGAGAATCAAAAACAGTTCGCCAGTTTAGCCGTTTTGCCCCGCTTCGTCGCCTGAAATGCCAGCAGCTGGCACAGAATGCGTGGGTTGGCGATTGCGCCCATTCGTAAATTCAGGCATAAAGCGGAATCATGCTGTTTTCGCTGGAGGACCCCGCTGTGCATTATCAACCGAAAAGCGACCTGCTCAATCATCGCATTATCCTGGTCACTGGCGCTTCAGATGGCATTGGCCGGGAAGCGGCGCTGACTTATGCCCGCTATGGCGCAGAAGTGATCCTGATGGGCCGTAACCCTGAGAAGCTTCAGCAGGTCGAACAGGCGATCAATCAACTCAATCTCTGCCCTGCTCACACTGTGGTGTTCGATCTGGCCGAAGCGACACCGGAACGTTGCCAGCAGGTGGCAGAACAGCTGGCACAGCAGTTCCCGCGTCTCGACGGCGTGCTGCATAACGCCGGTATCCTCGGTGAGATTGTGCCGCTGGCTGAACTTGACCCACAGGTCTGGCAGCAGGTGATGAACATCAACCTGGACGCCACCTTCTTCCTGACGCAGGCGCTGTTGCCGCTGCTGTTAAAATCGGATGCCGGTTCACTGGTGTTTACCACCTCCAGCGTGGGCCGCACCGGTCGCGCGGGCTGGGGGGCTTACGCCGTCTCTAAATTTGCTACCGAAGGCATGATGCAGGTACTGGCTGATGAGTATAAAACGCAGGCATTGCGGGTGAACTGTATTAATCCGGGCGGAACGCGAACAAAAATGCGTGCCAGCGCGTTCCCGCAGGAAGATGCCAATAAGCTGAAAACCCCTGCCGATTTGATGCCGCTCTACCTTTATCTGATGGGTGATGACAGCCGTCGTAAAACCGGGATCAGCTTTGATGCCCAGCCAGGCAGAAAACCGGGAGCCGCTGAATAATGGCTGACGATCGTCATCAACAGCGTCAGCAGCGGTTAAAAGAACAGGTAGATGCGCGTATTGCTGCAGCCACGGAGGTTCGTGGCATCCTGATGGTCTTTACCGGCAATGGCAAAGGCAAAACGACTGCGGCCTTTGGCACCGCACTCCGCGCCACCGGTCATGGCAAACGCGTGGCGGCTATCCAGTTCATTAAAGGTGACTGGCCGAATGGCGAGCGAAACCTGCTGGAACAGCACGGTGTTGAATTTCAGGTGATGGCAACCGGCTTTACCTGGGATACGCAGAACCGCGAAACGGATACCGCTGCCTGTCTGGCGGTGTGGCAGCATGCAAAACGGATGCTGGCCGATGAGCAGCTGGATCTGGTGGTGCTCGACGAAATCACCTATATGGTCAGCATGGATTATCTGCCACTGGAAGAGCTGATAGCGGCCCTGCAACAGCGCCCGGCGCATCAGAGCGTCATCATTACCGGACGTGGCTGTCATCGCAGCCTGACTGAGATGGCGGATACGGTGACTGAGATGCGGCCGGTTAAGCACGCTTTTGATGCCGGGATACAGGCTCAGCAGGGAATTGACTGGTAACAGAAAAAGAAAACGCAGCCCTGGGGCTGCGTTTTTAGCGATCGGGCAACGTGATTAACCGGAGTTACGTTTGCTGCCCGGATTGCGGCGTGGTGCACGTGGGGTGCTGCTCACTTTACTGTGACGTTTCACGGCACGACGAATCTGGTTCGCTTTGGTGCGACGACGATCTTTTTCGACCACCAGTTTGGTAACCGTTTCATCATCCATCTCCACCAGGTTACGCAGGTAGTTAACCGCAGGCAGATCCAGTTCGGTCCAGCCACCGCGTGGCAGGCCTTTTGGTAAGGTGATATCGCCGTAGCGAACACGCATCAGACGACTGACCTGCACGCCGACCGCTTCCCATAAACGACGCACTTCACGGTTGCGTCCTTCGGTCAGGGTCACGTTGTACCACTGGTTGATCCCTTCTCCACCGCCAAATTTCAGGGTCTTAAAGGCAGCCGGGCCATCTTCCAGCTGAACGCCCTTGCTCAGCTGACGAATTTTATCATCGTCGACCTGACCAAAGACGCGCACCGCATATTCACGTTCCACTTCACGGCTCGGATGCATCAGGCGGTTCGCCAGTTCACCGTCAGTGGTGAAGAGCATCAGACCACAGGTGTTCACATCCAGACGGCCAACGGCAATCCAGCGTGAACCGCGCAGACGAGGCAGACGGTCAAATACCGTTGGGCGCCCTTCAGGATCGCTGCGGGTACAGAGTTCACCTTCTGGTTTGTAGTAAGCCAGCACGCGGCAAACTTCGGTTGCTGATTCAGCAATCGAGACCAGATGGCCATCAATACGGATTTTCAGAGGTTTGCTGCTTTCAACGCGGTCGCCCAGGGTGGCGATCTTGCCGTCGACGCTGACACGGCCAGCGGCAATCATTGATTCGATTTCACGACGCGAGCCATGACCGGCACGCGCTAAGACTTTCTGTAACTTTTCGCTCATAGAGCTTCCTCTTTGTCGCCTTCCCAGGCGTCACGGTAGGGTGATAATTCTTTCTGAATCAACAGGTTAACCTATTAATTCGGCCCCATTATACAGGCATTTACCCCTGAAGTAACGCGCTTTATGAGTGGGTCTGAAGCGAATTAAGAAGGGTCAGCCTCTGATAGTTTTAGATCTGATAATATCTGACGCTGATTTAAATAATCCCCGTGCATCTGACAGGAATAAGATTAATAAAATGCATGTATTAAAAACTTTATAGCTGATGACAATTAAATTTTCTAACCACTTTAGTTTCATCAACGTAATGTTCTGGTGATAAAAACCTTAACACTATCTTACACTTTCGCTGGTTTTCCCTTGCTTTTATTCTTCTTAAAAAAACATTAAAGTTAGCACAAACAACTGTTTTAATGACTTAATCCATTATAACCGCTCGGCAAATACAAAAAAGCCAGATTTTTCTTAACGCAGATTTATTTAAGGCCTTATTTTCAAAGACATTTGATTCTTATTAGCTTTAATAAATTGTACGACACTATTAAGCTGATATACTTTATTCCTGTAGCACAATAAAAAGCAGGACTCACGACAGAGGGGTCTTGCAACAATGAAGTCCGGCTTTTGTTATTCGTTTATAAAAATAGTCTTTTTAGATTAATCCAATAAACCGGCGCATCCGGAGTTGTTGCGTTAATACGGTTCAGTGATGAACCTTGCTTGCATGTCAAAAATCTTCACCAGGGATTTCCCGACATGCCTGAATAAAGAAACCCATCATGAAAAACCTGTTGCTGTGCCCGGTGCTTGCTGCACTGGTGCTGAGCGGGTGTTCTGTGGGCCATACTGAGTACAGTCGTACGGCGATGCAGCACGTAGATATGAGCGTGACTGGCATTCCGACGATCCTCGGTCTCGGCACACTGGGCACCAGCATTCCTCTGACGCCTGAATATAGCCTGACAGCTGCGCACGTTGCCAAAACTGCCGTGCAGCGCGTCAAGTCTTATCACCCTTATTGCGACCTTGCGATTATTTATCACAAGAATGACGCCAGCACGCTGACTAAGTTCCGCAGCAGCGACATCGGCGATCCGGTTAAAATGTATGGCTACAGTTTTATTTCAGCGATGCCGGTTGAATCGACCGGAGTTAATTTAGCCCGTACGGCTATTCGGAATAACTGGAATAAAAGTCCCTGTATAGCCATGGCCTCCAATGCAGGTGTTGTTCAGGGGATGTCGGGCGGCGGCGTTTATAACCGTGATGATACGCTGGGCGGCGTGATTGTTGGCTATTCTGACTCGATTAAAAATGGGCGTAATAACAAAGTGATCCTGAAAGATGTGTCACTTTATATTCCTTACGGCCAGTTTAAAAGCTGGTTAGAGTCGAATCTGGCCCAGACACCGACACGCGGTGCCTGAGCCTGAGGGCTTACAGGAACGGGCGGGTATCGCCCACCCCTTCACGCACAATTTCCGGCGCATCGGTGGTCAGATCGACCACCGTGGTCGGCTGCTGGCCCAGCGTGCCGCCGTCGATAATCAGATCGACCAGCTTGCCGATGCTGTGCTGGATCTCTTCCGGATCGGACTCGGTGAAATCGTTGCCCGGCAGAATTAATGAGGTCGACATCATCGGCTGATTCAGTGCTTCCAGCAGCGCCAGCGCCACGGGATTAGAGGGCACGCGCAGACCAATGGTCTTACGTTTTTCATTCATCAGGCGGCGCGGCACCTCTTTGGTCGCCTTGAGAATAAAGGTGTAGTTGCCTGGCGTGTTGTTTTTCAGCAGGCGAAACGCTGAGTTGCCCACCTGCGAATAGACCGACAGCTCAGAGAGATCCCGGCACATCAGGGTAAAGTTATGGTGCCCGTCGAGCTGACGGATACGACAGATACGCTCCATCGCGCCCTTCTCCTCCAGCCGACAGCCCAGCGCATAGCCGGAATCGGTTGGATAAACAATGACGCTGCCTTTGTTCAGGTAGTCAACCGCCTGATTAATCAGGCGAGGCTGCGGGTTGTCCGGATGAATATGAAACAATTGACTCATAGAAACCTCGTGTCACCTTTCCGTGATTGCCAGGCCGGGAGCCAGATCCGGGAAGCGTTCCCAGACCGGCTCAACCGCCGCGGGCAGCCAGAGTTTGCGGCCCAGTTCAATCCACGGACAGGGTTGATGAAAATCAGAACCTTGTGATGCGGCCAGTTCATTATCTCTGGCGTATTGCGCCAGCGTCGTGCGCTCATTAGGTGGCTGCTGGCACTGCGCGACTTCCATCGCATCACCGCCCACTTCGCGGAAATGGGCGACCAGCCGTTTGAGCCACTTTGCCGATAAACCGTAACGGCCAGGATGCGCCAGCACGGCGCAGCCACCAGAATGATGAATAGCATCAATAGCTTGTTTAATTGTACACCATTGTGGCGGCACGTAACCGGTTTTGCCACGCGCCAGATAATTTTTGAACACCTGCGCCATATTCTCTGCTTTACCCTGCTCAATCAGGAAGCGGGCAAAGTGACCGCGGGTAATGATGCCGCCATCAGCCAGTCGCGTGGCTCCCGCCAGCGCATCCGGGATACGTGCCTTCGCCAGTCGCTCACCAATCTCTTCTGCACGTGCTTGCCGACAGGCATGTTGTCCGGCCAGAAACGCCACCATCGCCGGATGGCGGATATCAATGTTCAGTCCCACGATGTGAATCTCATGGTTTTCCCACAGGGTGGAGATTTCTGCGCCTGCCAGCACTTTTATCGGTAAATCGTGATCGATTGCCGTTTGCTGCGCTTCATCTACCCCTGCAACGCTGTCGTGATCGGTGATCGCCAGTACGCCGACGCGCATCTCAACCGCTCGCTGCACCAGGGCGGCTGGGGTCAGTAAGCCGTCGGAGGCACGCGTGTGGCTGTGTAAATCATAAACCGGGAAACGGGCGATATCGCTCAAGAGAACTCCTGCAAAAACTAAACCGGCCAGCATGATAACGATTTTCACGTTCAGTGAAAAAGTGTATTGACATTTCCGCCCTGAACCCGTTAACTAGTACACAAGTTCACACGTAACGGGTATTCAATCATGGCTGTTGTAATCACGCATTTAAACGGTTGGCGCGATGTTCCCGAAAATGGGCGACAGGGTCGTGCACACTTTGCGTAAACGCTGTGCTAATACCTGAGCCCGCCACCGAGCGGGCTTTTTTTTGAGCGAAATTCAGAGAAATCATCATGCCAAATGCGAAACCTACAGTGAAGTTGATTACCGGCACCGCACCCTACCGCGAAGATCCGGCCGCAGTGTTTCACCAGCTGTGCGGCGCACGTCCGGCAACCCTGCTGCTTGAATCCGCTGACATCGACAGCAAGCGCAACTTAAAAAGCCTGCTGATTGTCGACAGCGCGCTGCGCGTCAGCGCAATGGGCAACAATGTCACCGTTCAGGCGTTGTCAGAAAATGGCCGCGCCCTGCTGCCGCTGCTGGATGAGGCCCTGCCTGCGTCGGTCAGCAATCAGGTTCGTCCCGATGGACGCGAGCTGACTTTCCCGCAGAGCACCGACCATCAGCAGGATGAAGATTCCCGCCTCAAGGCACTGTCGGTGTTTGATGCTTTGCGTCTGATTCCACAACTGGTCAACTCCCCTGCCGATGAGCGCGAAGCCGTACTGCTGGGTGGCCTGTTTGCTTATGATCTGGTTGCCGGTTTTGAAACCCTGCCGGAGCTGGATAATCAGCAACGCTGCCCCGACTACTGTTTTTACCTGGCAGAAACCTTACTGGTGATCGATCACCAGACCCGCAGTGCGCGTCTGCAGGCCAGCCTGTTCTGCCCATCCACCAGCGAGTTCCAGCGCCTGCAGCGCCGCATCGAGCAGTTGCACGGCCAGATGCTGCAACCGGCACCGGCTCTGCCGGTCCAGCCGGTAGAACAGATGACGCTGACCACCAGCCAGAGTGATGAAGAGTATTGCGACGTAGTACGCACACTTCAACAGGCGGTTCGCATCGGCGAAATTTTCCAGGTCGTGCCGTCACGTCGCTTCTCGCTGCCGTGCCCGTCGCCGCTGGCTGCTTATGAGACACTGAAAAACAGCAATCCCAGCCCCTACATGTTTTTCATGCAGGATCAGGATTTCTCATTGTTTGGCGCGTCGCCGGAGAGTTCGCTGAAGTATGACGCCACCTCCCGTCAGATTGAGATCTACCCGATTGCCGGTACCCGCCCGCGTGGCCGCCATGCTGATGGCTCACTGGACCGCGATCTCGACAGCCGCATTGAGCTGGAGATGCGTACCGACCATAAAGAGCTGGCTGAGCATCTGATGCTGGTGGATCTGGCGCGTAACGATCTGGCGCGTATCTGCGTGCCCGGCAGCCGTTACGTGGCTGACCTGACCAAAGTTGACCGCTACTCATTTGTGATGCATCTGGTTTCCCGCGTGGTGGGCACGCTGCGCGCGGACCTCGATGTGCTGCACGCGTATCGTGCCTGTATGAACATGGGCACGCTGAGCGGTGCACCAAAAGTTCGCGCCATGCAGTTGATTGCCGGGGCTGAACGCACCCGTCGCGGCAGCTACGGCGGCGCGGTGGGCTACTTCACCGCCCAGGGCGATCTCGATACCTGTATCGTTATCCGCTCCGCCTATGTAGAAGATGGCGTCGCCACCGTTCAGGCGGGCGCAGGTGTGGTGCTGGATTCTAATCCGCAGGCTGAAGCTGATGAAAGCCGCAACAAAGCGCGCGCCGTACTGCGCGCTATCGCGACTGCCCATCACTGCAAGGAGATCTTCTGATGGCCGATATTCTGCTGCTCGATAACATCGACTCTTTTACCTATAACCTGGTTGATCAGCTGCGGACCTTTGGTCACAACGTGGTGATTTACCGCAACAATCTGCCTGCCGAACTGCTTATTGAACAGCTGCAGCGGATGGAGAACCCGGTGCTGATGCTCTCTCCCGGTCCCGGCGCGCCAAAAGATGCTGGCTGTATGCCGGAGCTGCTGCGGGTGCTGCGCGGTCGTCTGCCAATTATCGGTATCTGTCTGGGTCACCAGGCGATTGTCGAAGCTTATGGCGGCCATGTGGGCCAGGCAGGCGAGATCCTGCACGGCAAAGCCTCTTCAATCGACCATGACGGCGAGGCGATGTTTGCCGGTCTGAGCAATCCGCTGCCGGTGGCGCGCTATCACTCGCTGGTGGGCAGCAACACGCCGGAAGAGCTGACGGTGAACGCCAGTTACAACGGGATGGTGATGGCCGTTCGCCATGAAACCGATCGCGTATGCGGGTTTCAGTTCCATCCTGAATCGATTTTGACTTCTCAGGGTGCGCGCCTGCTTGAGCAGACGCTGGCCTGGGCACTGGCGAAGTAACAGGGAGAATAAACATGCAACAGACACTGGAAAAACTTTACCAGGCGCAGACGCTGAATCAGGCTGAGAGTCATCAGCTGTTCAGCGCCATCATTACCGGACAGCTGGAGCCAACGCAGCTCGCTGCCGCGCTGATCGCCATGAAGGTGCGCGGTGAAACGCCGGAAGAGATCGCCGGAGCCGCCACCGCGCTGCTGGAAGATGCCAAACCTTTTCCCCGCCCTGATTATGCGTTTGCGGACATTGTGGGCACCGGCGGCGATGGCAGTAACAGCATTAATATCTCGACTGCCAGCGCCTTTGTCGCCGCGACCTGCGGTCTGAAAGTGGCGAAGCACGGTAACCGCAGCGTCTCCAGCAAATCGGGCTCCTCCGATCTGCTGGCCGCCTTTGGCATCAATCTCGATATGCCCGCTGACCGGGCGCGCCAGGCGCTGGACGATCTGAATGTCTGCTTCCTGTTTGCGCCGCAGTATCACACCGGTTTTCGCCACGCGATGCCGGTCCGCCAGCAGCTTAAGACCCGTACGCTGTTTAACGTGCTGGGTCCGCTGATCAATCCGGCACGCCCGCCACTGGCGGTGATTGGCGTCTACAGCCCGGAACTGGTGATGCCGATTGCTCAGACGCTGAAAGTGCTGGGTTATCAGCGCGCGGCGGTGGTTCACGGTGGCGGAATGGATGAGGTGGCGCTGCACGATGTAACCCATGTGGCCGAACTGCGTGAAGGTGAAATTACGCGCTATCAGCTCTCGCCAGAGGACTTTGGTTTTGGCTTCCATCCCAAAGAGGCGCTGGCGGGCGGCACGCCGGAAGAAAATCGTGACATTCTGACCTCTTTACTTCAGGGTAATGGCCAGCAGGCCCATGAGGAGGCCGTCGCCGTCAACGTGGCGATGTTGCTTAAAGTATTCGGTCAGGAAGATCTGCGTGAAAACGCACAGCAGGCGCTTAACGCCATCCGCAGCGGACAGGCTTATGAGCGTGTCGTCGCACTGGCAGCAAGAGGATAATCATGAAAGGCACCGTGTTAGAAAAAATTGTTCAGGACAAAGCGATTTGGGTTGAAGCCCGTCAGCAGCAGCAGCCTCTCTCTACCTTTCAGAACAGCATTGAACCCGCCAGCCGTCATTTCTACGACGCGCTGCAGGGTGCAAGAACCGCGTTTATCCTGGAGTGTAAAAAGGCCTCTCCCTCGAAAGGCATTATTCGTGAGGATTTCGATCCAGCCGCCATTGCCGGAGTCTACCGCCACTACGCTTCCGCGGTGTCAGTATTGACCGATGAGAAATATTTTCAGGGCGACTTCGCCTTTCTGCCGATTGTCAGCGCGGCCATCACCCAGCCGGTGCTGTGCAAAGATTTTATCATCGACCCCTATCAGATCTATCTGGCCCGTTACTACCAGGCGGATGCGATTCTGCTGATGCTGTCAGTGCTGGATGATGAGCAGTATCGTCAGCTGGCCGCTGTGGCGCACAGCCTGAAGATGGGCATTCTGACTGAAGTGAGTAATGAAGAGGAACTGGAGCGGGCTATCGCGCTGCAGGCCAAAGTCGTGGGTATCAACAACCGCGATCTGCGTGACCTCTCTATCGATCTTAACCGCACCCGTCAGCTGGCACCGCGCCTGTCACACGGCGTCACGGTAATCAGCGAATCAGGCATTAACAGCTATGCCGATATTCGCGAGCTGAGCCATTTTGCCAACGGCTTCCTGATTGGTTCTGCACTGATGGAAGAAGCCGACCTGACCGCAGCGGTGCGTCGGGTCACGCTGGGCAGCAATAAAGTGTGCGGCCTGACCCGTGCCGAAGATGCGCGCGCCGCCTATGAAGCCGGGGCAATCTATGGTGGGCTGATCTTCGCGGAAGGTTCCCCGCGCCAGATTGACACCGCTACGGCGCAGACCGTTATCGCTGCGGCCCCGCTGCGCTACGTCGGCGTGTTCCGCAATGCCGCTATGAGTGACATTGTCACGCAAGCCGGTGCGCTTTCACTCTCTGCGGTGCAGCTGCATGGCAACGAGACGCCGGCGTTTGTGGCTGAACTGCGTGCGGCTCTGCCAGCAGAGATTCAAATCTGGAAGGCGCTGCGCATTGAAGGCACCTTGCCGGCGCGCGACTGGCCTCATGTTGACCGTTATGTGTTTGATAATGGCGACGGTGGAACCGGACAGCGTTTCGACTGGTCGCTGTTGCAGGGACAGACGCTCAACAATGTTCTGCTGGCCGGTGGCCTGAGCGCGGATAACTGTGTTGAAGCCGCGCAGCTCGGCTGTGCCGGCCTGGACTTCAACTCTGGCGTGGAAAGCGCGCCTGGCATCAAAGATGCCCGTAAAATTGCCGCTGTGTTTCAGACACTGCGAGCCTACTGATTTGCCTGGCCTGCTCAACGGCGGGCCCGAGAAAGGAAGATAAAAAATGACGTTACTTAATCCCTACTTTGGCGAATTTGGCGGAATGTATGTTCCGCAAATCCTGATGCCAGCCCTGCGCCAGCTGGAACAGGCGTTTGTCGACGCCCAGAAAGATCCTGAGTTTCAGGCCGAGTTTACCGACCTGCTGAAGAACTATGCGGGTCGCCCTACCGCCCTGACGCTGTGCAAAAACCTGACTAAAGGCACCAAAACCCGCCTCTATCTTAAGCGTGAAGATCTGCTGCACGGTGGCGCGCACAAGACCAACCAGGTGCTGGGTCAGGCGCTGTTAGCCAAACGCATGGGCAAAAACGAAATCATTGCCGAAACCGGTGCGGGTCAGCACGGCGTAGCTTCAGCGCTGGCCTGTGCGCTGCTGGGCATGAAATGCCGCATCTATATGGGCGCAAAAGATGTGGAGCGTCAGTCACCCAACGTCTTCCGTATGCGTCTGATGGGCGCAGAAGTGATCCCGGTGCACAGCGGCTCCGCCACGCTGAAAGATGCCTGCAATGAAGCACTGCGCGACTGGTCTGGCAGCTACGAGACATCACACTATATGCTCGGCACCGCAGCGGGTCCGCATCCCTTCCCGACGATTGTGCGTGAGTTCCAGCGCATGATTGGCGAAGAGACTAAAAAGCAGATTCTGGAAAGAGAGGGTCGTCTGCCCGATGCGATCCTCGCCTGTGTGGGCGGCGGCTCCAACGCCATCGGCATGTTTGCCGACTTTATCGATGAGACCAGCGTGAAGCTGATCGGCGTAGAGCCTGCGGGCCACGGCATTGAGACCGGCGAGCATGGCGCGCCGCTCAAGCACGGTCGCGTCGGCATCTACTTCGGTATGAAATCGCCGATGATGCAGACCCATGATGGCCAGATTGAGGAGTCTTACTCGATCTCTGCCGGCCTCGACTTCCCGTCGGTAGGCCCGCAGCATGCGCACCTGAACAGCATCGGTCGTGCGGAATATGTCTCTATCACCGATAACGAAGCACTGGCCGCCTTTAAACAGCTCTGTCGCGATGAAGGTATCATTCCGGCGCTGGAGTCATCCCACGCCCTGGCGCACGCCATGAAAATGATTCAGGCCGAGCCGGAAAAAGAGCAGTTGATTGTGGTCAACCTCTCTGGCCGCGGCGACAAAGATATTTTCACCGTTCATGACATTTTGACAGCGCAGGGAGAAATCTGATGGAACGTTACAATCAACTGTTTACGCGTCTGTCAGCGAATAACGAAGGGGCTTTCGTTCCTTTTGTTACGCTGGGCGATCCGTCACCGGAGCTTTCACTGCGTGTGATTGATGCCCTGGTTGAAGGAGGCGCGGATGCACTGGAGCTGGGTATTCCCTTTTCCGATCCCCTTGCAGATGGCCCGACCATCCAGAATGCGACGTTACGCGCCTTTGCGGCGGGCACCAACACCAGCCAATGCTTTGAAATGCTGGCCACTATCCGCCGTAAGTATCCGGATCTGCCGATTGGATTGCTGATGTACGCCAATCTGGTCTTCACCAACGGTGTGGATGAGTTCTATGCCCGTTGTGCAGAGGCGGGTGTGGATTCGGTGCTGGTGGCGGATGTGCCCGTTGAAGAGTCCGCGCCCTTCCGTCAGGCGGCGCTGCGTCATGGCATAGCACCCATCTTCATCTGTCCGCCTAACGCCAGCGATGAGCTGCTGCGCGAGATCGCTTCACACGGACGGGGTTACACCTACCTGCTGTCGCGCGCGGGCGTGACCGGTGCTGAAAACCGCGCCAGCCTGCCGTTGCAGCATCTGATCGACAAGCTGCGTGAATACCATGCAGCCCCGCCGCTGCAGGGCTTTGGTATCTCTGAGCCTGAACAGGTGAAGGAAGCGATCGCCGCGGGCGCTGCGGGTGCGATCTCCGGCTCTGCGATTGTCAGAATCATCGAAAAACATCATTCAGAGCCTGAGGTGATGCTGAGCGAGCTGAAGAACTTTGTCAGCCGTCTTAAAGCCGCCAGCCGTTAATTCTGCCAGCATGCCTTATCGCGCGATAAGGCATGATTTGTTTCCTTTTTTTTCATTCCCCCATTTGCCCTTTTTGCAAAATCTGCACCACAATGACAATGCGCCGTTACGGTAACGTCGCATCCATTTTGTGACAGGGAGAGAAAGCAATGAAATTCGTTAAACTGCTGACAGGTGCTGTACTGGCGGGCGTGGTTGCGCTGACACTGAGCGCCTGTGCGCCAACCGCAACCAAAGAGGGAACCGGTGGCTATATTGATGACACCGTGGTGACCACAAAAGTTAAAGGTGAACTGCTGAAAGATGACTCGCTGAAATCAACTGAAATCAACGTAGAAACCTTCAAAGGTAAAGTTCAGCTGAGCGGTTTTGTTTCATCACCACAGATGGCTAACCGTGCCGTTCAGGTTACGCGCAGCGTGGCGGGCGTGAAGTCCGTTGTTAACAATATGCAGATCAAATAACGTCTTAACAGACAAAAAAAGGCCGCTGATTCAGCGGCCTTTTTATCATCTTTATCATCAGAAACGGTAACCCGCTCCGAAGAAGAAGACCCAGGGATCGATGCGCATATTGATATTCTGCTGCTCGCCACCCGCTTTAAACTTCACTTCCGTATCAATATCCATGTACCACACCGACGCATTCAGCATCCAGTCACGGTTAATCTGATAATCCAGACCGACCTGACCCGCCACACCCCAGGAATCCTTCACGCTGAGATCGGTCAGGCCCGCATCGCGGCCCGTCTGGTTGAAATCGGCATCGTAAAAGGTGGTGTAGTTGATACCTACGCCAACGTAAGGACGCGCTTTGCTCTTGCTATCAAAGAAGTAGTACTGCGCCATCAGCGTAGGCGGTAACTGGCGTACCGTTGCCAGTGTTCCGGTCGGGCCCAGGCCCACCTTGTGACGGAACGGTGTGGCGGCCAGTAATTCGACACCAATGTTGTCCGTTGCCATGTAAGTAAAGGTCAGGCCCAGCTGCGTGTCGTTGGATGCGCTGAACTCGCCCATCCCTAACACATTATCGGAACCTTCGGTGGGCCGGACGGTGGCACTACCGGCACGCATAAAGAAGTCGCCTGCTTCGTGGGCCATCGACAGCTGAGGGAAAGCCAGAGCCAGCAGCATCGCGCATTTTGCCAGTTTCATCATCACTCCTTTGCTTAATGTTAATGTCGCGAACGTCATCGATTTTTGCTGGCAAATATTTAACGTGATTTACAGAAAATTGCACTCTGTACCCTTCAGATAAATTACTTAAAAAACAATGAATTGATTTAGATCAATTTCGGCTCGGGCTGGCGCAGCAAAATTCCCCTTGCTGAATAATTTCGCCAGGCCTATTTTGCTTATCTTCTCTGGTGATTTTGGTTCGATGCCCTGGGAGGGGCGGGTGATCAAATGAGTGAAATAACTAACCCTTGTGTCAGCTGTGGCGCCTGCTGCGCCCATTTCCGCGTCTCATTTTACTGGGCCGAAGCCGATGATGCAGGCGGCCCGGTGCCGACCGCATTAACCGAACCGCTCAGCCTGTTAATGCGCAATATGCGTGGAACGAACGATCGCGCGCCGCGCTGCGTTGCCCTTGAAGGCGACATTGGCGGCTGTGTCTCCTGCGGAATTTACGAACAACGTCCGACGCCCTGTCGGGAATTTTCGATGTCGGGAGAAGCGGGTATCCACAATGAAGCCTGCGATCGCGCCCGCGCCCGGTATGGTCTTCCCGCCCTTTTTTCTCCATCTTTACCTGTCATGACAGAAAGTTATGCCGCAGCGGGTGCCCGCGAGCTGTCAGAACATGTACAATCGCCGGGTTAATTAACCCGGTTCCTCAAAGGAGTGTACATGTCTATCACGGCAAGCTCGTTATACCGTGACACAGGAAATTTCGCGCGCCATCAACTGGCTACGGTGCTGTTGATGTCGCTGCTGGCCGCTTTTATCACCGTCATGCTGGTGCATGTGCTGACGCCAGGTGCCGATCAGATGGCCCTCCTGCAACAGGGTGACGATAGCGCCGGTTCGCTGTTTGAGATGGTGCAGAATATGTCACCGGAACAGCAGCAGGTGCTGCTGCGCGCCTCGGCGGCCAGCACCTTCGCTGCGCTGATGGGGAACACGCTGCTGCTTGGCGGAATGCTCTATCTGATCCCGATGGTCTCTTCCGGCCAGCGTGTCAGTGCGTTGCGGGCGATTGGTGCTTCAGCGCCGCTGCTGCCAAAGCTGCTGCTGCTCACCTTCCTGATGACGCTGGTGGCGCAACTGGGCTTTATGGTGCTGGTGGTGCCAGGCATTCTGCTGACGATTCTGCTGTCGCTGGCTCCGGTGATGGTGGCCAGTGAGAAGATGGGAGTCTTTGCCGCCATGCGGGCCAGCATGCGGATGGCGTGGAAGAATGTGAAGCTGATTGCCCCCGCGATTCTGCTCTGGCTGCTGGCCAAAGTGGTGGTGATGCTGTTCTTCTCTTCGCTGACGGTTTTACCGCTGAATGTCTCGTCGGTGATTTTCACCGCGGCAGGCAATGTGGTTTCGGCGATGTTGATTATCTATCTTTATCGGCTCTATATGCTGTTACGTTGATTGACGATGTGCCTTCGGGCACATTTGCAGCCAACTCTGAATGGAAAAACTATGAAGCAGCTACTCGACTTTCTTCCCCTGGTGGTCTTTTTCATCTTCTACAAGCTGTATGACATTTTTGTCGCCTCGGGCGCGCTGATTGTCGCGACCGGTCTGGCGCTGGTTGTCAGCTGGGTGCTCTATCGCAAGCTGGAAAAGATGACGATTTTCACCTTTGTGCTGGTGGCGGTTTTTGGCACCCTGACGCTGGTGTTCCACAACGATGAGTTCATTAAGTGGAAAGTCACGGTTATCTACAGCCTGTTTGCCGCCGCCCTGCTCTACAGCCAGTGGTTTATGGAGCAGACGCTGATTCAGCGCATGCTGGGCAAAGAGCTGCAGCTGCCCGACGCGGTCTGGCGCCGGCTCAACGTTGCCTGGGCGCTGTTCTTCTTTATCTGCGGCCTGGTAAACATCTATATCGCCTTTTGGTTATCTCAGGCGTTTTGGGTTAACTTTAAAGTGTTCGGTCTCTCCGGTCTGACCTTACTGTTTACCCTGCTCAGCGGGCTTTACATCTGGCGACAGATGCCGCAGCAGGAACAAAAATAATCATCTGCCCGGTCCGCCGGGCATTTTTTTAGCATTCACCTGCATAGAAGTGGAAGCAATGGGCGAAAAACATACATTGCCGAAAGGCGAAATGGTGCTGCGTACGCTCGCCATGCCAGCAGACACCAACGCCAACGGCGATATTTTTGGTGGCTGGCTGATGTCACAGATGGATATGGGTGGCGCTATCCTGGCGAAAGAGATCGCTGAAGGACGCGTGGTGACGGTTCGCGTCGACGGCATGTCATTTATGAAGCCCGTCGCGGTGGGCGATGTGGTGAGCTGCCATGCGAGCTGTCTTCGTACCGGCAACAGTTCCATGACGATTAATGTGGAAGTGTGGATCAAAAAAGTGTCGTCTGAGCCGATTGGACAAACTTACATTGCGACGGAAGCGGTGTTTATTTATGTGGCGGTCGACAATGAGGGTAATTCCCGTCCTCTGCCAGCCGGTCGCGCTAACCAGCAACCCGGCGAATGAAAAACAGGTCAGGCTGTTTCAGCCTGACCTGACGCTTTATTCTATGCTGGCCCCACCATTAATCTTAAACACGATATTCATGGTCAGACCCTGCCCTGGCCGTCCGCTCTGATAGCGCCACTTTTTCATCGCCTGCTTAACTTCACGCTCAAACATATTGCGCGGCTCAGCAGAGAGGATCTGGATGTTATCCACCCGTCCCTCACTATCCACATCAAACTTCACCCGTACCCGCCCCTCTACACGCAGTGCAAATGCGCGTTGTGGATAGCCAGGCTTACTGACGTTCAGTGCTTTTGGGCCGGTTGAGGCCGATGAGGTGGGTGACGGCGTAGATTTTGGCGCCGTGGTCGGTTTGTTCTGCGTCGCCGGGGCTTCCTGCTTAAACGGATCGGCCTGCGGTTTGCTCTCCTGACGCGGCTTCACCTCGCGTTTAGGCTGCTCCCGCTTGTGCTCTGGTTTCGGTTTGGGCTTTGGCTTAGGCTCAGGTTTGGGAATCGGCACCGGCTCCGCTTTCGGCGGTTCGGGCACGGGCTGAGGTTCCGGCACCGGTTCAGGTTCTGGCTGAGGTTCTGGCTGTGGTGCAGGCGGCTCCACGATGGCCGGTGCAGGCTCAGGCTGAACTTCAGGGGCAACCATGGTAACGCTGATGGGCTGCGACGCTTTGGGCACCTCAATCACCTGCTGGAATGAAGCATACAGAATTCCGGCTATCACGGCCCCATGCAAAGCAACAGACAACAACATGGAGACAGGCGTGCGTTTAGGTAATGGCATAGTCAGCGTGGTCATAACAGTCGCAGTGATTGAATGAAGCAGCGATTTTAAATGCAAATAGCAATCAGTTTCAATAACTCCCGCCATCCCGCCTGAAGAAAAGCGCTTTTTAGCCCTTTATGCTGAGCCTTTCACCACTCTGAGGTTTCGTTTGCACTCTGAGGGGCAATCCCTTAACGTGTTGCGAAATTCTGGTTAATGGGAGTTCCTTAGTGCTTTACGTCATTTATGCAGAAGATACTGCAGATTCACTGGAAAAACGTAACGCCGTGCGCCCTGCCCATCTGGCACGGCTCAAACTGCTGCAGGAAGAGGGACGCCTGATCATTGCAGGCCCGATGCCTGCTGTCGACAGCAACGATCCTGGTGTAGCGGGTTTTACCGGCTCAACCGTGATTGCTGAATTCCCGTCATTAGAAGAAGCACAATCCTGGGCACAGGATGATCCCTACTTCGCCGCGGGCGTCTATAAGCAGGTTTCGGTTAAGCCGTTTAAACGCGTCTTCTGATCGTGACTCAGCATTGAAAATGGCTTCTGTGCCTGGCACAGAAGCCATTTTTATTTTGATCGTTCAAGAGAGGAAAGATGCAGATAATCATTCTGGGGCTACTGGCCATTATCGCTTTACTGATCGGAAGCGCGGTTTATCTCTGGCGAACTCAGGGCTGGCGTAATAAAAAGCAGTGGATTGTCATGCTGATCGTGCTGGCGGCGGCACTGCAGCTGGTGAACGTAACGCTGATGATGACGACACAACGTCTCGCTGGTTAATCAGACCTGAGGTTTCATTGCGACAGAGCAGCACATCACTCTCTGTCGCAGCAACCGGCCGGTCTGAATATTCTGCCTCGCGAATAAACGCAGAGACCAATTGATCTTATTAAATTAAAGCGTTGTTCTGAACGACATTGATAATAAACCGGCAGTAAACCGGCCTGGTCATTCAATAATACACGCTCTCTTTATTATCCCGCCACTGGCTATTTTCAGCGATGAGTTAACCGCGATCCAGAATCAGGCCAATCAGCGCATGATAGTGCTGTTCTTCTTCCGGACTGGTGACATGCTGTAAACGGCCGATCAGTTTTGAGCAGATCGCTTTACGATTCAGACTACGGCCAGAACTGATAATTTCTGTCACGACGGAGCCAAGAATGGCCTGTTGTGAGGGCTGCGCGGCGCTGTGTAAATACGCGGAGATGTCAGAGACTGAAGCGGGAATACGAACGTTAGTCTGCATGGTTGACCCTCATAGGATTCATTTAAGATTAATAACCGATGCGATAAAGTTATACAACAACGAGCTATCTGTACAGATATTTAGCTTAAAAAATCAGATCGTCACGTTTTAATGACAATAAACTCATAAATAACAGCACATTACAACATTGTAAAGTTGTACAACTTGTTAGCCTGCGGTTTTTATCCTGTTAATATTCCCTCTTTAGTCCGCGCCTGCATGACCTGTTTTACTATTAAAAAATGATCTTTCCGCCCTTTTTTTAGTATTAAAGAGGAATTATCTCGCAGAGCTGTCTACATTTACCCCTTGTGAGTTGAACCTCTGAATGGATGCACAGCACAGTCGCGGGCACATTATGCATAAAACTTATTCTGGCCAGTCCCTTACATTGCTCGACCCGCTGTTATCCCGGCTCCTTTCTATTGTTGACCCCAAAATAGAAGTAATGAGTGGTTACCCTGCTAATTGCTCAGTGTGGCTCACTGTCTATTATCAGCGTAAATCGCGTCAGTGGTCTTACGAATGGTACGATCGTGTGGGTTACCACAGGCCGACTGAGCTGGGCAGCTCAATGGAATGTCTGATGCGCGAAGTCAGCGATCGTGGCGCGTCGCATCAGGAGCACCTGATAGCGCGACGGGCGATGGCAGAATCGGTTTTTTTTGAAGCCTGATTTGAAGTCTGAATAGCCTGCTTTGTCCGACAGGCTGAATTCACCGGGCTTTCGCTATATTATCTGCGTAATAAACAGAATCGAACGACGCTGCTGTTGTGCCAGCTGATGGCGAATGCAGTGGATACGCTTATACCGCCGCGACTGCCCTTCCAGCCAGCGTGAGCGGCGGCGATGCACCTGCCGTAACATTCTCCAGCGCGCCACTTCATTTCTGCTTCGTTTCATCACTTCCTCTCTGACGTCATACACACGAGATATACGCGAGGGCATTATAGAGATCTCTGCGGTAATGCCAAATCGGATCCTTCATCGAGGATGTCCGGGATAAAGGGTTCCGTTAGCCGTCATCTGCACGTAAACTTGCCGGACGAAAGCGCGAACGGGATGTCCACTTTATGACCACTTTTTATACCCTGATCAGCTGGTTGCTGGTGTTTGGTTACTGGCTGCTGATCGCCGGGGTTACGCTGCGCGTATTGATGAAGCGACGGGCAGTGACATCCGCGATGGCCTGGCTACTGGTTATCTATATTCTGCCGCTGGTAGGGATTATCGCTTATCTCTCTTTTGGCGAACTCCATCTGGGTAAACGTCGTGCGGAGCGCGCCCGCACCATGTGGCCATCCACTGCCCGCTGGCTTACTGACCTTAAGCAGTGCCGTGAAATTTTTGCCACCGAACACAGCGACGTTGCGCGTTCGCTGTTTGAGCTTTGCTACCATCGTCAGGGCATCGCCGGGGTTAAGGGCAACCAGTTGCAGCTGCTCACCAGCGCCGACGACGTGATGCAGGCGCTGATTCGTGATATCCAGCTGGCCCGCCACAACATTGAGATGGTGTTCTATATATGGCATCCCGGCGGTCTGGCGGATGAAGTGGCGGAATCGCTGATGGCGGCATCACGCCGTGGCGTTCATTGCCGCCTGCTGCTCGACTCTGCGGGCAGTGTTACCTTTTTCCGCAGCCCCTGGGTCGGCATGATGCGCAATGCCGGAATCGATGTGGTGGAAGCGTTGCAGGTCAGCCTGCTGCGCGTCTTCCTGCGACGGATGGATCTGCGTCAGCACCGCAAAATCGTACTCATTGATAACTATATCGCTTATACCGGTAGCATGAACCTGGTCGATCCGCGCTTCTTTAAACAGAGCGCGGGTGTCGGTCAGTGGATTGACCTGATGGCGCGAATGGAAGGCCCGGTGGCGACGGCGATGGGGATTGTTTTCAGCTGCGACTGGGAGATAGAGACCGGCAAACGCATTTTACCGCCGCCGCCCGATCGCAACATTATGCCGTTTGAACAGGAGAGCGGCCACACCGTGCAGGTGATCGCCTCCGGCCCCGGCTTCCCGGAAGATATGATCCATCAGGCGCTGCTGACTGCGGTCTATTCGGCGCGTGAACAGTTGATCATGACCACGCCCTACTTAGTGCCGAGCGACGATCTGCTGCATGCTATCTGTACGGCGGCGCAGCGTGGCGTCAATGTCAGCGTGATTGTGCCTCGTCACAATGACTCGCTGCTGGTTGGCTGGGCCAGCCGCTCCTTCTTCAGTGAGTTGCTGGAAGCGGGCGTGAAAATTTATCAGTTTGAAGATGGCCTGCTGCATACCAAAAGCGTGCTGGTCGACGGACAACTGAGCCTGGTGGGAACCGTGAATCTCGATATGCGCAGTTTATGGCTGAATTTTGAAGTGACGCTGGTGGTTGATGATGCGGGTTTTGGCAGCGATCTCGCCTGTGTGCAGGATGACTATATCGCCCGTTCCCGCCTGCTGGATGGCAAGCGCTGGGCAAAACGTGCCTGGTGGCAACGCATCGTCGAACGACTGTTTTACTTCTTCAGTCCTTTACTGTAAAACGAGCCAGATTGTGTAAATGGCCGCAGGCCGACAGGACAGACTATGGATTTAAATAATCGCCTTACCGAAGATGAAACGCTGGAACAAGCCTACGATATTTTTCTCGAACTGGCAGTCGACAATCTTGATCCGGCAGACGTCATTCTCTTCAATCTGCAGTTCGAAGAGCGCGGTGGCGCAGAGCTGTTCGATCCCTCTGAAGACTGGAAAGATCATGTCGATTTCGATCTGAACCCAGACTTCTTCGCCGAGGTGGTGATTGGGCTGGGTGAAGCGGACGGTGAACCGATCACCGACGTCTTTGCTCGCGTGCTGCTGTGCCGCGAGAAAGACCACAAGCTTTGTCATATCCTGTGGCGTGAGTAAGCGTCAGATTTGATAAGAAAACGCCGGGCGATTGCCCGGCGTTTTGCATTATAGCGGGTCGACTTTCAGACAGGAGACCGCGTGATTGAAGCTGCCTTCCAGCAGCGGCCGGGTTTTCGCACACTCCGGACCGGCAATCGGACAACGGGTGCGGAACACGCAGCCTGATGGCGGATTGATCGGCGACGGCAGCTCCCCTTCCAGCAGCTGAATCTGCTTGTTCTTCTCCTTGTCCGGATCGGGAATCGGCACCGCGGACATCAGCGCACGGGTATAAGGATGCTGAGGATTGCTGTAGACCTCTTTGTAGGTGCCCAGCTCCACGGCATGCCCCAGATACATTACCAGCACCCGGTCAGAGATATGTTTCACCACCGCCAGATCGTGCGCAATGAAGATCAGCGATAAGCCCATTTCACGCTGCAGCTGCTGCAGCAGGTTAACCACCTGGGCCTGAATTGAGACGTCCAGTGCGGAGACCGGCTCATCACAGATAATCAGCTTTGGCTCCAGAATCAGCGCGCGGGCGATACCGATACGCTGACACTGACCGCCCGAGAACTCGTGCGGATAGCGGTTAATCAGGTTAGGCAGCAGCCCCACTTTCATCATCATATTTTTGACGCGGTCTTTCACTTCCTGACGCGCCATTTTTGGATGATAGGTACGCAGTGGCTCTGCGATGATATCGCCGATGGTCATACGCGGGTTCAGCGACGCCAGCGGATCCTGGAATATCATCTGGATATCGCTTCGCGCCTTGCGCCACTCCTCTTCACTTTGCCCCAGCAGATCACGGCCTAACCAGGCGACCCGACCTTCGGTCGCCTTCACCAGCCCGATAATGGCGCGCGCCAGGGTCGATTTACCACAGCCAGACTCGCCTACCACGCCCAGGGTTTCCCCCTCATACAGACGCAGGCTGACCCCATCGACTGCTTTCAGGGTTTTTGATGGCTGCCAGAACCACTGCCTGCCATCTTTGATGTCGAAATGCACCTTGAGGTCGGCGATTTCCAGCAACACTCTTTTTTCAGCTACGGTGCTCATACTAACTCCTCCACCGGCTTAAAGCAGGCGCGCAGACGGCCTTCGCCAAAGGGTTCCAGCGGTGGTGCCTGGGTGCAGATATCCATAGCGTGCGGACAACGCGGCTGGAACGGGCAGCCCTGCGGCAGACGCAGCAGGTTGGGTGGATTACCCGGAATCGTCGTCAGACTTTCCCCTTCCGCATCCAGACGCGGCACCGCATTAAGCAGACCAATCGAGTAAGGATGTGACGGCTGATAAAAGACATCGCGGGCACGGCCATACTCCATGGTGCGTCCGGCATACATCACCAGCACTTTGTCGCAGATCCCCGCCACCACACCCAGATCGTGGGTGATCATGATAATGGCGGTGTTGAACTCGCGCTTGAGGTCGTTGAGCAGCGTCATAATCTGCGCCTGGACGGTAACATCCAGCGCAGTGGTCGGCTCGTCGGCAATCAGCAGTTTGGGACGGCACAGCAGCGCCATGGCGATCATGACGCGCTGACGCATACCGCCGGAGAACTCATGCGGATACATCTTCATCCGCTTGCGCGCTTCCGGCATTTTCACCGCATCCAGCATTCTCACCGACTCTTCAAACGCCTGCGCGTTGTTCATCCCTTTATGCAGCTTAAGCACTTCCATCAGCTGCTCGCCCACCCGCATATAGGGGTTCAGCGAGGTCATCGGGTCCTGGAAAATCATCGCAATCTGTTCGGCGCGCAGTTTATTGAGCTTGTTCTCGGGCAGATTCAGGATCTCTTTGCCATTGAACATCGCCGAACCGCCAATGCGGCCATTTTTCGCCAGCAGCCCCATCAGGGCAAAGGCGGTTTGTGACTTGCCGGAACCGGACTCACCGACAATGCCCAGCGTCTCACCGGCGCGCAGCGAGAAGTTCAGGTCGTTAACGGCGGTAACATCACCATCGTGCGTGCCAAAGGTAACGCGTAAATCTTTGACCGTAAGTAGCTGTTCGCTTCCCGCGCGGGCCGCCATTGCTGGCTGGAATTCATGAATAGTCATCGGGAAACTCCTTAACGATCTTTCGGGTCGAGGGCATCACGCAGGCCATCGCCGATAAAGTTGAAACAGAACAGCGTGACCACCAGGAAGCCTGCCGGATAGAGCAGCAGCCACGGCGACACTTCCATCGAGTTTGCCCCGTCGCTGAGGAGTGCGCCCCAGCTGCTCAGCGGCTCCTGCGTACCCAGTCCCAGGAAGCTCAGGAAGGATTCAAACAGGATCATGCTCGGCACCAGCAGCGAGGCGTAAACCACTACCACGCCCAGCACGTTCGGCACGATGTGGCGCACCACGATTTTCCAGGTCGATACCCCGCCCACATGGGCCGCTTCGATAAACTCTTTGCGCTTCAGGCTCAGCGTCTGGCCGCGCACAATACGCGCCATATCGAGCCACGAAACCATGCCGATGGCGGCAAAAATCAGCAGGATATTGCGACCAAAGAAGGTCACCAGCAGGATCACGAAGAACATAAACGGGAAGGAGTTAAGGATTTCCAGAATACGCATCATCACCGAGTCTGTTTTGCCGCCGAGATAGCCAGCAATCGAGCCATAGAGCGTCCCGACAATCACCGCGATCAGCGCAGAAGCCACGCCCACCATCAGCGAGATCCGGCCACCGATAGCCACACGTACCAGCAGGTCACGACCCGAAGAATCAGTGCCGAACCAGTGACCAGAGGTGGTATCGGGCGGCGAGGACATCATAGCCCAGTCGGTATCGTCGTAAGTGAACTGCGCCAGCATCGGCGCAAAGATCACGAACAGGGTGATCAGGAACAGCACCAGCAGGCTGATGGAGGCAGCGCGGTTATGAATAAAACGACGACGCGCGTCCTGCCAGAGACTACGCCCTTCTACTTCCAGCTTCTCACTGAACGCATCAAGAGCTTCGCTGTTTTTCTTACTTAACATCATGGCGAACTCCGCAATCAGTAACGAATTTTGGGATCGATAACGGCATAGAGCACGTCAACAATCGCGTTGAATACGATGGTCAGCAAACCCACCAGAATGGTCAGGCTCATCACCAGTGAGTAGTCACGGTTCAGGGCGCCGTTCACAAACAGCTGACCGATGCCCGGCAGACCGTAGATCGACTCAATCACCATCGACCCGGTGATGATGCCGACAAATGCCGGTCCCATGTAGGAGATCACCGGCAGCAACGCCGGTTTCAGTGCATGACGCATTACAATGCGGCGCAGCGGTAAGCCTTTGGCGCGCGCGGTGCGGATAAAGTTGGAGTGCATCACTTCAATCATCGATCCACGGGTGATACGCGCGATACTGGCGATGTAAGCCAGCGACAGCGCCACCATCGGCAGCAGCATGTAGTTCCACTGCCCACCATTCCAGCCGCCGCCCGGCAGCCACTTCAGGGTGATGGCGAACAGCAGAACCAGCAACGGCGCGACCACGAAACTGGGTATCACCACGCCGGTCATTGCCACCCCCATCACCGCAAAATCCCACAAGCTGTTCTGTTTGAGCGCAGCGATAACTCCGGCCGTGACGCCAAGTACCACCGCCAGCAGAAACGCGGCCAGGCCAAGTTTGGCCGAGACCGGGAACGCATGCGCGACCAGGTAGTTGACCGAATAATCTTTGTATTTAAAGGATGGGCCGAAGTCGCCGTGCGCCAGCTGCACCAGGTAATCGACATACTGCTTACCGATAGGATCGTTGAGGTGATATTTCGCCTCAATGTTGGCCATCACTTCCGGTGCCAGGGTGCGCTCGCCAGTAAACGGGCTGCCGGGTGCCAGTCGCATCATAAAGAAGGAGATGGTAATCAGGACGAACAGCGTCGGGAGCGCTTCAAGCAAGCGACGCAGGATGAATTTTAACATTGCCGTACCTACCAGGCTGTTGCTTCACAACATATAAAAAAAATTAAAAGGCGGCGCCAGAGGCGCCGCCACTGCTGATAGCCTGAATGCTATTAGTGTTTGATGATGTAGAAGTTTTTATCCAGGGTTTTATCCAGTGGATCTTTACCGGTATAACCGCCGACATAAGGTTTCACCAGACGGGTATTCACGTAGTAGTAAACCGGGACGATGGTGCTGTCTTTATCCATGATCTGCTCGGCCTGCTGATAGTCAGCTGCACGGGCTTTAGCATCCGGGGCCTTAATCGCGTCGCGAATCACTTTGTCAAACGCATCGCTCTTATAGTGCGAGGTGTTACTGCTGCTGTTGGACAGCATGGTGTTCAGGAAGGAAGTCGGTTCATTGTAGTCCGCACACCATGCCGCACGGGAAACATCGTAGTTACCCTGATGACGGGTATCCAGGAAGGTTTTCCACTCCTGGTTTTCCAGCTTGATGTTCACGCCGATATTTTTCTTCCAGATCGACGAGGCGGCAATTGCCAGCTTCTTGTGCAGATCGGAGGTGTTATAGAGCAGGTTAAAGGTCAGCGGTTTGTCGGCGGTGTAGCCCGCTTCTGCCAGCAGCTTTTTCGCCTCGGCATTACGCTTGTCCTGTGACCATTTGAACCAGTCTGGCGGCAGAATGTCCATGCCGTCGGTCGCTGGTGGCGTATAGCTATAGGCAGGTTTCTGGCCCTGCGCCAGCACTTTATTCACCATGATGTCACGATCCAGGCCCAGCTTCAGGGCAGCGCGCACGCGCGGATCGGTGAATGGCGCTTTCTGGTTGTTGATTTCGTAATAATAGGTGCAGAGATATGGATCGACGTGCAGCTCTTTACCGTTGTCACGCTGCAGCTTTTTAAACAGCTCAATCGGCAGGTTGTTATAGGTCATGTCGCTGCCGTTCTCGGAGAAGTAGCGGTTAACGTCACTGACTTCTGAACTGATCGGCAGGAAGGTGACTTTGTTCAGCACCGTATGCTCATTGTCCCAGTAGTTCGGGTTACGCACCAGGGTGATACGTTCGTTAATCACGTGCGCTTCAAGCTTAAAGGCACCGTTGCCGACCCAGTTCTGCGGCTGCGTCCACTGATCGCCAAATTTCTCAATCGCCGGTTTGTAAACCGGTGACATGACGGAGTTAATCAGCAGCTTATCAAAATAGGGAACCGGCTCACTCAGGGTGACTTCCAGCGTGTGGTCATCAATAGCTTTTACGCCCAGATCGGTAACTGGTTTTTTACCGGCGATGATGTCATCGACGTTCAGGATATGACCATACTGCGGATAGCTGGCATACGGTGAGGCGGTTTTAGGATCGACCAGACGCTCCCAGCTGTAGACGAAGTCCTGCGCGGTGACCGGCTCGCCATTGGACCATTTGGCATTTTTACGTAAGTGGAAAGTCCACACTTTGAAATCTTTATTTTCATAGCTTTCCGCTACGGCCGGGATCGGTTTACCGTTGCTGTCATTGACCAGCAGACCTTCGTAAAGATCACGCGCTACGTTGTCTTCCGGCACACCTTCAATTTTGTGCGGATCGAGCGACTGCACTTCATCGCCATTGCCGCGAACCAGCTCCTGTTTTGCGGCCAGCTCAACGCCCGCAGGCACCGTTGCTGCGAAAGCCGCATTCCCTGCCAGCGCACTCACTGCGGCGAAAACGCCCGCTGCAATCAGGCTTTTTTTCGTGATGTTGTTCATTATTACACTCCAGTTTTATTATCGTCACCGTGGCGATGCTCTGCCCCGGCGTCCCCCGTCTACGGGCTCCCTGGCCTGTTACCAGGGAGATTGACCCCAAAAAAAGGTCTGTTTGCTGATGCGTTTTCCGACTGTCTCGCCGAACGGGCGATCAGATCAGTGTTTTTTGATGAAATAGTACTTCAGGTCTGTCATGTCCTGCGGGTCTTTGCCCGTGAAGCCGCCAACCCAGGGCTTCACCAGGCGCACACTTACGCGGTAGTAAACTGGCACAATTGGTGAGTCTTTGTCGAGTTGTGTTTCAGCCTGCTGATACAGGCCGGCGCGCTGCGCCTCGCTGCCCGCCGTCAGCGTCTCCGCCATCAGACGATCAAAGGTCGCGCTGCTGTAAAACGCGGTGTTGATCGAGGCGTTGCTGATCAGCATGTTCAGGAAGGTTGAGGGTTCGTTGTAGTCGGCACACCAGGTGGCGCGCACCACGTCATACTGCGCCTGATGACGGGTCTCCAGCATGGTTTTCCACTCCTGATTCTGCAGCGTCACCTTAGCACCCAGGTTTTTCTGCCACATCGACGCGGCCGCAATCGCCTGCCGTTTGTTCTGATCGGAAGTGTTGTAGAGCAGCGTAAAGGTCAGCGGATGGGCAGCATCAAAGCCGGCCTCTGCCAGCAGCTTCTTCGCGGCTTCATTACGCTGCGCCTGCGTCCAGGTGAACCAGGCGGGTGGCGTGAGTTTGATACCGGCGGTAAAAGGCGGCGTCAGGCTGTAAGCCGGAATCTGCCCCTGGGCCATGATCTTATTGGCAATCACCTCGCGATCAAGGGTCATCTTCAGTGCGGCACGCACCCGCGCATCGGTAAACGGCGGCTTTTTGTTATTAATCTCGTAGTAGAAGGTGCAGAGCAGCGGGCTGACCTTCACTTCATCGCCCAGCTCTTTGCGCAGCTTGCCAAACATCTCTGGTGGCACCGCACTGTTGGTAATGTCCGTGCCGCCGCTGCGGTAGCGATTGATATCACTGTTTTCAGAGGCGATCGGCAGGAATGTCCCCTGTTCAATCACCGTGTGCGCATTATCCCAGTAGCGAGGATTGCGCTTCACGACAATTTTTTCATTCACTACCCAGTCGCTCAGCGTGTAGGCGCCGTTGCCGATGTAGTGACCCGGGCGGGTCCAGGCTTCGCCCCACTGCTTAATGGCTGGCGCATAAACCGGCTTCATCGCCGTATGCGCTAACATCGCCACCAGGTAAGGCACCGGCTTACTCAGGGTAATTTGCAGCCGATGGGCGTCCAGCGCCTTCACGCCCAGCTGATCAGGTGACGCTTTGCCGGCAAGGATGGCATCGATATTGGCAAAATGGGCTGCCTGCAGATAGCTGGAGTAAGGCGACGCGGTTGTCGGGTCCACCAGACGGCGCCAGCTGTAGACGAAATCAGCGGCGGTAACCGGCTCACCGTTGCTCCACTTCGCATCCTCCCGCAGATTAAAAATCCAGACGGTGGGTTGCGGGTTTTCCCAGCTTTTAGCGACGCCAGGAACGACCTGCCCGCTGTTATCGGTATTGACCAGGCCGTCCAGCAGGTTGTGAATAATGTTGGATTCCGGCACGCCTTCGGTTTTATGCGGATCCAGCGAGGAGACTTCACTGCCGTTATTGATCACAATCTGTTGCTGCGCGGTCAGTGTTGTACCCGGCGGCACCGTGGCGGCATAGGCCGGAGAAAATGCCATTAACAAAACGACTGCGAGTTTTGACCGCTGCTGCTGCAAATTCTTCATCCCAATCATGCGAAACGCCAACCTTAAATTAAGTATCCCGACAGGCTTAAGCAAAAAGCGTTCTCACTTTGGGCTTTCGGAGAAAAAATTTTACGTTGGGCCAAAAATTATCAGAAGCCGTGAAGGCGCGCCAAAGCAAAATAGCTAAAATGTTAACTAATTCTCTTTTATCATGAGAAGTCAGGCAGCGGAAGTGTTAATTTTCGTCCTGAAAATATCATATCGATATGAAAAATAGACCATTTAGCTGGAAACCCCTCTCAGGAGCGGAAAGCAGCGACAAACAGCCTCTTTTTTGGCACTTATATTGGGGAATCTGGCTTCAGCGTGATGAAATTTAAGATAGCGTGATTATTCTGGCAGTTTGTGAGGCTTACACGAAAATAGAGAGCAGAATATCGTGTGAAAATAGTGACATTATTTCGCAGAAAAAAGTCTGTGAGCCAGCGCGCAGTAATGAAATTTATAATTGCCCTATTCTGTTAAGCACAACGAATAATTGCATCGTAATGGTGCATAAAATGCCCTTCATGCACCATTACGGATCATTATTTCACTTCACTCTCTGAAATAAGTGAGCGTTTAATTGAGTAAGCCGGGAAAAATGGACTTCATGCCGGTGACAACAAATTCGATGCCCAGTGCCATCAGTAACAGACCCATAATACGCGTAATGACGTTGATACCGGTCTGGCCAAGAATACGCACCATTAACGGCGCGGCCCGAAAGAGTAACCAGCAGCAGAATGCAAAGATCGCAATCGCCAGAGTGAACCCCAGCAGATTTATCCAGCTGTGGTAGCGGGTGCTCCAGACAATGGTCGAGCTGATAGCACCCGGCCCCGCCATCAGCGGCAACGCCAGCGGCACAACCCCCACACTTTCACGAATCGCCGTTTCTGACTTCTCCTGCTTATTCTGCTTATCTTCGCCCAGCTTGCCGCTGATCATCGACATCGCAATGGTGACGACCAGGATCCCACCCGCGATGCGGAAGGAGTCAATCGAGATGCCAAACACATGCAGAATCGCATCCCCAAGGAACAGTGACGTCCAGAGAATAATAGCAACCGCCAGATTGGCAGTGAGGTTGGTTTTGTTACGCTCAGCCACCCCCTGATAACGGGTCATGCTGATGAAGACCGGAATAATTCCCACCGGATTGACCAGCGCAAAGAGCCCGACAAAAAATTTTATATAGCCTGATAAATCTAACAGCGCAGGGTTCACGACTTTACTCCGTACCACAGGGGGGAAAACGCGCCTAATGTATGTGAAAACAGGCACGGACGCCAGATGCTGACTCAGCTATTTATACTGTTGAATGACGGCGCATCCAGCGCGTTACCCCAGAGATTAAAAAGTGACTGGATTTAGCCGCTACCAGGCAGATGACGTGAAGAGGTAACCAATTTGATAAACAAAGGGCGTAAAGGGGAGCTGAAAGGTGTCAGCTTGCGGTTAAATTGATCTGCATCAAAATTGCCCTACCCCAAACCAGGTAATCTTTTCGCAACGGAAGTATTAGCGGCAGCGAAGAAAATCTCACTGACTGCAACAGAAGACTAGTTCAGTAAACAGTTGAAAATCCGGGCGTTCTGACCCAGTCCAACGCCTTATGGCAACGTGACTATACTCAGGGCGCAGGATTGTTTACTAAAAAAGTTTAACTTCCTTCAGGAGAACACCATGGCCGTAACCAATGTCGCCGAACTTAATGCACTGGTTGAACGTGTAAAAAAAGCCCAGCGTGAATATGCCAACTTTTCTCAACAACAGGTCGACGCCATCTTCCGTGCCGCCGCCCTCGCCGCCGCAGACGCCCGAATCCCGCTTGCCAAGATGGCCGTTGCCGAATCCGGTATGGGCATCGTCGAAGACAAAGTGATCAAAAACCATTTTGCTTCAGAATATATCTACAACGCTTATAAAGATGAAAAAACCTGTGGTGTGTTAGCCACGGATGATACTTTCGGCACCATTACCATCGCCGAACCTATTGGCCTGATTTGCGGTATCGTCCCGACGACCAACCCCACTTCAACCGCCATCTTCAAAGCATTAATCAGCCTTAAAACCCGTAACGGCATCATTTTCTCTCCCCATCCACGCGCCAAAGATGCGACCAACAGAGCTGCAGATATCGTGCTGCAGGCGGCGGTGGCTGCCGGTGCGCCAAAAGATATTATCGGCTGGATCGACGCACCTTCCGTTGAGCTGTCCAATCAACTGATGCACCACCCTGACATCAACCTGATTCTCGCCACTGGCGGTCCGGGCATGGTGAAAGCGGCTTACAGCTCCGGTAAACCTGCGATTGGTGTCGGTGCGGGTAATACGCCAGTCGTGATTGATGAAACCGCCGATCTGAAACGTGCGGTTGCGTCGATTCTGATGTCGAAAACCTTTGATAACGGGGTTATCTGCGCCTCTGAACAGTCGGTGATTGTGGTCGATTCAGTCTATGACGCGGTGCGTGAACGTTTCGCCAGCCACGGCGGTTATATGCTGCAGGGTGCCGAACTGAGTGCGGTGCAGAATATTATTCTGAAAAACGGCGGCCTGAATGCGGCTATCGTAGGCCAGCCAGCGTTCAAAATTGCGGAGATGGCCGGTATCAGCGTGCCACCGAGCACTAAGATTCTGATTGGCGAAGTGAAGCTGGTGGATGAGTCTGAGCCGTTCGCCCATGAAAAACTCTCACCAACCCTTGCGATGTATCGGGCGAAAGATTTCCAGGATGCGGTCGCGAAAGCAGAAAAACTGGTCGCCATGGGCGGTATCGGCCACACCTCCTGTCTCTATACCGATCAGGACAATCAGACCGAACGCGTTCACTACTTCGGCGACAAAATGAAAACCGCGCGTATTCTGATCAACACCCCCGCCTCGCAGGGTGGTATCGGCGACCTCTACAACTTTAAACTGGCGCCGTCTCTGACGCTGGGTTGTGGTTCGTGGGGCGGAAACTCTATTTCAGAGAACGTCGGTCCAAAACATCTGATCAATACCAAAACTGTCGCCAAGCGAGCTGAGAATATGTTGTGGCATAAACTTCCAAAATCCATCTACTTCCGTCGGGGTTCACTGCCAATTGCGCTGGAAGAAGTGGCAACGGATGGCGCGAAACGTGCCTTTATCGTCACTGACCGCTTCCTGTTCAATAACGGCTATGCCGACCAGGTGACCCGCGTGCTGAAATCACACGGCATTGAAACGGAAGTGTTCTTCGAAGTTGAAGCTGACCCGACGCTGAGCATCGTGCGTAAAGGTGCTGAGCAGATGAACAGCTTCAAACCGGATGTCATCATCGCGCTGGGCGGTGGCTCACCGATGGATGCCGCGAAAATCATGTGGGTGATGTACGAACATCCGGAAACTCACTTCGAGGAGCTGGCGTTACGTTTCATGGATATCCGTAAACGTATCTACAAGTTCCCGAAAATGGGTGTCAAAGCGCGCATGATTGCCATCACCACCACGTCCGGTACCGGTTCTGAAGTCACGCCGTTTGCTGTAGTGACCGATGATGCGACGGGTCAGAAATATCCGCTCGCTGACTACGCACTGACGCCTGATATGGCGATTGTCGATGCCAACCTGGTGATGGATATGCCGCGTTCACTCTGCGCCTTCGGCGGTCTGGATGCCGTGACCCACGCGCTGGAAGCTTATGTTTCAGTACTGGCGAATGAATACTCTGACGGACAGGCGCTGCAGGCACTGAAACTGCTGAAAGAGAATCTGCCAGCCAGCTATGCCGAAGGCGCCAAAAATCCGGTGGCGCGTGAGCGCGTACACAATGCCGCCACTATCGCCGGTATTGCGTTTGCCAACGCCTTCCTCGGGGTTTGTCACTCAATGGCGCATAAGCTGGGTTCAGAGTTCCATATCCCACACGGCCTGGCCAACGCCCTGTTAATCTCTAACGTTATTCGCTACAACGCGAATGACAACCCGACTAAACAGACCGCTTTCAGCCAGTACGATCGCCCTCAGGCGCGCCGTCGCTACGCCGAGATTGCTGACCATCTGGGTCTGAGCGCACCAGGCGACCGCACCGCGCAGAAAATTGAGAAGCTGCTCGCCTGGCTGGATGAGATTAAAACTGAACTTGGTATTCCAACCTCTATCCGTGAGGCGGGTGTGCAGGAAGCGGACTTCCTGGCGAAAGTCGATAAACTGGCCGATGATGCGTTTGATGACCAGTGTACCGGCGCTAACCCACGTTATCCGCTGATTGCTGAACTGAAACAGATTATGCTTGATACCTACTACGGTCGTGAATTTGTCGAACCGTTCTCAAACGTAGCCGAAGCCATTGCTGAGCAGCCGGTAAAAGGTATTAAGCTTGAGAAGAAAGCCAAAAAAGTCTGATAGCGCCGTTCTGACTGTCTGATAAAAAAACCCGCCCCGGCGGGTTTTTTATTGCCTGAATAATAGGGTTAATTCAGCGGAGTCTGAGCGCCATGGATCGCCTGCAACGATCCCTGCTCTATCGCCTGTTTATAATGCTTACGGCAGACTGAGATATAACGTTCGTTACCGCCAATCACCACCTGCTCACCCTCACTGAAAGGTTTGCCCTCGCTATCCAGTCGCAGAACCATACTGGCCTTGCGCCCACAGTGACAAATAGTTTTGAGTTCAACCAGCTTATCTGCCCACGCCAGCAGATACTGACTGCCAACAAACAGTTCACCGCGAAAATCCGTGCGCAGACCATAACAGAGCACCGGGATATCAAGGTCGTCTACGACATCTGACAGCGCTTTAACCTGCTCACGGGTCAGGAACTGACTCTCATCAACCAGCACGCAGTGGACAGGCTGAACGGCATGTTCAGCAGCGATGTCGCTGTAGAGTGATGTCTCTGCGTTGTATAGCAAGGCCGGTGACGATAGTCCGATACGGGAACTCACCTGCCCGGCACCAAAGCGATTATCGATTTCAGCGGTGTAAACCAGTGAACGCATGCCGCGCTCATGATAGTTATATGAGGATTGTAGCAGTGCGGTTGATTTCCCTGCATTCATGGCAGAGTAATAGAAATAGAGTTGAGCCATCGGCGCGTATCTTCATCAGGACTGAATGGAATGGCGCGCATATTACCACAAAGCGGCGGCAATACGTTGCGGTTGATGAATGAATAAAGTGTAACGGCTGGCCGTTTATTCCTCTGCATGCCGTTTCCAGCGCCTGTTAAGTGCAGTGCCGAACGGGATAAGTTTTGCTTATTTTACCCGCAACAAAAGCAATGACATTTTTGTTGCTGACCTGAATACATTAAATTTATTTGATATCGGACTAAAGGAAAATATTTTTATTCTGCACAACTGTGCAATTTTCTGGTGAAAATTATTTTTAGTCACGTGGGTAATTAGTGATATACATATTTTTATGATTGCAGTTATTTTATGTCGCCACTACTATTAGCGGGCAACACAACTTTTCCCTTATTCAGAGACCAGGACAATGAGCGAAGCACTAAAAGTTCTTAATAATATCCGTACGCTGCGCGCCCAGGCCAGAGAGTATTCCGTTGAAATACTGGAAGAGATGCTGGAAAAGCTGGACGTAGTAGTAAAAGAGCGCCGCGAAGAAGAGTCTCATTTTCAGGCAGAAAATGAAGAACGCACGCGTAAACTTAATCAGTATCGTGAAATGCTACTGGCTGATGGTATTGACCCGAATGAACTGATTAACACGCTGACCGACACACGGACTGCGGCAAAAGGTAAACGCTCAGTACGTCCGGCTAAATATGGTTACACCGATGAAAAAGGCGAGTCCAGAACCTGGACCGGTCAGGGCCGCACACCGGCCGTGATTAAAAAAGCGCTGGAAGAACAGGGTAAAAAGCTGGACGATTTTTTACTGTAAAGACCCGCAGGGTGACTGCCTTCCTGGCAGCCTGATGCGCAATAAAAAAGGAAGCCGGAGCTTCCTTTTTTCTTTTAATCAGATACTCAGACGCGGTAAAAGTCGCGGTACCAGTCCACAAAGTTTTTAACGCCCTCTTCCACCCCGGTCTGTGGTTTGAATCCAATTGCCTTAAACAAGGCTTCGGTATCCGCACTGGTTTCCAGTACATCTCCAGGCTGCATTGGCATCAGATTTTTCTTCGCAGTAATGCCCAGGGCTTTTTCAATCGCTTCGATATAGTTCATCAACGTGACAGGCTGACTGTTTCCAATATTATAAACACGATAAGGCGCTGAACTGGTTGCCGGCGATCCGGTTTCAACTGTCCAGTTGTCGTCCTGTTGTGGAATAACATCCTGCAGGCGAACAATGGCTTCAGCAATATCGTCAATATAGGTAAAGTCGCGTTTCATCTGGCCCTGGTTATAAACGTCAATCGCCTCACCGGCAATCATTGCTCGGGTGAATTTGAATAACGCCATATCCGGACGGCCCCACGGGCCATAGACCGTAAAGAAGCGCAATCCAGTGGTCGGCAGCTGATAGAGATGCGAGTAAGTGTGTGACATTAACTCGTTGGCTTTTTTGGTCGCTGCATATAAAGAAACCGGATGATCAACGCTATCTTCGGTTGAGAACGGCATCTTGCGATTCAGACCATAGACTGAACTGGATGAGGCGTAGAGCAGATGTTCAATTTTATGATGACGGCAACCTTCAAGGATATTGAGGTGACCCGTCAGATTGGAGTCTGCGTAGGCATGGGGATTTTCAATGGAATACCGGACACCAGCCTGAGCGCCAAGATGGATAACGCGCTGGAATTTTTGCTGATCGAACAGCGACGCCATTGCGTCACGGTCCGCCAGGTCCATCTCAATAAAAGTAAAACCAGGATCGGCCTTAATTAAATTGAGACGGGCATGCTTGAGATTTACGTCGTAATAATCATTCAGGTTGTCGATACCGACAACCTGGTGACCGGCGGCCAGCAGACGCTGGCTGACATGAAAACCAATAAAACCTGCGGCGCCGGTGACCAGAAAGTTCATAAATCCCTCGTTAATTATGCAGTTTGAATAGACGCTCCGCGGCCGATTGCATAATAAACGAAACCGCGTTTGCTGATACGCTCTGGATCATACAGGTTACGACCATCAAAAATCACGGCTTCTTTCAGTGCATTTTTGATGATGTCGAAGTCAGGCGCACGGAAGTTTTGCCACTCCGTACAGATGACCAGACCGTCAGCGCCCTGCAGTGCTGCTTCTTTGGTACCCATCAGCTTAAGATCGCTGCGGTGACCGTAGATACGCTGTGCTTCATCCATCGCTTCAGGGTCAAACGCCTGAACAGATGCGCCAGCTTCCCACAGCGTTTCCATCAGCACACGGCTGGAGGCTTCACGCATGTCGTCAGTGTTCGGCTTAAATGACAGGCCCCAGAGCGCAAACGTTTTACCTTTCAGATCGTCACCAAAATGACGTTTGATAAAGGTTGGCAGCTTGTTTTTCTGGTTATCATTCACATCTTCCACGGCCTGCAACAGACGTGGCTGATAGCCAATTGACTCAGCGGTACGGATTAACGCCTGCACATCTTTCGGGAAGCAGGAGCCGCCGTAACCACAGCCAGGATAGATAAAGTGGTAGCCAATGCGAGGGTCGGAACCGATGCCCTGGCGTACTTTTTCAATATCCGCGCCTAAACGTTCAGCCAGGTTAGACATCTCATTCATAAAGCTGATTTTGGTGGCCAGCATGCAGTTTGCTGCATACTTGGTCAGCTCTGCGCTGCGGATATCCATCATGATCATACGATCGTGGTTACGGTTAAACGGCTCATAGAGCTCGCGTAACAGTTCTACCACGTCGTCGTTGTCAGTACCGACAACGATACGTTCTGGACGCATACAGTCATTAACTGCAGCACCTTCTTTGAGGAATTCCGGGTTAGATACCACATCAAAGGTGATGTTGGCGTCACGCGCTTTCAGCGCTTCCGTCATTACCGCACGAACTTTGTCTGCTGTGCCAACCGGAACGGTTGATTTGTCGATAACCACTTTGTGATCGTTCATATGCTGCGCAATGGTGCGCGCTACGGCGGTCACATATTTCAGATCGGCAGAGCCGTCTTCATCTGGTGGAGTACCAACTGCAATAAACTGCATAACACCATGGTTTACGCCCAGCTCAGCATCAGTGCTGAACTTCAGACGACCCGCTTCGTAATTGGACATTACCAGCGGCGTTAAACCTGGTTCGAAAATAGGAATGATGCCTTTTTTCAGATTTTCGACTTTGTTTTCGTCGACATCAATGCAGAGAACGTCATGTCCGACTTCGGCTAACACCGCAGCCTGAACCAGACCGACATAGCCGATACCAAATACAGTGACTTTCATCGAGTTATCCTGTGTTTATGAATTACTTTTTGTTGCCAACTGCGCCATCGAGCCATTCAGAAAAATCTTTGCCCAATACCGGATGACGAACACCGTACTCAACGAAAGCCTGCATGTAGCCCAGTTTGTTACCACAGTCATGGCTGACGCCTTTCAGGTGATATGCTTCAACTGTCTCTTTTTCCATCAGCATCGCAATGGAGTCAGTCAGCTGAACTTCGCCGCCTGCACCTGGAGGCGTTTTAGCCAGCAGTGGCCAGATCTCTGAAGAGAGAACATAACGACCTACAACGGCCAGGTTTGATGGGGATTCTGACGCTTTAGGCTTCTCAACCACACCGACCATCGGTGCGCTGTCGCCTGGGTTCAGTTCTGCGCCCTGGCAATCGACAACACCGTATGCAGTCACATCGGCAACCGGCTCAACCATGATCTGGCTGCGGCCAGACTCTTCATAACGGCTCAGCATCTCTGCCAGGTTATCTTTGGTTGGGTTAGATTCATATTCGTCGATGATGACGTCTGGCAGGATAACCGCAAACGGCTCATCACCGATCAGTGGGTGTGCACACATTACAGCGTGACCCAGACCTTTAGCGATGCCCTGACGAACCTGCATGATGGTGACGTGTGGCGGGCAAATTGACTGGATTTCATCCAGCAGCTGACGCTTAACGCGTTTTTCCAGCATTGATTCCAGTTCGAAGCTGGTATCAAAGTGGTTTTCGATGGCATTTTTTGATGAATGCGTTACCAGCACAATTTCGTTGATGCCAGCAGCGATACACTCGTTAACGACATACTGGATTAACGGCTTATCAACCAGCGGTAACATTTCTTTAGGAATCGCTTTGGTAGCCGGGAGCATACGCGTACCCAAACCCGCTACCGGGATTACCGCTTTTTTTACTTTGGTATTATTGGCAGACATTAAGATACCTCTCTTATAGGCCGTTCAAGTTAATACTTGATATGTCGGTTTAAAATCGGAAATGAGTATATCAGTTAGTATCGAACGGATTTATCCTGGAAGGCACCAAACCGTCGAAATTAAGACTATTACCCAACTGTAAAGCTAAACTCTGGCCCTGTCCTCAGCGCCAGAATTCCTCTGTTTTTACGGCTTATTCTTCCGTCGATAGCATCAGCCGAATGCGCCCGCCCGCGCCCCAGACGTGGCATTGCCAGTTTTCTGCGCGCTGACTGATCTGGTTAAGATGGGTGCTGCCCATAGTGCCAAGGGGGACACCATTGCTGAGCTGAATCTGATGGGCATGAACATGGAGTGTGGCGTTCAATCCGGCCGAAACCAGAATTAAGTTCTTTAATCCGCGATGATAGTACCCAACCAGTAACGGGAACTGGCCGCTCAGGTTCGCCTGGCGCAGTAACAGATTGACCTGTCTGAGCAGCCCATTGAGTTCCGGCAGACGCTGTTTCTGCCCGGTCAGTTGCTCCTGCAGCAGGCCATTGAACAGCGCCCGCAGCAGCAACGCTGCCAGCACGCCATTATCACCGGCACGGGTCACGTCCAGACAGTAGAACGCCAGATCTTTATCGGAGAGCGCCGCGATATCAAGCACCAGCCCAGGCTGCTCGGCCATCGTCAGCTGACGATAGTTAATCCGGCAGTTGGCAATAGTCTGCTGCACCGGTGGCTGGAGTTGCTTGAGCAACTTGGCAGCCGCTTTAGGATCACGAACCAGCGCATCCCAGTCCTGGAACAGTTGTTCATCCTCTTCCACTTTCGAAGTGAACATAGAGGGATAGAGACACTCATAGACCGCTTCACGGAAGCGCTCAAAGTTTTTAAGTGGTTTAAGCAGCACATCCTGCACCCCAAGACGCAATACATGCGCAATATCCGACATGTTCTCGGTAGCTGAGATGATTAAAATCGGCACGATGTTGCCGCGGGTACGAATGTGCTCAACGAACTGGATGCCGCTCATGCGGGGCATTTCCAGATCGCAGATAATCAGGTCGACAGTATGCTGTTGTAGTTGTGCAATTGCTTCCAGACCATCTTCCGCTTGTAACGTCACAGCACCCATCGATAACAAAAATTGGTCCAGCAACGAACGGAAAACAGCCTCATCTTCGACAATGAGTATCTTTTTGCCGAGTAGTGGTTTTTCCATTCTTTCCCCCTGCGTACCAGATATTTCAATAGTGGTTCATAAAACGCAGTTGCGCCTTTAAGAATTGGCTGAAGTCACCGCTTTGAATGAACAACCTGATTATCTGCCACGGACCAGTGGTAATAGTTCATCCATTTTCTTCTCTACGGCGGCCTTGCCTGCTTCAATGGCTTCCTCAGCACGATGAAAGTCCAGCGTCGAAATTTGCGGACAGACCGGCTGAATCAAAACATCGGGCGGATCGCCTGCCATGCGATTCCGCTTCAGGCGATTTTCCAGCACCTGGATAGAGGTGGACATAATCTCCATCGCGCCAGGTGACTGAGACGCACGGCGCTGGCTGAAATTCACCAGACGCTGACGCAGCTTCCCACCCCAACTCAATGCCGCTGCGGCGGCTTCTTCTTCGCTATTCTGTGGTGTCACGGAAAAGAGATCCTGCTGCATTAAATGCGCGTCATGCTGCAAGTCAACGGCGATAACAATGTCTGCCCCCAGGGCACGGGTAAGTGAAATCGGCACCGGGTTGACTACGGCACCATCCACCAGCCAATACCCATTGTAGCCCACCGGCGGTAATAAACCTGGCATACTGCATGAAGCGCGTACTGCCTGATGCAGATCGCCCTCTGTCAGCCAGAGTTCACGACCGGTACTGAGGTTAGTCGCCACCACGCCAAAGGGTTTATGACAGTGCTCTATCGTGTCATTGGGGATCAGCTGACGAACATGGCTAAAGACCCGCTCACCGCGCAGCAGTCCGCCACGCTGCCAGGAGACATCCATCAGGCGAATAACATCCCAGTAGCGAAATGCACTGACCCATTTTTCCATCAGCGGCAGACGGTTATTCACATAGGCAGATCCGACTAATGCCCCGACAGAGCAGCCCGCAACGACGTCGATCTCAATACCTGCACGCTCCAGCGCGTTGATCACGCCGATGTGCGCCCATCCTTTGGCCGCTCCAGAACCCAGAGCCAATCCAATTTTTACCTTTCTCATTTCTGTCTGGTCCTGCCGTCAATACGTAGCATCACAACACGGGGTCAGCTAACATAGCGCGCTTGTAAAATCGACCCATCATTCCCGGGAGATAATGTGTCAGAAACCTGCCCATGTTGTAGCGGAGAGCAGTATAGCGTATGTTGCGAGCCCTTTCTTCAGGGTAACCAGATTCCTTTTACAGCTGAACAACTTATGCGATCCCGTTATTGCGCTTATGTGCAGCATAATGCGGACTATCTGGTTGCGACCTGGCATCCTGAGAAGCGTGATCCGGCGCTGTCAGGGCTTTTATCTGAAAGTTTTCCAGGAACCGACTGGCTCAGCCTGAATGTAACCCGTTGTAATCATGGAAGCCATGAGAACGAAGCTTTCGTTACCTTTTTTGCGCGATACCGCGAGAAAACCAACATTCAGGCCATTCATGAATGTTCACGCTTTCTTCGCGAGGATCAACGCTGGTACTATGTTGACGGTACAGCACCGCCCGTGGGGCGTAACGATCGCTGCCCGTGCGGCAGTGAAAAAAAATACAAAAAATGTTGTGGTTAAGCTGACGGCTACCCCAGCGGTTTTACCCCTAATGCTTTGACAGGACTCTGATTGAGATGCAAGCGCAAACCATGCAAAGAAAAGTTTTACGAACCATTTGTCCCGATGCAAAAGGTCTGATCGCCAAAATCACCAATATTTGTTACAAGCACGAACTTAATATTGTGCAGAACAATGAGTTTGTTGATCATCGCACCGGGCGTTTTTTCATGCGTACCGAACTGGAAGGGATCTTCAACGACAATACCCTGCTCGCCGACCTCGACAGCGCCCTGCCCCAGGGTTCAGTCCGGGAACTGCACAGCGCCGGTCGTCGCCGCGTGGTGATTCTGGTCACTAAAGAGGCGCATTGCCTGGGCGATCTGTTAATGAAGAGCGCGTTTGGCGGCCTGGATATGGAAATTGCGGCGGTAGTGGGTAACCACGACACCCTGCGTTCGCTGGTTGAGCGTTTTGACATTCCCTTTGTGCTGGTGAGTCATGAGGGACTGACGCGGGAAGAGCATGATAACCGCATGGTGGAAGAGATTGACCGCTATCAGCCCGATTACGTGGTGCTGGCAAAATATATGCGCGTCCTGACGCCTGCTTTTGTGCAGCGTTATCCGAACCAGATTATCAATATTCACCACTCCTTCCTGCCCGCCTTTATCGGTGCCCGTCCCTATCATCAGGCTTATGAACGTGGCGTGAAGATCATCGGTGCCACCGCGCACTATGTGAACGACAATCTCGATGAAGGCCCAATCATCATGCAGGATGTGATAAACGTTGATCACAGCTACACCGCCGATGAGATGATGCGCGCCGGTCGCGACGTAGAAAAGAATGTCCTGAGCAACGCACTGTATAAAGTGCTGGGTCAGCGCGTGTTTGTTTACGGCAACCGCACGATTATTCTTTAATCAGCCAGTGCGCTGAATTGTCTGCAGATTCAGCGCTACGCGTAAAAAGTGGGCAAACAGTTGCGGTTTTGCCAGTGGGCGCTTTACACCCTTATCGCATTTGGTATGATGCGCCCCGCTTTAAGAGAGAAAGATTCAGGCCATGGTGGGATTCCCGAGCGGCCAAAGGGAGCAGACTGTAAATCTGCCGTCACAGACTTCGAAGGTTCGAATCCTTCTCC
>NZ_JALNPO010000019.1:0-46703 GCF_024520895.1 Pantoea sp. Fr-CA_6 | reverse complement strand
CCAGAAGTCCACGCCGGGAAGCGTGGACAGGTCGGGGCCGGCCAGGGAGGGCCGATCCCCGAACGGTTCGTCGGCACAACGTCAAAGCCGAAGGTACCGCGTGAGCGGCGCGAGGACGGCCCGGCAGCAGCAGAGGTGCGCTGGCCCGCACTGAGGCTCGCTCGCCCATAAAAAAAGCTGCCACGTCTGACCGTGACAGCCTTTACAAATCTAATCTTAACTGACCAGCATTACCGTTGTGCGGGCCTTTTTTGTTTTATCTTTACCGCAGCCGGAGCGTTACTCTTTCTTCTCGTCGTCCTCATCCCGATCCTCTTTCACCGGTGTACTGGCGGTGAGCAGGAAAGGCGACTGCTGCCAGCGGGTGCGGCGGTGGCGCAGCAGGGTGCGTGAGAGAATAATGCCAATTGCCAGCGCCAGCAGCATCATCAGACGCAGAATATTGGTGGTGTTATCGACCTGATGCGAGTCGGTGACCAGCACGTGGGTATCCAGCGTCACGCGTAAAAAGCCCAGCGGACCCTCGTTTCCGGCCAGCGGCTGCACAATCTGATGGTTGAAATAGCTGCCCGCGCGCTGGCCGTCGAGCGCCAGCCGATCGCGGACATTGATGTTTTCACCACTGTGCGCCACCAGGCTGCCGTCGCCGTCATAGACCGATGCATCCAGAATACGGCTGTTAGCCGTCATCTGATTAAGAATGGCTTCTATCTGAGTCCGGTTATTTTCACTGTTGTCCATCAATGGCTTAAGGCTGAACGCCACCTGGCTGGTCAGCGTATGCGCCAGCTCCTCGACCTGTTCAGAGCGCGCCGCCTGATGGCCGAGGCTGAACCAGGATGCGCCCTGCATCAGCACGACCAGCAGCGCCATCGAGATGAGAACGATCACGGTACGATGTAAGCGAAATTTTAGTGCGGTTTTAGCCATTAATCATCCGGGTCATATCACAACAGAAAGCCTGGAGATTATGTTGCCAGAAGCGGCGCAGACAAGGTAGCCTCTTGCGTGGTTTTGTTGTCCCTACAGGAGCTCTGATGCCAAATCGTTTAACCTGGTGCGATCTTCCCGCCGATGTCTCTCTCTGGCCGGGTTTGCCCCTTTCTCTTAGCGGTGATGAAGTGATGCCGCTGGATTATCGCGCTGGCCGTACCGGCTGGCTGCTGTATGGTCGCGGGCTGGATAAGCAGCGGCTGACCGATTACCAGCATCAGCTGGGTGCCGCCATGGTGATCGTCAGCGCCTGGAACGTCGATGAGTATCAGGTGATTCGCCTGGCGGGATCGCTGACGCCGTTTGCCAGCAAGCTGGCGCACGACGCTGGCCTGGATGTTGCGCCGCTGGGCAGAATTCCGCATCTCAAAACGCCAGGCCTGCTGGTGATGGATATGGACTCCACCGCGATTCAGATCGAGTGCATCGATGAGATTGCAAAACTGGCGGGCTGCGGCGAGCAGGTGGCGGAAGTCACGGAACGCGCGATGCGCGGCGAACTCGACTTCACCGCCAGCCTGCGTCAGCGCGTGGCTACGCTGCAGGGCGCGGACGCCAATATTCTGAAACAGGTGCGTGATGCCCTGCCGCTGATGCCAGGCTTAACCACCCTGACGCAGAAGCTGCAGGCGCTGGGCTGGCAGGTTGCCATCGCGTCTGGCGGCTTTACCTACTACGCCGAATACCTGCGCGACAAGCTGCATCTGTCGGCGGTGGTGGCTAATGAACTCGAAATTCGCGACGGCAAACTGACCGGCAACGTGCTGGGACCAATTGTCGATGCACAATACAAAGCCGATACCCTGAAGAAGCTGGCGCAGCGTTTTGACATCGCGCCGGAACAGACGGTGGCGATCGGCGATGGTGCCAATGACCTGCTGATGATCAAAGCCTCAGCACTGGGCATTGCGTTCCATGCTAAACCTAAGGTGAATGAGCAGACTGCGGTCACCATTCGCCATGCCGATTTAATGGGGGTGTTCTGCATCCTCACCGGCAGCCTGATCCACGAAGAGCGTTAACTGAGGTATTGATTTGGCCAAAGCGGCAAAACGCGCATTTGTCTGTAACGAATGTGGCGCAGATTACCCACGCTGGCAGGGGCAGTGCAGCGCCTGTCACGCCTGGAACACCATCACCGAGGTGCGCATTGCCGCCTCGCCCGCGGCTGCGCGTAACGAGCGCCTGAGTGGCTATGCCGGCAGCGCCGGAACCAGCCGGGTGCAGAAGCTCTCTGAAATCAGCCTGGAGGCGTTACCGCGCTTCTCTACCAGCTTCAAAGAGTTTGACCGGGTGCTGGGCGGCGGGGTGGTGCCGGGCAGCGCCATTCTGATTGGCGGCAGCCCCGGCGCAGGCAAATCCACGCTGCTGCTGCAGGTGATGTGCCGGTTGTCAGAGGGGATGAAAACCCTGTATGTCACCGGTGAAGAGTCACTGCAGCAGGTGGCGATGCGCGCCCATCGTCTGGGATTACCCACCGAAAATGTGAATATGCTGTCGGAAACCAGCATTGAGCAGATCTGCCTGATCGCCGAACAGGAGCAGCCGCAACTGATGGTGATCGACTCGATCCAGGTAATGCACATGGCGGAGATCCAGTCATCGCCCGGCAGCGTCGCCCAGGTGCGTGAAACCGCCGCTTACCTGACGCGCTTCGCCAAGACGCGCGGCGTGGCGATCATCATGGTCGGTCACGTCACCAAAGATGGCTCCCTGGCCGGACCGAAAGTGCTGGAACACTGTATCGACTGTTCAGTGCTGCTGGATGGCGATGCCGATTCCCGCTTCCGCACCCTGCGCAGTCATAAAAACCGCTTCGGCGCGGTCAATGAACTGGGTGTGTTTGCCATGACCGAGCAGGGCATGCGTGAAGTCAGCAACCCGTCAGCTATTTTCCTGTCGCGCGGCGAAGAGGTCACCTCGGGCAGTTCGGTGATGGTGCTGTGGGAGGGAACGCGACCGCTGCTGGTGGAGATTCAGGCGCTGGTCGATCACTCGATGATGGGCAATCCACGCCGCGTGGCGGTAGGTCTGGAGCAGAACCGCCTGGCGATTCTGCTGGCAGTATTGCACCGTCACGGCGGATTGCAGATGGCGGATCAGGATGTGTTCGTCAACGTGGTCGGCGGCGTCAAAGTCACCGAAACCAGTGCTGACCTGGCGCTGATGCTGTCTATAGTGTCGAGCCTGCGCGATCGTCCGTTGCCGCAGGATCTGGTGATCTTCGGCGAAGTGGGACTGGCGGGCGAAATCCGTCCGGTGCCCAGCGGTCAGGAACGCATCGCTGAAGCGGCGAAGCATGGCTTCAAACGCGCCATTGTGCCGGCAGGGAATGCACCGAAAAAACCGATTGCCGGGATGCAGGTTTTCAGCGCGAAGAAGCTGGCCGATGCGCTGGCGATTCTGGACGATCTGTAACGCGCCTGCGGCCGTTAGCGAAAAGCCGCTGGCAGGCCGCTCCCACCTTAACCGCATTGATGCAGGAGGCACGACATGTCGTCGTTTGATTATCTGAAAACGGCCATTCGCCAGCAGGGTCACACGCTGCAACAGGTCGCTGATGCCAGCGGCATGACCAAAGGCTATCTGAGCCAGTTGCTCAATGCCAAAATCAAAAGCCCCAGCGCGCAAAAGCTGGAGGCGCTGCACCGTTTTCTGGGTCTGGAGTTTCCGCGCCGCGATAAAACGGTCGGCGTGGTGTTTGGTAAATTCTATCCGCTGCACACCGGCCATATCTATCTGATTCAGCGCGCCTGTAGCCAGGTCGATGAGCTGCATATCATTATGGGCTACGACGAGCCACGTGACCGCGAACTGTTTGAGAACAGCGCGATGTCACAACAGCCCACGGTCAGCGATCGCCTGCGCTGGCTGCTGCAGACCTTTAAGTATCAGAAAAATATCCGCATTCACGCCTTTGATGAGGAGGGGATTGAGCCCTATCCGCACGGCTGGGATGTCTGGAGTAAGGGCGTCAGCGCGTTTCTCAGCGAGCACGGTATTGCGCCGGATTGCATCTACACCAGCGAAGCGCCCGATGCGGAGATGTATCAACAGCATCTTGGCATTCAGACCGTACTGGTCGATCCCAGCCGATCCTTTATGAGCATCAGCGGCGCGCAGATCCGTCAGGATCCTTTCCGCTTCTGGGATTATATCCCGACCGAAGTGAAACCTTTCTTTGTGCGCACCGTGGCGATCCTCGGCGGGGAGTCGAGCGGTAAATCGACGCTGGTGAATAAACTCGCCAACATCTTCAATACCACCAGTGCCTGGGAATATGGCCGCGACTATGTCTTCTCCCACCTGGGCGGTGATGAAATGGCGCTGCAATATTCAGATTACGACAAGATCGCGCTGGGCCAGGCGCAGTACATCGATTTCGCGGTTAAATATGCCAATAAAGTGGCCTTTATCGACACCGACTTTGTGACCACGCAGGCGTTTTGTCTGAAGTATGAGGGGCGTGAACATCCGTTTGTGCAGGCACTGATCGATGAATATCGCTTTGATCTGGTGATCCTGCTGGAGAACAACGTGCCGTGGGTTGCCGATGGCTTGCGCAGCCTGGGCAGTTCCGTGGATCGACGGGAGTTTCAGTCGATGCTGGTGACGATGCTGCGGGAAAACAACATCGAATTCCTGCACGTGCAGGAAGATGATTATGACACCCGTTTCCTGCGCTGCATTGAACTGGTGAAAGCGATGCTGGGCGAGAAAAACGCCCAGCCGTAACGCATGCTGTAACCCGGTCTGCCGCAGGGCAGCCGGGTCAGCGCATTAATACACCATCACTACTTTGCCGCGCATGTGGCCTTCCAGTACGCGCTGATGGGCGGCGGTTAAGGTCTCAACGCTTAAGCCGTGCAGCGTCTCGCTCAGTGTGGTTTGCAGCTTACCTTCATCCAGCAACGCCGAGACGGCATCCAGAATCTCGCCCTGACGCGCCATATCCGGCGTGTTAAACATGCTGCGGGTGTACATCAGCTCGAAATGCAGGGCAGCACTCTTCAGCTTCAGCTGATCCATCGACAGCGGATGTTCGTTTTCCACGATGGTGCAGATATGACCCTGCGGGGCAATAAGCTTTGCCATGGTTTCCCAGTGACCGTCGGTATCATTCAGGCAGAAGATATAATCGACCTGCTTAATGCTCTGTTTTTCCAGCTCTCCAATCATATCTTTGTAGTTGATCACCAGATCGGCACCACGATCGCGGCACCACTGCGCGGAATCTTCACGCGAAGCGGTGGCAATGATCTTCACCTTGCTGCGCAGTTTTGCCAGCGGGATCGCCAGCGATCCGACGCCGCCTGCGCCGCCCACGATCAGCAGCGTCTGATCTTCCGTTGCTGACTCCAGGTTCAGTCGCTCAAACAGTCCTTCCCAGGCGGTCAGGGCCGTCAGCGGGATCGCGGCGGACTGCGCCCAGTCCAGGCTCTCTGGCTTGTGACCGGTAATGCGTGAGTCAACCAGCTGCTCGGTGCTGTTACTGCCAGGACGGGTCAGGTCACCCGCATAAAAAACTTTATCGCCTGGCTTAAAGTTGCTGACTTTGCTGCCCACTTCCAGCACCACACCGCTGGCATCCCAGCCGAGGATGCGTGGCTGCTCTAATCCGTTCTTCTTCGCCCCTTTGTGAACCTTGGTATCGACCGGATTTACCGATGCGGCTTTGACTTCGACCCGCAGGTCATACTCCCCTGGCGCTGGGGTTTCAGGGAAAATTTCAGTGAAGTTTTCAGGACTTTCCGGATTAATTGCGATAGCGCGAATAGACATACATTTTTCCTGTTTAGTCAGGCTGGAAGCCTGGATCTGGTGGTTGCCATTCTGGCCCTGAAGAGTGCTCACACTCCGCAGGGGCTGTGCCACGCTGTCCGTGGCTGACTGGCTGATGATTCGGAACAGGCTTTAAGTGTAGAACCTGATTTTAGCAGTGATAAGATGGACAATCTTTCATAGAGTGTTCGTCTGAGGTGAACAATGGCATTTCGCCAGTGGCAGGATATGGCACTGTTTGCGCTGGTGGCGGAGTGCGGCAGCTTTACCGGCGCGGCAGAACGTGCAGGGCTGCCAAAATCGAGCGTCAGTCAGCGCATCAGCCAGCTGGAGCAGCGGCTGGGAATTCGGTTGCTGAACCGCACCACCCGCCAGCTCAATCTGACCTTTGCCGGTGAGCGCTATCTGCTGCATTGCCAGGAGATGATGCAGGCCAGTGAACGCGCCGATCAGGCGATCGCCAGCCTGCGTGAAAATCCCAGCGGGCGTCTGCGTATCACCAGCCCGGCGGGGATTGGTGCCACGCTGCTGGCGCGCTGTAACGCGGCGTTTTTACGTCTCTATCCCGATGTGACGCTGGATGTCTCGATCTCCGATGAGATGCGTGATCTGGTGCAGGAGGGCTTTGATGTGGCGCTGCGCACCGGTCAGCCGCAGGAGTCCTCGCTGATTGGCCGCCGGATAGGCAACTGCCCGCGACTGCTGGTCGCTTCACAGCGCTATCTTGATCAGCATCCGCCGCTGGTTCATCCACAGCAGCTGTCTGCCCACCGCTGTATTGCGCATCGTGCCTGGAATGAATGGGTGTTGCAGCGCGATGACGAGTTCTATCGCTGGCTGCTGCCGCCAGGCCATCTCACGGACAATTTACTCTATGCGCGCGAATCTGCGCTGGGCGATGCGGGCATTACGCTGCTGCCGCACTTTCTGACCGATGGGGCGATGGCTGATCCCCGGCTGGTGCCGGTACTGCCGGAATGGGAAATCGAGGGGAATGAGCTGTGGCTGGTCTATCCGGGCCGTAAACTGAATTCACCTGCGCTGGCGCGGTTTATTGAATTCGCGCTGCAGTCACCGGTGTTCAGGGAGTTTTATCGCTGACCGGTACAATGTGGCGCAGGAACAGTGCCGCCATTTTTTCCGGGCCACTCTGGTAACCCGCGATATTTGCCGCTAACCAGTCGCTGGGGCTCACGCCTTCCCAGTTCACCTGATAGCCTGCGTGAAGAATGATATGTTCGAACAGAATGCGTAATGCCCGGCCGTTTCCTTCCCGAAAGGGGTGCAGAATATTGAACTCGCAGTAATACCAGGCAACCTGATGACAAAAAGCTTCATGGTCAGCCTGCTCCAGCCATCTTTCGCACGCCAGTTTTGCACATAATTTCTCCGCTTCACGCAGAATAAAAGCGGGCTGGCAAAAGCGGGTCTCTCCTTTGCTGATAGAGATATCACGTATCTGCCCCGCCCAGCTATAAAGCTCGTTAAACAGGCAGTAATGAATGTGACACAGTGACTGAAGGGTAAAAGGAGGATGAGAGAGCTTAATGGTGTGAATGGTCAGCGCGGTAACAGCACGCTCAGCCTGATCCAGCAGGGTTTGTTCGCGGATATCATAGCGATTGATCAGCACATCGGAATCGGGATAACAGTAGTGATCTCGCCAGACAAGATAACGATTCACGTTGGCTTCCTGTTACTGCTTATAGCGACGTCGAACCTGTTCCAGGGTCGATAACTCAGCATCTGCTGAAATACGTATCCCCTCCAGCAGGGAACTTGCGGCAAAGTTTGCGACTTTAGTGGCTTCATAAATCGCTTCAGCTTTTTTAGCCACTGGCCGCTCAGCTTTTTTCTTCATTGCGTTCAGCCCTTAAAACGTCACTGGTGAAGCAGGAGGAGGCCTGAGCCTCCCCCTGACATCGTTACTTCGTCATACGCTTATACTTGATGCGCTTCGGCTCCAGCGCTTCGGCGCCGAGAGTACGCTTCTTGTACTCTTCATATTCGGTAAAGTTACCTTCGAAGAATTCGATGTTGCCCTCATCCTGATAATCCAGGATGTGCGTGGCGATACGGTCCAGGAACCAGCGGTCATGCGAGATCACCATGGCACAACCCGGGAACTCCAGCAGGGCGTTTTCCAGCGCGCGCAGGGTTTCAATGTCCAGGTCGTTGGTTGGTTCATCGAGCAACAGCATGTTGCCGCCAACCTGCAGCAGCTTCGCGAGGTGCAGACGACCACGCTCACCACCCGACAGTTCGCCTACGCGTTTGCCCTGATCGACGCCTTTAAAGTTAAAGCGGCCGACATAGGCGCGGCTTGGCATCTCGGTGTTACCGATGCGCATGATGTCCTGACCGCTGGAAACCTCTTCCCACACGGTTTTGGCGTTATCCATGCTGTCGCGGAACTGATCCACAGAGGCCAGCTTGACGGTTTCACCCAGTACAATCTCACCGGAATCAGGTTGTTCCTGACCAGACATCATGCGGAACAGCGTTGATTTACCCGCGCCGTTCGGACCGATAATCCCGACAATCGCACCTTTCGGTACCGAGAACGAGAGATCGTCAATCAGCACACGGTCGCCATAAGACTTACGCAGATTGCTGACTTCCAGCACTTTGTCACCCAGACGGGCACCTGGCGGAATGAACAGTTCGTTGGTTTCGTTACGCTTCTGGTAGTCGGTGTTGTTCAGCTCTTCAAAGCGTGCCAGACGGGCTTTGCCTTTAGACTGCTGGCCTTTTGGCCCTTTGCGCACCCACTCCAGCTCTTTCTCAATCGACTTGCGACGAGCGGCTTCAGAGGAGGCTTCCTGCGCCAGACGCGCATCTTTCTGCTCCAGCCAGGAGGAGTAGTTACCTTCCCACGGAATCCCTTCGCCGCGGTCAAGTTCCAGAATCCAGCCTGCAACGTTATCCAGGAAGTAACGGTCATGCGTAATCGCGACGACGGTGCCTTCGAAGTCGTGCAGGAAGCGCTCCAGCCAGGCGACAGATTCGGCGTCCAGGTGGTTCGTCGGTTCGTCCAGCAGCAGCATGTCTGGTTTTTCCAGCAGCAGGCGGCAGAGGGCGACGCGACGACGTTCACCACCGGAAAGGGTGGCGATTTTCGCGTCCCAGTCAGGCAGGCGCAGCGCATCGGCAGCACGTTCCAGCTGGGTATTCAGGTTGTGACCATCGTGAGCCTGGATGATCTCTTCCAGACGGCCCTGTTCAGCGGCCAGTTTGTCGAAGTCTGCACCTTCTTCAGCATAGAGCGCATAGACTTCGTCGAGACGCTTCAGTGCGCCAACGACTTCTGACAGCGCTTCTTCTACCGACTCACGCACGGTGTGTTCAAGGTTAAGCTGCGGTTCCTGCGGCAGGTAGCCAATCTTGAGGCCTGGCTGCGGACGCGCTTCCCCTTCGATATCTTTATCGATGCCGGCCATGATGCGCAGCAGGGTAGATTTACCCGCGCCGTTCAGGCCGAGTACGCCAATTTTTGCGCCAGGGAAGAAGCTGAGCGAGATGTTTTTCAGGATATGTCGCTTCGGCGGAACCACTTTGCCGACGCGATGCATGCTATAGACGAATTGAGCCACGTTGGTTTGAGCCTCTGGGTCTGTTGGTCGTTTGAATGATGTCGAAGTTTAGCCTTTTTCACCGTTTAATCCCAGCCGGGGGGCGGCGAATATTAGCGTGGCGGAGCCGATGCCGGGCGATGCCAGGCATAACTGACTGATTTCCACGCTCAATCGCTGACAGGGTCAGGAGAGGATGTCAGAAAGAGGCGTCAGGGCAGGCGCAGCGGGATCGCCTGCTGGGCCAGCCAGTTTTGCAACGCCTGATCGGGCGCGCTGTCACTCACCAGCAGATCAAAGCGCTGCAGCTCGGCGATGCGGGCAGGCAGCACCTTGCCATATTTACTGCTGTCAGCCACCAGCACCGACTTTCGGGCGCGCAGCATGGCGTGATGCTTCATCATCAGCTCATTGGTGTTGTAGCAGGTTGCGCCCTGATCTTTGTCGATGCCCGCTGCAGAGATAAAGGCCAGCGTCGGGCAGAGATCGTCAAGGATGGTATGCACGCCAATCGGCGTAAACAGGGCGTTGTCGGCATGAAATTCACCGCCGCTGAGAATCACGTTACAGGCCGGTTTCTCTTTCAGCGTCAGAAAGGTATTCATGGCGCAGCAGATGGCGGTAAACGACAGGGTGTCGGGAATCGCATCCACGATGTAGGGCAGGGTGGTGCCGCAGTCAAAAAAGACCGTATCGTTCTCGTTGATCAGGCTGGCGGCCGCCTGTGCCAGTCGCTGCTTTCTGGCGGCATTCTGGCCATGCTGATCGCTGACAAAATAGTGGCTGGCATGACTTTTCGGATCGCTGACGATATAGCCGCCCAGCAGGACCACGCTGGAGCCCGGCTCGGTTAAATCGCGGCGAACCGTCATCTCTGAGACGCCAAGCAGCTGGGCCGCATCTTTCAGATGCAGTTTGTCGGTGCGTTTCAGCGCCTGCGTCAGCTTGTGAATGCGTTCGTCGCGCCGGGTTTCCATGGTCATCTCTCTGTTCCCTATCCTGCAGTGCGGATGAAAGACGCCGGGATCGACGTCAATACGCTACAAACCTCACAGATTTGAATGAGTTGCGTCTCATCCGCCAGGCTGGCAGTCAATCTTACCCGCATTCCGTGAGGGCCGCAAACCTCCGCCGTGCTGTCAGCGCGTGGTGATATCGGCACGTCACCACAGGCGGTTGTGGCTTTCATACAGCGCGTTCAGTGATGTTAGCTTGTTATAATAATAACACTGAAAATCCCATTTTATGGCGTAATTTGCCTATTCTTACCGCCTCAGGATGTGGTTTTTGTCACATATTTAACCTTTAAGAATTGTTATTGTTACTTTAATAACATTTTAAGTTTAAAAAACATCCGGGAGAAAAGGTCATGACAATTGCGGTCATCGGCTCAAACATGGTCGATCTGATTACCTATACCAACAGCCTGCCGAAAGCGGGCGAAACCCTTGAAGCGCCCGACTTTGCCATTGGCTGCGGCGGTAAAGGGGCCAACCAGGCGGTCGCGGCGGCAAAAATGGGCGGCAACGTGATGATGGTCAGCAAGGTCGGTGACGATCTCTTTGCTCCGAACACCGTTGCAAATCTTCAACAGCAGGGCGTGGACACGCGCTTCGTCACCACCGCACCGGGCACCTCCAGCGGCGTGGCACCGATTTTTGTCGATGACCAGTCGCAGAACCGGATTCTGATTATCAAAGGTGCTAACCAGCAGCTGAAACCGGCCGATATCGACGACGCGGCAGAGGCGCTGAAAGCCTGCCAGCTGATCATCCTGCAGCTGGAGATCCCACTGGAGACGGTCTATTACGCCATCGATTTTGCCCGCCAGCATCAGATCACAGTGATCCTTAATCCGGCGCCGGCCGTCGCCACGCTTGATATTGATTACGCCTGCAAATGCGACTTCTTTATGCCCAACGAAACCGAGCTGGAGATCCTCACCGGTCTGCCGGTCAGCAGCGATGAAGAGGTGATCCTCGCCGGACAGTCGCTGCTGAAGCGCGGCCTTAAAAATCTGATCATCACCCTGGGCAGCCGGGGATCGGTCTGGATGAGCGGCGACGAGATCCATCGCGTGGATGCCACACCGGTTCAGGCGGTCGACACCAGCGGCGCGGGCGATGCCTTTATCGGCTGCTTTGCGTATCTGCTGGTGGAAACCGGCGATGTGGCCGCCGCCATGACCCAGGCGTCTGCCTATGCCGCCTGCAGCGTCACCGGGCGCGGCACCCAGCGCGCCTATCCCGACGCAGAGAGTTTCCAGCGCTTTCTCAACCGTAACTGAGGGTCTGCCATGCAACAGAAAATTGTTCAGCAATCTGATGGCTATCTGAATAAAACGCCGCTGTTCCAGTTCATCCTGCTGTCGTGCCTCTTTCCGCTCTGGGGCTGTGCGGCGAGTCTTAACGATATCCTGATCACCCAGTTTAAAAGCGTATTTGCCCTGAGCGACTTTGCCAGTGCGCTGGTGCAGAGTGCCTTTTATGGCGGCTATTTTCTGATTGCGATCCCCGCGTCGCTGGTGATCCGCAAGACCAGTTACAAGATGGCGATCATGATCGGCCTGGCGCTCTACATTGCCGGCTGTATCGCCTTCTATCCCGCCTCGCACATGGCGACCTACACCATGTTCCTGGCGGCGATATTTGCCATCGCCATCGGCCTGAGTTTCCTGGAAACCGCCGCCAACACCTACAGCTCGATGATTGGCCATCGTGATCACGCCACGCTCCGCCTCAACGTCAGCCAGACCTTCTATCCGATCGGTGCGCTGATGGGGATTGTGCTGGGCAAATATCTGGTGTTCCAGGATGGCGACAGCCTGGAGAGTCAGATGGCGACCATGACGGCAGAGCAGGCACATGCGTTCCGCCTGACGATGCTGGAACACACGCTGGAGCCCTACAAATATCTGGTGATGGTGCTGGTGGTGGTGATGCTGCTGTTTATGTTCACCCGCTATCCGCGCTGTAAACCCGAAAGCAGCGAGATGTCGCGCCCCTCGCTGGGCGAGACTTTCCGCTATCTGGCTGGCAACCGACACTTTAAACGCGGAATTGTGACCCAGTTCCTCTATGTCGGCATGCAGGTGGCCGTCTGGTCGTTTACCATTCGTCTGGCGCTGACGCTGGGGGCGACTAATGAACGTCACGCCTCGAACTTTATGATCTACAGCTTCATCTGCTTCTTTATCGGCAAGTTCGTGGCGAACTTCCTGATGACCCGTTTCCGCGCAGAGAAGGTGCTGATTGCCTATTCGGTGCTGGGCGTGCTGACGCTGGCTTATGTGATGCTGGTGCCGAACTTTACCGCCGTCTACGCTGCCGTCTTTGTCAGCGTGCTGTTTGGTCCCTGCTGGGCGACGATCTACGCGGGAACGCTGGCGACGGTCGATAACAAATACACCGAAGTCGCGGGCGCGTTTATCGTGATGGCGATTGTCGGTGCGGCCTTTGTCCCGGCGCTGCAGGGCCTGGTTTCGGACTCACTGGGTTCTATGCAGCTGGCATTTGGCGTCTCGCTGCTCTGTTTCGCCTGGGTCGGATTCTACTTCTATGGCGAACTGCGCCATAAAAAACAGCCGGTTGCGACCGGTCGTCTGGCGGAGGAGTTACCATGAAAACCCGTTTACCCTTAGCGCGTGAACAGTTTCACACCACACCCTGGGTGCTGCTGGAGAGCGATGATTTCCGGGTTGAGCTGTTTCGTTATCCGGCGGGCATTGAGGCGGTGCGCATTCATAACCGACGCGGCAGCGTGACCGTGCTGCCGTTTCTCGGGCAGATGATCTGGGACGCAGAGTTCGACGATCATAACCTGACCATGGGCCACAGCTTTAAGCAGCCACTGCCCGCAAATTCGATCATCGACACCTATGGCTGTTTCGCGTTTCATTCGGGACTGCTGGCCAACGGCTGTCCCTCACCAGAGGACGATCATCCGCTGCACGGTGAGATGGCCTGCGCCCGCATGGACAGCGCCTGGCTGGTGCTGGAGGATCAGACGCTGTCGCTGGAAGGGGAGTGTGAATATGTCAAAGGCTTCGGCCATCACTACCTGGCCGCACCCGCCGTCCGCATTCCGGCCGATCAGCCCCGGCTGACGATTGAAATGACCGTCACTAATCTGGCTGGCGCGCCGATGCCGTTGCAGTATATGTGTCACCTTAACAGCGCGTGGATCGATCAGGGCCGCTTCCGGCAGTCGATCCCCGAACAGGCATTCCAGCTGCGTCGCTCGATCCCGGCGCATCTGCGACCGACGCCCGCCTGGGGGGATTACACCGATCGGCTGGCGCGCGATCCGCAGGCGTTACAGCAGCTCGATCAGCCGCAGCTTTGCGATCCGGAGATCGTCTTCTTCGCGGACGATCTGCCGCAGTATGGCGATGAGGTGCAGTTTGAGCTGCATTCGCCGCAGGGCTATGCGCTGATGACGCGCTTCTCTACCGCACAGTTCCCGCACGCCACTCGCTGGCTGCTGCACAACCACGATCAGCAGGTGGCGGCCTATATTCTGCCCGCCACCTGCCGGCCAGAGGGCTTTCTTGCCGCGCAGCAGGCTGGCACGCTGATCATCCTGGCGCACGGTGAACAGCGCCACTTTTCTGTCGAGACCGGCTTACTCTGAGCCGGGTTTAAATTGCCACCAGGCCGCGCACACCCTCTGCTTCCATGGTGTCGCCGCGGCCACGCTGCACAATTTCTCCGCGCGACATCACCAGATAGCTGTCCGCCAGCTCCGCCGCGAAATCATAAAACTGCTCCACCAGCAGGATCGCCATATCTCCCCGTTGCGCCAGCTGGCGGATCACCGCGCCGATCTCTTTGATCACCGAAGGCTGGATCCCTTCGGTCGGCTCATCAAGGATCAACAGCTGGGGCCGACAGGCCAGCGCCCGGCCAATTGCCAGCTGCTGCTGCTGACCGCCAGAGAGGTCGCCGCCCCGGCGTGACTTCATCGCCAGCAGCACCGGAAAGAGCTGGTAGATCTCCTCCGGCACTTCACGCGCCTGCGCAGCCGGAAAGCGTGACAGCCCCATCAGCAGATTCTCTTCCACCGTCAGACGCGGAAAGATTTCCCGCCCCTGGGGCACCCAGGCGATGCCAGCCTGCACCCGCTGGTGCGGCTTGCGGCCATTCATGCGCTGCTGCTGCCAGTGAATCTCGCCCGATTTCGCCGGGATCAGCCCCATCAGGCATTTCAGCAGCGTGGTCTTCCCCACGCCATTGCGCCCCAGCAGACAGGTAATTTCGCCAATCTTTACCTCAAACGACAGGCCGCGCAGAATATGACTGCCGCCATAATATTGATTCAGTTCAGTAACCTGTAACATTTCAGCGCCCCAGATAAACGTCGATAACCTGCTCGTTGGCCTGTACGTCGCGCAGCGAACCCTCGGCCAGCACCTGACCCTGATGCAGCACCGTCACGTGGTCGGCAATGGTTTCGACAAAGCCCATGTCATGCTCCACCACCATCAGCGAATGCTTGCCCGCCAGGCTGCGGAACAGCTCGGCGGTGTAGTCCGTTTCGGCATCGGTCATGCCCGCGGCCGGTTCATCCAGCAGCAGCAGATGCGGCTCCTGCACCAGCAGCATGCCGATCTCCAGAAACTGCTTCTGGCCATGCGACAGCAGGCCCGCGCGACGCTGGCGTTCGCCGCCCAGCCGCAGCAGTTTCAGCACCTCATCAATGCGATCACGCTGTTCGCCGCTGAGGCGGGCGCGCAGGCTGGCCCAGACCGATTTATCGGCTTTAAGCGCGATCTCCAGATTTTCGAACACGGTTAACGCCTCAAACACCGTGGGCTTCTGGAACTTGCGGCCGATCCCGGCGCGGGCGATCTCAACCGGTGAGAGACGGGTCAGATCGCTGTCCTGGTCGTAGATCACCTGGCCGGCATCGGGCCGGGTTTTGCCGGTGATCACATCCATCAGCGTGGTTTTGCCCGCGCCGTTGGGGCCGATCACGCAGCGCAGTTCCCCGACGCCGATCTGCAGCGAAAGATCGGTCAGCGCCCGGAAGCCTTCAAACGACACGCTGATCTTCTCCAGTTGCAGCACCGGATCGCGCTGCACCCGATGGCGATCCGCCAGCTGAGTTTGGGTAAACAGGGCATCACTCATTTTTTCCTCCGGCGCAGCAGGCCAATCACGCCGTGCGGCAGAAACAGCGTGACCAGGATAAACATCAGCCCCAGGAAAAAGAGCCAGTATTCGGGAAAGGCGACGGTGAAGAAGCTGCGTGCGCCGTTAACAATCGCCGCGCCCAGCAGCGGGCCAATCAGCGTGCCGCGTCCGCCCAGCGCCACCCAGATCGCCGCTTCAATCGAGTTGGCCGGTGACATCTCACCCGGATTGATAATGCCGACCTGCGGCACATAGAGCGCCCCGGCCAGGCCGCACAGCACGGCGGAGAGCGTCCAGACAAACAGCTTGAAACCGCGCGGGTCGTAACCACAGAACATCAGGCGGTTCTCCGCATCCCGCACCGCAGTCAGCACCCGGCCAAATTTGCTGCGCGCAAGGGCGAAGCCGATCGCCAGGCTCAGCAGCAGCAGCAGCACCGTGGCGATAAACAGCCCGATACGGGTGGGGATTGCCGTCACCGAAAAGCCGAGCAGGGTGGTAAAGCCGGTAAAGCCATTGTTGCCGCCAAAACCGGTTTCGTTACGGAAGAACAGCAGCATCCCGGCGTAGGTCAGCGCCTGGGTCATGATGGAGAAGTAGACGCCTTTGATCTTCGAGCGAAAGGCAAAAAAGCCAAAAATCAGCGCCAGCAGGCCCGGCACCAGCATGCTCAGGCAGAGCGCCCAGACGAAATAGTCGGTGCCGGTCCAGAACCAGGGCAGTTCCCGCCAGGAGAGAAAGGACATAAAGGCGGGTAAACCCTCGCCTGCGGCCTGGCGCATCAGATACATGCCCATGGCATATCCACCCAGGGCGAAAAAGAGGCCGTGGCCCAGCGACAGCAGTCCGGCGTAGCCCCACACCAGATCCAGCGCCACCGCGACCACCGCGTAGCAGAGGATTTTGCCGACCAGCGTCAGGGTATAGGTGGAGATCGCCAGCGGATGCGTGGCGGGCAGCAGGGCCAGAAACGGCATCACCAGGAGCGCCACGGTGATCGCCAGGCCGATGCTGATGGTCAGGCGCGGCGCGGTGCGCGCCACGCGAAGCGTGATGGGTTGCGTCATCAGTCAGTCACCCTTCCTTTTACCGCAAACAGCCCCTGCGGACGTTTCTGAATAAACAGCACGATAATCACCAGAATCAGGATCTTGCCCAGCACGGCGCCAATCTGCGGCTCCAGCACTTTGTTGAGAATGCCCAGGCTGAACGCGGCAACCACGGTGCCCGCCAGCTGACCGACGCCACCCAGCACCACTACCAGGAACGAGTCGATAATGTAGCCCTGGCCCAGCTCCGGCCCGACGTTACCGAGCTGCGACAGCGCCACGCCGCCCAGCCCGGCAATCCCCGAGCCAAGGCCAAACGCCAGCATATCGACGCGGCCGGTCGGCACGCCGCAGCAATCCGCCATGGCGCGGTTCTGGGTCACGGCGCGCACGTTCATGCCAAGGCGGGTCCGGTTCAGCAGCAACCAGGTGAGCGCCAGCACAAACACCACAAACAGGATCACCGCGATGCGGTTCCACGGCAGCACCAGATTGGGCAGCAACTGCAAGCCGCCGGAGAGCCACGCCGGATTCGCCACCTCCAGGTTTTGCGCCCCGAACAGCACCCGCACCAGCTGGATCAGCATCAGGCTGATCCCCCAGGTGGCGAGCAGCGTCTCCAGCGGACGGCCATAGAGATGGCGGATCACCGTGCGTTCCAGCGCCATGCCGATGGCGGCGGTAACCAGAAAGGCAACCGGCAGCGCCAGCAGCGGATACCAGGCTAAATAGTGCGGCGCAAACTGCTGAAACAGGCTCTGTACCCACCAGGTGGCGTAAGCACCGAGCATCAGCATTTCACCGTGCGCCATGTTGATCACCCCGAGCAGGCCATAGGTGATCGCCAGGCCCAGCGCGGCCAGCAGCAGGATGGAACCCAGCGACAGGCCGCTGAAGGCCTGCCCCAGCAGATCGCCCCACATCAGCCGTTTCTGAATCTGTTGCAGACTTTCCGCCGCGGCGGCCCGTACCGTGTCGTCCGGCTCATTCGCGGGCTGGGTCAGGCGTTGCAGGCTGGCCTGCGTATTGGGATCGCTGGACTCACCCAGCAGTTTCACCGCCCGCAGGCGCACCATCGGCTCGCCATCCGCCAGTTGCAGGTTCGCCAGCGCCAGCGCCAGTGCGGCATGAACCCGGCTGTCCTGCTCGGCGGCAAAACGCTGCTCCAGCAGCGGCAGCTGGTCGGCAACGCCCTCACTTTGCAGCTGCTGCGCTGCGCGCAGACGCAGGGCCGTATCGCTGCTCACCAGCTGGTGGGCGGCCAGCGCGTTGTTAACCAGCACGCGCAGGCGATTGTTCATAAACAGCTTTTTCAGGTTTCCCGTGGGCTGCGCCACCGCATCCAGCGGCTGCAGCGTGGATCCCTGCTGGCTGAACGGCTGTTTATTCTGGTCGATGACCACCGTTTCGGCATGCAGCGCTTCCAGCAGCGGCAGGCGATGGCTGTCCGGTGCGGCGGCCCAATGCTGCAGCAGCGTGGCCTGCTGACTGCGGCTGGCGGCGGCAAAGTCAGCCGCCGGTCCGGCACTGGCCAACAGCGGCATCAGCAGCAGCAGGCTGAAAAAGCAGCGACATAGATTCATAAAAGGAGCCTCGTCAGGGGAGGGCAGCACGGCGGGGTGCCGTGCTGCCGCTTCACAGCGGGTGACGCTGCGTATCTATCAGCAACGCGCGATTACTGCGCGGTCTTCACCGGGTGATCGGGTTTTTTGTCGTTACCGGCAATGTACGGGCTCCACGGCTGCGCGCGTACCGGCTGATCGGTCTGCCACACCACGCTGAACTGGCCGTTCTCTTCCACTTCGCCAATCATGACCGGCTTATGCAGATGATGGTTGGTCTGATCCATGGTCAGGGTAAAGCCATCCGGCGCTTTAAAGGTCTGACCGGCCATCGCCGCCCGCACTTTGTCCACATCCGTGGTGCCCGCTTTTTCCACCGCCTGCGCCCACATATGAATGCCAACATAGGTCGCTTCCATCGGGTCGTTGGTGACGACGGTGGCGGCGTTCGGCAGGTTATGTGCTTTGGCATATGCGCGGTAGTCGGCGACAAACTTCGCGTTGGTCGGATTATCAATAGACTCGAAATAGTTCCAGGCGGCTAACTGACCCACCAGCGGTTTGGTATCGATGCCGCGCAGCTCCTCTTCGCCCACCGAGAAGGCGACCACCGGAATGTCAGTGGCTTTGATCCCCTGGTTCGCCAGCTCTTTGTAGAACGGCACGTTGGAGTCGCCGTTGATCGTGGAAACCACTGCCGTTTTGCCGCCAGCCGCAAACTTTTTGATGTTGGAGACAATGGTCTGGTAGTCGCTGTAACCAAACGGCGTGTAGACCTCTTCGATATCTTTATCCGCCACGCCTTTGCTGTGCAGGAAGGCGCGCAGGATCTTGTTGGTAGTACGCGGATAGACATAGTCGGTACCAAGCAGGAAGAAGCGTTTCGCGCTGCCGCCATCTTCGCTCATCAGGTACTCCACCGCCGGAATCGCCTGCTGGTTAGGCGCAGCGCCGGTGTAGAAGACGTTGGGTGACATCTCTTCCCCTTCATACTGCACCGGATAGAACAGCAGGCCGTTCAGCTCTTCAAACACCGGCAGCACCGATTTGCGCGACACCGAGGTCCAGCAGCCAAACACCACCGCCGCCTTATCCTGAGTCAGCAGCTGCCGCGCCTTCTCGGCAAACAGCGGCCAGTTAGAGGCGGGATCGACCACCACCGGCTCCAGCTTTTTCCCCAGCACGCCCCCTTTGGCGTTGATCTCATCGATGGTCATCAGCGCCACATCCTTCAGCGGCGTTTCTGAAATCGCCATGGTGCCGGAGAGCGAATGCATGATCCCCACTTTGATGGTGTCAGCCGCCTGCGCACTCCAGGCGAACCCCATGCTGACAACGGTGGCGGAGAGGGCGAAAGCCTTGATCAACGAACGTCTTTTCATCATCTGAAACCCCTGAGTAGTTGTTGTGTTATTCGGTGAGCTGGAGCCGGGCCTGCTGAAGACGGTGCAGCGTGATCTTTCTGACCTCCGCCTTACTCACGGCGATGTGATCGGTCAGGATGCGTTGCGCCCCGGCGGTCTGCTGCTGAAAAATCGCCTGTAAAATCTGTGCATGTTCCTGATAAGTGGCACAGATGCGATCGTCGCGAGTGAAGTCGAGCCGACGGATAATGCGGATCTTCTCGGTGAGTTCGGCGTGAATGCGTGCCATCTCCGGGTTACCCGCTGCCGCCACCAGCGTCATGTGAAATGCCTCGTCATGCTGCGATACCACCAGGCCCTCTGTAAGCGGCTCCGCCTCGCACCAGAACTGGTTCAGTTCGTTTAACAGCGCGGCACACTGCGGCGCGGGCAGGGCGCAGAGGCGTTTGACCGCCTCGCACTCCAGCACGGTGCGCAGGTCATACAGCGATTCGAACCAGGCGAAATCGAAGTTCTTAATCTGCCAGCCGCTGCGAAACCAGACGTCGACAAAGCCTTCGCGTTCCAGCCGGAACAGCGCCTGACGGACCGGGGTGCGGCTGACCGCCATCCGTCCGGCGATTTCGCTTTCACTGAAGCGATCGCCGGGCATCAGGCGAAAGGCGAAGATATCGTCCTTCAGCGCCTGATAAACCCGTTCCGCCAGCGCTTCCGGGCGGGCTTTAGGGGAGTGGGGTTGCGTTGTCATTACCGCTCCTTATTCCAGCCACAGCAGGTTATCGCCAGGACTGACCGGACGGCCCGCCTGGCAGGCAATCCGCGTCACACGACCGGCCTGCGGGGCGACAATCGCCAGCTCCATCTTCATCGCCTCTACGATAATCAGCGTCTGCCCGGCGCTGACCTCGTCGCCCGGCTGCACCAGCACTTTCCAGATGTTGCCATTGAGATCCGCCTGCACCGCCAGCCCGTTCTCCTCCTCTTCGCTGACGCTGGCGCGCGTTTCATCCTCCGGCGGCGCGTTCTGCTCTTCCTGCGCCCATAGCTGCACTTCCTGTTCAAAGGCGGCGGCCTGGCGCTGGCGGAACGCTGCAATTTCAGCGGCGTGGTCGGCGAGGAACTGCTGGTGGGCGGCAAAATCAAACTGAGTCTCTTCAATACGCAGGCTGGCGCGGCCTTCGCGGAAATCTTCGCGCAGCTGGGTCAGTTCGGTTTCACTCACCGGATAGAAGCGCACCTGATCGAAGAAGCGCAGCAGCCACGGCGCATCGGTAGCGAACTGCGGATTTTTCAGGAAGGTGTTCCAGATGGGCAGCGTGCGGCCCACCAGCTGATAGCCACCGGGCGAATCCATGCCGTAGATGCACATGTACATGCCGCCGATCCCTACGGTACCTTCGGCGGTGAAGGTGCGCGCCGGACTGTATTTGGAACTCAGCAGGCGATGGCGTGGATCGATCGGAACGGCACAGGGCGCGCCAAGGTAGACGTCGCCCAGCCCCAGCACCAGATAGCTGGCGTTGAACAGGGTATCGCGCACCTCATCGCGGCTGCTTAAGCCATTAATCCGCTGGATAAAGTCCACGTTGTTGGGCAGCCAGGGGGCGCTGGCGCGCACCGTCTCCTGATAGCGGCTGACGGCGCCCAGCGTGGCGCTGTCTTCAAATGCCATCGGCATCCACACCACGCGGGAGGGCACTTTCAGCGTGCTGACGTCGCCCAGCGTCGCTTCCAGCGCCAGCAGCAGCGACATCAGCCCGGACTGGTGAATGATGCGGCTGTCGTAGCGCACCTGCAGCGAACGCACGCCAGGCGATAGCTCCTCTACGCCAGGCTCCGCCTGCGCCGTCAGCGCATTCATCAGCAGATGGACACGCAGACGCAGCGCCAGATCCAGTACATTGTCGCCATACTCAATCAGCACATATTTGTCGCCCGCCTGGCGATAGACCACTTTTGGCGTGCCGGCGGTGGCCTCCAGAGCGGCCAGAATCGTGGCGGAGCCGTGGGCGGTTTCGGCCAGTGACGGCACGGCAAACGTGGGCGGATGCTCAGGCCGCAATGTCTCAATCAGATGCATCTGCGCTTTTTCCCGCGCCAGCGCATCGTCTGCGGTGATGGGGTGGAAGCGGATGGTGTCGCCAGGTTTAACCTGGCCTACTTTCCACAGCTCGGCTTTGGCGATGGTCACCGGACAGACAAAGCCGCCGAGGCTTGGGCCGTCGTGCGTCAGGATCACCGGGAAGTCGCCGGTGAAATTGACCGCACCAATGGCATATTCACAGTCGTGAACGTTGGAGGGATGCAGGCCCGCTTCGCCGCCGTTGGCGCGGGTCCAGGTCGGTTTCGGGCCGACCAGCCGCACGCCGAGGCGGTTGGAGTTGTAGTGCACCTGCCAGTCACTGGCAAAGAACGCATCGATGGCGGCCTGGGTGAAGAAATCCGGTGCGCCGTGCGGGCCGTAAAGCACGCCGATGCGCCACTCGCTGCCGTAGTGCGGAATCAGCGCCGCATCGAGCGGCTGCGGATCGCTGACCGGGGCAGGCGTGGTGCAGGCTGCCCGCTCAGGCTGGGAGATCGCCAGCATATCGGCAACCCGCAGGGTGCGTCCGGCGTGACCGCCAAACTGGCCCAGCGAAAAGGTGCTGCGGCTGCCCAGATACGCCGGCACGTCGAAGCCGTTACGCACGGCCAGATAGCTGCGGCAGCCCGTCCGGGCGCGTCCCAGCACCAGAGTCTCTCCCGCTTTCACCGCCAGCGGCTGCCAGGTGCTGACCGGTTCGCCCTCCAGCGTGGCGTCGCAGTCAGCACCGGTCAGCGCCACGATGGCATCACAGTGGAAACGCAGCGTCGGCCCCTGCAGGGTAAATTCCAGCCCCGCCGCCGCGTCATGATTACCGACGATGCGGTTAGCCAGCCGGAAAGCGAAGTCATCCATCGGGCCGGAAGGCGGCACGCCGATATCCCAGTAGCCGAGGCGGCCTGGATAGTCCTGAACCGAACTGAAGGTACCAGGTTGCAGCACTTCCACCACGGAGGAGGCAGGCAACACGCTGTCGAGGTAGCGCGTCCAGACGTTGCCGCTGCGAAACGCGTCGCTGGCGGTAATCTGGCGCAGATAGTCGAGGTTGGTGGCGATGCCGTGCAGTTGAGTGGCATGCAGCGCATGGTGAAGTTTTTCCAGCGCCGCATCGCGGGTGTCGGCATGCACGATCAGTTTGGCGATCATCGGATCGTAGAAGCTGGAGACCTCGCTGCCGGTTTCGATGCCGCTGTCGACCCGCACGCCGTCAGGGAAAGTTACGCCGGTTAGCAGGCCGGGGCTGGGCTGAAAGTTCTTGAGTGGATCTTCCGCATAGAGCCGCACTTCAATGGCGGCGCCCTGCGGCGCCTGCTGCAGACGTGACCAGTCAACCGCATCGCCCGCCGCCACCAGCAACATGCACTCCACCAGATCGAGTCCGGTGACGCACTCAGTGACCGGATGCTCCACCTGCAGGCGGGTGTTCACTTCCAGAAAGTAAAAGGCCTGCTGGTCGACGTCGTAGATATACTCCACGGTGCCTGCGCTGCGGTAGTTTACCCGCTCGCCGAGCCGCACCGCCGAGGCGAGCAGGGCGTCACGCGTCGCCGGAGACAGACCGGGCGCGGGCGTCTCTTCCACCACCTTCTGATTGCGGCGCTGCAGTGAGCAGTCGCGTTCACCCAGCGCGACCACAGTGCCGTTACCGTCACCAAAAATCTGCACTTCTACGTGGCGGGCGCGATCGATGCAGCGCTCCAGAAACACGCCCGCATCACTGAAGAACTGCTCGCCAAGACGGCGTACGCTCTCCCAGGCGCTGGCGAGCGCTCCGGCGTCGGCGCAGCGCGTAAGGCCAATGCCGCCGCCGCCCGCCGTGCTTTTCAGCATCACCGGATAGCCGATCTTATCGGCCGCCTGTATTGCCTCCTCCAGCGACGCAAGCAGCGGTGTGCCTGGCGTCATCGGTACACCTGCACTGGCTGCCAGCTCACGGGCACGGTGCTTAAGGCCGAACTCACCAATCTGCTGCGCGGTGGGGCCGACAAAGGCGATCCCTGCCGCTTCACAGGCTTCGGCAAACGGCTGGCTTTCTGAAAGAAAACCGTAGCCCGGCCAGATAGCCTGGGCGCCGCTCTGCTGAGCCGCCGCCAGAATTTTGTCGATGCGCAGATAGCTGTCGCTGGCTTTATCGCCGCCCAGCGCGATAGCGATATCCGCCTGCTTAACGTGCTGCGCGTTGCGGTCAGCATCTGAATATACCGCGACACTTTTGACGCCCAGGCGCTTCAGCGTCCGAATGGCGCGGCAGGCGATTTCGCCGCGGTTGGCAATCAGTACGGTGGTGAACATGATCAGTGACTCCCCTGTGATGCCAGCCAGTTGCGCCAGCCGCCCGTCTCAGTAATCTCCAGCGCGTTGTTCAGCGCCGCGCCTTCGCAGATAAAGCCTTTCACCACCCGCCCATCCGCCAGCGTCAGACTGCCGATGCCCAGCGGTGCGGGAATCTCCGCTACAAACTCACCAAAGCGCGCCAGCGGGATATCCCACAGCTCCACGGTGATAGCGGCGCCCTGTTCGTCACGCATCAGGCCGGGTTTTTTGATCGCGCCCTCCAGCAGGGCAAACAGGCGATAGTGTGGCGCGGTTTTCGTCTCTTCCACCCAGACGGCATGGCGATCGGTGAGCTGGAAATTTAGCGGCATTCCGGTGAGATGCGCGCCCACTACCGCCAGCCGGACATGGTCGGCGGAGGCGGGCAGGCTGGTGCGCCAGGCAGGGCAGGGCTGGCCGGTCGCGCCCAGCGGCAGAGCAAGCTGCTGCTGCCAGCGAATGCCAAACTCAGCCAGCGCCCGATCGTGCCAGGCTGGCGCAATCAGCGTGATGCCTGCCGGGAGATCGTCATTGCGAAACGGTGCGGGCAGCGCCAGCGCGGCGAGGTCGGCAAGGTTGGTAAAGTTGGTATAGGTGCCGAACTGCGAGTTGAAGTGAATCGGCTCCTGCTTCATCTCCTCCAGGGTATGAATCGTGGGCGAGGTCGGCACCACCAGCGCGTCAAACTGTGCCAGCGTCTGCTGAATCTGACGCGTCAGTTCGGCCCGCAGATACTCCGCCTTATAGGCATCGACTGCGCTGTATTTCAGGCCGCTGGCGATAATCTCGTGTACCACCGGATCCATCTCCGCCGGGCGATCGAGCATTCCGCCCACCGCCGCCGTGCGTTCAGCGACCCAGGCACCGTAGTAAAGCTGTTCAGCCAGCTTCCTGAACGGGGTGAAGTCGATGGGGTGTAGCGTCACGCCACCCGCCTGCAACGCCTCCAGCGCCTGGTCCCAGGCGGCTTCGGCGGCGGCATCATCAAAAAACTCCGGGTTCAAAGGTACCGCAAAATGGGGATGGACGGGCAGGCTGGTCGGGGCGGTGCGCGGATTAATGCGCGAATAGGCGTCACCGGCATCATAGCCACCCATGACGCTGGCGACGCTAAAGGCATCTTCTGCCGTCAGCGCAAACACGGAAATCGTGTCGTTGAGGCGGCAGGCGGGCACCACGCCGCGTGCAGAGAACCAGCCCTTGGTCGGCTTCAGTCCGACAATATTGTTAAAGCCCGCCGGAACACGGCCCGATCCCGCAGTATCGGTGCCCAGTGAAAAGGCGACCAGCCCGCGCGCCAGCACCGACGCGGAGCCGGAGCTGGAGCCGCCACTGACGTAATCGGCATCAAAGGTGTTACTGACCGCGCCAAACGGGGAGCGGGTGCCCACCAGGCCGGTAGCGAACTGATCGAGGTTGGTTTTGCCGATGACTATCGCGCCGGCGGCTTTCAGGCGGGCGACCGCTACCGCGTCTTCGCTGGCGGTATAGGTAAAGGCGGGGCAGGCGGCGCTGGTCGGCCAGCCCGCCACATCAATGTTGTCTTTGACGGCGAAGGGAACACCAAACAGCGGCAGCGATCCGGGATCGCGCTGATAGTGCGCCAGCAGTGGCTCAATCTGAGCTGCTAACTGCTCCGGTGTCGCCAGATAGATCCAGGCATTATCGTGTGTGTCGAGAGCCGCCAGGTGGGCGTTCAGCAGTGAGGTAATCTGTTGCGGCGCCTGCTGATAGCGCTGCTGCCAGGCGTGAAGCGTCAGGCCAAAGGTTGAAGTCATACGAAGAATTCCAGCTGGTATACAAGATGGAATTCAACAGAGCAAAGGCTGTGCCACTTTTTTAACGCAATGATTCAACAGTTTAATGCGTGCAGTGATAAGATTTTCTGATGATAATTTGCACAATTACGGCGCGCACGCTGAACGATGACGGTGCGTTTACCTTTCGTATGCGTAAATTTTGTGAAGAACATGGCAAGAGTCCGGTGGCCTGGTTAGCATGAAGACTGTCTGGCAACTCGCCGGCCCCAGCAACAGAGGAGATTTACGTGGTGAAGTGGCGTAACTGGATAATAGGGATCTGCATGGCCGGCACGGCCAGCAGCGCATGGGCCGATTCGCTTGATCAACAACGGCAACGTTATCAACAAATTAAACAGGCCTGGGACAGCAATCAGATGGCCACCGTGGATCAGCTGTTGCCCACGCTACAGGATTATCCGCTCTATCCTTATCTGCAATATCGCCTGCTGGCACAGGATCTCGATCAGGAGACCACCCTGGCGGTACAGAACTTTATTCGCCAGTATCCAACGTTGCCACCCGCGCGTTCGCTCAGCACCCGCTTTATTAATGTGCTGGCTTACCGACAGGACTGGCAGGGTGTGCTGAACTTCAGTCCGACCGAACCTAAGCCGGTGCAGGCACGCTGTAACTGGTATTACGCCAAATGGGCCACCGGTCAGCAGCAGGCCGCGTTTGACGGCGCGAAGCAGATCTGGCTGCGTGGCACGGCGCTGCCCGCGGACTGCGATAAGCTCTTTTCGGTCTGGCAGGCGTCCGGTCAGATTTCGCCAATTACGATCCTGGAGCGTATCCGGCTGGCGATGAAAGCAGGCAACGACAGCCTGGTGAGCTATCTGGCGAAAACGTTGCCAACTGACTATCAGACCATGTCTGACGCGATACAGGCCCTGCAGCAGGACCCGTTAACGGTCAGCACCTTCGCCAGCGCCGTCGGGCCAACCGACTTTACCCGCCAGGCGACGATTTACGCCTTTACGCGTGTGGCGCGGCAGGACATGGAAAATGCCCGCAGCCTGATTCCGATCCTGGTCCGGGCGCAGAAGATGGGACCGGAGGATGAGCAGGCGCTGAAGGAGATTGTGGTCTGGCGCATGATGGGCAGCGATCTCACCTCTGAGCAGGCACGCTGGCGCGATGCGGTGGTGATGAACAGCGAGTCTACCGCGCTGGTAGAACGCCGGGTACGACTGGCACTCTCTCAGCATGACCGACGCGGCCTCAACACCTGGATCGCCCGTCTGCCGCTGGAAGCCAAAGAGAAAGATGAGTGGCAGTACTGGCAGGCCGATCTGCTGTTTGAGAAAGATCGTAAAGAGGAAGCGGAAGAGATCCTGCGCAAACTGATGCAGGCGCGTGGCTTCTATCCAATGGTGGCCGCGCAGCGGCTGGGCGTTGACTACCCGTTGCAGGTGGATGAAGCGCCGAAGCCTGACAGTGCCACGGTGCAGGGACCGGAGCTGGCCCGCGTTCGCGAGCTGATGTACTGGGGACTGGATAACCTGGCGCGCAGCGAGTGGAGCAATCTGATCGGCAGCCGTACGCACACGCAGCAGCAGATGCTGGCGCGCTACGCCAATGAGCAGGACTGGTGGGATCTCAGCGTGCAGGCGACCATCACTGCCAAAATGTGGGACAGCCTGAAAGAGCGTTTCCCGCTGGCGTGGCAGAGCGTCTATGAGCGCAATACCGCGGTGAAGCAGATCCCGCCGAGCTATGCGATGGCGATTTCGCGTCAGGAGAGCGCCTGGAATCCGAAAGCGCGTTCACCGGTCGGCGCCAGCGGTCTGATGCAGATTATGCCTGCCACGGCGGCGCATACCGTGAAGATGTATAACATCCCTGGCTACAGCAACACCAGCCAGCTACTCGATCCGGAAACCAATATTCAGATCGGCACCCAGTATCTGGAATATGTCTATCAGCAGTTCAATCAGAACCGGATTTTCGCCTCGGCGGCCTACAATGCCGGGCCGGGCCGGGTGCGAAGCTGGCAGAAAACCAGTGCGGGCAATCTTGATGCCGTCGCGTTTATCGAGACCATCCCGTTCTCTGAAACGCGCGGCTATGTGAAGAATGTGCTGGCGTACGACGCCTACTATCGTCACTTCATGGGCAAGCCTGACAAGATCCTGTCAGATGCTGAGTGGAATCGCCGTTACTAGCTGTGCTAAGCTTCCGTACTCTTTAGCGAGTACGGAAGCCTCTTCATGACCCATTCTGATTCCCCCACCGATGCGCATCCGGCAGAAGATAGCTGGCAACGCTTTGTCGTGCTGATGCAGCAGGCCTTTGCTGATGGTCATGCGCTGCCACTGATGCAACTGATGATGACGCCCGACGAGCGGGAAGCGTTCGGCACCCGCCTGCGGATTATCGAAGAGTTAATGAACGGCGAGATGAGCCAGCGTGAACTGAAAAATGAGCTTGGCGTCGGCATCGCGACCATTACACGTGGCTCGAACAGCCTGAAAGAGGCGCCGCCGGAGCTGAAACGCTGGCTGGAGGCGCGTCTGGGACGCGCCTGATCACTGCTGGTAAAGCGGATGGATGAACGGGCAGAGCGCCAGAATCAGTGCCTGATGATAGACACTGGAGCGGCTGAGCAGGCCGTTTGTGAACGCCCCGATAGCGCCACCCTGGTGTTTAATATTTTCGATGCCGGTTAACCGCGCCATCTCTTCGCCCAGCTCCCGCCCTTCACGCAGACCCGCCAGCACCACCGGCGGCAGGGTGAAACTGGCCGAGCGCGATTCGCCGCGCTGCTTCTGATTTTCTACCACCATCCAGGCAAACGCGCTGTCATCTTCGATGCCCGCCTCAATCGCTACCCAGAACGCCGCTTCTGGCCGGACCTGCCGGGCATTCATCACGCGCTGACGTGCGCCAGTTCGCGTTTCGAGATGGGTTAACGGTTGTGCTGCTACGCCGCTATCGACCTCGACCCCTTCAATATGGCAGGATCCCTCGCCGAAAACGTCGTTGAATGCCTGAGCAATCGCATGAATTTTCGCTGGATTGGTGGTGGCTGCGACAACATGGTACATAATTGGTTGAACCCTCAGGTGATTAAGCGCCTGGTCCATCGGGCTGTATGATTTGTCATTCTGAACCCGGGCAGTGCTCACAATCCTCACGTACTTTCTGTACGCGCCGGTTGTTTCGCGCTCTCCGTGTGCAGACTGACTGCAACAATGACGCCTGATGGGGTAAGCTCTAAAGCGATTTTTGTCGCAGTATAACGGAAACTAACATGCTACAGGTCTATCTTGTTCGTCACGGTGAAACGGTATGGAATGCGGAGCGTCGCATTCAGGGTCAGTCCGACAGTCCGCTGACGGAAAAAGGTGAGCAGCAAGCCTGGCAGGTGGGTGAGCGCGTGAAACATCTGGGCATTACGCACATTATTGCCAGCGATCTGGGGCGTACGCGCCGCACCGCGGAGATTATTGCGGATGCCTGCGGTTGCTCAGTCACGCTTGATCCGCGGTTGCGTGAGCTGAATATGGGGGTGCTGGAGAAGCGTCCGCTGGATGGCTTAACCGCGGAAGAAGAGCAGTGGCGCGCCACGCTGGTCAACGGCACCGAAGGGGGCCGTATTCCTGAAGGGGAGTCGATGACTGAGATGGCGACGCGCATGCACGCCGCGCTGAATGCCTGTCTTGATCTTCCAGCCGGAAGCCGTCCACTGCTCGTCAGTCACGGTATGGCGCTGGGGGCGCTGGTCAGCACGATTCTCGGTCTGCCTGCCTATGCGGAACGTCGTCTGCGTCTGCGTAACTGCTCACTCTCACGTGTTGATTATCAGCAGAGCGCCTGGCTGGCAGAAGGCTGGATTGTCGAGACGGCGGGGGATATTTCCCATCTGGATGCGCCTGCACTCGACGAGCTTCAACGCTGATTTACTTAAAAGGCTGCCGTCGCGATGACGGCAGCCTTAACGTCAGCTGGCTACGGTCTGGCGGCGAATAGGAATCAGATATTCGCAACGGATCTCGGTCGGTGGCTCAGCGCGTTTTTTACCGCCATCGGTGTAAAAGCGTTCGATGTCCTGTCCCTGACGGCGGGTCAGCCCCAGCGTCGGCATGCAGGTGCCATAGAGCAGCAGAATAAACTCCTGCAGATTGACGCGCGGGCCGGTATAGGTGAACTGCACGTAGTCGCCCGCTTCCAGAATCACGTTCTGCCCGGAGTGCAGGTTGACCGCGCTGTCAGCAGGCACCGCCGTGGTGTAGAGAATCTCCTGCTCATCATCTTTGTCCTGGCTGGCGCGCACCTGATGCAGGCCATACAGTACCGGCGGCACCGTGTCGGTTTCCAGCAGGAACTGCTTCCAGAAATGAATACGCATTTCGTCGCGGTAGCTGGAAATCTGCTCCAGAATACAGGTGTAGTTCTGGGTTTGTCCTACCAGCACGGTCTCCGGTAAGGTGACGAAAGCCGGTTCCGGCTGCGTCTCATCGTCCAGCCGAATAGGGGGGCGAATACCGAATGAGTTCCAGTCAGAAGAGCGGCGATACCACGCCGGTGTCTGAGCAAACTGCTTCTTGAATGCGCGAGTAAAAGTCTGTTGTGAATCAAAACGATACTGTAGTGCGATGTCCAGAATCGGGCGGCTGGTCAGGCGCAGCGCCACGGCGGCTTTAGACAGACGACGCGCACGAATATAGGCACCTATTGCGTGTCCGGTTACGTCTTTAAACATCCTCTGTAAATGCCATTTAGAGTAACCGGCTTTCTGGGCAACATTGTCCAGTGAAAGGGGTTGATCCAGATGGCTCTCCAGCCAGACAAGCAAATCGCGAATGATACCGGCTTGGTCCATAAAACATCCTCATACTCTGGTGGTGCAGCTAAACGCATTCGAAGAATATTAGCACTCATTGCTCAAAAGACGTGGGCCGTTTTCCGGGGAAGGTTGTGCTAAATCAGTACGGGCTTCAACCCGTTTTGGTTTGGTCATTAACTCGATTAACAGTACATTACATTCTCATCTATTCCATTTGCAATGGTAACTCCATGACAATATTCCGACTTATGATCGCTGCGCTGACCACGCTGACCTTTTCCAGCCCGCTGTTTGCCGAACAGATTGGCTCTGTTGATACGGTATTCAAGATATTCGGGCCTGACCACAAGATTGTCGTTGAGGCTTTCGATGATCCGGACGTTAAAAATGTAACCTGTTATATCAGCCGGGCGAAAACCGGGGGTATTAAAGGCGGACTGGGTCTGGCAGAAGATACCTCTGATGCCGCGATTTCCTGTCAGCAGGTGGGTCCGGTCGAACTGAGTGATAAAATCGCGCAGGGTAAAGCAGAAGGTGAAGTGGTATTCCGCCAGCGCACCTCATTGATCTTCAAGAAGCTGCAGGTTGTACGCTTCTTCGACAAAAAGCGCAACGCCCTGGTCTATCTGACCTATTCCGATAAAGTGGTTGATGGCTCACCGAAAAATGCGATCAGCGCTGTGCCAATTATGCCGTGGCACTGATCATGCCGTCACACTAAGGACAAAAAAAACGCCCGCAGGGGCGTTTTTTATTTGCCGCGTCTGACAGGGGTTTAATCCTGCAGGTCACCGCAGAAGCGATAACCTTCACCATGAATGGTGGCGATGATCTCTGGCGTGTCCGGCGTTGATTCGAAATGCTTACGAATACGACGGATGGTGACATCGACAGTGCGATCGTGTGGCTTGAGGTCGCGGCCGGTCATTTTTTTCAGCAGATCGGCACGGGTCTGAATTTTACCCGGGTTTTCGCAGAAGTGCAGCATGGCGCGGAACTCACTGCGTGGCAGTTTGTAGTGCTCGCCGTTCGGGTTGATCAGTGAGCGGCTGTTGATATCCAGCTCCCAACCGTTGAACTTGTAGCTCTCTACCTGACGACGCTCTTCGCCTGGCATGGCCAGATTCATGGTGCGCGACAGCAGGTTGCGGGCACGAATAGTCAGCTCACGCGGATTAAACGGTTTGGTGATGTAGTCGTCAGCGCCAATTTCCAGACCAAGAATTTTATCGACTTCGTTGTCACGACCGGTCAGGAACATCAGGGCGACATTGGCCTGCTCACGCAGTTCACGGGCCAGCAACAGGCCGTTTTTACCGGGCAGGTTGATGTCCATGATGACCAGGTTAACGTCATTGTCGGTCAGCACCTGATGCATTTCAGCACCATCAGTCGCCTCATACACCACATAACCTTCCGCCTCAAAAATACTCTTGAGGGTATTACGCGTGACCAGTTCGTCTTCAACGATAAGAATGTGCGGGGTCTGCATGTTTAGCTACCTAAAATTTGCCAACAAATTGAAAACAGGGCGTACAGCGGTATGGCGTTCTCCATCATCGAGAGCGGCGGGCCGCGCTGAACCGTTGTACGAAATCATATTTTGATAAGCCATCTATCAACGTCAACAACAGTATTAGCTCAGCCAGTCAGGATGAAAATTGCATGCCCCGGGCGTTAATGATAATGGCGCATATCCTAACTGTATTAACAGCAACCTAACAGCACCAACTACAACCGATAAGCATAAAAACAACGCTTCGTTGACTTATATCAAATGCAATTGTAGCACGTTAACACTTTTGTGAAAAACTTCTCGCAGATTGCCTGTTTAGCTCACAAAAAGCATCATTTTCGTTACATATTTTACGCAGTCGGGCCAAAATAAAACCCGCCGGAAATCACATTCTATCTCGTTGAAGTTAAATGGTTTAATAATGATTTCTTTAATAAAGCTCGTTTCAGGGATAAAAAGATTCAGGCCATCACTTTTAACCAGTTTTAACATGGTTAACACACGATTTTCTTATTACCTTCTGGCGACTGAATCATTAACAGCCATGTTAATATGGCGTTATGTTAATGGACCAATGGAATAAATATGCTTTTTCCCCTGATTCTCGTCTCGCCCGCGCGGCCAGAAAATATCGGCGCTGCGGCGCGTGCCATGAAAACCATGGGATTCAGTCAGCTGCGCATCGTTGCCAGTGACGCCTGGCAGGATCCCGCCGCGCGCCGGGTGGCACATGGTGCCGGCGAAATTCTCGACAACGTTCAGACCTTTGCAACCCTGGCCGACGCGTTAGCGGACATCGATTTTTCGGTCGCGACCACCGCGCGCAGCCGGGCAAAGTTTCGTTATTACGCCACACCGGAGCAGGTTGAAACGCAACTGCTGGAGAAACGCCAGTGGGTAAACAGTATGGCGCTGGTGTTTGGCCGCGAAGATAGCGGACTGACCAACGAGGAGCTGGAGCTTGTAGACCTGCTGACCGGCATCCCGATGGCGAATGACTATCCTTCACTCAATCTCGGACAGGCGGTGATGGTCTACTGCTATCAGCTGTCGAAGCTGAATCAGGTTGAGGCATCAAAAGCCTCTGCGGCGGATGGGCAGCAGTTGCAGGCGCTGCGTCAGCGTTTCCATCAGCTGCTGGTGCAACTGGAGGTCAGTGATGATGAGAAGCTGTCAGACTGGATTGATCAGCGGGTGGGGCTGCTGGAACAGCGCGACAGTGCGATGCTGCATCGTCTGCTGCACGATATTGAAAAAAAACTCACAGATAAATCCTCGGCAAAAAGCTGATTTTACAGCAACAGATCGCAGGGAATTTCTGCATCGCAACCGATCGAACAGCGTTTCACGCTTTCACCGGTGGCTGTGCGCAGTGGTGGAAATCTGTCCGCCGGACAAATCGGGTTGACTTAATGTGCGCTTTGCTTTACTTCTGGAAGCAAGACGGACAGACAAAAACAGACAGAAAATAAATCTAAATGCGTAAAATCAGCCTGAACACCACAATTATTACCACCACCATTACCACAGGTAACGGTGCGGGCTGACGCATACAGGAAAAACAGAAAATAAGCCCGCACCTAAACAGTGCGGGCTTTTTTTTCGGCTTAAATTCAGGAGAGTTTATATTATGCGAGTGCTGAAATTCGGCGGGACCTCGGTAGCGAATGCGGAGCGGTTTCTTCGCGTCGCTGACATTCTGGAAAGTAATGCGCAACAAGGACAGGTTGCAACCGTGCTCTCTGCGCCAGCAAAGATCACTAACCATCTGGTGGCGATGATTGAAAAAACCATCAGTGGTCAGGATGCTTTGCCGAATATCAGCGACGCCGAACGCATCTTCAGCGAGCTGTTGCAGGGACTGGCTGACGCGCAGCCGGGCTTTGAGTACGATCGACTGAAAACCCGCGTTGACCTGGAGTTTGCGCAGCTGAAGCAGGTTCTGCACGGTATCAGCCTGCTGGGACAGTGCCCGGACAGCGTCAACGCGGCGATTATCTGCCGCGGTGAAAAACTCTCGATTGCGATCATGGAAACGCTGCTGCAGGCGCGCGGCCATGAGGTCAGCGTGATCGATCCGGTGGAGAAATTGCTGGCGGTCGGCCACTACCTTGAATCCACTGTTGATATCGCCGAATCAACTCGCCGCATTGAAGCGAGTCAGATTCCGCCGCAGAACATGATCCTGATGGCAGGCTTCACGGCTGGTAACGAGCGAGGCGAGCTGGTCGTACTGGGCCGTAACGGTTCTGACTATTCAGCCGCTGTGCTGGCCGCCTGTCTGCGCGCCGACTGCTGTGAAATCTGGACTGATGTGGATGGCGTCTATACCTGCGATCCGCGTCAGGTGCCGGATGCGCGCCTGCTGAAGTCGATGTCCTATCAGGAGGCGATGGAGCTCTCCTATTTCGGCGCCAAAGTGCTGCATCCCCGCACCATCGCGCCCATTGCCCAGTTCCAGATCCCCTGCCTGATCAAAAACACGGCCAATCCGCAGGCACCCGGCACCCTGATTGGAGCAGAAGGCGAACAGGATGAGAACCCGGTAAAAGGCATCACCAACCTGAATAATATGGCGATGGTCAACGTCTCCGGTCCTGGCATGAAAGGGATGGTCGGGATGGCGGCCAGAGTCTTTGCGGCGATGTCGCGCACCGGCATCTCTGTAGTGCTGATCACCCAATCCTCTTCCGAATACAGCATCAGTTTCTGCGTGCCGCAGAGCGAGCTGGCGCGGGCGCGTCAGGTGCTGGAGGAGGAGTTCTACCTGGAGCTGAAAGATGGCCTGCTGGATCCGCTGGATATCATTGAAAACCTGGCGGTGATTTCGGTGGTGGGCGATGGCATGCGCACGCTGCGCGGCATTTCAGCCAAATTCTTCTCGGCGCTGGCGCGCGCCAATATCAATATCGTGGCGATTGCTCAGGGCTCCTCCGAGCGTTCAATCTCGGTGGTGGTGAACAATGATGAAGTGATCACCGGGGTTCGCGTGGTGCATCAGATGCTGTTCGCCACCGATCAGGTAATCGAAGTGTTTGTGGTCGGCGTCGGCGGCGTCGGCGGCGCGCTGCTGGATCAGTTACATCGCCAGCAGGCGTGGCTGAAGAAAAAGCATATCGACCTGCGCGTCTGCGGCATCGCTAACTCCCGTGCGCTGTTAACCCACGTCCACGGCATCGATTTAAGCAACTGGCAGGCGGCATTAGGCGAAGCGAAAGAGCCGTTCAATCTCGGTCGTCTTACCCGTCTGGTTAAAGAGTATCACCTGCTCAATCCGGTGATTGTGGATTGTACTTCCAGCCAGGCGGTCGCCGATCAGTATGCTGACTTTCTCAGCGAAGGTTTCCATGTGGTGACGCCAAACAAAAAGGCCAACACCTCCTCCTGGAATTACTATCAGCAGATGCGCGCCGCCGCTGCCAAATCGCGGCGTAAATTCCTCTATGATACCAACGTCGGCGCCGGACTGCCGGTGATCGAAAACCTGCAGAACCTGATGAACGCCGGTGATGAGCTGCTGCGCTTCTCCGGTATCCTCTCTGGCTCGCTGTCCTACATTTTCGGCCAGCTGGATGACGGAATGTCACTGTCGCAGGCGACAACGATGGCGCGTGAGATGGGCTTTACCGAGCCCGATCCGCGTGACGACCTCTCCGGCACCGATGTGGCGCGTAAGCTGCTGATCCTGGCCCGTGAAGCGGGTCATCAGCTGGAGCTGAGCGACATTGAGATTGAGCCGCTGCTGCCCGCCAGCCTGACCGAAATCCAGGACATTGAGCAGTTTATGCAGCGTCTGCCTGAGCTGGATAACGCTTTTGCCGCCCGGGTTGCGCAGGCGCAGGATGAGGGCAAAGTATTGCGCTATGTTGGCGTGATTGAAGAGGGCGGCATCTGCAAAGTGAAGATCGACGCCGTTGACGGCAACGATCCACTCTATAAGGTGAAAAACGGCGAGAATGCGCTGGCGTTTTACAGCCGCTACTATCAACCGATTCCGCTGGTGCTGCGCGGATACGGTGCAGGAAATGATGTCACAGCGGCCGGTGTCTTTGCCGACCTGCTGCGGACACTGTCATGGAAGTTGGGAGTTTAATCATGGTAAAAATTTACGCACCGGCCTCGATTGGTAACGTCAGCGTCGGCTTCGATGTGCTGGGCGCGGCGGTTTCGCCGGTAGATGGCTCCCTGCTGGGTGACTGCGTCTCCGTGGAAGCGGCAGAGCAGTTTTCACTGACCAACGCCGGACGTTTTGTCAGTAAGCTGCCCACCGATCCGAAAGAGAATATTGTTTACCAGTGCTGGCAGCGTTTCTGCCAGGAAATCGGCAAAGCGATCCCGGTGGCGATGACGCTGGAGAAGAACATGCCCATCGGCTCCGGGCTGGGTTCCAGCGCCTGCTCGGTGGTGGCCGGTTTAATGGCGATGAACGAGTTTTGCGGCAAGCCTCTCAACGACAGTACGTTACTGACCCTGATGGGCGAGCTGGAAGGGCGAATCTCGGGCAGCGTGCACTATGATAATGTCGCCCCCTGCTTCCTCGGCGGCATTCAGCTGATGCTGCAGGAGAATGACATTATCAGCCAGGCGGTGCCGGGCTTTGATGACTGGCTGTGGGTGATGGCCTATCCGGGCATTAAAGTCTCAACCGCAGAAGCGCGCGCCATTTTACCGGCGCAGTACCGCAAAGAGGACTGCATCAGGCATGGCCGCTTGCTGGCTGGCTTCATTCACGCCTGCCACACGCGTCAGCCGCAGCTGGCAGCTAAACTTATGCAGGATGTGATTGCCGAACCTTACCGGACCCGGCTGCTGCCAGGCTTCACCGAGGCGCGGCAGGCCGCGAAAGATATTGGCGCACTGGCGTGCGGTATCTCAGGCTCTGGTCCGACACTTTTCGCCGTTTGCAATCAGATGGAAACGGCACAGCGGATGGCTGACTGGCTGAGCCAGCACTATCTGCAGAATGATGAAGGCTTCGTCCATATCTGCCGTCTCGACACGGCTGGCGCACGACAATTGGGATAACGCATGAAACTCTACAATCTTAAGGATCACAACGAGCAGGTCAGCTTCGCCCAGGCGGTGAAACAGGGTCTGGGTTCGCAGCAGGGTCTGTTCTTTCCGCTGGAACTGCCGGAGTTTGAACTGACCGACATCGACGCGATGCTGGAGATGGATTTTGTCAGCCGCAGCAGCAAAATTCTCTCGGCTTTCATTGGTGACGAGATTCCGGCCCAGCAGCTGCATGAGCGTGTTAAAGCCGCTTTTGCTTTTCCGGCCCCGGTGAAAGCCGTCAGCGAAGATATCGCCTGTCTGGAGCTGTTCCACGGCCCGACGCTGGCGTTTAAAGATTTCGGCGGCCGTTTTATGGCGCAGATGCTGTCGTATTTTTCAGGCTCAGATGAGCAGATCACCATTCTCACCGCCACCTCCGGTGATACCGGCGCGGCCGTGGCGCACGCCTTTTACGGCATGAAGAACGTGCGCGTGGTGATCCTCTATCCGCAGGGCAAAATCAGTCCGCTGCAGGAGAAACTCTTCTGTACTCTGGGCGGCAACATCGAAACCATCTCTATCGACGGCGATTTTGATGCCTGCCAGTCGCTGGTGAAACAGGCGTTTGATGACGAAGAGCTGAAGCGCGCGATTGGCCTGAACTCGGCTAACTCCATCAACATCAGCCGCCTGCTGGCGCAGATCTGCTACTACTTTGAAGCGGTTGCACAGCTGCCTCAGGAAAAACGTAATCAGCTGGTGGTGTCAGTGCCGAGCGGCAACTTTGGTGATTTGACCGCCGGTCTGCTGGCGAAATCGCTGGGCCTGCCGATCAAACGTTTTATCGCCGCCACCAACGCCAACGACACGGTGCCGCGCTTTCTGGGCAACGGCGAGTGGCAGCCAAACCAGACGGTCTCTACGCTGTCGAATGCCATGGATGTCAGCCAGCCTAATAACTGGCCGCGTGTGGAAGAGCTGTTCCGCCGTAAAACCTGGCGCTTAACCGATCTGGCCTGTGGTGCGGTCTCGGATGAGACCACGCGCGCCGCCATGCGTGAACTGGCTGAGATGGGCTACATTTCCGAGCCGCATGCCGCCATTGCCTGGCGTCTGTTGCGCGATCAGCTGCAGGAAGGGGAGTATGGTGTGTTCCTGGGAACCGCGCATCCGGCGAAATTCCGCGAAAGTGTGGAAGCGATCCTTGAACAGACCCTGACGCTGCCGCCGGAGTTAGCGGAGCGCGCCGACCTGCCGCTGCTGTCGCATCAGATGAAGGGTGATTTCGCCTCGCTGCGGGCGTTTCTGCTGAAGTAAACCTGTGAAAGGCTTCCCGGTTGCGGGAAGCCTGTTTGTGGAAAGCAGAGGGCGCGGGGTGTTACTGCTCTGCGCGCTTAAAGACCAGCTCGCTCTCGCTGCTGCTGGCTGCATCAAAACGATAGCCATCCAGATCAAACGCCTTTAGCTGTTCCGGCTTCGTCAGGCGCTGCTGAATCACATAGCGACTCATTAATCCACGCGCCTTTTTGGCATAGAAGCTAATCACTTTGTAACTGCCATTCTTTTCGTCGAGGAACACCGGCTTAATCATCTTTGCCTGCAGCGTCTTCGGCTTAACGGCCCGGAAATATTCGTCCGAGGCGAGGTTGATCAGCACCTCATCACCCTGTTCCGCCAGCGCAGCATTCAGCGTTTCAGTGATGAGATCGCCCCAGAAGGTGTAGAGATCTTTGCCCGCCGGATTCGCCAGGCGAATGCCCATCTCCAGACGGTAAGGCTGCATTAAATCGAGTGGACGCAGCACGCCATACAGGCCTGATAACATACGCAGGTGCTGCTGAGCAAAATCGAAATCCTGATCGCTGAAGGTCTCTGCCTGTAAACCGGTGTAGACATCACCTTTGAACGCCAGGATCGCCTGACGGGCATTCTTAGGGGAAAAATCGGGCTGCCAGCTGTTGAAGCGCTCGGCATTGAGGTGCGCCAGTTTATCGCTGATGCCCATTAACGAGGCGATGCTGGCGGGTGACAGCTCGCGCGCAATTTCAATCAGCTGTTGTGACTTTTCTAACAGCGCAGGCTGGGTGAAACGCGTTGTCGCCAGCGGGCTTTCATAATCCAGCGTCTTGGCGGGAGAGATCACCATCAACATAGTTGCTTCCTCGGTTAATGCCTGGTTTAACAGGGCATTGGCTGCTTATCAGGCTTCGCAGTGTACCAAAAAAGCCGCAAAGAATGACGAATCACACCTATTTGTTCGCGCTATCGTAAACGGCATTCCCTGACCTTGCGCCACCGTTGCCGCGTGATATTATCGCAACAGCCTTTTTTCACACTGACAGTTAACTAAGAGAAAAGAACATGACGGACAAACTTACCTCCCTGCGTCAGCTCACCACCGTCGTCGCCGACACCGGTGATATTGCAGCCATGAAGCTGTATCAGCCACAAGACGCCACCACCAACCCTTCTCTGATTCTCAACGCCGCGCAAATTCCTGAATACCGTAAACTGATCGATGAAGCGATCGGCTGGGCGCGTGAGCAGAGCAGCAACAAAGAAGAGCAGCTGCAGCTGGTTTCTGACAAGCTGGCCGTGAACATTGGTCTGGAAATTCTCAAACTGATCCCAGGCCGCATCTCGACGGAAGTGGATGCGCGTCTCTCTTACGACACTGAAGGCAGCATCGCCAAAGCCCGCAGCCTGATCAAACTCTACAATGATGCCGGTATCAGCAACGACCGCATCCTGATCAAACTGGCCTCTACCTGGCAGGGCATCCGTGCTGCAGAGCAGCTGGAAAAAGAGGGTATCAACTGTAACCTGACGCTGCTGTTCTCCTTTGCTCAGGCGCGTGCCTGTGCTGAAGCGGGCGTGTTCCTGATCTCTCCGTTTGTTGGCCGTATCCTCGACTGGTACAAAGCCAACACCGACAAGAAAGAGTATGCCGCGCACGAAGATCCAGGCGTGGTTTCAGTTTCTGAAATCTACAACTACTACAAGCAGCACGGCTATGAAACCGTGGTGATGGGCGCCAGCTTCCGTAACGTCGGCGAAATCATCGAGCTGGCTGGCTGTGACCGTCTGACCATTTCTCCTGCGCTACTGAAAGAGCTGGCTGAGAGCGAAGGCACCCTGGAGCGTAAACTGAGCTACAGCGGCGAAGTGAAAGCGCGTCCGGCCCGCATGACCGAGTCTGAGTTCCTGTGGCAGCACAACCAGGATCCTATGGCGGTTGCGAAGCTGGCAGAAGGTATCCGCAATTTTGCCGTTGATCAGGGCAAACTTGAGAAGATGCTGGCAGAACTGCTGTAATCTGTTGACCGTGGCGGCGCAGGCTGCCACGGTTTTCCCTTTTCCGACCCTTTCACTTTATATTATCCTCTCGGCTATTCCCCTTTTACTCCAACCGCACCGCGGTAAATCACAGCGAAGCTAATCATGAATACATTACGCATTGGCCTGATCTCGGTCTCCGATCGCGCCGCGAACGGCATTTATCAGGATCAGGGTATTCCCGCGCTGGAGAGCTGGCTCGGCAGCGCAATCAGCAGCCCGTTTGAGATTGAGTCCCGACTGGTGCCCGACGAGCAGCCGATGATTGAGCAGGCGATTTGCGAACTGGTCGATGAACGTTTTTGCCATCTGGTGTTAACCACTGGCGGCACCGGTCCGGCCCGACGCGATGTCACGCCCGATGCCACCTTAGCCGTTGCCGATCGTGAAATGCCTGGTTTTGGTGAGCAGATGCGCCAGATCAGCCTGCAGTTCGTACCGACCGCGATTCTGTCGCGTCAGGTCGGGGTGATCCGCAAGCAATCGCTGATCCTCAATCTGCCTGGTCAGCCGAAGTCGATCAAAGAGACGCTGGAAGGGCTGAAGGATGAGCAGGGCAACGTAAAAGTTCACGGCATCTTTGCATCTGTACCTTATTGTTTACAGTTGCTGGAAGGGCCTTACGTCGAAACGCATTCCAGCGTAGTAGCAGCATTTCGGCCTAAAAGCGCGATACGTGAGATAAATAACTAAATATTCCCCATTTCAGGCATAAGCTATAGCCTTGCTGGTGTGGCAAAAAATTGACGGTATAGTAATAAGATCTTTACAACCTTATCTCTTTTGCCTCTGGAATATTATGAATCCGACTCACACTCAGCGTCTGACCGGTAAGGATTACAAGACCCTGGCGCTGGCCGCGCTGGGCGGCGCGCTGGAATTCTACGACTTCATCATCTTCGTCTTCTTCGCCACCGTGATTGGCGAACTCTTTTTCCCTTCGGATATCCCGGAATGGCTGCGTCAGTTGCAGACGTTTGCCATTTTTGCCGCAGGCTATCTGGCTCGTCCGCTGGGCGGCATCGTGATGGCGCATTTTGGCGATAAGCTCGGGCGCAAAAAGATGTTCAGCCTGAGCATTCTGCTGATGGCGCTGCCGACCCTGATGATGGGCGCTTTACCCACCTGGCAGACGATTGGTATTGCTGCGCCACTGCTGATGCTGCTGATGCGGATGTTACAGGGCGCGGCGATTGGCGGTGAAGTGCCGGGCGCCTGGGTGTTTGTCGCGGAACACGTGCCCTATAAACGTATCGGCATCGCCTGCGGCACGCTGACGGCCGGGCTGACTATCGGCATTTTACTGGGGTCGCTGGTGGCCACGCTGATCAATACCTCAATGTCGCAGCAGGCGATCCATGATGGCGGCTGGCGCATCCCGTTCTTCCTCGGCGGCGTGTTCGGGCTGATCGCGATGTACCTGCGTCGCTGGCTGCATGAGACGCCAGTGTTTATCGAGATGCAGCAGCGTAAAGCGCTGGTTGAAACTCTGCCGCTGAAGACCGTGCTGGCAGAGCATAAAAAGTCGATTGTCATCTCTATGCTGCTGACCTGGCTGCTCTCCGCCTGCATCGTGGTGGTGATCCTGATGTCGCCGGTCTGGCTGCAAAAACAGCAGGGCATCGCGCCCGCGCTGACCCTGCAGGCCAACAGCATCGCCACCGTGATGCTCTGCATTGGCTGCATTATTGCCGGACTCGCGGCCGATCGCTTTGGTGCCAGTCGTACGCTGTGTGTCGGCAGCCTGCTGCTGGCGATCTGTAGCTGGCAGTTTTATCACCTGACCGCCCTCTATCCACAGCAGCTCTTCCTGCTTTATGGCGTGGCGGGTCTCAGCGTCGGTATCGTCGGCGTGGTGCCCTTTGTGATGGTGCGCGCCTTTCCGGCAGAAGTGCGTTTTACCGGACTCTCATTTTCCTACAACCTCTCCTATGCGATCTTTGGCGGGCTGACACCGATCTTTGTGTCGCTGCTGATGAACGTCTCAGAGATGGCACCCTGCTGGTATGTGATGGCGCTGGCGCTGGTGGGATTGTTGACGGGGATCTGGCTGCGGCGTGATGTCAGCCACGAGCCTGGCCTGCAGCAGGGGATTAACTCTTTGTAATGCGGGGACGCGGAGCCAGGCTCCGCGTCTTTTTTATGCGTAAAGGCAGGCTTAGAGTGGTTTCGCGCCAATCGGCAGAATGGTGCGGCCAAAGGTTTCGTTCAGCACTTCACCCATCGCCAGATAGCAGGCGCTGGCACCACAGAGTATCCCGACCCAGCCCGCGGAGACCACCAGCGCCGGCAGGTGCATAAGATGAGCCACGGCCAGCAGCAGAAACAGCAGCGTGAGCGAGCCGAAAACAAACTGCAGCATCCGCGCACCTTTCAGCGTACCGACGAACATAAACAGCGTGAAAATGCCCCACAGTGCCAGCCAGGCCCCCAGGAAACGTTCGTCTGGCACTTTTGCCAGTCCCATTTCAGGTAACAGCAGGATCGCCACAAAGCTTAACCAGAACATGCCGTAAGAGGTAAAGGCGGTCAGCCCGAAAGTGTTGTTCTTTTTAAACTCCAGCAGACCGGCCAGCACCTGCGCAATCCCGCCATAAAAAATGCCCATGGCTAAAATCGCCACGTCCATAGCAAACAGACCCGTGTTGTGCAGGTTCAGCAAAATGGTCGTCATGCCAAATCCCATTAATCCCAGCGGGGCAGGGTTAGCCAGCGTTGAATTTGCCATAGTTCCTCGGCAGTAAAATGATCGTTGATGTAATAAACGGATTTCGTCCTGCTCCCTGAGGGGAGCAAGGCGACGCATCATATTCAGCGTTGTGGCAGCGTTCTTTGATCCCGACAGGGCCAAAGGTAAAAATTTTTTTTTGGTTTAGCCCTTGATGCGCATCGAAGCGGCCCCATTTACTTGTCATCGAGCGTTGTGAACGTTGGAAAAAAAGCATGTGCTGGCAGTTGAATGCAAACAACCCGCCCACATAAAAGGTTCACAACCCAAATTGGCAACGAATTTAAGTGGGAGATGTTTAGATGGGTAAGATTATTGGTATTGACCTGGGTACAACCAACTCTTGTGTTGCGATCATGGATGGCACTAAAGCACGCGTGCTGGAAAATGCCGAGGGCGATCGCACCACGCCTTCAATTATTGCGTATACACAGGATGGCGAAATTCTGGTCGGTCAACCGGCTAAACGTCAGGCAGTGACCAACCCGCAGAATACCCTGTTCGCAATTAAGCGTCTGATCGGTCGTCGCTTCCAGGACGAAGAAGTACAGCGTGATATTAAAATCATGCCGTACAAAATTACCGGCGCTGACAACGGCGACGCATGGCTGGAAGTGAAAGGTCAGCGAATGGCACCACCGCAGATCTCTGCTGAAGTGCTGAAGAAAATGAAAAAGACCGCCGAAGATTACCTCGGTGAGCCAGTGACTGAAGCGGTTATTACCGTACCGGCTTACTTCAACGATGCGCAGCGTCAGGCGACCAAAGACGCCGGCCGTATCGCAGGTCTGGAAGTCAAACGTATCATTAACGAACCGACTGCTGCTGCACTGGCATACGGTCTGGATAAAGGCCAGGGTAACCGCACCATCGCGGTTTATGACCTGGGTGGCGGTACCTTCGATATCTCAATCATTGAGATCGACGAAGTTGACGGCGAAAAAACCTTTGAAGTTCTGGCGACCAACGGTGATACCCACCTGGGTGGTGAAGACTTCGATAGCCGCCTGATTAACTATCTGGTTGCTGAATTCAAGAAAGACCAGGGCATCGATCTGCACAACGATCCACTGGCGATGCAGCGTCTGAAAGAAGCGGCAGAGAAAGCGAAAATCGAACTTTCTTCTGCACAGCAGACCGACGTTAACCTGCCATACATCACGGCAGATGCGACCGGTCCTAAACACCTGAACATCAAAGTGACCCGCTCTAAACTGGAGTCACTGGTTGAAGATCTGGTTGCTCGCTCAATCGCGCCACTGAAAGTTGCGCTGCAGGACGCCGGACTGTCTGTTTCAGACATCAACGACGTTATCCTGGTGGGTGGTCAGACTCGTATGCCACTGGTTCAGGCCAAAGTGACTGAGTTCTTCGGTAAAGAGCCACGTAAAGACGTGAACCCGGATGAAGCGGTCGCGGTCGGTGCTGCAGTTCAGGGTGGTGTACTGGGTGGCGACGTGAAAGACGTGCTGCTGCTGGACGTTACCCCGCTGTCACTGGGTATCGAAACCATGGGTGGTGTGATGACTTCGCTGATCAGCAAGAACACCACTATCCCAACCAAGCACAGCCAGGTCTTCTCGACTGCTGAAGATAACCAGTCAGCCGTGACCATTCACGTGCTGCAGGGTGAGCGTAAGCGCGCCAATGACAACAAGTCACTGGGCCAGTTCAACCTCGACGGTATCCAGAACGCGCCACGCGGTCTGCCGCAGATCGAAGTGACCTTCGACATCGATGCGGATGGTATCCTGCACGTGTCGGCGAAAGATAAGAACAGCGGTAAAGAGCAGAAAATCACCATCAAAGCCTCTTCAGGTCTGAGCGATGAAGAGATCCAGAAAATGGTGCGTGATGCGGAAGCGAACGCTGAATCTGACCGCAAGTTCGAAGAGCTGGTACAGACGCGTAACCAGGGCGATCAGATTGCCCACAGCACGCGTAAGCAGCTGGAAGAAGCGGGCGACAAACTGTCAGCTGATGACAAAGCGCCAATCGAAGCCGCTCTGGCCGCGCTGGAAACTGCGCTGAGAGGCGAAGACAAAGCGGAAATCGACGCCAAAATGCAGGCGCTGATGGAAGTGTCCGGCAAACTGATGGAAGCAGCCCAGCAGTCTCAGGCGGGAGCAGCGGATGCCGGTGACGCGTCAGCGAAGAAAGATGACGACGTTGTCGATGCTGAATTCGAAGAAGTGAAAGACAACAAGAAATAATTGCCCCTGACCGGGCGCGACGGTTGGCCTGACAGCCGTTGAAACCAGCACGGGCGTAGGAGATCTCTCCACGCCCGTGCGATCATGTTAAGGGCTAAATAAACATGGCGAAGAGTGATTACTACGAGATTTTAGGCGTCGCCAAATCCGCGGACGAGCGTGAAATCAAAAAGGCTTACAAACGCCTGGCAATGAAATTTCACCCGGACCGTAATCCCGGTGACAAAGAAGCCGAAGCCAAATTCAAAGAGGTCAAGGAAGCGTACGAAATCCTGACCGATGCGCAGAAGCGTGCGGCCTACGATCAATATGGTCATGCAGCCTTTGAACAGGGCGGTATGGGTGGCGGTGGATACGGCGGCGGCGGCTTTGGTGGTGGCGGCGCAGACTTCAGCGATATCTTTGGCGACGTGTTCGGTGACATCTTTGGTGGTGGACGCCGTCAGCGCGCCTCCCGTGGCGCCGATTTACGCTACAACATGGAGCTGTCGCTGGAAGAAGCGGTACGCGGCGTGACCAAAGAGATCCGCATTCCAACGCTGGAAGAGTGTGATGTCTGCCACGGCAGCGGCGCGAAAGCGGGAACGCAGCCACAAACCTGTTCAACCTGTCACGGTGCAGGCCAGGTGCAGATGCGCCAGGGCTTCTTCACCGTTCAGCAGGCCTGTCCGACCTGTCATGGTCGCGGCTCGGTGATCAAAGATCCGTGCAACGCCTGTCATGGTCATGGCCGCGTTGAGAAGTCGAAAACGCTGTCAGTGAAAATCCCGGCAGGGGTCGACACCGGCGATCGCATTCGTCTGAGCGGCGAAGGCGAAGCGGGCGAGCAGGGCGCACCAGCAGGCGATCTCTACGTTCAGGTCTCGGTGAAGAAACACCCGATCTTCGAGCGTGAAGAGAACAATCTTTACTGTGAAGTGCCGATCAACTTTGCGATGGCAGCGCTGGGCGGTGAGATTGAAGTACCGACCCTGGATGGTCGCGTGAAGCTGAAAGTGCCGTCAGAAACTCAGACCGGCAAGCTGTTCCGCATGCGCGGACGTGGCGTGAAATCTGTGCGTGGCGGCGCGGTCGGCGATCTGCTGTGTCGTGTCGTGGTGGAAACACCGGTCAGCCTGAATGAGAAACAGAAAGCGCTGTTGCGTGAACTGGAAGAGAGTTTTGGCGGCCCGAGCGGCGAGCATAACAGCCCACGCTCAAAGAGCTTTTTCGACGGCGTGAAAAAATTCTTTGATGATCTGACTCGTTAAGTCTGCCTGATAAAAAGTGGAGCCCCGGCTCTGATGCCAGTCAGTTAAGCGACAGGTGATAACGCAGTCTGGTGCCGCGCAGGGGCTGGCGGTCCTCGCGCCGCTGCGCGGTTCCTTCACTTCATTCCTCTGCCTGACGGACCGGCGGGGATGGCACATCCTGTGCCGCCCCGCCTTTCGCCCGCGTCCTGCGGGCTCTCCTGGCAGACTCATTCTGTTCAG
>NZ_JALNPO010000018.1:0-53940 GCF_024520895.1 Pantoea sp. Fr-CA_6 | reverse complement strand
GAGCAGTGCGAACAGTGCGTTAGCGTCCTGTCGCGAGGTGGCGTATATTACGCTTTCCTCCTGCAGAGTCAACCTCTATTTCAGAAGTTTTTCTCCGGCGGCGCAGTCTCCTGTGCCTCTCAACCCGATTCCCGTTGCCGGTGTTCCGTGTCGATGGAGGCGCATTATAGGGAGTTCGCGCGGGCTGACAAGTGTTTATTACGAAAAGATTATCGTTCGCAGTAATTTTCATCAAATCGCGCTATTTCGCTACGATTTGCCTGGTAACTGTGCAAAATCATTGGCAAAAGTGCTTACCTGCTGCCAGTCCGTGTACTCCACTTCTTTCGTCGAATCTGTCTCACCACCGGTCATGCGCATAATCAACTGGATCATGACGCGATCGAACCAGCGATAGCGCGGATAATAGAGCGCGCCTGCGAACACGGCACAGCAATCAGGCTGCCACGGCGAGTGTGCCAGGAACTTCTGCGTATAGGCATTGGTTTCAGGAGAGCGCTTCTCAGGTTTGCGCGCCGTCAGGTTCACCGAAAAGAAACCGCTGGTACGCTGCTGCAACTCATGAAGGTGTTGTTTAACGAACTTATCGACGACCGGCTGAAAATGGCCATAGCGGATAGATGCGCCAATTAACACGCGATCATACTGTGCCCAGTCAGGCAGAGTGGCATCCTGAATGTTCAGTACATCACACTGCTGCTGCTGACGGATCACATCAGCAATAGAAGAGGCAATCTTCTTGGTTTGTCCGTCGCGAGTGGAATAGAGAATCAGCGCTTTCATGTCAGCATCCTTATTAATTATTCACGCCAGAAAGTAGGCGTAAACAGCACCAGCAAGGTGAATACCTCGAGACGCCCGAATAACATGGTGGAAATAAGAATCCATTTCGCCACGTCATTCATTGAAGTGAAGTTATCAGCTACGACCCCTAAGCCAGGGCCGAGGTTATTGAGCGTCGCGGCAACGGCAGCAAAAGCCGAGAAGTCGTCAACGCCGGTGGCGATGATCGCCAGCATGCTGATCAGGAACACCAGCGCATAAGCCGAGAAGAATCCCCATACGGCTTCAAGGATACGTTCCGGCAGCGCCCGGTTGCCCAGCTTAATGGTGTAGACCGCATTGGGGTGAACCAGACGCTTAAGCTCACGGTTACCCTGCTTGCATAACAGCAGTATGCGAATCACCTTCAGACCACCGCCGGTTGAACCGGCACAGCCGCCGATAAAGGCGGAGCACAACAGCAGTACCGGCAGGAACAATGGCCAGCGTGCGATGCTGTCGGTCGTGAATCCCGCCGTCGTCGCCATGGAGACCACCTGGAAAAAGGCCTGGTTCAGCGTCTGCCAGCCACTTTCATAGACATTATGGAACCAGAGCACCAGGGTACAGATCAACACCAGCGTCAGCTGAACGCCAATAAACATGCGGAACTCAGGGTCGCGCCAGTACACACGCAGATTGCGTCCGCTTAACATGGCAAAGTGCAGGCCGTAGTTACAGCCTGAGATCAGCAGAAACACCGCCACGATGGTATTGATGGTGCCACTGTTAAAATAGCCGATACTGGCATCATGGGTTGAGAAGCCGCCAATGGCGATAGTCGAGAAACTGTGGCCGATAGCATCAAACGCTGGCATTCCCGCCAGCCACAATGCCAGCGCACAGGCTATCGTCAGCAGGACGTAGATCAGCCAGAGTGTTTTAGCCGTCTCGGCGATACGCGGTCGCATTTTATTATCTTTCAGCGGCCCCGGCATTTCAGCGCGATAGAGCTGCATGCCCCCGACGCCCAGAATCGGCAGTATCGCCACGGCTAATACGATGATCCCCATACCGCCCAGCCACTGCAGCATCTGCCGATAGAAGAGAATCGCCTTAGGCAACGAGTCCAGCCCCACCAGCGTGGTGGCACCGGTGGTTGTCAGGCCAGAGAAAGATTCAAAGAACGCATCCGTCACCGAAAGATGCGGCTGTTCGGCAAAGATAAAGGGCATCGCCCCTACGCTGCCCAGCACCGTCCAGAACAGGACCACAATCAGAAACCCTTCCCGCGGTTTGAGTTCGGTTTTCTTTTTGCGATTCGGCCACCACAGCAGCGAGCCGATCACCAGCGCCATCATAAAAGTCTGGCTAAACGCCCGCCCTGCGCCATCGCGATAAATTAAGGCGACCAGGCCGGGCAAAATCATCGTCACTGAAAAGAGGATCACCAGCAGACCGACTATGCGGGTAATGGCGCGAAAGTGCATTCAGCCGTTCCTTTAAATAAAAGAGATGAACATCATGGTGTGAGCGGGATCAGCGATAACGCGCCCCGACTAAAGTCTGACAGATTTTTTTTGAACCCGTCGATCTGTCCGTAAGGTACAGCCAGCGTCAACGCAATACGATCCTGAAACTGGCTGTCGGTCACCTTACCTTCAAAACGCTGTACCAGCCGTTCAATATCACTGAGCTGTGCATAGTCGCATTGCAAAGTGAACAGCTTCATCGGCACTTTGCGCTGCCGTGGCAGCTGCTTAAGTCCCTGCTGGACGCCACCACCATACGCTTTCACTAAGCCGCCGGTTCCCAGCATGATGCCACCGTAGTAACGCACCACCACAGCGGTAATCTCGCCAATATCCGCGCCCATCAGTTGCGCCAGCATCGGTTTCCCTGCCGTACCCGAAGGTTCACCATCATCAGAGAAACCGAGTTGCTGAGAATCATTCGGTGCGCCCGCTACCCAGGCCCAGCAGTGATGCCGGGCAGTGGGATGCTCGCTTTTAACCTGCTGGACAAACGCGCGCGCCGCCTCTGCACCCTCGGTGTGCGCCAGTAGCGTAATGAAGCGACTCTTTTTGATTGTCTCCTCACTGCTGCTTACTGGCACAGCGGGAATATCAAAGGCCTCCATCAGGCCAGATGCAGATCGCGGGTCATGTTCTCAACGCGATGCGCATGGATCACCACGTTATCCTCGATACGAATCCCGCCATAAGGCCGAAGCGCATCAATGGCCTGCCAGTTAAAGTGCTGACTGAAACGGCCTTCACGCAGCGGCTTCAGTAACGAGTCAATAATATAGAAGCCCGGCTCAATGGTTAATACCATGCCCGGTTGCAGCACGCGGGTGCAGCGAAGATAAGGATATTGCGCTGGCGCGGCGAGATGGGTGCCCTGCTCATCCTGCATAAAACCGGCAACGTCATGGACCTGCAGACCCAGCGGATGCCCCAGGCCATGTGGCATAAACGGACCGGTCAGATCTTCAGCCACCAGCGCTTCTTCGCTGATTCCCTGAACCAGATCAAACTTCAGCAACATCTTCGCAATACGCTGATGCATCTGAAGATGGTAATCGGTGTAGCGTACGCCCGGTTTCAGCGTGGCTATCAGGGCCAGCTCTTCAGTGTTCATCGCCTCAACCATTCTGGCATAGAGCGAACTGCTCTGCGCCGCATAGCTGCGGGTCAAATCAGCGGCATAGCCAAGATACTCGGCACCCGCATCAATCAAAAAGCTATGGCGTTTCGCCGGTGGCTGATGATCCAGCCGGGTGTAGTGCAGCACCGCAGCGTGCTCATTCAGCGCAATGATATTGCCGTAAGGTACATCGGTGTCGCGATGACCGGTAGCGGTCAGATAAGCCTGATTGATATCGAACTCGCTTAAGCCCGCCGAGAACGCCTCTTTCGCCGCGCGATGACCGGCAACCGCCAGCTTCTGCGCCTGGCGCAGACAGGCGAGTTCATAATCAGTTTTGATGCTGCGATGGAAGTGCAGGAAGTCGATGACCGCTTTGGGATTAATATTGCCAGAGGCGATGCCGAGCTGAGATGCACGCGCGTTAACCGGGCCGATATAGGCGACGTTATCACGCTGTGCAGGCAGCAACTGCGCAATCTCGTCCGCATTTTTCAGGCCGATAACGTCAACATCCCCGGTCCAGAAGCTATCCGGCAACGGTTCAACGTTATGCCAGTAATCCACCGGAGAGTAGAACCACAGTTTCGGTTTGTTTACCCCATCAATCCAGAGCCAGCAGTTGGGCACCTGCGTCACCGGCACCCAGGCCTTGAACTGCGGATTCACCTTAAACGGATAAGTGTGATCATCCAGAAACACCGTCATCAACTCACCGGAATGGATCAACATCGCATCCAGTTTATTGCGTGCCAGCACCTGCTGCGCCCGTTGTTGCAACGTGGCGATGTGCGCGTGATACAAGGTACTCAGTGAATCCATTGACGTCTCTCCAGTGTCGCGAAATGGCCGCAGTTTAGCATACCCCTTGCGCAGATGCCGAAGTCGGCGCAGCTGTGATCTTGTTAGCAAATAAGCAAAGACCAGTTTGCAAAAAATTAACATCGCTCCCACACTCACGATCATCTGGTATGACCAGATCACCTTTCGCGGTTTCAGGAGACGCACATGCTCTACCAAGGCGCTAACCTTACTCTTCACTGGCTGGACGATGGCATCGCCGAGCTGGTTTTTGACGCTACGGGCTCGGTCAACAAGCTCGATACGCAAACTGTCGCCAGCCTGGGCGAGGCAATAGCTGTGCTGGAGCAGCAGCCAGAACTGCGCGGCCTGCTGCTGAGCTCCGCTAAACCTGCATTTATTGTAGGGGCAGATATCACCGAGTTCCTTTCACTGTTTGATGCACCCACCGAAAAGCTGAGCCAGTGGCTGAGTTACGCCAACAGCATTTTCAATCGTCTGGAAGATTTGCCGGTACCGACTCTGGCCGCCATTGACGGCTATGCACTGGGCGGCGGATGTGAATGCGTACTGGCAACCGATCTGCGTATCGCTACTGCGGACGCCCGTATTGGCCTGCCGGAAACCAAACTCGGCATCATGCCGGGATTTGGCGGCAGCGTGCGATTGCCGCGCCTGCTGGGTGCCGACAGTGCGCTGGAAATTATTGCGGCGGGAAAAGATGTCGATGGCAATGCCGCTCTTAAACTCGGTCTGGTCGATGCGGTGGTGTCTCGCGAGAAACTGCGTGAGGCGGGGATCATCATGCTTAAGGCCGCTGCCACTGATGGCAGCTGGCGCGCACGCCGGGCCCCTAAGCTGGCTCCGCTGAAACTCAGCCCGATTGAAGCGGCCATGAGCTTCACTATCGCGAAAGCCATGGTGCTGCAAACCGCAGGCAAGCATTATCCCGCTCCGCTGATGGCGGTAAAAACCATTGAAGCCGCAGCCAGCCTTGGCCGCGATGACGCGCTGAAGCTTGAAACCGCAGCGTTTGTGCCGCTGGCCCAGTCTGATGAAGCACGCGCGCTGGTCGGCATCTTCCTCAACGACCAGTACGTGAAAGGTCTGGCGAAAAAGCGCGGCAGCGAAAGCGGCGCACCCGCTCAGGCAGCGGTACTGGGCGCAGGCATCATGGGTGGCGGCATCAGCTACCAGTCTGCGTGGAAAGGCGTGCCGGTCAGAATGAAAGATATTAATCCACAGGCGTTAACGCTGGGGATGAACGAAGCCAGCAAGCTGCTCAATAAGCTGCTGGAACGCGGCAAAATCGACGGCAACAAACTCGCCAGTGTGATCGCCACTATCCAGCCCACGCTGGATTACGCCGGTTTTGAACAGGCTGATGTGGTGGTTGAAGCGGTGGTAGAAAACCCGCTGATCAAGGCAAAAGTGCTGGCGGAAACCGAACAGCATCTGCGTGAAGATGCGATTCTGGCCTCCAATACCTCGACCATTCCCATCAGCCAGCTGGCGCAGGCGCTGCAGCGTCCTGAAAACTTCTGCGGCATGCACTTCTTCAATCCGGTACCGCGTATGCCGCTGGTAGAGGTGGTTCGTGGCGAGAAAACCAGTGAAGCGACCCTGAGCAAAGTGGTGGCCTGGGCCAGCAAAATGGGCAAAACCCCGATCGTAGTGAATGACTGTCCGGGCTTCTTTGTTAACCGGGTGCTGTTCCCTTACTTCGCCGCTTTCAGCCTGCTGCTGCGCGACGGCGCCGATTTCCGTCAGATTGATAAAGTGATGGAAAAACAGTTTGGCTGGCCGATGGGCCCCTCATGGCTGCTGGATGTGGTCGGCATCGATACCGCGCACCACGCGCAAAGCGTCATGGCTGACGGTTTCCCGGATCGTATGAAGCATGACTATCGTGATGCGATCGATCTGCTGTTTGATGCCGGTCGTTTTGGCCAGAAAAATGGCAAAGGCTTCTGGCGCTGGGAAGAAGATAAAAAGGGCAAACTGACAAAAGTGGCTGATACCGAAGTGGATACGCTGCTGGAGCAGGTCTGCCAGCCTAAGCGGGTCTTCAGCGATGAAGAGATTCTGAATCGCATGATGCTGCCAATGCTGAATGAAGTAGTGCGCTGCCTGGAAGAGAAGATTATTGCCTCGCCAGCGGAAGCGGATATGGCGCTGGTCTATGGTCTCGGCTTCCCGCCTTTCCGTGGCGGCGCTTTCCGCTATCTCGATACCCTGGGCAACAGCAATGTGGTGGATCAGGCCCGGCGTTATAGCGCGCTCGGTGGCTTATATGCCCTGCCTGCGCTGCTGGTGCAGAAAGCCCATCAGCATGAAAGCTGGTATCCCGCCGCCAAACCGATTGATGAAGCCGCGCTGAAAAGCGCCTGAGGGCAAAAAGATGGAAAATGTGGTGATTATTGATGCGGTGCGCACGCCAATGGGACGTTCAAAAGGCGGCGCCTTTCGTCACGTGCGCGCTGAAGATCTCTCTGCGCACCTGATGCGCGAACTCCTGAGCCGCAACCCGGCGGTGAACCCGACATCACTGGACGATATCGTCTGGGGCTGCGTACAGCAGACGCTGGAACAGGGATTTAATATCGCGCGTAACGCCGCGCTGCTGGCCGAAATCCCGCATTCAGTGCCGGCCACCACCGTCAACCGACTGTGTGGCTCTTCAATGCAGGCGCTGCATGATGCGGCCCGCGCCATTATGGTCGGTGATGCGCAATGCTGTCTGATCGGTGGCGTGGAGCATATGGGACATGTGCCGATGAATCACGGCGTCGACTTTCATCCCGGTCTGGGCCGAACCGTGGCAAAAGCAGCAGGCATGATGGGCTTAACGGCTGAAATGCTGGCGCGAATGCATCATATCAGCCGTGAGCAGCAGGATGCATTTGCCCTGCGTTCACACCAGCGGGCCTGGCAGGCCACCCAGCGTGGGGACTTTGCAACAGAGATTGTCGCCACCTATGGTCACGACAGCGACGGCATTCTTAAACGCTATGACTTCGATGAGGTGATTCGCGAGGAGACCAGCGCCGAAGGACTGGCGGCACTCAAACCCGCCTTCGATCCGGTTAACGGCACCGTCACGGCGGGTACATCGTCGGCGTTGTCAGATGGCGCGGCCGCCATGCTTGTCATGAGTGAATCACGCGCCCGTGAACTGGGGCTGACACCGCGCGCGCGCATCCGCAGCATGGCGGTGGTGGGCTGTGATCCTTCGATTATGGGCTATGGACCGGTACCGGCCAGCAAACTGGCATTAAAACGGGCGGGACTGAGCGTCAGTGATATCGATGTGTTTGAGCTGAATGAAGCCTTTGCCGCGCAGACGCTGCCCTGCATCAAGGACTTAGGTTTGCTGGAACGGATGGATGATAAGGTCAATCTGAATGGCGGCGCGATTGCGTTAGGCCATCCGCTGGGCTGCTCCGGCGCACGCATCAGCACGACATTGCTGAATATTATGGAGCGACGCGATGCCCGTTTTGGCCTCGCCACCATGTGTATCGGACTGGGTCAGGGCATTGCGACCGTATTCGAGCGTCTGTAATACGTTGAGTCTTACTTTGTCAGATTTACCCGCCAGTAAACCGGCGGGTTTTTTCTGTCTGCTACAGGCTGCTTCAGCGCATCAGATAAAGGCAAACGCATCGCCGTACATCTGTGACTCCACCGCGCCACGCTCGGCACAGAAACGATCGCGGGCAATCTTCGCCATCTCAAAACGTCCGGCGATGTAGATCTCATGCTCGCTCAGCGTACTGAAGTCCTGCATTACTGCCGTCAATACCGTGCCTGAACGGCCCTGCCAGCCCGCTTCAGGTTGCTCGACAACCGGGATCACCTTCAGGTTCGGGTGCTTCACCGCCAGCGCATCCAGCTCTTCCAGATCGTACAAATGCTTGAGCTCACGTCCGCCCCAGTAAATGGCGATATCGCGCTCTGGCTGTTCCGCCAGTGCAGTGAGCAGAATCGAACGGGCATAGGAGAAACCGGTGCCGCCTGCAATCAGGATCAGCGGCTTGCTGCTCTCTTCACGCAGCCAGGCATCGCCGTGCGGCATATCAACCGTGATCTGGCGATCGTTACGGATGCGATCCATGACGGCCATGGCATAGAGGTTCAGATCGGACGCGCCGATATGCAACTCAATGATATCTTTTTCCATCGGCGTTGAGGCCAGTGAGAACGGACGCTTGTCACGCTCGTCCATCACTACCATCAGATACTGTCCCGCGCGAAAACTGAATTCCGCTTCAGGGATCAGGCGAACGCGATAGACCGTGTCGGTAATCGCCTCAACCGAAGTTACTTTACAGCTTAACGTTGTCATGCGTTCCCTCTGTCGGGTCGTCTTTATGGTTGTGCTCGCCATCAACGCTGTGGCGGCTGATCAAAAATACCTAGCTCATCCCAGATAGCATCAATGCGCGCGGTGACCGCAGGATCTTTGACGATAGGTGTACCCCATTCGCGCTGCGTTTCACCTGGCCACTTATTGGTCGCATCCATCCCCATCTTCGATCCCAGCCCGGAAACGGGCGAAGCGAAATCGAGATAATCGATTGGGGTATTTTCCACTAATACCGTATCGCGGGCCGGATCCATACGCGTGGTGATCGCCCAGATCACGTCGTTCCAGTCACGCGCATTAACGTCATCGTCACACACAATAACAAATTTGGTGTACATGAACTGCCGCAGAAACGACCAGACGCCAAACATGACACGTTTGGCATGCCCCGCGTACTGCTTTTTAATCGTCACGACCGCCAGCCGGTATGAACATCCTTCTGGCGGCAGATAGAAGTCCACGATCTCCGGGAACTGCTTCACCAGAATCGGCACCAGCACTTCATTCAGCGCCACCCCCAGCACCGCAGGTTCATCTGGCGGACGGCCGGTATAGGTGGAGTGATAGATAGGCTTATGGCGCTGCGTAATATGCGTAACGGTAAACACCGGGAAGCTATCTACTTCATTGTAGTAGCCGGTGTGGTCGCCGTAAGGTCCTTCCGGCGCCATATCGCCCGCTTCGATATACCCTTCCAGCACGATTTCCGCGCTGGCGGGAACTTCGAGATCGTTCGAGAGGCATTTCACTACTTCGGTTTTATTGCCGCGCAGTAAACCGGCAAACGCATATTCTGACAGCGTATCGGGCACCGGCGTTACGGCCCCAAGGATAGTGGCAGGATCGGCACCCAGCGCCACCGAGACCGGAAAACGCTCACCCGGATGCGCTTTCGTCCACTCCAGATAGTCGAGCGCGCCGCCACGGTGCGACAGCCAGCGCATGATCAGCCGATTTTTGCCGATCACCTGCTGCCGGTAGATACCGAGATTCTGCCGCTCTTTGTGCGGGCCGCGCGTCACGGTCAGCCCCCAGGTAATCAGCGGTGCCGCATCGCCCGGCCAGCACTTCATCACCGGAATCCGCGTCAGATCGACTTCATCGCCGCTGAACACCTCTTCCTGACAGGGTGCATTGCGCAGGCGTTTGGTCGGCATGTTCAGGACCTGCTTAAACTGCGGCATCTTGTCGAACAGATCGCGGAAGCCTTTTGGCGGCTCCGGCTCTTTCAGGAAGGCCAGCAGTTTACCCACTTCACGCAGTGCGCTGACCTCTTCCTGGCCCATGCCCATTGCCACACGCTTTGGTGTGCCGAACAGATTGCACAGCACCGGCATGTCGTACCCTTTCGGGTTTTCAAACAGCAGAGCCGGGCCACCGCCACGCAGAGTGCGGTCGGCGATTTCGGTCATTTCCAGTTCAGGATCGATCGACTGGGTAATGCGCTTTAGCTCACCGCGCTGTTCGAGCAGCGCGAGAAAGTCTCTTAAATCGTGATATTTCATGCGGCTTTAGCTTTCCGGCCAGAGTGAATCGGCCATTATAGGTCTGATTAAGCGGTTATGCTGAGGTTTATATGGCAGCGTCATACGCACTGAAAGGGAACCAGCGGTTGTAACGCGCGGGCATCGTGATACCCCTGAATCGGCTCGCCGTGGCGAAACAGTTTAAAATCTTCGTTTCGCACACTGTGATAGCGCAGCTGATTGTCGTGAACGTGCAGAAAACTGCCTTCACGCAGTGCAATCACCGATTCAGTCGGATTAACTGCACAGAACTCTGCCAGCCGTTCGTCACGGGTTTCGCCCATATGACCGCTGACGCTGGCATCCAGATAGTGGGGATTAATCTGCACCGGAAAGAGTCCCAGCGCAGGCAGCACCACGCTGCTGCGCACCGGCATATCGTTCGTGGTACGGATTGAGGGCGTCGCCACGTTGCAGCCTGCGCTCCAGCCGACATAAGGTACCTGCCGCTCCCGCACCGCGCGCTGAATCGCCCCGATCAGACCCTGCTCATGCAGCATCTGATTCAGGAACCAGGTGTTGCCGCCGCTGACTAAAATCAGCTCTGCCTGCGCAATCGCTTCAGCCGGTGAGGCGAATGCCTGAACCCGCTCAACCTGAATGCCCAGAGAGGCACTGAGTTCGGCGGCGCGTTGCTGCTGATCGCCACGAATAATCGCGTAGGGGATCAGTACCGCCGAGCGGATAGCGCGTCGGGCAATCATGGCGTGCAGCTGCGGCTGCGCATAGCCCAGCAGCGGCGCATCATCCGCCAGCTTGCCGTTGCTCAACAGAAAGAGTTCCATCAGAGGATCCTTTTGCAGATGTGATGGTCATTGAGTCTGATACAGAGCAATAGCAGACGTCAATTTTCAGTCACCTTTTCTGCTGCCATCGGGCATCTTAAGAAAAGTCTCAGTTTATTTTCTTTGCGGGACGCTTTACCCTGCCCCTGCGCTATAACTCTGGCAACAGGTTTGCTATTCTTAGCGTCCATTCAATGGGAGCAGTTATGGAATCCTGGTACTTACTCTATTGCAAACGTGGACAGCTACTGCGCGCGAAGGAGCATCTGGAGCGGCAGGAAGTGCATTGCCTCAGCCCGATGATCGCTCTGGAAAAGATCGTGCGCGGTAAACGCACCACCGTGAGTGAGCCACTGTTCCCGAATTATCTGTTTATCGAGTTTGATCCGGAAGCCATTCACACCACGACGATCAGCAGCACCCGTGGCGTCAGCCACTTCGTGCGCTTTGGCACGACGCCCGCGACCGTGCCTTCAGCCGTGATTGAAGCGCTGGAAACAGACGTCCCGCAAATCCTGCTTGACCCTGAAACGCCGCAAAGCGGTGATGAAGTGGTCATCACCGACGGGACGTTTGAAGGGCTGCGCGCCATCTTTGCCGAGCCGGATGGTGAAACGCGCTCAATTCTGTTGCTTAATTTGCTGAACAAGCAGGTAATGCGCAGCGTCGACAACAAGCAGTTCCGCAAGATTTAAGCCAGTCTGAATAACGTCCGCGCATTATGGTCGATGCGGGTCGCCAGTTCCTCAGCACTCTCACCACGCCATGTCGCCACCTGGTGCACAATATGCGGTAAAAAGCAGGGTTCATTACGGCGCGAAGTCGGGCGTGGACGCATGTCGCGCGGCAGCAGATATGGGGCATCCGTTTCCAGCAGCAGGCGGTCGGCCGGAATCAGTGGCAGCAGCTCGCGCAACTCCAGACCACGGCGCTCATCGCATACCCAGCCCGTAATCCCTACCGATAATCCCATGCCCAGACAGGCTTCCAGTTCATCACGCGTGCCGGTAAAGCAGTGGATCACCGCGCCAGGCAATTTTGGCAGCCAGGGCGCCAGTACTGCGGCGAAACGCGCATGGGCTTCGCGGCAGTGCAGAAAGACCGGCATATTGAGTTCCGCCGCCAGAGCCAGCTGCGCATCAAACGCATACTCCTGCTGCTCATGAGCCGACAGATTGCGATTGAAATCGAGTCCGCATTCACCGATGGCAACCACTTCCGGTTTTTCAGCCAGGCGACGCAGGGTGCTGGCAATTTCCGTTGACCATTCGCTGGCATGATGAGGATGGACGCCCGCGGTAGACCAACAGAAGCCCGCTTGATCTTCAGCCAGTCGCTGAGCCTGCTGGCTCTCCAGCGCGTTAGTGCCGGTAATAAGCATGCCGGTGACGCCCGCATCACGCGCGCGTTTAACCACCTTTTGCCGGTCGGAGGCGAATTGCGTGCTGGTCAGGTTTACACCGATATCAAACATAATTTTTCCCACAGTTTATAAACAAAAACCGCCCATCAGGGCGGTTTGGATTGATCGCTTCCCGCCAGTGCGGGTAAAGCTGTCCGCATCAGGAGTCGGTATTCTCTTCTTCATCCTGTAACCGGCGGCCTTTACCCACATAGTAACGGGAAAAGAATACGCCGACTTCAAACAGGCAGTACATCGGAATAGCGAGCAAAGTTTGGGAAAAAACATCCGGCGGTGTGAGCAACATCCCGACCACGAAGGCGCCCACCAGAATATAGGGACGTTTCTTCTTCAACTCTTCCGGGCTGGTGATACCGGTCCAGCACAGCAACACAATCGCCACCGGCACCTCAAACGCCACGCCAAATGCCATAAACAGCGTCATGACAAAATCGAGGTATTTGGAGATATCCGTTGCTACAGTCACGCCGATCGGCGCTGTCTTGGTGAAAAAACCAAATGCCAGCGGGAAGACCACGAAATAGGCAAAGGCCACGCCGAAGTAGAACAGGAAGGTGCTGGAAAACAGCAGCGGCATAACCAGCCTGCGCTCATGACGGTAAAGCGCCGGGGCGACAAATGCCCAGACCTGATAGAGGATCACCGGCACCGCAAGAAACACCGACACTATAATGGTCAGCTTAATCGGGGTGAAAAACGGTGAGGCCACATCGGTCGCGATCATGCTGGAGCCCACCGGCATCTGGCTGATTAGCGGTGCCGCGACCAGCTGGTAGATGTCGTTGGCGAAATAAACCAGCACCAGGAAAATCGCTAATACGGCAATGATGCAGTTCAGTAGTCGCTTACGCAGCTCAATCAGATGACTGATGAGCGGTTGGGTATCTTCAACGGCCATTATCGTTCATCACTTGCAGAAGAGGGGGTAGCGGATTGACGCGCAGGATCGGCTGGCCTGGCAACGTCGCCAGCGGGCGCCTGTGCCGGTGCGCTGGCCACAGCGGTTGGTGCGGCAGAGGACTGCGCCGCCGGACCTGATGAAACCGCTGAAGAAGCCGGTGCCGGAGCAGTGGCGACGGCAGAGGGTGCGGCAGAGGATTGCACCGCCGGACCTGAGTCTGAAACCGCAGACGGCGTCTGTGCCGGGGCACTGGCCTGGTGTTCTGCTGTAGCCGGTGTCGCCGAAGGCTCAGACGCAGCAGGCTCAGAGACCGGAGCAGGCGCGGGCCTGTGCTGAGCCGAATGGATGGTGTTTGCCTCGTCTTCCTCTTTTTCAATGTCGATGCTCTGACTGACCGAGCGTTTCATTGAATCCGCAGTTTTACGCAGCTCTTCCATCGACTCTTTCAGCTCGGGTGAGAGCGTGCCACGGCCCGCTTCTTCCACCTTTTTCAGGCTCTCCTGCAACTCCTGCAGCTTGAGCTCCTGCGCCAGTTCATGTTGTACATTGGCTGCCAGCGAACGAATCGCCCTGATCCAGCCGACCACGGTTTTCACCGCAACCGGTAAACGTTGCGGGCCGAGTACAATCAGCCCGATCACGAACACCAATACCAGTTCACTAAAACCAATATCAAACACGGTTTACACCTGCTTGTCGTTCTTGGCTTCTTCTTTGTTAGCCGAAGTTTGCTGTTTGTCCGCCAGCGTTTTGGCAGCGAAGTCAGCGTCCTGCTCTTTCGGTTGATCCTTTTTGTCGTCCTCGTCACCCATGGCTTTTTTGAAGCCACGAATCGAAGAACCCAAATCTGAACCCAGATTACGTAATTTGTTGGTACCGAACAGAAGTACAACAATCACGGCAATGATTAACAATTGCCAGATACTGATACCGCCCATGAGATAGCCTCTAATATTCTGTGAAAACGATGAGGTAATGCACCACAGAGTGCCCTTTTCAACCGGGCCTGAGCCAGCGACATTACCTTTTTTTAGACGGACGTGACAATCAGTTTGTCTTACGCCAGCCGATTAACCAGGAGACAATTCCTGCTGCCATCAACACCGCCGGGAAAAAGTCCCAATCCGGTCGGGTGAGCAGCACAGCCGTTCCGCTTAACAGCAACGTTGCACCGACGCCGAACAGGTAACGCGCCTGATGGTGCCGGACGCGCTGCGCATTCATATCGCCCACTAATTTATCGACGCTGTGCCGCAAAAGTTTGTGCTGGCGCATGCTGTCGTAAAACAGCTCCGGCAGCTCAGGGAGTTTCTCAGCCCAGAATGGCGCTTTCTCTTTTACCGCACGGATAATAGCCGGTAATCCCACCTGATCTTTGATCCACTCTTCCAGGAAGGGCTTGGCTGTCTTCCACAGGTCGAGCTGCGGATAGAGCTGACGGCCGATGCCTTCAACATAGAGCAGCGTTTTTTGCAGCAGGACCAGCTGCGGCTGCACTTCCATATTAAAGCGGCGTGCGGTGTTGAACAGGTTCAGCAGCACATGCCCGAAGGAGATTTCAGCCAGCGGTTTTTCAAAAATCGGCTCGCAGACCGTACGAATCGCAAACTCGAAATCCTCTACGTTGGTATCGGGCGGCACCCAGCCTGAGTCAACGTGCAACTCCGCGACCTTACGGTAGTCACGGTTGAAAAAAGCGATAAAGTTTTCAGCCAGATAGCGCTTATCTTCTTTGTTCAGTGAACCCACGATACCGCAATCGATGCCGATATATTGTGGATCTTCGGGATGTTCATAGCTGACAAAAATATTGCCAGGATGCATATCCGCATGGAAGAAGCTGTCGCGGAAGACCTGGGTGAAGAAGACCTGCACGCCACGTTCTGCCAGCAGCTTCATATTAACGCCATGACGCTCCAGCGTGGCAACATCTGAAATCGGAATGCCGTAGATGCGCTCCATCACCATCATGGTTTCGCTGCAGTAGTCGGAATAGACTTCCGGCACATAGAGCATGCGGCTATCTTCAAAATTCCGGCGCAGCTGAATGGCGTTGGCCGCTTCACGTAACAGATTCAGCTCATCAAGCAGGGTTTTCTCATAATCGCGCACCACTTCGACCGGACGCAGACGACGGCCATCCGGCAACAGGCGCGGGACCCAGCGGGCCAGGCGATAGATCAGCTTCATGTCCGCCCGAATCACCGGCAAAATATCGGGGCGAATCACTTTAATCACCACTTTCTTGCCAGTTGATTTCAGCGTGGCGGTGTGCACCTGCGCAATGGATGCCGAAGCCAGTGGCTTGATATCAAAATCATCAAACCAGGTTTCAATCGGCGCGCCCATTGAAGCTTCAATCTGCGCTTTGGCTTTGACGCCATCGAACGGCGCAACACGGTCCTGCAGGATCGCCAGTTGATCGGCAATCAGCGGCGGGAAGAGATCACGACGGGTCGACAGCATCTGGCCAAACTTGATCCAGACCGGACCCAGCTGCTCCATCGCCATGCGCATACGTGCGCCGATCGGTTCATGCTGATGCAGATTAGGGATCCAGAAAACAGAGCGACGCCACAGGCGAAACAGGAAAGTGAGGCGTGTCTGAGGAATCAGTTCATCAAGGCCATAGGTCAGAAACACCTTCATGATCAGATATAAGCGGCGGATCTCTCCAAAACTCATTTTGCCTCCAGCTGCGCCAGACGCGCATCAAGCGCCTCAAGCGAACGTTCCATCGCGTCGACCTCCTCAGAAAACCAGGCTAATTCCAGCGAGCCAGGCGCAACACGCCACTCTTCGGTTATGGCCTGTCCGAGATAATCCTGGCGACGCTGCACTTCACCTTTGAAAAAGCGTAATGCCTGTTGTGAGCGCTGGCTGATCCCCTGTGCGGCGATATCGCCGACCCAGGGAGCCAGATATTCTGCCGGATCCAGCTCAGCCAGATCCATCAGCGCAGAGAACTGCTGCACCACCTGCAGGTCACCTTCAACCTGCAGTTCACCGCTACGGATCAGCGGCGTCAGCTGCTGGCGATCGCGCAGCTTCGGCAGGGTTTTCAGCGAGGTGATCACCGTGCAGTCACTGCGATCCTGCCAGTCAGCCAACACATCGACCTGCTGTTCACTGAAGACCAGCACCAGCGGATGAGAGAACTCATTCAGGCGCAGCGTCAGCACTTTGCCATTCAGGCGTTGCCGCGCCGGTTTCAGGCCACGATCGCGATAGAGAATACGGTTCAGCGCCGTTTCCAGGCCCGCGGTAATCAAGGGCGTCAGGTTCATTACCATCTCACTCAGAACTTAAATCCACGATGCAGCGCCACAATGCCGCCGGTCATATTGGAGTAAGTGGTATTTTCAAAACCAACATCGTTCATCATCGCTTTCAGGGTCTCCTGATCGGGATGCATGCGGATCGATTCGGCCAGATAGCGATAGCTCTCTGCATCCTGCGCCACCAGCTGTCCGATACGCGGCAGAATGTGGAACGAGTAGGCGTCATACGCTTTGCTCAGCGGATCCAGAACGGGTTTAGAGAACTCCAGCACCAGCAGGCGTCCGCCCGGCTTGAGTACCCGGAACATAGAGGCCAGCGCCTTCTCTTTTTCCGTAACGTTACGCAGGCCAAAAGAGATGGTAATGCAGTCGAAATAGTTATCGGGGAAAGGCAGGGCTTCGGCGTTGGCCTGTACGTAACTCACGTTGCCGACCACGCCCTGATTGCGCAGCTTTTCGCGGCCCATCTTCAGCATGGAACTGTTGATATCGGCCAGTACAACCTGACCCGTTTCGCCCACCAGGCGAGAAAACTTAGCCGTCAGATCGCCGGTACCACCCGCCAGATCCAACACGCGCTGACCGCGACGTACGCCGCTGCTGTCAATGGTAAAACGCTTCCAGATACGATGGACGCCAAACGACATCAAATCGTTCATCAGGTCATATTTTGCCGCTACGGAGTGAAACACGTCCGCGACTTTGTCAGCTTTTTCGCTTTTGGCAACCGTCTGAAAGCCAAAATGGGTAGTTTCCTGCTGTGATTCATCTGCCATCGGTTTTACCTGCTCCACAAACAATACTTCCCGAAGTGTATCAGAGTCACGGAAGTCAGGCACGCTGCGCCCATACTATTCGTGGAGGCGCCTCACATGCATCTCACTCTCATCCGCATCACTGTCATCATCTGCGTCATCAGCCGCCCGGTTTTCCGGCATGGCTCGTTCGGCCAGCTGAGGATTAATTGGTCGTTTGATCTCCACACCCAGCGCACGAAATCCTTCAGTCTGCGCAATCAGGTTGCCGCGCCCTTCTGACAGCTTTTTCATCGCCTCGCGATAGCTGTTCTGCGCCTTGTCCAGGCTGTGACCAATGCCGCTCATGTCATCGACAAACAGCCGCATCTTGTCATAGAGCCGCGTTGCCCGATCGGCAATACGCTGTGCATTGCGGCTCTGATGCTCATAGCGCCACAGATTATTAATGGTACGCAACGCCACCAGCAGCGTGGTGGGGCTGACCAGCATGATGTTCTGCTGCAGCGCCTCACCAATCAGCTCAGGCTGGCGGTCAATGGCCAGCAAAAAGGCGGGCTCCACCGGGATAAACATCAGCACATAATCCAGCGATCGTAAGCCGGGCAATTGTTGATAATCTTTTCGTCCCAGCAGGCGGATGTGCGCCCGCATGGCAGCGACATGTTCCTGAATAGCCTGCTCTCGTTCGATCTCATCATCCGCATTGAAGTAGCGCTCATAGGCCACCAGCGTCATTTTGGCGTCCACCACCACATCTTTGCCCTGCGGCAGGCGCACAATCACATCCGGCTGCATCCTGCCCTGCTGTTCTGACTGAATGCTCACCTGGGTTTCATATTCGTAGCCTTCACGCAGTCCGGAAGCTTCCAGTACCCGGCTCAGCACCACTTCACCCCAGTTACCCTGGATTTTATTATCGCCCTTCAGCGCTTTGGTCAGGTTAAGCGCCTCCTGCGCCATCTGCGCATTCAGCTGCTGTAACTGCCGGATTTCATGGGTCAGGGTATGTCGCTCACGCGCTTCTGCGCCAAAGCTTTCATGAACCTGACGACGGAAGCCATCAAGCTGTTCACGCAACGGACCAATCAGCCCGTCCAGACTTTGCCGGTTCTGTTCATCGACGCGACGGCCGCTGTTTTCGAAAATACGGTTGGCGAGGTTTTCAAACTGGGCGCTAAGGCGTTGTTCGCTGTTGGTCAGCAGGCGCTGTTTCTCTTCTGCGGCGAAACGGGTCTCTTCAAGGCGAATGGTCACCTCGCGCAGCTCCGCCTCCTGTGCGCTGTTGACCTCCAGCTGATTGCGCAGTTCACGATTAAGCTGCTCACTTTCATTACGCCAGTAATCAAGCTGTTGCAGTCGCTCATTGGCGCCGCTCAGCGCGCCGTGCAGCTGACGAAACTCCTGCTCACGCTGCTGCGTCTGCTGCTGAAGCTGTTCGATTTGCTGCTGCTGACGCTGTTGCGCCTCTTCCTGCAGACGGCGCTCGGTCTGGAAACTGGCGACCTGATGGCCGGCACGTAACTGTGCCAGCATCCAGCCAATCCCTAACCCGGCAAGCGCCAGACAGGCGCTGATAATGATGTGCTGATCCATGATTTCCCCCGCGACTCAGGCTGCTGAGGGAAAGGTAGAGTCGCACTGTATGAATGTCCAGATAATTTTAGCAGGATTCAGCGCCTTACAGCGCCGTCACCGTAAGCTTGCCAGCCTGCCACTCATCAATCAGGAAAAACGGCATGGGCAATAGCCATTCACCCTTTTTAACCTGCGCCAGATAGTGCCAGGTTGTCCCGCCCGAGGTGATCGCGACGCGCTGTCTGCTTCCCTCAGCGGCGCTGGATTTGCCGGTCATACTGGCAAAACCGGCATTGCTGCCCACATGGAAATGCGGCGTCTGCCAGCGCACGGGGGCATGGTCAGGCCACGGCTGGGCCTGATGAAAATGAAACAACTCATCGTGGCTCAGGAGGCTTTCACGCACCGTCGGCCACAACGCCACCTTGAGGAAATATTGATCGGTGAAGCGCTGGCTGCCCTGATACTGCGCAATGAAATCGCGCATCGCCTGTTCCACATCCCGGAAGACGCCGTGACAGCCGCCCCACATCCCTGCCAGCAGCAGCTCAGTATGGGAGAAGTAGTCACGCATATGGTGGAACCAGTAAGGCGACGCCAGCCAGGCGTTTACCGCTGCCGCTTCGCGCTCCGAGAGCAGCGAGTCGGCATCACGCACGATAAAACGCTTCACGCCCGGATCGTCCATTACCAGGAAACGCCACAGGGTCGGAAACAGCGTTTTCTCGTGAGACATATCGATCAGCTGGACGTGCGGCTGGTCAAGGCGCTGCCAGACATGCTGCGGCACGCTGTCATCGAGATAGATGCGGCAGACCCAGCCGGGATAGAGCTCAGGCGCCACTTCAACGTTTTTGATTAAGGTTTCACAGTAGCGCGGCTGATCGCCATAGAGGCAGAAAGCGATGACATTCTGGTGCGGATGAGTGAGATCGACAGGCTCCGGTTGCGGAGCGGGAAACGTGGCGCGCTGCCCCTGACTGAAACGCGCATCAGAGCGCATCAGCGAGGCCAGCCCATGACGCGCCACCTCATCCTTTTTATCCAGCCAGCCACACACTTCGGTCAGGCCATCCAGCCAGGTTTCAGAGGCGGTAGCCTGCACCGCGGGCGGTGACTGATAAATCTTCTGGTAGATTTTGTACGATTTATTGTACTGACCCAGACGCAGCAGGCAGAGCGCGTAGTCGCTCAGCACCTGCATCTGATTGGGCATCGTGCGCAATACCTCTTCACAGCATTGAGCGGCCAGCGCATAGTCGCCCTGTTGCATGGCGGCACGGAAACGTTCGGCACTGCGTTCCAGCATGGCTTTGAGTGCGGCCGGATTAGCACCAGGGGCAGGACGTCGGACGGGAATAGTATTGCGCATAAAAACTCTCAGGTTTCACTGATATTACGCGCCGTTAACTACCGGCAGCAGGTTTTGAGTCTGGACAAAAAACCTGCTGCCAGACGCGGTCGTTATAGTAAGCGACGCGCCGCTTCGACCACAATCTTCACTGCGTCACTTTCTGTCTGTTTCATGGTGACCGCATCCGGGATCTCTTTCTGAGTGCGGTTCACAATCACGCCCGCCACCATGCCGGCTCGCAGACCCTGGCTGGCGCACATGGTTAACAGTGTAGCGGATTCCATCTCATAGTTGAGAACGCCCATATCCTGCCACTCTTTCATCGATCCCCTGAAGCGACTGACTACGCGGCCCGAGACGGTGTCGTAGCGCTCCTGACCCGGATAGAAGGTGTCAGAAGAGGCCGTGATGCCAATATGTGTTTTCGCGCCACAGGCTTCTGCGGCGGCAACCAGCGCGGTGGTGCAGGCGAAATCAGCCACTGCCGGAAACTCCATCGGCGCAAAATGCAGGCTGGCCCCGTCCAGGCGAACGGATGCGGTGGTCACCAGCACATCGCCGACATTGATATGCGGCTGGATAGCGCCCGTGGTACCGACACGCAGGAAGGTACGTACGCCAAGCTGTGCCAGCTCTTCGACCGCAATCGAGGTAGACGGACCGCCAATGCCGGTTGAGCAGACCACGACCGGCTTACCATCAATTTTTGCCAGCCAGGAGGTAAATTCACGGTGTGAGGCGAGATGCGTGGCATCTTCCATCAGTCCGGCAATTTTCTTCACGCGCTCCGGATCGCCCGGCACAATCGCCAGGGTGGCGCCCTGCAGATCGGCTTTGGTCAGGCCAAGATGGAAAACGTCAGACTGTGTCATTTTCAGACTCCTGTTAAGGGAAGGTAGCGCGCCACTCTACGCCAGCACGCCCAATAAATATGTGACAACATTCACTTAAGAAAATGAAAGTTACATTTCCCGAAAGATAAATTGTGACAACAATCACACAATAGCATCTTCCTGGTGCGGATAGCTCTCAGTGGGGCTGTGCCAGGGTCAGCGCAATGTTAAAGAGAAGGATGATTTTATTCGCTGTTGATTCTGTGACCCGACACCTGGCGCATACGCTTTCCGGCCAGGCTATAGTTACGTGATTGCGCAAATGCTTGCACGGAGAGAATAATGAAACCCAGTGATAATATGGCACAAAAACCGGCGACGGGCGGCTTTGCCCCTGCCGTGCAGCCCACCGCCTCCACCACCATCATTACCGACAGCCCGGCGATTCACGCGGGAGAAACCTCAGTGCCCAGTCAGGGCGAAAACATGCCGGCATTCTTTGCAAAACCCCAGTCCGCGGAAGGCCCATGGCCTGTCGTACTGGTCGTGCAGGAGATCTTTGGTGTGCATGAACACATCCGGGATATCTGCCGCCGCCTGGCGCTGGAAGGCTATCTGGCGATTGCGCCTGAGCTCTATTTCCGCGAGGGCGATCCCGCTGAGTATAACGATATCCCGACGCTGTTCAGCGAGCTGGTCAGCAAAGTGCCTGACAGCCAGGTGCTGGCCGATCTCGATCATGCCGCCAACTGGGCCGCACGCAACGGCGGCGATATTCGTCGCATGGGCATCACCGGTTTTTGCTGGGGTGGTCGCATCAGCTGGCTCTACGCCGCGCATAACCCGCAACTGCGCGCCGCCGTGGCGTGGTATGGACGACTGACCGGTGAGCGTACGCTGAAGCAGCAGAAACATCCTATTGATATTGCGGTCGACCTGAATGCGCCGGTATTAGGTTTGTATGGTGGCCAGGATGAGGGTATCCCGCTGGAGAGCGTCGAGCAGATGCGTCAGGCACTGCATGCCGCCAATGCAATCGCAGAGATCATCGTCTATCCCGAAGCGGGTCATGCCTTTAATGCTGACTATCGTGCAAGCTACCATGCTGAATCTGCCAATGATGGCTGGCAGCGGATGCTGGCCTGGTTCAGGCAGTATGGTGTTGCATCGCAGTAAATGAAAAAGGGGCGCTTATGCGCCCCTGATTTTTTCGTCCACCAGACCCGATTCCCTACGCCGTTTCTCCACGCAATTTCTTCGCCGCCGTCACCATGTTCGCCAGCGCCTGACGCGTTTCCGTCCAGCCCCGTGTTTTCAAACCGCAGTCCGGGTTCACCCACAGACGCGCTTCCGGAATACGTTTCGCCGCCTTAAGCAACAGTGCTTCTATCCACTCCACGCTGGGGACGTTAGGCGAATGGATGTCGTAGACGCCGGGGCCGATTTCATTCGGGTAGTCGAAGTTTTCAAACGCCTCCAGCAGGTCCATGTCAGATCGCGAGGTTTCGATGGTGATCACATCGGCATCCAGCGCCGCGATAGCGTCCATGATGTCGTTGAACTCGCAGTAACACATATGGGTGTGAATCTGGGTTTCATCCCGCGCCACCGCCGCATTCAGTCGGAAGGCCTCCACCGCCCAGTTCAGGTAGGCGGCCCACTCTGACTGATGCAGTGGCAGACCTTCACGCAGCGCAGGCTCATCAATCTGGATAATCCCGATGCCGGCATTCTCCAGGTCTTCGACTTCATCACGCAGCGCCAGCGCGATCTGTTTCGCGATGGTTTCGCGTGACACATCTTCACGCGGGAATGACCAGCAGAGGATGGTTACCGGACCGGTCAGCATCCCTTTTACCGGCTTGTTGGTCAGCGACTGGGCATATCTGGCCCACTCAACGGTGATCGCCTCCGGACGACTGACATCGCCAATAATGACAGGCGGTTTCACACAGCGTGAACCGTAGCTCTGAACCCAGCCATTCTGTGTGAAGACAAACCCCTCCAGATGTTCGCCGAAGTACTCAACCATGTCGTTACGTTCCGCTTCACCGTGCACCAGCACATCCAGCCCCAGCCGCTCCTGTTCGAGAATCGCCTGCTTAATGTGCTCCGCGATGCCGGTGCGGTAATGGTTACTGTCGAGCCGGCCCTGTTTAAAGTCGAGGCGCAGGCCGCGAATTTCAGTGGTCTGCGGAAAAGAGCCGATGGTGGTGGTAGGCCAGGCTGGCAGATTAAAACGCTGACGCTGCAGGACAGCCCGCACCGGATAAGCGCTCTGGCGTTCACTGTGCTGTGGGGTAATGGCCTGCAGACGCTGGCCCACCGCCGCATTATGCACGCGGCGGGAGTGAGCACGGGCGTGTACCGGTGCGCTCCAGGCTTCCAGCGCCGTCGCATCGTTGTTGTTGAGTGCCTGACTCAGCAGCGAGAGCTCGGCACATTTCTGCAGCGCAAAGGCGAACCAGCTTTTGACTTCATCATCCAGACGGGTCTCGACGCTCAGGTCGATAGGGCTATGCAGCAGCGAGCAGGAGGAGCCGATCCACACCTGTTCACGCGCTCTGGTCAGCGGTTGCAAGCGGCTGAACCAGCGGCTCAGATCGGCGCGCCAGACGTTGCGTCCGTTGATCACGCCGAGCGACAGCAGCCAGCTGGCGGGCAGTTGCTGATTCAGTTGCTGAATATCATCACGACCATGGACCAGATCGACATGCAGCCCCTGCACCGGCAGCGCACGAATCACATCAATGTTCTGACCGATGCTGTCAAAATAGGTGGTCAGCAGCAGTTTGCTGTGACCCTGCAGTGCGTCATACGCCGGCTGGAAGGCTTCGCGCCACGTCTGCGGCAGCTCCAGTGCCAGAGCGGGTTCATCAATCTGTACCCATTCGATGCCGCGCTTAGCCAGTTCCGCCAGCACCTGCTGATAGACCGGCAGAATTCCCTCCAGCAGCGACAGACGTTCAAACGGCTCACCCTTCACTTTACCCAGCCACAGATACGTCACCGGCCCCAGCAGCACTGGCTTGATGTTGTGTCCCAGCGCCAGTGCCTCATCCACCTCGTCCAGCAGTTGGGTCCAGGTCAGTTTAAACGTCTGACCCTGGGTAAATTCCGGCACCATGTAGTGATAGTTGGTGTTAAACCATTTGGTCATTTCTGCCGCCGCCGCAGGCTCACCGGTCGGCGCACGACCGCGTCCCAGGCGGAACAGGGTGTCGAGATCCACTGTGCCGGCTTTGTTCTGATGACGCGCGGGCACGTTACCCAGCATCAGGCTGGTGGTCAGCACATGGTCATACCAGGCGAAATCGCCGACCGGCAGCAGATCGACGCCCGCCTCTTTCTGTTGTTGCCAGTGTCGTGCACGCAGCTCACGGCCCGTCGCCAGTAATGCCTGCTGCGTGCTGTCGCCAGCCCAGTAGCTCTCCAGCGCTTTTTTCAGTTCACGGCGCAGGCCAATACGGGGAAAGCCGAGGGTATGGTTCAGGATAGTCATGTGCTGTTCTCCAGATAATCTTTCACTTTGGCTTAAATGGGCAGCCAAAGATGTTTAGCCGTCCAGATGTTTACACTGCTATACTCTGCGGGTACTGTATATTGCTCAAGCGCAATATGTTCATTTTCGATGTGAAGGACTCTCATGATCGAACTCAAGCACCTGCGGACGCTTCAGGCTCTGCGCAATACGGGATCGCTGGCGGCGGCGGCGGCCCAGCTTCATCAGACGCAATCGGCGTTGTCTCATCAGTTCAGCGATCTGGAGCAGCGGCTGGGATTCCGCCTGTTCGTGCGTAAAAGTCAGCCGCTGCGCTTTACGCCGCAGGGCGATATTCTGCTGCAGCTGGCAGAGCAGGTGCTGCCGCAGATTCAGCAGGCATTGCAGGCCTGCCATGAGCCACATCAGACCACGCTGCGGGTGGCGATAGAGTGTCATAGCTGCATCCAGTGGCTGACCCCCGCGCTGGATAAATTCCGCCAGAGCTGGCCGCAGGTGGTGATGGATTTCAAATCGGGCGTGACCTTTGATCCTCAACCCGCCCTGCAACAGGGTGAGCTGGATGTGGTGCTGACCTCCGATATCCTGGCGCGCTCGGGTCTGTTCTACTCCCCGATGTTTGATTATGAAGTGCGGCTGGTGCTGGCAACGGATCACCCGCTGGCGCAGGTTGAGCAGATTTCGCCGGAAGATCTAGCCGATGAGGTGTTGATGATCTATCCGGTGCAGCGTCAGCGTCTGGATATCTGGCGTCACTTCCTGCAGCCCGCAGGCGTCAGTCCGGCACTGAAAAGTGTGGATAATACCCTGCTGATGATTCAGATGGTCTCGGCACGTATGGGGATTGCCGCGCTGCCGCACTGGGTGGTGGAGAGTTTTGAGAAGCAGGGTCTGGTGGTCACCCGCACGCTGGGCGATGGCCTGTGGAGCCGTCTTTATGCGGCCGTGCGCGAAGGGGAGCAACGTCAGCCGGTGCTGGAAGCGTTTATCCGCTTTGCCCGTCAGCACGCCTGTGAGCATCTGCCTTTTGTGCGCGACGCCGCGCTGCCCGGTGCGGTGTTGCAGCGATAATCTGGCGGGCACAAACCTGCGCGAAGGCGGGCAAAATCCCCTATAATGCGCAGCCTGTCGACTGACCACGAGAAGATTTCACCATGACTAACAATGATATTCTGCGCAGCGTGCGCTATATGCTCAACCTGAGCGATGCCAAAATGGTGGAGATTTTTGCGCTGGCGCAATGTGACGTGCCGCTGGCGGATATTCAGGCGTGGCTGAAAAAAGATGACGATGCTGCGTTCCGTCCCTGCCCCGATGTGCTGATGGGTTATTTCCTGAATGGCCTGATCTTTTACCGTCGCGGCAAAAGTGAAGATGCGCCCGCGCCGTCGATTGAGCGCAAGATGACCAATAACATCTTCATGAGAAAGCTGCGTATCGCTTTTGATCTGAAAACCACCGACATTCCTGATGTACTGAAACGCGTGAATTTTACCGTTTCACAGGCTGAGATTGGTGCGATTTTCCGCAAACCTGATCATAAGAACTATCGCGAATGCGGCGATCAGATTCTGCGTAACTTCCTGAAAGGGCTGGCGATGATTCAGCGTCCTAAGAGTGAGAAGCCTGCCTGATATCGTGCCATCCAGTCGGAAATAGCGGGTTGCTGCGTAAAGACGGCGTAAATCCATCCCTGGAGCCTCGACCGCCGCATCCTTGCGGCGGACGCTTTACTTCTCAACCCGCCATCCCCTCCTTCATATTCGCTCTGAGCCCCTGGTTCAACTGCGATGATGCTGTTAAGTCTCCAGGGCTGGCGCGTCTGAAGAGCGAAGCGTCCGGGCCAGGGATGGCCCGGCCGATCCACAGGGATGTGAGATTCCTTCGCGATCGGACGCGCCAGCCCGGGAGGCCGCACCCATGCAACAGCCGCTATTGATAGCCTGGCACCTGATCATTAGTCACCGCGCCCCACCACCCAGCGCTTATGCACCCACAGCGAGGCGAGGATCACCAGCGCGCCCGCAATAAAGCTTGGCCAGTGCGGTTTCTCCTGCCAGATAGCCAGATTCACCAGCAGCCCGGCAGGAACGTGCATGTTATTCATAATGCCCAGCGTGCCGGCATCGACCTGGGTCGCACCATAATTCCACATAAAATAGCCGAGACCGGAAGCCGCAATGCCCAGCCAGACCAGAATGCCCCACTGCAATGAGGTGGTCGGCAACTTCTGCGGATTGCCCCAGGCACACCAGGCGATCACCGCAATCAACACCGCACCCAGATAGAACCAGGAGAAGGCCGTGTGCTGCGGCATCGGGCGGGTCTCCTGCAGACGCTTATAGCCCACCATTCCCGCCGCAAAGCAGATGTTTGCCAGTTGCACTAACAGCAGACCAAACCAGAAATGATCGCTGACTTTGTCATAGCGAATAATGGCCGCACCTGCCACAGCCAGCAGTGCACTGAAGATATAACCCATGCGCAGTGGACGACGGCTGATCAGATCGTAAATCAGCGTCACATAAAGCGGCGTCATCACCGTAAACAGCAGGAATTCCGACACGCTAAGGTAGAGATAGGCTTCGAAACTCAGCAGATACATCACGCCCAGCTGCAGCATCCCGACCAGCATGTAAAGCAACAGCGTTGAAGGGCGATGACCACGCCAGCGCAGGAAAGGTAAAAATACCAGCGCAGCCAGCGCCAGTCGCATCAGTACAGAGAACCAACTGTCCACCTGCCCGGCAAGGTATTCGCCAATCAGACTGAACGAAAAGGCCCACAGAATGGTGGTAATAATCAATAAAAACACGGTGACGACCCCGAAATTAACAGGCCGTCAGTGTAAACAATGTGCTGCCATCAGGCTGTGAAATCTGGTTGACATCTGATTACAAACCAGGCGATCAGAATAGCCATCGGAAAGGGCTTTCGCTTCCTGACATAACTGTCTGCATAAAGATCTTTCAGCCAGATAAAATGCGCGAAATGATCCATCGCATGATCACTTCCGCTCCAGAATGTAATAAAAGTGTAACAAATGTGTCATTCATCACAGTAACGTTGCGCAACTAACACTATTCTTTGCGCGAAATGGAACATTCTGCGTCCATTTTCTTCTGCTCTTTTCCTGCCCCAACCTGCTGGGAATTAAAAACCATAATGTGCCCTGGAGGGCCTCACTGATGCTGAGCATTTTTAAACCTGCACCACGTCAGCCGCAGGTGGCGGAGGATCACGTTGATCCGCTCTACCGTCGTCTGCGCTGGCAAATTTTCATCGGGATCTTCTTTGGTTACGCCGCCTACTATCTGGTCAGAAAAAACTTCGCACTCGCCATGCCCTACCTGGTAGAGCAGGGTTTTTCACGTGGCGATCTCGGTTTTGCCTTATCCGGCATATCCATCGCCTACGGCTTTTCAAAATTCATCATGGGATCGGTCTCTGACCGCTCAAACCCGCGCGTCTTCTTACCGGCAGGCCTGATTCTGGCTGCGACAGTGATGCTGATCATGGGATTCGTTCCCTGGGCTACCTCCAGCATTATGGTGATGTTCGTGCTGCTGTTTATCTGCGGCTGGTTCCAGGGCATGGGCTGGCCACCTTGTGGACGTACCATGGTTCACTGGTGGTCGCAGAAGGAGCGCGGCAGGATCGTTTCGGTCTGGAACTGCGCCCATAATGTCGGCGGCGGTATTCCGCCTCTGCTGTTCCTGCTCGGTATGGCATGGTTCAACGACTGGAAAGCAGCACTCTATATGCCGGCGTTTGGCGCCATCGCCATTGCGATTCTGGCCTTTGCGCTGATGCGCGATACGCCGCAATCCTGTGGTCTGCCACCGATTGAGGAGTACAAAAACGACTATCCGCCCGACTATGATGCCAGCCATGAAGAGGAGCTGACGGCTAAACAGATCTTCATGAAATATGTACTGCCGAACAAGCTGCTGTGGTACATCGCGCTGGCCAACGTATTTGTTTATCTGCTGCGCTACGGCATTCTCGACTGGTCGCCGACCTACCTCAGAGAAGTAAAACATTTCACGCTGGATAAATCGTCGTGGGCTTACTTCCTGTATGAGTATGCGGGGATCCCCGGAACGCTGCTGTGCGGCTGGATGTCGGACAAAGTGTTCCGCGGTAATCGCGGTGCGACCGGGGTGTTCTTTATGACGCTGGTAACCATCGCGACCGTGATCTACTGGCTTAACCCGGCGGGCAATCCTGGCGTCGATATGGCCTGTATGATTGTGATTGGCTTCCTGATCTACGGTCCGGTGATGCTGATTGGTCTGCACGCGCTGGAGCTGGCCCCGAAAAAAGCGGCGGGGACGGCGGCGGGCTTCACCGGCCTGTTCGGCTATCTGGGTGGATCGGTGGCGGCCAGCGCCATTGTCGGTTACACCGTCGATTACTTCGGCTGGGACGGCGGCTTCATGGTGATGATTGCTGGCTGTGTGCTGGCGGTTATCCTGCTGTTACTGACCATGGTCAGCGAACACAAACATAAAAAGACTCCTGCCTGACGGCAATAAAAAAGGGCCGGATATCCGGCCCTTTTTTTGCGCTGACGGCTTAAGCAAGATAGAGCGTGCGCAGCGTCTGCGGCACGGCATCATCGGCATTTGAACCGATCACATCCAGCTCCGGCAGCGTATCTTTCAACCGCTGATGGGCGTTCTGCATGATAAAGCCCTTACCCGCCATGCTCAGCATCTCCACATCGTTCATGCCGTCGCCAAAGGCGATACAGCTTTCCAGTGAATGGCCCAGCGTTTTCGCGACCGCTTCCAGCGCATGCCCTTTCGACACGCCGCCCGCCATCACTTCCAGACAGGTAGGCAGTGAGAAACTGACGTTAACCCGATCGCCCCAGCGCGCTTCAATCGCCTGTTCCATCGGGATCAGATGCTCGGGATTTTCGCAGGTGAAAAAGACCTTGCTGATATTATCGGTTGGCAGCAGACCCGGCTCATAGACCTGATAGTTGAACACCGACTCGCGGAAATAGTCCTGCTCAGCCGGGCTTGAGCGGCTGACAAACCACTCATCGTCGCGGTAAACGTGGGTCAGGATATCGCTGTGATGATATTGCAGGCCAAACAGATCGCTGGCGATATCCTCATCCAGATTATGACTGAACACCAGTTCGCCCCCGGCGTTGTGCACGCGCGCGCCGTTTGAGGTGATCATATAGGCCGGAATCGCCAGGCTGTCGCGCATCTGTCCGACATCGATATGATGACGGCCGGTGGCGAATATAAAGTGAATATCTTTCGCGACCAGCTGCTGCAGCGTTTCACGCGCAAAAGGGGTCAGACGATGTTCGGGAGAAAGCAGCGTGCCATCCAGATCGGATGCAACGATGTGATACATGAAAACCTCGGGTATCTGGTTCTGCCGGCCTTAACCGGTCGGATAAATAACGTCAGTGGTGCGAGGAAAAGAAGTCGACCACTGCATTGAGTGCTTCGGCGCGCATCTCATCCTTTTCAAACAGGATCTCATGACGCGCACCGTCGATCACCCGTGGCTTATTGCCCTCACACGGATGACCCGCCGCCGCCATCGCGGCACAAAAAAGGTCCTGCGAACGATTGTCGACCACCCGATCATCGCTGGCCTGTAACAGTAGCAGTGGCGTGGTGATCTTATCGACCTGACTGATGATGTTGCGACCTGCATGGATGCCTTCACGTACCCAATGGTAGGTTGGCCCGCCAACGCGAATCGCCGGATCGTCCGCATAAAAGCGCAGGTTTCGCCGGTAACGCTCGGTGCTGTGCGTCAGCCGGTTAATGCCAAACGGATGCGCACGCCAGCGGCCGGTGCCGAGCGCATAGCCATCGCGCATGGCCGGACGCTTCTCCGCCCAGTCCAGGATCCGATGAGCCAGAAAAGAGGGCAACGGTAAAGCAATGCCAAACATCGGCGCCACCAGCGCGACCGCATGAAACGCCTGCGGCTGACGCGCCAGAAACAGCGTTAAGATTGCGCCGCCCATGGAGTGAGCCAGCGCATAGCGCTGCTGGTAGTGACCGCTGATAATCTCTTTCAGATAGAGCGTTTCAAGGTCGTCGACATAATGGGTAAATTCCGCCACGTGACCGCGGTGTGAATCTTCCAGCAGGCGATCGGAACGCCCCTGACCGCGATGGTCAAGGATCACCACATCAAATCCGCAGTGAAACAGATCGTACGCCAGCTCAGGATATTTTATGTAACTCTCGATGCGTCCCGGCACAATCAGGATCACACGCTTGTGTTGCGGTGATGTGAAGCGGACGTAGCGCAGCGTCAGATTACCCACGCCGGTAAACTCAAGCTCTTCGCGGCTGTGCCAGAAATCGAGCAGAGGCCCGGTAGCAAAGGCAGCAAAGGCTTTTTCTCGTCGCAGCCAGCTGGCTTTGTGTTGATTCATTCGCCCTCCTGATGACCGGATAAAGAGTCCTGAATGCCATGCGCAGGCCGTAGCGCCGCGCTTATTTCTGGCGTATTGTGTCACAATTCCGCTACTAAAGAGAGCCTGACCCATGACCATCGAATGGTGGCTGACCTATCTGCTTACCACTACAATTCTCAGCCTGTCGCCCGGTTCCGGCGCAATCAACACCATGAGTACCGGTATCAGCCACGGCTATCGCGGCACGGTGGCCTCTATCTCCGGTTTGCAGGTCGGCCTGGCGCTGCATATCGTGCTGGTCGGCATCGGTCTGGGTGCGCTGTTTTCTCAGTCGCTGCTGGCGTTTGAGATTCTGAAATGGGCCGGTGCGGCCTATCTGGTCTGGCTGGGTATTCAGCAGTGGCGCTCAGCGGGTGGCATTGATCTGGATGCAGTCGCCAGAGCGATGCCGCGTCGTCGCCTGTTCAAACGCGCCGTGCTGGTTAACCTGACCAACCCGAAAAGTATCGTCTTCCTCGCCGCCCTGTTCCCGCAATTTATTCAGCCGCATCAGCCGCTATTTATGCAGTATCTGGTGCTGGGCGTCACCACCGTTGTGGTCGATATCATCGTGATGATTGGCTACGCCACGCTGGCAACGCGGATTGCGGGCTGGATTAAGGGACCAAAACAGATGAAGTTAATGAACCGCATTTTTGGCGGGCTGTTTATGGCAGTAGGCGCGCTGCTGGCCAGCGCCAGAAAAATCGCTTAACGTCTGACGCGCCGAATTCGGCGCGAAAGATTATCCCTTCTTCCCTGGCCCCGCTACGGCGCTGTCAGTGGAACCGCACGCAACACAATGATGCCCGACTTTGAGCGCATATATTCCCTGAACGGCGCATCGACAACTTTTCGATTAACGGCCAGCGAAGAGGCGTTCCTGAACCACAAGCGGCCATCATGCCGGACAGCAATCCCCACATGCGTAACATCCAGGCTCTGACTGGTGGCGTAAACCCCCACGTAATCGCCGGTCTGAATCTGGTTCAGCACCTGCGGTGTGATCGCCCGGGCCGGAATGTAAGTGACAGGACGTGCAATCACACCCAGACCTGGCACCTGTTCTGCTCCGCTGGCCTGACGATTCAGGTGCTTCACCTCCGTCACCGTATCCGGGCTAAGAGTGCGGGTCACGTCATCGGCATTGCGCGGGCTATCGGCAAACCAGTCGGAGAAAAAGTGGCGACGATTCCGGTAGCTGACCTCACCGCCAGCGTAGCGGGTCCGAATCAGGTTAGCCTCAAAGCTGGCACGATCGTGGCTGCGGCTCAGCGCCTGCACGTAATCAAGCAGCGTGTAACAATCCACACCGTTGAAATTGATCACCAGCGCTTCCGGACGCGTGGGAGAACCGATCAGCGTATCCGCTTCATAGGGTGTCCCGAGAAACGTCGCAGAGATCCGGCTAATCCTTTCGCCCTGCGTCTGATCGACATCGGGCAGCGTCTGCATCAGGATCGAGGTGACCTCATCGGTCTGGCCCGGCGCTGGCAAAGGGTTGCGGGCGGCATCAGGCGAGGCGCAGGCGCTGATACAGGCCGTCATCAACACCAGTAATATGAACTTCACTCTCATCATCCTCTCCATAAACGTTGCGCCTGCTTCCCGACTTTAATGGAGATATGGATATGAATGATTAATAAAGAGTGACGATTTATCTGCGGTTGCAACAGCAAAACTCCCTGAGCCCTGGAATGTGACATCCGTCACACAAGCGAACTCTCTGGAGGAAGCGACAGCAAGGGAGGTTTCTGCCGGAGGCGCAACGCGCACGCCGGCATAAGGACTGAAACGTTGTTTAACGCGAAAGAATCAGGTGGATACCAAAACCGGCAAACAGTACGCCGGCCATGCCATCGACCCATTTCGCCAGTCGCTGATACTTAGCGCGGATCCACGGCAGCGCAAAAATCGCCGCCACCAGGGTAAACCAGGCAAAAGTTTCACCGACAATCAGCAGGAACAGACCCCAGCGCTCCGCCGAACCGACATCGTCGCCAACAAATAGCGAGAAGACGCTGCCGAAGTAGATAATGGCTTTAGGATTCGACAGGTTCGTCAGCAGGCCTTTGAGAAAGCTCATGCCGCGTTTTGGCAACGCAACCACCGGCTCATCCTGCTGCGGCTGTTTATGACGCTGACGTGCCGAGCACATCAGCTGCCAGCCCATCCACAACAGATAAAGTCCACCGCCGACCATGATGATCTGATGCAGCCAGGCCATTTTTTCCAGAATCAGATGCAGCCCCATCAGCGCCACACCCGCCCAGACCACAATGCCCAGCGTAATGCCCAGTACACCCATCATCGCCTCTTTGCGCGAGCGGCTGGCGGCAGTCTGTGACACGAAAAAGAAATCGGGGCCGGGGCTCATCAGCGCCACCAGATGCACCAGCGCCACAGTGGCGAATAACATCAGCATAATCAGTGTCCTTTACTCTTCATCATCAAGATGCTCTTTGATCATCACCAGGAAAGGTTTGCCAAAGCGCTCCAGTTTGCGGTGACCCACGCCGTTGACGCTGAGCATCTCGGACGCGCTGACCGGCATCTGTTCTGCCATCTCTATCAGTGTGGCGTCATTGAACACCACGTAAGGCGGAATATTCTCTTCATCGGCGATCGCTTTTCGCAGCTTACGCAGCTTGGCGAACAGTTTGCGATCGTAGTTGCCACCGTGAAACTTCGCCGGACTGCTGCTTTTTGTTTTTGCGGTGATTAAACGCGGCACCGCCAGCATCAGTGGCACTTCACCACGCAGCACCGGCCGCGCCGCTTCGGTGAGCTGCAGAGCCGAATGCATAGCGATGTTCTGCGTCACCAGCCCCAGATGGATTAGCTGACGTAACACGCTCACCCAATGTTCGTGGCTCTGATCTTTGCCCAGTCCATAGACCGGCAGTTTGTCATGACCCTGCTCACGGATACGCTGATTGTTGGACCCGCGCAGCACCTCAACGATATAGCCCATACCAAAACGCTGACCCACGCGGTAGATGCCGGAGAGGGCTTTTTGCGCTTCAACCAGGCCGTCATAACGTTTAGGTGGGTCAAGACAGATATCGCAGTTATCGCACGGCTGCTGGCGGCCCTCGCCAAAATAGTTCAGCAGCACCAGACGGCGGCAGGTCTGCGCTTCAGCAAACGCGCCCATGGCGTTGAGTTTGTGACGCTCAATATCCTGCAGCGGCCCGGGCACTTTCTCTTCCAGACATTTACGCAGCCAGGCCATATCGGCCGGGTCGTAAAGCATCATCGCTTCGGCAGGCAGACCATCACGTCCGGCCCGCCCGGTTTCCTGATAATAGGACTCAATGTTGCGCGGGATATCGAAGTGGACCACAAAACGGACGTTGGGCTTGTTGATGCCCATGCCAAAGGCCACCGTCGCCACCACGATTTGCAGATCGTCACGCTGAAACGCTTCCTGCACCCGGCCACGCTGCTCGCTGTCGATACCGGCGTGGTATGCCCCGACGCTGAACCCCCGGCTTTGCAGTCGCGCGGCGGTGTCTTCCACCTTCGCCCGGCTGTTGCAGTAGATAATGCCGCACTTGCCGCGCTGATCCTGAACGTAACGCAGTAGCTGATCGGTGGGTTTAAATTTCTCCACCAGCGTGTAGCGAATATTGGGGCGGTCAAAGCTGCTGATCTGGATCAGCGGATCCTGCATATGCAGCAGGTTAACAATGTCGTTGCGGGTGGTTTCATCTGCGGTCGCGGTCAGCGCCATTACCGGTAATTCCGGGAAGCGCTGACGCATCTTGCCGAGTGCACCATATTCCGGGCGGAAATCGTGGCCCCACTGGGAAATACAGTGCGCTTCATCCACCGCCAGCATCGCCGGTTGCCAGTGCGCCAGACTGTCCAGGAAGTTATCCATCATCAGGCGTTCCGGGGCGATGTAGAGCAGCTTAACCCTACCGGTACGGCAGTCGGCCATCACCGTCTGCTGCTGCTCGCGCGTCATGGTGGAGTTGAGATACGCCGCCGCCACGCCGTTCGCCAGCAGCTGATCGACCTGATCTTTCATCAGCGAGATCAGCGGCGACACCACCAGCGTCAGCCCCTCGCGCACCAGCGCAGGGATCTGATAACAGAGCGATTTACCACCGCCGGTGGGCATCACCACCAGACAATCGCGCCCGCTCAGCGCCTCATTGATGATCGTCTGCTGACCGGGACGAAAATGCTGGTAGCCGAAGGTATCCTGCAATACCTGCTGCGCCAGCGCTTCCTGATTAAGAACTGCCGAGGTTGCCACGCGATTCCTGTCTTACGTTATGGATTAGAACAAGTCGTTAAGTGTTACACCCACACCCAGACGCGTCTGGCGATGGTTGTAATCGATCAGTGATTCACCGTAACCGCTAAACACCTGAGTATAGAAGCGAACGTGCTCAGTGATAGGGTAGCTCCAGCCCAGGGTCGCGCCGCCATAACCGCTGTTCCAGTTATAGTTGCCCTCTACGCTGAAGATATTGTCGCCGAGCTTATAGCCCAGACGGGTGCGGTAGTAACCCATGTATTTGGTGATATCAGGATTATCATCGCTGTTCGCCCCTTCAGGGATACGATACCAGGGTTTGATTTCCGCCAGGAAGTTACCATTCTCTGCCATCAGACGCGCATAGACGCGGTTCCAGCTGCGCGAGGTGGGATCGCTTCGTCCGTTGGATTGGTGATTCAGACCCACTTCGACATCACGCAGTGTCCAGCCCGCCAGTGAATAGTCGGTCGCCCAGCCCAGGAAAATCTGCGGCTCATAGTTGGTCTCACGGAATGGCGATGACTCAGCGCTATTCGACAGCTGCCACCAGGAACGCTGGGTGTAAGAGGCTGCCAGCACCGAGTTGTCGCCCAGAATACCGCGCCACAGCGGAAACGCCAGGCTGAGCTGGAATTTCACTTCATCTTTGCGGGCATTCTCTCCCCAGTTATAGGAGGAGATCGCCTCTTTATTGAGGTCGCTGGTATAGGTATAAAGCAGATAGTTGTTCTCGTAAGGATAGAGAACAAACGGGTTGTCATGCTTCTCCAGCAGGTTAGCAATAATGCTGCCCTGAACCTGTGGCGCGTCATGAACCTCTTTAATATGGGCTTCATCCGCCTGCGCCAGCGCAGGAAATATCAACATTGCCGCCAGCAAGGCGCGATGCTTACGCATAAAATTCTCCGGTGAGCAGCTGCGTATCAAAGTAACTGAAAGGGTGTCGTAAAAAGCAGGCCATTCTACACGCAAATGGCAGTGAGCATGAGTGCTGATTTCTTAAACTGGAAACACCCTCGCAGGCGGCATAGAATACACAACTCATTCATATTCCGCGCCCCTCTGGCCCGATTTTTTCAGGACACATCATCATGTCATCACCCGTGCTGACACAGCAGGACGCTCGCCAGCTGGTCGGCGAAATTTTCGTTTATCACATGCCGTTTAATCAGGCGCTGGGCCTGGAACTGATGCGCCTTGACGCAGACTACGCAGAGATCAGCTTCAATAACAAAACCATGCTGGTGGGCAACCAGGCGCAGCAGATTCTGCACGGCGGCGTTATCGCGTCGGTACTGGATGTGGCGGCGGGCATGGTCTGCGTCAGTAATGCGTTAACCCGTCAGGAAAGCATCAGCGAAGCGGATCTGCGCCAGCGTCTGTCACGCATGGGTACCATTGATATGCGCGTCGACTATCTGCGTCCCGGACGCGGCGAACGCTTCACCGCCACCAGCAGCCTGCTGCGCGCCGGTAACAAAGTCGCCGTGGCGCGCGTGGAACTGCACAATCAACAGGGCGATTATATCGCCACGGCTACCGCCACCTATCTTATCGGCTAACCACGCCATTGAATGGAACGCATATGGATACGCAACAAACCCGCCAGGGCGTTGGCTTTGCACTGGGCGCTTACTTTATCTGGGGCATTGCGCCCGCTTATTTCAAACTGGTAAAGCAGGTTCCCGCCACGGAAATCATGACGCACCGGGTGATCTGGTCTGCACTGTTTATGCTGTTACTGATTACCCTGAGCCGCAGCTGGCCCGGCGTTCGCAGCGTGTTGCGCCAGCCTAAAAAAGTGCTGCTGCTGGCGCTGACGGCCGTGACTATCGGCGGCAACTGGCTGCTGTTTATCTGGGCAGTCAACAATCAGCATATGCTGGAAGCCAGCCTGGGCTACTTTATTAACCCGCTGATCAACGTGGTGTTCGGCATGCTGTTTTTGCGCGAACGGTTTCGCCGCTTGCAGTGGCTCGCCGTGCTGCTGGCCACTGTCGGTGTGCTGGTGCAGCTGTGGCAGTTTGGCTCGTTACCGATCATCGCGCTGGGCCTGGCGCTGAGTTTTGCCCTGTATGGCCTGGTGCGTAAAAAGATTCAGGTCGATGCGCAGAGCGGCATGCTGATTGAAACTCTGTGGCTGTTTCCGCTGGCGGCGATTTACCTGTTTGGCTTTGCCGACAGCGCCACCAGCCACTTATCCGCCAACCCACTGAGTCTCAACCTGAAGCTGATAGCGGCGGGCATTGTGACCACCATTCCGCTGATGCTGTTTGCGGCAGCCTGCAGTCGTCTGCGACTTTCCACCGTAGGCTTCTTTCAGTATCTCGGCCCGACGCTGATGTTTGTGCTGGCGGTCGCGTTTTACGGTGAGACCATCACGCCAGACAAGATGGTGACCTTTGGCTTCATCTGGCTGGCGCTGCTGGTATTTGTCTGCGATGCGGTGGCGTTTTCATTCCGTTCCCGTTCGCGCATAGCGTGAAATAAAGCGCGCTAAAGCCGGGCCGGTCAGCAGGATGGTAAACAGACGCAACGTCTGCAACGCCATCACAAACGCCATGTTGACCTGGGTTCCTGCCGCAATGATCGCCACCGTGTCCAGCCCGCCTGGACTGGTGGCGAGATAGGCCGTCATCAGATCGATATCCAGCATTCGCGTCAGCATCCACGCCAGCCCGCCACACAACAGCATCAGCCCAAAGATCGAGGCCAGCATCTGCGGCAGCGTGCGCAGGGCCAGCAGAAAAATCGGGCGGGTGAAACGTAATCCCACGCTCCAGCCAATCACTGCATAGGCCACGGCCAGCAGCCATTCCGGCACCTGTAACACCGCGATGTCGCTACTGTGCAGTGCCGCACCCGCCAGCGCAGGCAGCAGTAGCGCGCCAGAAGGAATACGCAGTCGGGTGCCCAGCCACGCGCCCGTCAGCATCACCACCAGGGTGATAACAAAGCCCTGATTCAGCGGTGGAAACCAGAGCAGCGAGACGCTGTGCGCCTCATCGCCCAGTCCGATGCGCGCCACCAGCGCGGCCGCCGAGGCGACAAACAGCACCCGCAGATACTGCATGAATGCGACCAGCCGTACGTCAGCGCCAAAGTCACCCGCCATCGCCACCATGGCCGTTGCACCGCCCGGCGACGATCCCCATGCGCCGGTCGGGCCAGGCAGATGACTGAAGCGCACCAGCAGAAAACCTGACAGGCCGCTGGCCGCCAGCGTCAGCAGCAGCACCGCCAGCACGATCGGCCAGTCCTGAATCAGCGGGGCCAGAATCGAAGGCGACAGACTCTGCGCAATCATGCAGCCCAGTACGGCCTGAGCGAGCAGGAACAGCCGCTTATCAATTCGCAGCGTGGCACCCGACAGCCCCATCACTACACCCACAATCATCGGTCCCAGTAACAGCGCAGCGGGCACATGAAAATAGTGCAGCACCGCGCCCAGCAATACCGAGATCAGCAGCAGCAGCGTCCACTGCGCGCGCAACGAAAAAGCGTCCATAAGAAGTTAATAATTTGTAAAAACAGGAGGGTAAGATTACGCAGAAATGGGGACAGGAGCCAGCAGAACGGGCCATCTCCGATGGCCCGTTCTTATTTTAAAGCCAGTTTTTACGCTTGAAATAGAGATAAGGCGCCAGTCCGGCCAGAATCATCAGGCCGATCGCGGCCGGATAACCAAAGCTCCACTTCAGTTCCGGCATAAACTCAAAGTTCATCCCGTAGCTGGAGGCCACCAGCGTCGGCGGCAGAAACACCACGGAGACCACCGAGAAGATCTTGATGATGCGGTTCTGCTCGATGTTGATGAAACCCATCGCCGCCTGCATCAGGAAGTTGACCTTCTGAAACAGTGATTCGTTATGCGGCAGCAGCGATTCGATATCGCGCAGAATTTCACGCGCCTGCTCCAGCTGATTGCCCGGCAAACGTGCTTTGCGTACCAGGAAGTTCAGGGCGCGCTGGGTATCCATCAGACAGAGACGCACCTTCCAGCCGATATCTTCCAGTTCCGCTAGTCGCGACAGCGCCTGATCGTACTCTTCGCCCTGCTGACCTTCCATGATCACCCGGCTGAGTTTCTCCAGTGCGCTGTAGATGTTCTCGATTTCGTCCGCCAGCTGCTCGATTTTGGTTTCAAACAGGTCGAGCAGCAGCTCAAAGGCATTGCCGTCGATCAGGGTCTGATTACGGGCGCGCATGCGATAGAGACGGAACGCAGGCAGCTCACGTTCGCGCAGCGTGTAGAGACGGCCTTCACGGATGGTAAACGCCACGGTGGAGTTACCGGCGTGATCGTCAGCGTCTTCATAGAAGAAGAAGGAGTGGATATGCAGACCATCTTCATCTTCGAAGAAGCGTGCCGAGGCCTCGATATCTTCCAGCTCAGGCCGTGTTGCCAGACTCTGGCCCAGCTCAGATTGCACGCGATCACGTTCGCCCTCTTCCGGCTCGATCAGATCGACCCAGACAGAGGTCGTCAGTTTGTCGTTTTCGTCTTCCAGCTCCAGTCGCGTCAGGCGGCTGTGATCCAGTTTAAATGCGCTCAGCATAGCAATACTCCCCATTGCAGACTAAATGGGACAAGGCAGTCCGCCGTTCCTCAACATGGAACGGGCAGCCTGAACACGGAAACAGAGTTTCAGAGATAAATCAGTGCTGACTCGCGACGGAATCAAAAAGGGAGGTCGCTGATAACCGCTAAGGCTACCCGCGTAAAGAGGTAGCCTTAGATGTTATTCCTGGAATCCAGGTCATTGAGCCAGCATCGACTGGGCGTGTCCAAGGCATTGTCCTCTCATGATAATAGTGGGCGCATGTTACGCTGAGACGAAAAAGCCGTCAACCGCACGCTAAAGCGTTTCAAGCTTCGCGTAAGCCGCCACCAGCCACTTGATTCCCTGCCCCTGAAACGCCACCTGAAGACGGCTATGCTCGCCGCTGCCTTCCAGATTAATGATGGTGCCTTCGCCAAATTTTGCGTGATGAACACGCTGACCCAGCGCGAATCCACTGTCATTTTTGGTCACCGGGGCACCCATCCGCTGATGGTTTACCGGACGGCTGACGCTGGCGCGCAGACGCACTTCTTCTATGCACGCTTCGGGCAGTTCGCCGATAAAACGGGACGGGCGGTGATACACTTCCTTACCATAGAGTCGGCGGGTTTCGGCGTAGGTCAGCGTCAGTTTCAGCATCGCACGGGTCACGCCGACATAAGCCAGACGACGCTCCTCCTCCAGCCGGCCACCTTCATCCAGTGACATCTGGCTCGGGAACATGCCCTCTTCCATGCCGACGATAAACACCTGGCTGAACTCCAGCCCTTTTGCCGAGTGGAGCGTCATCAGCTGAACTGCATCCTGCCATTTGTCTGCCTGGCCTTCGCCCGCTTCCAGCGCGGCGTGGGATAAAAAGGCCTGCAACGGCATCAGATCTTCATCTTCATCCTGATAGCTGAACTGCCGCGTAGCGGTCACCAGCTCCTCAAGGTTTTCGATACGCGCCTGACCCTTCTCACCTTTTTCCTGCTCATACATCAGCCACAGGCCAGAGTCTTTGATGACCCGGTCGGTCTGAACATGCAGCGGTAACTCGGCGGTTTCGGTTGCCAGCGAATCAACCAGTTCACAGAAGCGTTGCAGCGCAGACGCGGCCCGGCCAGCCAGCGCACGGCTTTGCAGCAGTTCACGCGTTGCCTGCCACAGCGTCATCTGACGTTCACGGGCCGTCTGACGCACCACGTCGAGCGTGCGATCGCCCACGCCGCGCGTCGGGGTATTCACCACGCGTTCAAATGCCGCGTCGTCATTGCGGTTCGCCATCAGACGCAGATAGGAGAGCGCATCTTTGATCTCCTGACGTTCGAAGAAGCGCATGCCGCCATAAATACGGTACGGCATGCTGCTTTGCAGCAGCGCCTCTTCCAGCACACGCGACTGGGCGTTGCTGCGATAGAGAATGGCGCAGTCGTTAAGCGCGCCGCCGTTCTCCATCCAGACTTTGATGCGGTTAACCACGAAGCGTGCTTCATCCAGCTCATTAAAGGCGCAGTAGATCGAGATCGGTTCGCCATCGCTGCCTTCGGTCCACAGCTCTTTACCCAGGCGACCATTGTTGTTAGCGATCAGGGCGTTGGCGGCTTTCAGGATGTTATTGGTTGAGCGGTAGTTCTGCTCCAGACGGATCGTTTCCGCGCCGGGGAAATCCTGCAGAAAGCGCTGAATATTCTCGACCTGTGCGCCGCGCCAGCCGTAGATCGACTGGTCATCATCGCCCACGATGATCACCCGGCCACTGTCGCCCGCCAGCATCCGAATCCAGGCATACTGAATGTTGTTGGTATCCTGGAACTCATCCACCAGCACGTTGGTAAAGCGTTCGCGGTAGTGATTAAGAATGTGTGGCTTGTTGAGCCATAACTCATGGGCGCGCAGCAACAGCTCGGCAAAGTCGACTAAACCGGCGCGATCACAGGCTTCCTGATAGGCCTGATAGACGCGCAGCCATGTCTGCTCAATCGGATTGCCGTAGCTTTCGATATGCTTTGGTCGCAGGCCTTCATCTTTTTTGCCATTGATGTACCACATGCCCTGACGCGCAGGCCACTGTTTGTCATCAAGGTTCATTGATTTGATCAAACGCTTGAGCAGACGTAACTGATCTTCGCTGTCGAGGATCTGAAAATCCTGTGGCAGACCGGCGTCAAGATGGTGGGCGCGCAGTAAGCGGTGCGCCAGACCGTGGAAGGTTCCGATCCACATTCCGCCCTGACTGGTGCCGATCAGATGCTCGATACGGTGACGCATCTCCGCTGCCGCTTTGTTGGTAAAGGTCACCGCCATAATCGAATAGGGCGAGCAGTTCTCCACCGACATCAGCCAGGCAATGCGATGCACCAGCACCCGCGTTTTACCACTGCCCGCGCCTGCCAGCACCAGCAGGTTACTGCGCGGTGCCGCAACGGCAGCGCGCTGATTGTCATTCAAACCATCGAGCAGTTCAGAAACGTCCATAAGCACCGATTACCAAAGAAAAAAACGCCGTCGTCACACTGATTATTCCGCCTGCCGTAAGGCATTATCGCTGCCAGTCAGGCGGCGCCACAGACGCCGGATAAGGGACGGCGGCAAAACAGAAAAGAGGAGACGACTGGATAAATTTACAGCCATTATAGCAGTGAGGTGAGTGATGCCAACCGCGAAATTTCGACATGCGGCAACAGGCGCGCATCCGGGATATGCATCAGGTTACCCTGCCGCAGGTTAATCCAGCAGGCCTGCAGCCCGCAGCGCAGTGAGCCCGCCACGTCGGTGGTCAGGTCATCACCCACGTGCAGAATATGGTGTGGCGCGATATCAAGGCGTTGCGCGGCAAGCTGATACATATCCTGCCATGGCTTGGCGCGCCCGTCTGGCCCGGCCCGCAGCGTGAAGCGGAAGTATTCTGCAATGCCCATTTTTTCCGGGCAGGCGTTGCCGTTGGTGACCGCCACCAGCGGGATTTTCTCCGCCAGGGCTTTCAGCGTCTGGTGCGTCTCATCCGGCATCTCGACCTGACTCCGCCACTGATGGAAGACCGCCATCACTTCTGCCGCACCCGCGGAGGCTTCAGCGGCAGAGAGGCCGATATTCAGCATCGCCAGCTCAACCGAACGGCGTCGCCACTCCGAAACATCATGATAGATATCAGGTTCGCGCTGCAGCAGCTCATCGCGCAACTGCTGATAATCCTGCGGCGTGAAGTCACGCAGCGCCGGATGAAAAGCCTGTAACGCGGCATGGGACTCCAGCGTGGTACGACGGATGACCGGGTAGTTATCGTAGAGTGTGTCATCAAGGTCGAAGGTCATGGCTTTTATGGCCGACAGCGGACGATAAAACTTCATTCGTTCTTTCCTCGTTTGGCGCGGGGATGCGCAGCGTCATACACCGAAGCCAGATGCTGGAAGTCGAGATGGGTATAGATCTGGGTCGTCGACAGGTTTGCATGGCCCAGCAACTCCTGCACGGCGCGCAGGTCACCACTGGATTCCAGCAGATGCGTGGCAAATGAGTGTCGTAGCTTATGCGGATGGATATGGCTGGCCACGCCCTGTCGGATGCCCCATTCGGCAAAGCGTTTCTGCACGTTGCGTGGCGAGATGCGGTTGCCGCGCGTCGAAAGAAACAGCGCATCATCCTGGCCGCCAAAGGTTTCACGCAGCGGCAGCCAGTGCTGGATCCAGGCGACCGCCGTGCGACCAATCGGTATCCGGCGCTCTTTGCTGCCCTTACCGACTACCCACACTTCGCCTGAATCGAGATCGACGTGGCGACAATCCATATTCACCAGTTCAGAGAGACGCAAACCGCCGCCATACATCACTTCCAGCATCGCCCGGTCGCGCACCGCCAGCGGATCGCTAAGGTCGATCTCCAGCAGCTGATTTACTTCATCAACATCAATGTTTTTAGGCAGATGGCGTGCTTTACGCGGCGTCATCACCCCTTTGGCCGGGTTGGCAGAAAGCAAACCCTGGCTCACCTGCCAGTCGAGAAAACTGCGCAGGGCGGAGAGCCGCAACGCGAGGCTGCTGGCGGCCAGTCCGGCGCGACGGCTGCGCGCCGCCATGCTGCGCACCTGCGCCGGTTCCAGCTGCGCCCAGCTGCTCAGCTTCATCTCATCAGCAATCGCCACCAGCGCGGCAAGCTGGCGCGCATAGCTGCTCTGGGTTAACGGACTGAGCTGGCGCTCCACTTTCAGGTAGCGCAGAAATCCGTCGACGGCCTCCTGCAGCGCGCTGCTCATGCGCGTTCAACCCAGCGGGAGAGCAGATCAGGCATCATCTGCGACAGATGCTGCAACAGCAGTGTCCCCATGCCCGATTGATAATGCTGGCTGTCACGACTGCTGAACACCAGCACGCCGAGATCGCCCTCCTCACCCATCAGCGACATGGCAACCGACCCGATCGCTTTGGCCTGCGGCAACAGCAGCAGCAGTTCCGGCCCGTTAATGTTGCCAAGATAGTGATGCTGGTTACCGAAGCGCTGAATACGCAGCGGTTCAAACGCCTGACGCGAGAGGCTCAGCTGAAAGAAATCGGAGGGCGCGCCCAGCAGCCATTTATCACTGAACAGCCGCACATTGGCACCCGCCAGGCCCAGCTCACGCGCCCAGCGATGCAGACGGTTGAGCATATCCTGCAGCGAGTCAGCCGCGGCCAGATGGCTCTCCAGCGACAGCAGACGGTCAAACAGTTCGTGGTTAGCGCTGGCCTGCTCCATCAGCAGCGTGATCTCTTCTTCCAGCCGCTGAATATGGTTGCGTTGCCGCGCCATATGCCATTCGACCAGAGAGACGCTGCCACGCACCGGATGCGGCACGGCCATCTGTTCAACTGCACGGGCATTGCGGATAAAGAAATCGGGATTCTGCCGCAGATAATCACTGACGGCCTGATCGTCCAGCAGAACCGAACTGTCAGCCTGCTCTTCGATATTTTTCATAGATGAATAAACCCATCGTAGACGTGTGTCGCAGGCCCGGTCATATAGAGCGGCTGACCGGCGCCTTTCCAGGTGATGTGCAGCGTTCCGCCAGGCAGGTCGACACGGACTTTGGGTGCCAGAATGCCCTGCTGAATGCCACATGCAACGGCAGCACAGGCGCCGCTGCCGCACGCCTGCGTTTCACCCGCTCCGCGTTCGTAGACGCGCAGGCGGATATGTTCGGGATTGATGATCTCCATAAAACCGACATTGACGCGATCCGGGAAGCGTTCATGACTCTCCAGAATCGGACCCAGCAGTTCAACCTGCGCGGTTTTGACACTTTCGACCTGGATAACGCAGTGCGGGTTGCCCATCGACACCGCACCCAGCATCACCGTCTGTTCGGCCACGCGCAGCAGATAGAGATTTTCGGCTTTGTTGGCACGGAACGGCACCTGCTGAGGCTCAAAGTTTGGCTCGCCCATGTTCACGCGCACCTGGTCGTCAGGCGTGACGGTCAACACCATGCGGCCATTCTGCGTACTGACCCGGATGTCACTTTTGTTGGTCAGCCCTTTCAGCTGAACAAAGCGGGCAAAGCAGCGCGCACCGTTGCCACACTGTGCGACTTCACTGCCGTCGGCGTTGAAAATGCGATAGTGGAAATCAAGATCGGGATCGTAAGGCGGTTCAACAATCAGCAGTTGATCAAAACCGATCCCCAGATGACGATCGGCCAGCCGGCGGATCAATTCCGGCGAAAAGAAGACGTTTTGTGTCACCGCATCCACAACCATAAAATCGTTGCCGAGACCGTGCATTTTGGAGAACTGCATTTTTTGCTCCGCCGGATAAGCCATCAGATTAGTTCGCTTTTACGCCTGAATTGCCGGTAACCAGCCCGCCGACATCGGCTTTAGAGGCATCCGCTTTCTGGCGGTCGGTTGGGGCTTGTTGTTTCTTCGGCTGATCCTTCGGCGGGAAGTAGAGCGGTCCTTTCAGACCACAACCTGCAAGGCTGATTACTGCCAGTGTCATGGCCAACAGGCTTATTACTTTCTTCATTCTTTATGCTCTTCATGTCCTTTACCTGGATGCTTATCATCGCAGTTGAAGGTGGAAAAGCAACAGGAAATGCCCGCAAATAGCGTGAAGCGGGTGACAAGCCGGGAAGATAGCGGCCACCTGCAGAGCGCAGGCAGCCCGTCAGCATCAGTGCACCTGATAGCGTGGCTGATAGTCGCTGTTGTCGTTGTCAGGCTGCGAGGTACACAGCTGCGTTAGCGTCTGGCTACGGAACGGAATCACCTGGAATCGCTCACCGGTGTTCACAATCTGGTAGAACTGCGGCAGGTTGAAGTTGATAAAGCTCGAACCATAGGTAAAGCGATCGTGCGATGAGGAGTAGAACCGGCTGACATCGCGCACCAGCTCCTCTTTACTGCCTTCACAGTGATGATAGACCTCAACCCGATTGGTCTCATCGAGGATGTAGATATTGAAGCCGCGCTCATCGGTGGTGTTTTCAAAGAAGAACTGAATAATGCCTTCGCTGGCATAACCGTTGACCACGGGTGGCAGCGGCGTCTGATTCGTTTCGACTTTGATCGACAGTCCGTGCAGCTTGTTGTTGGAGATCGCGCCATAAAACTCAACCGCGTTTTCCAGCTTCTGCACCGAAACGCTCATGCGTTCAAAGAACAGGCCCCATGTCTCACCCGCCATACGCAGCGCTTTAAAGCGACCCGGCTCCTGACGTGTGCTGGAGAGGCGCAGCTCAATGCATTCGGAGACCAGTTGCTGTACCCGCGTCCGAATCAGACCGCGCAGATGCTGGCTGTAGCAGAACACTTCCACCGTATCGGGCGGTGCAGCATCCTGATGCATCTTGCCGAGAATGGTTTTCAGCCCTTCGATCATCGCCTGTTCGCCGCTGAAGTGCAGCGTACGCACCTCATTCCAGGAGTTGCGATAGAGCAGATCGATGCTGCCAATCAGGCACTGCTGCTGCTGACCAAAACTAAAGACATCCAGCTTACGGAAGTCGAAGTGCACCACCTGATTGCGGAAGGCCGCTGTCGGATCGTGTTCAAGGTTAACAATAATCGCAAGGTGCCGGATTTCACATGGACTGTAGAGCGCTTTTGGCGTCGGCGAGGGCAGACGCAGCGGGAAGTGGCTGGAAACATCGTTAACCAGCTCCTGCAGACGCGCCAGATCGCAAACCTCATTGCCTTTAATATGCAGCCGGGTTTTACGGGTCAGCAGTCCATTGAACCACGCCCACGCCACCAGCTTGTTCAGGTAACGGTTATATTCCAGCGGCTGATGGCTGATAATCGAATCCATGTCCGGCGCCTGGTTATAGAGATACCAGCCGGAACGGTTGGCGCGGCCAGGCGGCACATGAATAAAGGTCAGATTGGGTTCGGAGAGATCGGGCGAAATCTGCGGATTCACCAGCGTCACTTTGCCCGGCAGCGCTTCAAACGCAGCATACAGTTTACGGGTCAACACACCGATATCCTGCGGGCTGGCGCTGACGCTTAAGTTATTGCGACGGGCAAAGCGGATCAGATTGCGATAACTCTGCATCATCGCATCCAGCAATTCATTATGGGCTTCGCGCACCCGCTCGATTTTCCACTCAGCGCGGTTGTCCAGAATGGCAATCTTCTCTTCGTTCCAGCCCCACTCTTTGACCAGCTGCGATAAAATTTCGCGACGCCAGCCGGTGCGGTGCTGATGATCTTCGGTGCTGAGCTTTTCACACACTTTGAGGTAGAAGCAGCGACGCACCAGGTCAAGACGCGGCTGATCGTCAACGCTGGTCAGATAGTGCGTAACGCGCTCCAGCATCATGCAGTAAGGATCAAGCCCGAAGCAGATGATTTCACCGTCATGCAGGCGCTGTTTAATATCCATCGCCAGCAGTTGCGTATTGGGGTATTCCCAGCTGTAGGCTTCCAGCAGCAGCGTTTTCAGTACGGCTTTATACGGGGAGTCGATGCTTTTATAGAGCTGCCACAGGCTGGCGCCGAAATACTCTTCCGCCGACAGCGTGCCGAGGCCGCCAAGATCGAGCCACTCATTAGGGGTCAGCACGCCTTTGGCGTAGAGCGACATTACGTAGTCGTCGTAATTGTGCTCTTCTTCGCCCGGCACCATATTCCACAGGATGCGTTTACCCGCCATACGAACTGCCGTACGGTAGAACTCATCCAGCAGTAAAATGTGTTGTGTTGAACCGCAATCTTCACCGCCCAGACTGCCGCTTTCGTTGTGGCGGAAGCGGTTCTCATCAATCAGAAAGAAACTCACCTCTACGCCCATTGAAACGCACCACTTCTGCAGCAGCGTACATTTGCGCTGCAGATTCAGACGCTCTTCATTATCAAGCCAGGATTGATGGCAGACCCAGATATCGAGATCCGAGACGCTGTTCTGGCCGACAGATGAGGTGCTGCCCATAGAATAGATCGCCGTAATCGGCATTTCGCCTTTCGGCGCATCGGCATGACGCAGATCGCTGTCGCCGGTGAGATCGGCCAGCAGCTGACGCTGATTTTCATCAGGCGTGAAGAAGCTGATGCCATGTGGAACGCTACCTTCAAGGTAACCCGGCATCTGCGGATGTTGATAATGTAATAAGGTTGGCAGCAGACTGTAGACGCGCTGAAAAGCGGGTCCCATAGCAGCCAGCGCACGATCAACGCGCAGCTGGTTGATTGCATCCAGTCTCTGTTTCAGTGTCTCAATGTAGAGGTACAAGACGTTTCGCCTGATTGTCCCAGTGTTTAAGCACCCTGTTTCCACACTCTGCCGCTTATAAAGTAAAAAAGTGGGCAGATAATTGCTGGAAACGTGATCAATCTAACACCCTGCAGATTGACCGTAAAGAAAGTTGCGCTACCTGACAGTTTAGCACGTTCTTACCAGCTTCCCGCCTTTTCAGCTCTGGTTCCCACGTTATGGCTTAATAAACCGGCCTGAAACCGCACGCAGGCCGTTTTCAATCCGTTGAAACTGACAGTCTTCACCCAGAGATGATAGGATATTCAGTGAACGATAAAAATGGTTAACAGCATGTTAGACAAAATTTTCAGAATTGCTACAAGACAAAGCCCGCTCGCATTATGGCAGGCACATTATGTACAGCAACGACTCATGAGTGCCCATCCGGGACTGCGCGTTGAGCTGGTGCCTATGGTCACGAAAGGTGACATCATCCTTGATACGCCGCTGGCAAAAGTGGGTGGCAAAGGGCTGTTTGTCAAAGAGCTTGAGCTGGCGATGCAGGATGGCCGTGCCGATATGGCGGTGCACTCGATGAAGGATGTGCCGGTCAATTTCCCGGAAGGTCTGGGCCTGGTAACCATCTGCGAGCGCGACGATCCGCGCGATGCGTTCGTTTCTCATCATTATGACTCTATCGACGCGCTGCCACAGGGTGCCATTGTCGGCACGTCCAGCCTGCGCCGTCAGTGCCAGATTAGTGCGCGCCGTCCGGATCTGGTGATCCGCTCGCTGCGGGGCAATGTCGGCACCCGCCTCGGCAAGCTTGATGCCGGAGAGTATGACGCGATTATTCTTGCTGTCGCCGGGCTGAAACGCCTGGGACTGGAAGATCGCATTCGTCAGGCGATGCCTGCCGAAGTTTCCCTGCCCGCCGTGGGTCAGGGTGCGGTCGGCATTGAATGCCGTCTGGACGACACCACCTTAATTGGCCTGTTGCAGGCGCTGAATCACGATGATACCGAAGTCTGTGTCAGAGCGGAGCGCGCCATGAATACCCGTTTAGAGGGTGGCTGCCAGGTGCCAATCGGCAGTTTCGCGGTGCTGGAAGGCGATGACCTCTGGCTGCGCGGCATGGTCGGCGCACCGGATGGCCGGGTCATGGTCAGCGGCGAACGCCGTGGTCCCCGCGCTCAGGCTGAACAGATGGGTATTTCACTGGCCGATGAACTGCTGAATGGCGGCGCGCGTGAAATCCTGAAAGAAGTTTACCAGGGGCAGCCGCCGGCATGACCATTCTGGTGACGCGCCCGGAACCCGCAGCGGCAGAGCTGGTGTCACGCCTGCATGCCCTTGGCAAACAGGCGTGGAGCCTGCCGCTGATCGAATTTGCGCCGGGCGCTGATCTCACCTCTCTGCCACAAAAGCTCGCCGCACTTCGCCCTGGCGACCTGGTTTTTATCCTTTCTCAGCAGGTTATACATTACGCACAACACACCGTCACAGCATGGCCCGCTGAGCTGGACTATTATGCAATTGGTCGCAGCACCGCACTGGCGTTTCATACCGCCAGCGGACAGCAGGTGACCTGGCCTCATGCGCATGAAACCAGTGAAGAATTGATCCGGCTGAATACCCTTCAGCAGCTTGCGGGTAAACGTGCGCTGATCCTGCGTGGCGATCCCGGACGCGAGTTGCTGGCACAGACGTTAACCCGGCGAGGTGCTGAGGTGTCGTTTGCAGCCTGTTATCAGCGCTGCCAGAAGTATTATGATGGACCCGTTGAAGGACGCCGCTGGCGCGATCGCGGTGTCTCCGTGCTGGTGGTGACCAGCGGTGAAATGTTACAACAGCTTTTTTCGCTGTTCCCCGCAGTTGATCGCGAGGAATGGCTGCTCAACTGCCGACTGGTTGTCGTCAGTGAACGTTTGGCTACCCTGGCCGCAGGATTGGGTTGGCAGGATATTCAGGTAGCCGATGGTGCCGATAACGATGCGCTGCTGCGCGCGTTACGCTGAACTTTAACAATGGGATGTGCCACATATGACGGAACAAAAAGACTCCTCCGCCATGGTTGAAGAAACCACCCCAGCGGTCGACCGCTCTCCTTCCAGCAACAGCACACCACCGCGTAATGCGAAAAATGGTGGCATGGTGTTGGGTGCAGTTGCGATTGTCATTGCGCTGGCGATTGGTGCGGGTTTATACCTTAACGGGAAACATCAGGCTGATTTACAGGCACAAACCAATCAGAAGCTGAGCGAACAATTAAGCGCGTTGCAACAGCAGGCCAGCAGCGACAAACAGCAGCTGACTCAGCAACTGAGCGGCGCTGAAACCGCGTTGCAGACAGCACAGACACAGCAGAACGCGTCAGCAAAAGAGCTGGAAACCCTGCGTGAAAAAGTGGCCGTGATTTCTGGCAACGACGTGCGCAGCTGGTTGCTGGCACAGGCGGACTATCTGGTGAAACTGGCTGGCCGCAAACTCTGGAGCGACCAGGATGTCACCACCGCCGCTGCACTGCTGAAAAGCGCCGATGCCAGCCTGGCCGACATGAACGATCCCAGCGTCATGAATGTGCGTCGTGCGCTGACCCAGGATATCAGTAACCTCTCTTCGGTTACGCAGGTCGATTATGACGGCGTGATCCTCAAACTGAACCAGCTGTCGAACAACGTTGATAATCTGCGTCTGGCCGATAATGACAGCGATGATGCGCCGATGGACAGCGATGGCGGTGAACTGTCAGGTTCCGTGCGCGAATGGCGTCAGAATCTGGTGAAAAGCTGGCATAACTTTATGGATGATTTTATTACCATCCGCCGCCGCGATAACACCGCCCAGCCGCTGCTGGCACCTAATCAGGATGTTTACCTGCGTGAGAATATCCGCTCGCGTCTGCTGATTGCTGCTCAGGCGGTACCGCGTCATCAGGATGAGATTTATAAACAATCTATCGACACCGTGTCCGCGTGGGTTCGCGCCTGGTACGACACCAATGATGCCGCTACCAAAGCCTTCCTTGCCCAGCTGGATGAGCTGAGCCAGCAGAACATCAATATGGACCTGCCGGATAACCTGGAAAGTCAGCCGTTGCTGGAACAGCTGATGCAGACCCGCGTCCGGAACCTGTTAGCGCAACCTTCTGCCGCTGCTAATCAGCAGGGAGGCTAAGCATGCTTAAGGTATTTATCCTCTTTATCCTGCTGATTGCTGGCGTGGTGCTGGGACCGATGATTGCCGGTCATCAGGGTTACGTGCTGATTCAGACCGATAACTGGAACATCGAAACCAGCGTCACCGGCCTGGTCATTATCCTCATCCTCAGCCTGCTGGTGATTCTGGCCGTGGAATGGCTGCTGCGCCGCGTGCTGCACACCGGCGCGCGTACCCGTGGCTGGTTTACCGGACGTAAACGCCGTCGCGCCCAGCGTCATACTCAGTCGGCACTGATGAAGCTGGCAGAAGGCGATCACCGTCAGGTGGAAAAACTGCTTTCTAAAGATGCCGATCACGCTGATGTGCCAGTGGCGAACTACCTGCTGGCAGCAGAAGCTGCGCAACAGCGTGGTGATGAAATCCGTGCCAATCAGCATCTTGAACGTGCTGCAGAACTGTCGGAGAGCAACACCATTCCGGTAGAAATTGCCCGCGCACGTATTCAGCTGGCACGTAACGAAGATCATGCTGCGCGTCATAGCATTGACCGTCTGCTGGAAGTGGCACCGCGTCATCCTGAAGTGCTGCGCCTGGCCGAACAGGCGTATGTCCGTACTGGTGCCTGGAGTGCATTGCTGGATATTCTGCCCGCCATGCAGAAGGCGCAGGTCGGCGATGAGCTGCATCGTGATGCATTACAGCAGCAGGCCTGGCTGGGTCTGATGAATCAGGCGATGGCCGACCAGGGCAGCGATGGGCTGAAGCGCTGGTGGAACGATCTGAGCCGCAAAACCCGTCAGGAAACGACGCTTCAGGTGGCCATGGCGGATCATCTGATTGAATGCAACGATCACGACACCGCGCAATCGATCGTGCTGGAGGGCCTCAAGCGTCATTATGACGATCGTCTGGTACTGCTGATGCCTCGCATCAAAAGCGGTAATCCGGAAGCGCTGGAGAAAGTATTGCGCCAGCAAATCAAACAACACGGCGCAACACCGCTGCTGCACAGTACGCTGGGGCAGTTGCTGATGCGTCATGGTGAATGGCAGCAGGCTGCTGAGGCACTGCAGCAGGCGCTGGCACAGCGTCCTGACGCGTTTGATTATGCATGGCTGGCGGATGTTTATGATCGTCTGCGTCGCCCGGAAGAAGCGGCGAAGATGCGTCGTGAAGGGTTGTTGCTCACCTTGAAGAACAATCCCAACGCCTGATCCTCTTTTCATACCTGAAAAAGCCGGGCTTGCCCGGCTTTTTTGTGCCCGCAATCTGCAGCACGCTTTCGCAGGCAAAAAAAACACCTGCCAGTGGCAGGTGTAAGATCAGGTCGGTAAGACAACCGGGAGGTACCTGACTCAACGTGGTGTCTGTTAACCCTGTAAGGCTTTCGCGATACAGGCAGGCAGACAACAGGTACCTAAAATTGGCTCTGCATCATTCCCAGGTTTATGTAGCATCAGCAGACATAAGAGGTGGAATGAGCATCTACAGCAGAAGTATTGCACAAGCCGTGCCAGGTTTATGATTATTTTTAAAATCACTATAAATCAGCAGGTTAAAGAATTAGCTCAAAGCTTCATTCAACAGGCCTGTCGGGAAATGTCGGTATCCAGCGACAGCTGGCATTTTCTCTGTCTCTGAATGGAGACAACAAGGTCAATCTCTCTGTGAACTCAACAATAACAATGACTTATTTGTCGGCAATTCACGACGCAGCTGCTACTGTTTAAGCAACTTTATCTGAAAACTGGCGAAATCAAGGGTGAGCTGGCATCAAAGGATTAGCTAACAAGCAGCCCGCTCTCACTGCTGTGCGGGCTTCAGGGAGCATACGCCTTTCGCAAAGACGCAAAAGACGCCATCCTCAGCGCGGGCGATTACGCACCTCATCCCTGAGGTGCGCCCGTAGTCGGGCCAACGCTTTGCGTTGTTCAAAAACGCTCCCGGCGTTTTTATCCGGGCGGCGCGATGCTCTGACCACAGGCGTATGCTCCCTTCGCTTCACGTATGGCAGACGCATCTGATACTTACAAGGACGCTTCAGACAAATGACAGATCTAAACCCGGATGCATCTGACGACAGCGCATAAGCTCAACGCGCAGGGAGCATGGTCAGAAGAGGAAAGCGTCCCACGCCAGGGACGGCGTGGGCCGAGCGGCCATGGATGGCTTAAGCGACTTTCCGATCTGACCATGTTCCCTTCGCAGGCTCGGATTTACAGCAAACTTATTTAGCTGTACCCACCTAAACCTCCTTCGGAGGTCCTCATCCTCTTTTCTGCAGACGAAAAAAAACCTGTCTTTTCAGACAGGTTTCTAAAATG
>NZ_JALNPO010000017.1:0-66972 GCF_024520895.1 Pantoea sp. Fr-CA_6 | reverse complement strand
GAGCGGTAGTTCAGTTGGTTAGAATACCTGCCTGTCACGCAGGGGGTCGCGGGTTCGAGCCCCGTCCGTTCCGCCACCCTATTAGGGGCGTAGTTCAATTGGTAGAGCACCGGTCTCCAAAACCGGGTGTTGGGGGTTCGAGTCCCTCCGCCCCTGCCAGAAAACGATCCTTTGCTTCGGCAAAGGATTTTTTTTTGCCTTTAAAAAAGCAAAAAAGAAAAACCAGCTAAATCTAACTGGCCTCTGATCTTCTCTGCTTACTGTCCTGCCTGCAAATTCAGCTGTTTTGCCTGACCAGAATCGGGAATTTAAGCAACTGACGGATATGTGCCTGCTGATCGCTGTTCTGCAACCAGACAGCATAGAGCGGACGAACGGCGACGGGCGTATCCGGAATCACCATCAACTCACTGTACACACTCTGCCAGAAGTCCGGCAGAAATGCGCACGCTCCGGTGGTATGTAGCAGTTCACGGGTGACATGTGCCGACGTGGTGGTCAGTACCGGTACATCATCAGCCCCGGAGAGATAGCTCTGATGCTGATGAAAATCTGCTCCCCATTCCAGCTTGATATAATCATATTTTTCACGCTTCTCGCTCTGCCGGGCGCAGAAAAGCGCCAGTGAAATATGACCAATCTGCTGACTGGTTAACTCATCCATCTTAGGTGCTTCAGTGGTGATCAACAGATCCAGCTGGCGCTCATGGAGTTGCTTAACCAGCAGATGTCGTTGTGCCACGCGCGCTTCTAAGTGCAGGCTCTCCCGATTCTCGTAGAGCGTCTGTAGCCATGGCGTCAGATAAGCCTCCCATAGTGATGCACTGGCACCTATTGAAAGCTCATGGTGCTGCTGAGTGTGAGAAACCTCCTTCTTCGCCATCATCCAGGTGCTCATCAGGCTTTCAGCATAGGGGAGCAGTCGCTCTCCGGCCGCCGTCAGACGTATGTTATTGCGATGCCGTGTAAAAAGGTTAACGCCAAGCTGATTCTCTAACTGACGGATGCGAAAACTGACAGCAGATTGCGTGAGGTAAAGTGCTTCTGCAGCACGCCCGAAATGGCGAGTTCTGCTCACTTCCAGGAAAGTTTTCAGTAATTCCGTATCCACAGCGTTCTCCCAAAAAATGTTTGTCGTATAGATTTAAATGTTTTGTTTTACACTCTGTCAAGCCTATCTAATACTCCGCGCCATTAACAGCACGGCATTAGAAAATCAGGAGCGTGTAACATGGCGGAAAGCTTCTCAACAGAGAATCGTTTCTTTGATAACAAACATTACCCGCGTGGTTTCTCACGCCACGGTGACTTTACTATTAAAGAAGCTCAGCTTCTTGAACGCCACGGTTTTGCCTTTAATGAGCTGGATTTATCAAAGCGTGAGCCTGCAACCGAAGAAGAACGTTTGTTTATTGAAGTGTGTCGTGGCGTGCGTGAGCCGCAAACGGAAGCTGAACGTGTATGGTCTAAGTATATGACCCGCATTAAGCGTCCTAAACGTTTTCATACGCTGTCTGGCGGTAAACCGCAGATGGACACCGTTGAAGACTTCACCGACAGCGACGATTAACAGAGAAGGGGCGAAAGCCCCTTTTTTATTGCAGGCTGTTATGCAGATGGATCATTAATCGATCTATCGTGCGATAGCTGACCGCTTCCTGCAGATGATGCCGGGTGATGTCTGTTTCCCCAGCCAGATCGGCCAGGGTACGCGCCACTTTTAAAATCCGCTGCCATGCCCGTACAGATAAACCCAGTTTCTCCAGCACTGACTCCAGCCACTCCGCATCCTCTTTAGCAGGCTGACACCAGCGCATAATCTCTGCATTGTTTAAATGCGCATTTATTTTTCCTGCACGGGTCAGCTGAATGTCACGCGCCGCGACCACCCGATGACGAACCTGCTCAGATGCTTCCGCTTTGGTGCGCTGACCGCTGAGCATGCCGCTGGGGAGTAGCGGCACCTCCAGCGAAAGATCAAAACGATCAAGAAAGGGGCCGGATAGCTTACTGAGATAACGCAGCACCTGCTGCGGTGAGCAGCGGTTATGCTGTCCCTGATAGTGTCCGGTTGGGCTTGGATTCATCGCAGCAATCAGCTGAAACCGGGCCGGGTAGGTAACTTTTGCCCGAGCGCGTGAAATAGCGATGACGCCCGACTCTAATGGTTCGCGCAGGGAGTCCAGCACCTTGCGATCAAATTCCGGTAATTCATCCAGAAACAGCACGCCGTTATGCGCCAGGGAGATCTCACCGGGCCGTGGCAGTGAGCCGCCGCCAATCAGAGCATAGAGAGAGGCGCTGTGGTGAGGTGACCTGAAAGGCCGGGTGCGCCACTGTCGGTGCAGGGTATTGCTGTTCACCAGGCTGGCGATTGCCGCGCACTCCAGTGCTTCCTGATCGCTTAAGGAGGGCATGATGCCGGGCAACCGGGTAGCGAGCATGGTTTTACCGGTGCCAGGGGGCCCGATCAGCAACAGGTTGTGCCCGCCAGCCGCAGTGATCTCCAGTGCTCTGCGTCCCTGTTCCTGACCAATGATATCAGCGAGATCGTCAGCAGGTGCATCGCCCTGATGCTCAGGATATTGGGCTGTCGGTAGTGTGAGTTCATTGCGCAGAAAGGCGCACACTTCGCTGAGGTGAGAGGCAACCAGCGACGAGCCCTGACGGATTAGCCCGGCATCACACTGATTCTCAGCGGAGAGGACCAGCTGTCGTCCAGCCTGAATGGCTACCATGGCCGCTGGAATCGCGCCCTGTACACCGCACAGTGCACCGTCGAGTGCCAGCTCACCCAGAAACTCATAGTGCGTCAGCTTGTCGGCAGGAAGCTGCTCAGAGGCCACCAGAATGGCAATCGCCATGGGTAAGTCATACCGCCCGCCCTCTTTGGGTAAATCTGCGGGTGCCAGATTGATGGTGACGCGTTTTGCCGGGAAGGCAAAACCGCTGTTGATAATGGCGCTGCGTACCCGCTCACGCGCCTCTTTCACCGTGGTTTCAGGCAGCCCCACCAGCGTTAACGCAGGCAGTCCGTTACTGATGTGTGCCTCGATGGTCACCAGCGGGGCTTCCACTCCCAGCGCTGCCCGGGTCAGAACTTTTGACAATGACATACTCGCTCCTTGTTACCGTCAGTCTGGTGACAGCATCAAAGGAAAGCCAGGGCATCATCAGCACTATTCGGGTCATTGCACAACCTATCAGAAGTTTTTTCACAACCTGTTAAAACGCTGCGTGTCTGCGCGCAAATTCACCAAAAAATTATTACGTCAGTAAAGTGATGAATAATTATCATCATGTAATTATTTCTTGTATTACAAATTGATAGACCGCGATTTAGCGCCAGGCGCTAAAAAAAGTCTGTAAAAAAAGTTGTGTCATGCCCCCTGACTATGATAACTCTGTAGGCATTACTTCGAACAAGCGAAAGAATTGAACAACACATGAAAGCCCTTCTACAAGTGATTAGCCTGGTCGTGATTAGCGTGGTGGTGGTTATTAACCTACCGTGCGGGGCAACGCTTGGAGAAAGAAAGGCTTAGAAATCAAGCCTCGAATCCGAAAAAACCCCCGCACCGAAAGGTCCGGGGGTTTTTTTTCGACCAGAGGAAATATCAGTAAATCCACAAGGAACAAACAATGAACAGTAGCATAAAATTCTGTTGTTCCGGTCAGGACACAGGAGAATAGCGATGACAGGTGCACAGTGGGTAGTTCAGGCTTTACGCGCGCAGGGTGTTGATACCGTATTCGGTTACCCTGGCGGCGCAATCATGCCGGTTTACGACGCGCTCTACGACGGCGGCGTGGAACACCTACTGTGTCGTCACGAGCAGGGCGCTGTGATGGCGGCGATCGGTTATGCGCGCTCAACCGGCAAAACCGGCGTCTGTATCGCCACCTCTGGCCCTGGCGCGACAAACCTGATTACCGGCCTGGCAGATGCCATGATGGATTCGGTTCCGGTGGTGGCAGTAACCGGTCAGGTCACCTCGGCCTTCATCGGCACCGACGCCTTTCAGGAAATCGACGTGCTGGGCTTATCGCTGGCCTGCACCAAACACAGCTTCCTGGTCGAATCGTTAGATGAGCTGCCTGCCATCATGGCAGAAGCCTTTGCGCTGGCGCAGTCGGGCCGTCCGGGTCCGGTACTGGTGGACATTCCTAAAGATATTCAGATTGCGCAGGGAGAACCTGCCCCGCATCTGGTTCCGGTAGAAGAGGGAAGCGCGCTGCCGCATCAGGCGATTCAGGAAGCACGCGCACTGATGGCGCAGGCCAGAAAACCAATGCTCTATGTTGGTGGAGGCGTTGGCCTGGCACAGGCTGTTCCGGCACTGCGCGCGCTGGCAGAAGAGACCGGCATCCCGGCAGTGGCCACCTTAAAGGGGCTGGGCAGCGTAGACCCCCACAGCGAGGTGTATCTCGGCATGCTGGGGATGCACGGTACTAAAGCTGCCAACCTGGCGGTGCAGAGTTGTGACTTACTGATTGCGGTCGGTGCCCGTTTCGATGACCGCGTGACCGGCAAGCTGGACACCTTTGCCCCCCATGCCAGCGTGATTCATCTCGATATCGATCCCGCTGAGTTAAACAAATTACGTCGTGCACACGTCTCTCTGCAGGGTGATCTCAACGAACTGCTGCCCGCCCTGAGTCAGCCTCTGCATATCAACGCCTGGCGCGATGAGATGAAAGTGCTTAAGGCCAGTCACCCATGGCGCTACGACCATCCGGGCGAAGCGATCTATGCACCGCTGTTGCTGAAGCAGCTTTCCGATCGCAAACCGGCCAATACCGTAGTGACCACCGACGTCGGTCAGCACCAGATGTGGACGGCGCAACACATGGCATTCAGCGCGCCAGAGAACTTCATCACCTCCAGCGGCTTAGGCACCATGGGCTTTGGTTTACCCGCTGCCATCGGTGCGCAGGTTGCACGCCCGGAAGATACGGTTATCTGTGTCTCGGGCGATGGCTCCATCATGATGAACATCCAGGAGCTGGGCACCATCAAGCGCGGCAAGCTGCCGGTCAAAATCGTGCTGCTGGATAACCAGCGTCTGGGCATGGTGCGTCAGTGGCAGCAGCTGTTTTTCGATGGCCGCTACAGTGAAACCAATTTGTCCGACAACCCCGACTTCCTCACGCTGGCCAGCGCTTTCAATATTCCCGGCCAGCGCATTACCCGTAAAGATCAGGTCGACGCCGCCCTTGATGCTCTGCTGAACAGCGAAGGTCCTTACTTCCTGCATGTTGCAATTGATGAGCATGAAAACGTCTGGCCACTGGTACCGCCGGGTGCCAGCAATGCAAACATGATGGAGAAAACTGTATGAACCAGCATCAATTGTCTATCGAAGCCCGTTTCCGCCCTGAAATATTGGAGCGCATTTTACGCGTAGTGCGTCACCGCGGTTTTCAGGTCTGTTCTATGAACATGGCCTCAGTCGCCAACGCAGAAAACATTAATATTGAAATGACCGTTGCCAGTCAGCGTTCCGTCGATTTACTGTCTTCGCAGTTAAGCAAATTGATCGACGTTGCATGCGTTCAGATTCAACAACAGACAACACAACAAATCCGCGCTTAGCCGCGAGAGGGAATAACAATGAGCACGAAGAAAGCAGACTTTATTTGGTTCAATGGCGAGATGGTTAAGTGGGAAGAGGCGAAGGTCAGCGTCATGTCCCACGCGTTGCACTACGGTACGTCGGTATTTGAAGGCGTGCGCTGCTACGACTCTCACAAAGGACCGGTTGTGTTCCGCCATCGCGAACACATGCAACGTCTGCACGACTCCGCCAAAATCTATCGCTTCCCGATTAAAAGCAGCGTTGATGAGCTGATGGAAGCGTGCCGCGAAGTCATCCGCGTGAACAAACTGAAAAGTGCTTATATCCGTCCGCTGGCCTTTGTCGGCGATGTGGGCCTGGGCGTGAACCCGCCAGACGGCTTCACCACCGACGTGATCATTGCGGCGTTCCCGTGGGGCGCATACCTGGGCGCTGAAGCCCTGGAGAACGGCATCGATGCCATGGTCTCCTCATGGAACCGCGTAGCACCGAATACCCTGCCAACCGCCGCTAAAGCGGGCGGTAACTACCTCTCTTCACTGCTGGTGGGCAGCGAAGCCCGTCGTCACGGCTATCAGGAAGGGATTGCGCTGGATACTAATGGCCTGATCTCAGAAGGTGCAGGCGAAAACCTGTTTGAAGTTAAAGATGGCGTGCTCTTTACCCCGCCATTTACCTCTTCAGCACTGCCGGGCATCACCCGCGATGCCATCATCACGCTGGCGCGCGATATGGGCATTGAAGTGCGTGAGCAGACCCTGTCGCGTGAATCTCTCTATCTGGCTGACGAAGTCTTTATGTCTGGCACCGCGGCAGAAATTACACCGGTGCGCAGCGTTGACCGCATTCAGGTCGGCGAAGGCAAACGTGGCCCGGTGACCAAACGCATCCAGGAGGCCTTCTTTGGCCTGTTCACCGGCGAAACCGAAGACAAATGGGGCTGGTTAGATCCGGTTAACCCATAATCAGATACAGCGCGGGCGTCATCTGACGTCCGCGAGCTTATTCTTACTGGAGTAAATAGAGTATGCCTAAGTACCGTTCCGCCACCACCACCCACGGCCGCAATATGGCGGGTGCCCGTGCCTTATGGCGCGCGACAGGAATGACCGACGACGATTTCGGCAAGCCGATTATCGCTGTGGTTAACTCATTCACCCAATTTGTGCCGGGCCACGTTCACCTGCGTGATCTTGGTAAACTTGTCGCCGAGCAGATCGAAGCGGCAGGCGGTGTGGCTAAAGAGTTCAACACCATTGCGGTGGATGACGGTATTGCCATGGGTCATGGCGGCATGCTGTATTCACTGCCGTCGCGTGAGCTGATTGCTGACTCGGTCGAGTACATGGTCAACGCCCACTGTGCCGACGCCATGGTCTGCATCTCTAACTGCGACAAAATCACCCCGGGTATGCTGATGGCGTCATTGCGCCTCAATATTCCGGTGATCTTCGTTTCAGGCGGACCGATGGAAGCGGGTAAAACCAAGCTTTCTGACCAGATCATCAAGCTGGATCTGGTAGATGCGATGATTCAGGGTGCCAACCCGAACGTCAGCGATGCCGACAGTGAGCAGATCGAACGCTCTGCCTGTCCGACCTGCGGCTCCTGCTCCGGTATGTTCACCGCCAACTCGATGAACTGCCTGACTGAAGCACTCGGTCTGTCGCAGCCTGGCAACGGTTCACTGCTGGCTACGCACGCCGATCGCAAAGAGCTGTTCATCAATGCCGGTAAGCGCATCGTAAGCCTGACCAAGCGCTATTACGAGCAGGATGATGTCAACATGCTGCCGCGTAACATCGCGAACAAGGCCGCTTTTGAGAACGCCATGATGCTGGATATCGCCATGGGTGGCTCCACCAACACCGTGCTCCACCTGCTGGCAGCCGCACAGGAAGGCGATATCGACTTTAATATCTCCGACATCGATCGCCTGTCACGCAAAGTGCCTCAGCTCTGTAAAGTGGCGCCAAGTACCCCGAAATACCACATGGAAGATGTGCATCGCGCGGGTGGCGTGTTCGCCATTCTCGGCGAGCTGGATCGTGCCGGCCTGTTCGACAGCAGCGCCCGTAATATCCTGCAGCAGACCATGCGTGAAACGCTGGATCAGTACGACATCATGCTGACCAAAGATCAGGCGGTAAAAGATATGTTCCGCGCGGGTCCGGCGGGTATTCGTACCACCCAGGCGTTCTCACAGAACTGCCGCTGGGACACGCTGGATGATGACCGTGCCGAAGGCTGTATCCGTACCCGTGAAAATGCTTACTCGCAGGATGGCGGTCTGGCCGTGCTCTACGGCAACATCGCGGAAGATGGCTGTATCGTAAAAACTGCGGGCGTAGACAAAGAAATCCTGACCTTCACCGGTCCGGCCAAAGTCTATGAAAGCCAGGATGACGCCGTTGAAGCGATTCTGGGCGGCAAAGTTGTCGCGGGCGATGTGGTCGTCATTCGCTACGAAGGTCCAAAAGGCGGGCCAGGCATGCAGGAGATGCTCTATCCGACCACTTATCTGAAATCGATGGGGCTGGGCAAAAGCTGCGCGCTGATCACCGATGGTCGTTTCTCTGGCGGTACGTCGGGCCTCTCTATCGGTCACGCCTCGCCTGAAGCAGCCAACGGTGGCACCATTGCGCTGGTCAAAGATGGCGACACCATCGAAATCGATATCCCTAACCGCGGTATCAAACTCGCCGTACCGGATAACGAACTGCACGCCCGTCGTGAAGAGCAGCAGGCACGTGGCGATGCGGCGTATACGCCGGTCAATCGTCAGCGTGAAGTCTCCTTTGCGCTGCGTGCCTACGCATTACTCGCGACCAGTGCTGACAAAGGCGCCGTCCGCGATAAGAGCAAGCTGGGAGGCTAACGATGGCCGAGTCTCAACCGCTACCCGAGGCGCCTTGTGGCGCCGAGTATTTGCGCGCAGTGTTGCGTTCACCGGTGTATGAAGTGGCACAGGTGACGCCGCTGCAGGTTATGGAAAAAATCTCATCGCGTCTCGGCAACACCATTCTGGTGAAGCGGGAAGATCGTCAGCCGGTGCACAGTTTTAAGGTGCGCGGTGCCTACGCGATGATTGCCGGTCTGAACGAAGAGCAGAAAGCGCGCGGCGTGGTAACGGCGTCAGCCGGTAACCATGCGCAGGGCGTGGCGCTCTCCGCCACTAAGCTGGGCATCAAGTCACTGATTGTGATGCCGCTGGCGACGGCAGACATCAAGGTTGATGCGGTGCGCGCATTTGGCGGTGAGGCTTTCCTGTTCGGGGCCAACTTTGACGAGGCGAAAGCCAAAGCGATAGAACTCTCTGAACAGCGCGGTTACACCTTCGTACCGCCGTTTGACCATCCGGCCGTCATTGCCGGACAGGGCACGCTGGCGATGGAGCTGCTGCAACAGGATGCGCATCTCGACCGGGTCTTTGTCCCGGTTGGCGGTGGAGGTCTGGCAGCCGGCGTCGCGGTGCTGATCAAGCAGCTGATGCCGCAAATCAAAGTGATCGCGGTGGAGTCAGAAGATTCAGCCTGCCTGAAAGCAGCGCTGGAGGCGGGTCATCCGGTCGATCTGCCGCGCGTCGGGCTGTTTGCCGAAGGGGTGGCGGTGAAACGGATTGGCAGCGAAACCTTCCGGCTCTGTCAGGAATACATCGATGACATCATCACCGTCGACAGCGATGCCATTTGTGCCGCAATGAAAGATCTGTTTGAAGATGTCCGTGCTGTGGCAGAGCCCTCTGGCGCGCTGGCGCTGGCGGGCATGAAAAAGTATATCCAGCAGCACGGGATCAAAGGCGAGCGGCTGGCGCATGTGTTATCCGGGGCCAACGTCAATTTCCACGGCCTGCGCTACGTTTCTGAGCGCTGCGAGCTGGGCGAACAGCGTGAAGCGCTGCTGGCCGTAACGATCCCGGAACAGCAGGGCAGTTTCCTGCGTTTCTGCCAGACGCTGGGTGGACGGTCGATTACCGAGTTCAACTACCGCTACGCCGATGCGGACAAAGCCTGCATCTTTGTTGGAGTACGACTGACGCGCGGCGTGGAAGAGCGCAGCGAGATCATCAGCGAGCTCACCAGCGGCGGTTATCAGGTGGTCGATCTCTCGGATGATGAGATGGCGAAACTGCATGTGCGTTATATGGTGGGCGGACGTCCTTCTAAACCACTGCGTGAACGCCTCTTCAGCTTTGAATTCCCGGAGGCACCCGGCGCGTTGCTGAAGTTCCTGCAAACGCTGGGCACCCACTGGAATATCTCGCTGTTTCATTATCGCAGCCACGGCACCGATTATGGCCGTGTGCTGGCCGCTTTTGAACTTGGCAGCGATGAGCCACACTTCGAAGAGCATCTCACCGATCTGGGTTACGACTTTCATGACGAAAGCCAGAACCCGGCGTTCCGCTTCTTCCTGTCAGGCAACTGATTACAGCTGGCTCCAGAAAGCACTGATCAGCGGCTCTCCGAGCCGCTTTTTTTGCACGCAGATGCCGAGTTCGAACGGCGCAACCGAGTCAATATTCTCCAGTAACAGCACGCGGTTACGCACCGGGTCCGGGCTGTTCTCCAGCACCACATCCGGCAAAAGTGCGATGCCGCAGCCCAGCGCCACCATCGAAACAATCGCCTCATGCCCCGAGACCGTGGCGTAAATCACCGGATTCGGGATGCGCTGGCGGCGGAACCAGAGATCGATACGTCGCCGTGCCGGTCCCTGCACCGGCAGGATAAACGGAATTTTTGACCAGTCGGGCTGCGGCTGTGTTGCCTGGGTACGAACGGCACAGGGCAGTGCAGGCGCGATCAGCACCAGCGGGATCAGCCCCAGTGGCATAAAATCAATGCTGGCGGGCAGCGTTTCAGGACGGCCGGCAATGGCCAGATCGGCATCGCCGGAGTGCACTTTTTCCACCGCATCCGCGGCATCGCCGGTATCCAGTTTGATTTCGACCTGCGGATGTTCAGCGCGAAAGCGGTCGAGGATGGGCGGCAGATGACTGTAGGCCGCCGTCACCGAACAGAACAGGCGCAGCTCGCCGCTGAGCGACGGACCGTTAAGATCCATCACATGGCGCAGTTGCTGATACTGCAACAGCGTCTGCTGGGCAAACTGGCGCAGGCGTTCGCCCGCTTCTGTCAGCGTCACGGTGCGGTTATCGCGCAGAAACAGCGCATGGCCGACATCTTCTTCAAGCCGCTGGATCTGGCGTGACAGCGTGGAAGGGCTGACGTGCATAGCACGCGCAGTGCGCCCGAAGTGGCAGCTTTCTGCCAGATGAAGAAACAGTTTCAGATCCCGTAAATCCATGTGCGCGTCGCCTCTGGGTGGTGTTGCATTTATTGCAATGTGACGTTGTTAATATATCAATTTAAGCAACAGAATTCCTGTCATATGATGGGGTCATTCGCGGCGATGCATGACACGCCGTTCCTGAACAAAAAAAGCAAACACAACCTTACCGGAGTACCCATGGCTAACTATTTCAACACATTGAACCTGCGCAACCAGTTGGCGCAATTAGGCAAGTGCCGTTTCATGGCGCGCGATGAATTCGCGGATGGTGCCAGTTTCCTGAAAGGCAAAAAAGTCGTTATCGTTGGCTGTGGTGCGCAGGGCCTGAATCAGGGTCTTAACATGCGTGATTCCGGTCTGGATGTGGCCTATGCACTGCGTGCTGAAGCGATTGCGGAAAAACGCCCTTCATGGCGCAAAGCGACCGATAACGGTTTCAAAGTGGGCACCTACGAAGAACTGATCCCGCAGGCTGACCTGGTGGTTAACCTGACGCCAGACAAGCAGCACTCCGCTGTAGTTCAGGCTGTTCAGCCGCTGATGAAAGATGGCGCTGCCCTGGGCTACTCGCACGGTTTCAACATCGTTGAAGTGGGCGAAAGCATCCGTAAAGACATCACCGTGGTCATGGTGGCACCGAAGTGTCCGGGTACAGAAGTTCGTGAAGAGTACAAACGTGGCTTTGGTGTACCGACGCTGATCGCGGTTCACCCGGAAAACGATCCAAAAGGCGAAGGCATGGCGATTGCCAAAGCCTGGGCAGCAGCAACTGGCGGCGATCGTGCTGGCGTGCTGGAGTCCTCTTTCGTTGCTGAAGTGAAATCTGACCTGATGGGTGAGCAGACCATCCTGTGCGGCATGTTGCAGGCTGGTTCACTGCTCTGCTTCGACAAGCTGGTGGCTGAAGGCACTGACCCGGCTTATGCAGAAAAACTGATCCAGTTCGGCTGGGAAACCATCACCGAATCACTGAAGTTTGGCGGCATCACACTGATGATGGATCGCCTCTCTAATCCAGCCAAACTGCGCGCTTATGCGCTGTCAGAGCAGCTGAAAACCATCATGGCACCCCTGTTCCAGAAACACATGGATGACATCATCTCCGGCGAATTCTCTTCCGGCATGATGGCGGACTGGGCTAATGATGATAAAAACCTGCTGACCTGGCGTGAAGAGACCGGCCAGACCGCGTTCGAAACCGCCTCACAGTATGAAGGCAAAATCGAAGAGCAGGAGTACTACGACAAAGGTGTGGTGATGGTTGCGATGGTTAAAGCGGGCGTTGAGCTGGCGTTTGAAACCATGGTGGACGCCGGCATCATTGAAGAGTCTGCCTACTACGAATCACTGCATGAGCTGCCGCTGATCGCGAACACCATCGCCCGTAAGCGCCTGTATGAAATGAACGTGGTGATCTCCGATACCGCCGAATATGGTAACTACCTGTTCTCCTTCGCCGCGGTGCCGCTGCTGAAAGAGTTCATGACCACGCTGCAGCCAGGCGATCTGGGTAAAGCGGTTGAAGGCACGCAGGTTGATAACGCGCAACTGCGTGACGTTAACGAAGCGGTTCGCCAGCACCCGATTGAAACCGTTGGCCGCAAGCTGCGTGGCTACATGACCGACATGAAGCGTATCGCTGTCGCGGGCTAATTACCGTCATCACAGTTTTCAGCAAAACAAACCCCGGCTTGCCGGGGTTTTTTGTTGATGAACCATACCAGGCAAGGCCGATTGTAAGTTAGTGCCTGCACTGCTGTGAGACAGTGCAGGCACATGGAATACGGTCAGATCGGAAAGACGCAAAACCGCCATCCATGGCATGCTCGGCCCGCGCGATTACGCACCTCATCCCTGAGGTGCGCCCGTTTCCGGGCCAACGCTTTGCGTTGTTCAAAAACGCTCCCGGCGTTTTTGTCCCTGGCGCGGGACGCTTTCCTCTTCTGACCGTATTCCCTGTGCCCTTAAGCTTCTTTATTGCTGCCAGTATCAATACGCCTTTCAGCGAGGTCCGGTTTTTTCAAACAGAAAGCTAACCCGCTTAAGGCGTATGCTCCCTGAGCCTGTCGCCTGATATTGTTTAGCCCTTCAGAGCGGTTGTACTCTGTGAGCCTGCTCCATAAAAAAACCCGGCAGCCGCCGGGTTTTCACTGACCTTCATCCAGCCGGATTAAACGTCATACAGCGTCTGATTACGCGTCTCTTTACAGGCGAGCAATGCAATCAGCGTCAGCACGGCCATCGACGCCAGATAAAGTCCCACCGCCTGCAAACCATAATGCGCATTCAGCCAGGTCGCGATATAAGGCGCAACAGAGGCACCCAGAATCGATGAGAGGTTATAAGAGAACGATGCGCCGGTATAACGCACTTCGGTCGGAAACAGCTCCGGCAGCAGGGCGCCCATCGGACCAAAGGTCAGGCCCATAATGCTCAGACCCAGCAACAGAAACGCCATCACCAGCGCCTGCGATCCGGAACCGAGCATCGCCGGGAACAGGAACGAAAACGCGATAATCATCAGCGTAATGGTAATCATCGTCTTGCGGCGACCAAAACGGTCAGCCAGCAAACCGGCAATCGGCACCATCACTCCAAAGCCAATCACCGCCAGCATCAGCATCCACAACATACTATTACGCGGAATACCCAGACCGGCCGGTGCTGCCGTGGTGCCGTAGCTCATCGAATAGACGGTCATGATATAGAACAGCGTATAGGTCGCCAGCATGATAAAGGTGCCGAGAATGGTGGCGGTCAGATGCTTGCTCAGCAGTGCCGCAATGGGCACCCGAACCTGCTTCTTCTCTTTCTGTACTTTGGCAAACACCGGACTCTCATGCAGCGAAACGCGCACATACAGGCCAATCAGCACCAGCACGGCGGAGAGAATAAACGGCACGCGCCAGCCCCACTGCATAAACTGCTCGTCGGTCAGCAGCCACGAAAGCAGCAGAAAAGTGCCGTTAGCGAAGAAAAAGCCAATCGGCGCACCCAGCTGAGGGAAGGAGCCGTAAAGCGCACGCTTCTTCGCCGGGGCATTTTCCGTCGCCAGCAGCGCCGCGCCACCCCATTCACCACCCAGTCCCAGTCCCTGACCAAAACGCGCCAGCGCCAGCAGCAGCGGAGCCATCACGCCGATGGTTTCATAGCCGGGCAGCAGACCAATCACCACGGTGGAAATCCCCATGGTCAGCAGCGAGGCAACCAGCGTGGCCTTGCGACCCACGCGATCGCCAAAGTGACCAAACACGGCGGAGCCAATCGGACGTGCGATAAAGGCGATAGCAAACGTGGCCAGCGACTGTAGCGTCGCGACCGTGGCATCACCCTGCGGGAAGAAAATGTGCGGGAAAACAATCACCGCAGCAGTGGCATAAATATAAAAGTCGAAGAACTCGATGGCCGTTCCGACCAGCGAGGCAATCACCACTTTACTGCGTGAGTTAACCGGCGTGGGATCCTGCTGTTTGTCGAGCGTGTCTGTGAGGGAGGCTTGCATAACTGTTTCTTATTTGTAAATACAGACAAAGAATCTTACGCATCTGCCAGAGCGCATTCAATGAAGAAAACCCGCGCCGCGTCTGGCTTCAGCGGGCAAAAAGAGGATAATTTCTGAGGTGCGACGAATGTCGGGTGATACCGGGGTAATCCGGACGATATCTGGCGGGATACTCTACGAAAGGGCTAAATAAAAGTGACCCCTCAGCTATTCATCCTGTTATCTGGTTAAAAAATAGCCGAGGGGTAATATTTTCCGCTGTTGTTAACGGATTACGATGATTTGTGTCGTGACGCGCTGCCCGCTTCAGGCATTTGTGGGTCGTCTTTATATTTGGCGGTGGCGATCCACGCCGCACAGAACAGCGTCAGACGGGCGAAGAAGTAGAAAAACGCCATCAGGCCGAGCACGGAACCAAAGGCCGCACCAGAAGGCGAGGTCGCCAGCTTCGGCAGCGTCAGCGTCATCACAAACTTGATCACCTCAAAACCGATTGCCGCCAGCAGAGTGCCGCGGAACAGTGCTTTCTTACGCGGCTTATGACGCGGCAGGATCCAGAAAATCCACAGGAACAGCAGATAGTTAGCCATAACGGAAATCGAGGTGGCAATAATGGTCAGGGCGGGCCGTAACCAGTCGATGCCATCCAGCCCCAGTGCGCTGACGATCATTGCCTGCGCCGAACCGGCTACCGAGGTCAGCGACAGCGTAATCACCAGCGCCAGCATCAGACCGGTCAGCGACAGGAAATCGCGAATATAACGCTTCCAGATCTTCTCTTTGTCATCCGGTTTGCGTTCCCACACGTCGCGCGACTGGGCACGAATCGCTTCGCGCAGGTTACCCATCCAGTTAAGACCGGAGTAGAGCGCCAGCAGTAAACCGGTAATACCCACGGTGGCACGCTGCTGAATGGCGGTATTTACCGTATTCTTCAGCGTGGTGGCCAGCGTCGGGTCGCTGATGCTGCTGACGATTTTGTTGATGATATCGGTCAGCAGATCCTGGTTCGATGCCAGCACAAAACCCACGGCGGCAAACGACACCATCAGAATGGGGATCAGCGATAAAAAAGAGAAATAGGTAATGGCCGCGCCAAACTGGCTGCCGAGCCGATCATTAAAGCGGTCAAGGGCGCGAATAAAATGCGCCACTGCCGGGATCGCCTGAAACCAGGCGGCAAAACGCGACACGCGCACAATCGAATGATCAACCGTCTCGTTGCCGGTTTTAATATCGATAAGCGGCTTTTGCGGCTGCGTATCCTGCGGGTTTTCCTGCTTGTCTGTCATAGACCTTCACTGTCCTGTTTATCATTAAAATCAAAGTATAGCCGCTCAGGTGACGTACTCCTGTAACACCTGACTCAGCCACTCCATAAAAACCCGCACGCGACGTGCCACATTGCGCCGGTGCGGATAGAGCAGGTGGATCGGCATCGGTCTGGCGGGAAAGCGATGCAGCACTTCTACCAGCTCGCCTCTTTCCAGTAATGTCTGAATCCCGGCGGCAGGCACCTGAATAATGCCTAACCCCGCCAGACAGGCGGCGCGATAGGTTTCGGTGCTGTTCACGGTGACCACACCGCCGGTGTGAACATAGTGACACTGCCTGCCATCAAAATATTCAAAACCCGGTGAGGCCTGACCCAGTTGCTGGCTGTAATGCACCATCGCATGCTGCGACAGCTCTTCCAGCCGGATCGGCATGCCGAAACGCGAAAGGTAGCCAGGGCTGGCGCAGTTGATCAAGGTATGGGTACCAATTTTTCGCGCAATCAGGCCAGAATCTTTGAGCTCACCGACGCGGATTACGCAGTCAAACCCTTCCCGGATCACATCTACCTGACGGTCGCTGCTGCTCAGCTCAATCTCTACGCCGGGGTAGTGCTGCAAAAATTCCGGCAGCCGTGGCAGGATAAAACTGGTGGCCATGGCCACAGACATATCAATCCGGAGTTTACCGCTGAGCGAGGCAGGCTCGTGCTGGAACAGGCTGTCCATATCGTCAATCATCGACAATAAATCAAGACAGCGATCGTAATAGACCAACCCGTCCTGGGTTAGTTGCACCCGGCGCGTGGTGCGATGCAGCAAACGTGTTGCCATTTGATTCTCCAGCGCCTGTATCTGCCGCGAAACGCTGCCTTTAGGGACACCTAAACTCTCTGCCGCGCGGGTAAAACTGCCCATTTCGGCCACCCGCACAAACACCTGCATTGCGTGAATTTTGTCCATGTTGTTCACCGATTGTTGTTTTTATTGAAACAGTGATGCGCATTTAACACTGTTTATAGATCAATAATTCGCGAATATCCTTAACCTGTGTTCAATTTTTCAACAGGTGCGAGAGATGAATCAGAAAGTGGCGTTAATTACCGGTGCAAACCGCGGTTTAGGCCGTAATGGCGCGTTAAAACTGGCGGCCAAAGGGACAGACATTATCCTGACTTACCGCAGCCATGCCGATGAGGCACAGACGGTGGTGAAGGAGATCGAGGCGCTGGGGCGACGTGCAGTGGCGCTGGCGCTGGACGTCGGCGAAACCGGTCAGTTCGATCGTTTTGTCGGCCAGGTGAAAGAGGCACTGCAACAGCAGTGGCAGCGTGAGCGCTTTGACTATTTAGTGAACAACGCCGGACACGGACACTACAAACCGTTTACCGACACCACCGAGGCGGAATTTGATGCGCTGGTTAATGTGCATTTCAAAGGGCCTTACTTCCTGACCCAGAAGCTGCTGCCGCTGATCAACGACGGTGGCCGCATCCTGAATATCTCCAGCGGTCTGACCCGGCTGATCTATCCTGGCTCCTCGACCTATGCGTCAATGAAAGGGGCGATGGAGGTACTGACGCGCTATCAGGCGAAGGAGCTGGGCGAACGGCGCATTCGCGTTAATATCCTGGCACCTGGCGCGATAGAGACTGACTTTGGCGGTGGCCGGGTACGCGATACCCCCGAGATTAACCATCAGATTGCCGGGCTGACGGCGCTGGGCCGGGTCGGACTGCCGGATGATATCGGCGACGCCATCAGCGCGATCCTCAGTGACGAAACCGGCTGGATCACCGCTCAGCGTATTGAAGCCTCAGGCGGGCAGGGGATTTAACCGCTGGTGGCGTCGCGGAAAGCACCCCGCGACGTCGCCGCCGCCTTTTACAGCGTAATGGTGCCATCGATGACGGTAACGGTATTACCGCCAATCCAGATGGTTTCACCATTAAAGGTTACGTTCACCCGACCGGCACGCTGCAGAGCAGTACCCTGACGCACGCGATAGGAGGTGGTATGGCCTGCGGCTGCAAAGTAACGCGCCAGACAGGCGTTGGCGCTGCCGGTCACCGGATCTTCGGTCAGGCTGCCATTTTCCACCAGCAGGCCACGCACTTCATACTGTTCATGCTCGCCCGAGGGCAAACGGCCAAAAGGCATCACGCCCGAGACACCCGCATGTTTAATCAGGCGCTGCAAATCGCTGACATTGGGCTGCAGCGCCAGCACGGCCTCGGCGCTGACCATCGGCACCAGCAGCCAGCGGATACCCATATCCACCACGGTCGGGCTTTGCGTCAGATCGAATGCATCGCTGTTTAAGGCGTTACCCATCAGCGCATCCTGCCATGGCATCAGGGTGGCAGCTGGCGCGGCAAAGGCCAGTCCGCCCGTCTCATTAATCTTCACCGTCACGTTACCGACGCCGCACTCCTGTACGATTTCGCCCGGCGTACGGGTTGGCCAGCCCGCCTCCAGCAGCGCGTGTGCGGTGCCCAGCGTCGGATGACCGGCAAACGGCAGTTCGCTTTCCACGGTAAAAATACGCACCCGGTAGTCCGCCTCTTCATGTTGTGGCGGCAGCACAAAGGTGGTTTCCGACAGGTTAGTCCAGCGGGCAATCGCCGCCAGCTGGCTGTCGCTCAACCCCTGAGCATCCATAATCACCGCCAGCGGATTGCCATTAAAGGCTGCTGAGGTAAACACATCGACTTGCTTAAACGCGACCTTCATGATGACTCCTTGCGATTGGGTTCAGTGCGGCCTTTTCTCTGCCGGATGATTGCTTATAACAGCTAACAGCGTTATCAATAAGTTAAAGATTTTACCGGAGACTGTGAATGCTAACGATCCTGGGACGCGCCTCCTCAATCAACGTGCGCAAAGTATTATGGCTGTGTGACGAGCTTGACCTTGATTACCAGCGCGAAGAGTGGGGCGATGGATTCCGCTCAACGCACCTGCCCGAATTTATGGCACTTAATCCCAATGCGATGGTGCCGGTACTGAAAGATGATGACTTTGTGATGTGGGAATCCAACGCCATCCTGCGCTATCTGGCGAATGCCTATGGCGGCGAGTGGCTCTATCCTCATCATCCTCAAACGCGTGCGCCTGTCGATCAGTGGATGGACTGGCAGTCCACTGAACTCAACACCTCATGGCGCTACGCATTTATGTCGCTGGTGCGAAATTCACCGGCTCATCAGGATCCACGTCTGCTGGCCGCGGCCAGCAAAGGCTGGGCACACACCATGAGCATTCTCAATCAGCAGCTGGAAAAAACCGGTCGCTACGTTGCCGGACGTAATTTCACGCTGGCAGACATTCCGATTGGTCTGGCGGTGAACCGCTGGTTTGAAACGCCGCTCGAACACCCTGATTATCCGGCGGTACGCACCTATTACGAACGCCTGACTGAACGCCACGGCTATACCGTCTGGGGCCGCAACGGTACACCCTGAGCCTCGCCGCAGGATACTCCCGTCAGTTCACAGGCGATTTCGCCCGCGCGTCTGATCGCCCAGCTATAGCGCGCATCAAACGGATAGCAGCAGGAGAGGCGCAGTGCATGGTTGTATCGCTCGCTCAGCGAATAGAGCGCGCCGGGCGTGACGCAAATCTGCTCCTGCAGCAGCCGATCAAACATCTCGGTGGTATTTACGCCGCCCGGTAACTCGACCCAGAAGACGAAGCCACCGCGCGGCAGCGTCGCGCGGGTGCCCTCCGGGAAGTAGCGGGCGATCAGTCCCCGCGCCTCATCCAGATTGGCCGCGTAGCGACGGCGCAGCGTGCGCAGATGGTGGTCATAACCGCCGGAAGCAAGAAACTCCGCCAGCGTTTCAGAGAGCAGGGCGGATTCTGCCATCGACGACACCGCTTTCAGTCGGGCAATCGCATCATGAAAACGGCCAGCGGCGGTCCAGCCAATACGGAAATCAGGTGCCACGGTTTTGGTGAAGCTGGTGCAGTAGATCACCCAGCCGTCGCGATCAAAGGCTTTTACCGCGGGCGAGAGCGGCCAGTCGAACTGCAACTCGTCATACAGCCCATCTTCTATCAGCGGAACGTGGTAAGTATTCACTAACTTCGCCAGCCGCTTCTTGCTCTCCAGCGACATGCCGCAGCCCAGCGGGTTCTGTGCGCTCGGCATCGCAATCAGCGCCTTAATTCGCTGCTCCTGAAGCAGCATCTCCAGCGCATCCAGCGACAGCCCATGCTGCGGATCGGTGGGGATTTCCAGCGCCTTAAGGCCCAGTGAAGCCAGCAGCGGGAAGAGGAAAAAGTAGGTCGGCGACTCCAGTCCGACGCAGTCGCCGGGCTGCGTGACCGCCCGCAGCGCCAGCTGAAGCGCCTCCATGCAGCCGTGAGTAAGAGTGATCTCATCGGCGGTGAGCGTCTGTCCGGCGTGCAGCGCCCGTCGCGCAATCTCCTCCCGTAAGCGCTCACTACCGGGCGGAAGCGCATAGCGCCCAATCATGTTCGGATGACGGCGCAGCAGTGAGGCGGTAATCCGGGCAATACGTGCCGCAGGAAACAGCTCGCTATCCTGGGGACAGGCCAGGGAAATATTGATGTAGTCGGGATGGTTCTGCGCCGCAAATACCTTATCGATCAGGTCGAGCTTGCTGCTGCTGGGGTCGCGTACCCGGGTTTTATGCTGACCATGACGGGTCACGGCGGGCAACACGCCGCGCACGTAATAGCCCGACTGGGGACGCGCCTCAATCAACCCGCGATCTTCCAGCAACTGCCAGGCATTCAGTACCGTATTGACGCTGACCTGATGTGACTGGGCGACGCGGCGGATCGCCGGCAGACGTTTGCCGGGTTTCAGCGTGCCCTGATGGATAGCCTCAGCGAAGCTGTCTGCCAGCTGCTGATAGAGAGGCCGATCGGAAGTGGGAGCAAGGGACACAGTAGCCTCCGGATTGGATGGGTACAATTTCTGTTAACGGGAACTGTAACCATAACAATAGTGATTTTGTGTCACTGTTACCATCCCTTTTCCCGCCGTAGCATAGAACTCTGTCTGTTTTCAGGAGAGTCACCATGCTCGATCCCTCTTTCTTCAGTTACGTTACCGTCATGTCGATTACGCCAGGCCCGAACAATCTGCTGCTGGCGACCTCAGGCGTCAATTTCGGCATGCGCCGCACGCTGCCGATGGTGTTTGGCATACTGGTAGGTTGTGCGCTGCAAACGGTGATCGCCGGCGTCGCACTGGAGGTCTTACTGCACTGGATGGCGGCGATTCGCCTGCCGCTGACGCTGGCAGGCTGTGCCTATCTGTTGTGGCTCTCGTGGAAGATTTTCCGTGCGGCAGCACCTGAAGTGCGCAGCAAGCCGCAGCCCATGACGCTGCTGGGCGGAGCCTGTTTCCAGGCGATCAATCCCAAAGCCTGGCTGATGGCGACCAATGTGGCGCTGTTGTACAGCGCCAGCAGCGGCGTGCTGACGGTGATGATCGGCTTTATGCTGCTGAACCTGCCCTGCATTCTGATCTGGGCTGCGCTGGGCGATCGCCTGCGCAGCCATCTGCAGATTGCCTGGAAGCGTCAGTTATTCAACAGCCTGATGGCGCTGTCGCTGGTGGCGACTACCATCTGGATGCTGACCGACGCCTTGCTGGCCGCTTAATCGGGTGCACCTGGTGCTGTGGCCGACGGCCATTTCCAGTTCTGCACCTCCGGCACATCTTCACCGTGTTCACGCACATAGCGATGATGCTCAGCGATGCGCTCCTGCAGATCGTCCAGCAGCTCAGGATGCGCATCGGCCAGGCCCGGCACGCGAAGAATCGCCTCCTGCGCCAGATGATAGCGGTCAAGCTCGTTCAGCACCGTCATATCAAATGGCGTAGTGGTGGTTCCCTCTTCATTGAAGCCGCGCACATGGAAGTTGCGGTGGTTGGTACGCGAATAGGTCAGGCGATGTATCAGCGTCGGATAACCGTGGAAGGCGAAGATCACCGGTTTATCCTGAGTAAACAGCGCGTCGAATTCCGCATCAGATTTGCCATGCGGATGCTGATCCTGCGGCTGCAGCGCCAGCAGATCGACCACGTTCACCACGCGGATACGCAGTTCGGGCAGCATACCGCGCAGCAGATCCACCGCCGCCATCGTCTCCATGGTCGGCACATCACCGGCACAGGCCATCACCACATCCGGCTCCTCATGCTCTGGGGTGGTGCCCGCCCAGCGCCACTCGCCCATGCCCGCTTCACAATGGGTTACCGCACTCGCCATATTCAGCCACTGCGGCGCAGGCTGCTTGCCCGCCACAATCACATTGATGCGGTCCCAGGTGCGCAGGCAGTGATCGCCAACCCACAGCAGCGTATTGGCATCGGGCGGCAGATAGATGCGCACAATGTCCGCTTTTTTATTGGCAACGTGATCGATAAAGCCCGGATCCTGATGGCTGTAGCCATTGTGATCCTGTCGCCAGACGTGCGAAGAGAGCAGATAGTTCAGCGACGAGATCGGCTTACGCCAGCCCAGTTTACGCGAGACTTTCAGCCACTTGGCGTGCTGGTTAAACATCGAATCGACGATGTGGATAAAAGCTTCATAACAGTTAAACAGCCCGTGGCGGCCGGTCAGCAGATAGCCCTCAAGCCAGCCCTGACACTGATGCTCACTGAGAATTTCCATCACCCGGCCATCACGCGCCAGCTGCTCATCGTAAGGCTCTGTTCGTTCCAGCCAGGTACGGCTGGCCACGTCGAAGACCGGCGTCAGGCGGTTAGAGGCGGTTTCATCCGGGCCAAACAGGCGGAAATTATCGCGGTTGCGCTGGAACAGCACGCTGAGGTAGCGGCCCAGATGCTCAGTGGCCTGCGCCATCTGTGCACCTGGCTCGCTGACATCGCAGGCAAACTCCGCGAGTTCAGGCGCATCCAGCTCACGGCGCAACAGGCCGCCATTGGCATAAGGCGAAGACCCCATGCGTTTATCACCTTCCGGTGCCAGCGCCTGCAGTTCCGGCTTTAAGCGACCCTGTTCATCAAACAGGTCGTCTGGCTGATAACTCCGCATCCACGTCTCAAGGATCTGGCGATGTCCTTCATCTTCGCGACAGGCCGCGACCGGCACCTGATGCGCCCGCCAGAAATCTTCCACTTTCTTGCCGTCGACCGTTTTGGGGCCGGTCCAGCCTTTGGGGCTGCGCAGGATAATCATTGGCCAGCGCGGCACCCCGGTGGTGGCTTTACCCTGGCGCGCCTCGCGCTGATAAGCGGCGATTTTACTGAAGGCACTATCCAGCGCCTCCGCCATCAGCGGATGCATTTTTTCAGGCTCATGCCCGCAGACGAACAGCGGCTCATAGCCGTAGCCACTGAACAACTGGTGCAAATCTTCATCGCTGCTGCGACCCAGCAGCGCCGGGTTGGCGATTTTGTAGCCATTGAGGTGCAGAATCGGCAGGACCGCGCCGTCACGTTCAGGATTCAGGAATTTAATGCCGTGCCAGCTGGAGGCCAGTGGACCGGTCTCCGCTTCGCCGTCGCCAATCACGCAGGGTACAACCAGTTCGGGATTATCGAAGGCCGCGCCAAACGCATGGGAAAGCGAATAGCCCAGCTCACCGCCTTCATTAATCGAGCCAGGCGTTTCCGGTGCCGCGTGGCTGGGAATGCCCCCCGGAAAGGAGAACTGTTTGAACAGACGCTGCATGCCCGCCGCATCCTGCGTGATGTGCGGATAAATCTCGCTGTAGCTGCCCTCAAGCCAGGTATTCGCCACCATGCCGGGGCCGCCATGTCCTGGTCCGCAGATGTAGATCATATCCAGGTTTTGCTTCCGGATAACGCGGTTGAGGTGGGCATAGATAAAATTCAGGCCTGGCGTAGTGCCCCAGTGACCCAGCAGACGCGGTTTAATGTGTTCAGGCCTGAGTGGCTCACGCAACAGCGGGTTATCCATCAGGTAAATTTGTCCGACGGAGAGGTAGTTTGCTGCCCGCCAGTAGCGGTCGAGCAGCGTGAATTCCGGTGAAGCAGGGGAGTAATACATGCAGTTTCCTCCTGATCGTGCAGCTAAAAGATGCCTTAACCCTAATAGAGAATGCCCGGATCGACCAGGTAACCGGCCAATAAAAAAGGCCCCGCAGTGCGGAGCCTTTTTATCAATGGCGCTGAATTATTTGCCGACGACGAACGCGGTTTCACGTCCTTCATCGTTTGCTGCCATCGGGGTAACCGGCGAATAGTCGAGCTGCAGAATCCGGCTGGTTTCGGCTAACACTTTCTCTGTCAGCGCTACGTCGCCGTTCAGCTTACGTCCCCAGGATGGGATCACCGCACGGATTTTGTTCTGCCATTCCGGCGAAGCCATCTGCTCAGGACAGACCTTGTGCAGCAGCTCCAGCATGATCGGTGCCGCCGTAGAGGCGCCAGGCGATGCACCCAGCAGTGCTGAAATCGAGCCATCCTGTGAGGCGACCACTTCGGTGCCCAGACGTAACACGGCGCCCTCTTTCTCATCTTTCTTGATGATCTGCACACGCTGACCGGCAGTCACTAAGCGCCAGTCCTCCTGCTTCGCCTGCGGCACATAGGCGCGCAGGGCGTCCATCCGGTCGCGATCGCTTTGCAGCACCTGATCCATCAGATATTTCACCAGATCAAAACTTTTCAGTCCTACTTTCACCATCGGCAGCATATTGCTGCTGTTCAGTGAGGTGAACATATCCATCAGCGAACCCTGCTTCAGGAACTTAGTCGAGAAGGTGGCGAACGGGCCAAACAGCAGCACCTGCTTGCCATCCAGCACGCGGGTGTCGACGTGCGGCACGGACATCGGCGGCGCACCGACGCTGGCTTTGCCATAGACCTTGGCCATGTGCTGCGCGACGACCTGCGGATTTTCCGTTACCAGGAATGAACCGCCCACCGGGAAACCAGCGTAACCGTTGGCTTCCGGGATGCCAGCCTTCTGCAACAGCGGTAACGCTGCGCCGCCAGCACCGATAAATATTCTACCCGCCGTCAGTGTGCGACGCGTGCCGCTGTTCAGACACTGCAGCGTCACCTGCCAGCGACCGTCGGCGAGCTGCTTCAGCTCACGCACTTCCTGGCGCAGACGCAGCTGGAAATTCGCCCTCTTCTCTAACGAGGCGATCAGCTGACGGGTGATTTCACCGAAGTTCACGTCGGTGCCCATCTCCGTCCAGGTCGCGGCCACTTTCTGGCTGCGGTCACGGCCATTCATCACCAGCGGGATCCAGCGGGCAATCTGCTGCGGATCTTCGGAGTAGGCCATGCCACGGAACAGGGTGCTTTTCTGCAGCGCCTTAAAGCGCTTGCGCAGGAAGTCGACATTGTCGTCACCCCAGACAAAGCTCATGTGCGGCGTGCTATGAATAAAGCTTTTAGGGTTGCGCAGGTTGCCTTTCTGAACCTGATAAGCCCAGAACTGGCGGGAAATCTGGAACGATTCGTTGATCGTTACCGCTTTAGAGATGTCGATGCTGCCATCCGCCTGCTGAGGCGTATAGTTCAGCTCTGCCAGCGCCGCATGACCGGTGCCCGCGTTATTCCAGCCGTTGGACGACTCTTCGGCCACGCTATCCAGCCGCTCCACCATTTCGATGGACCAGTCCGGCTCTAAATCCTGCAGCCACGCGCCAAGGGTGGCGCTCATCACACCTGCGCCAATCAGCAGCACGTCAACGTCTTTGCGCTCCTGCGCGGTAGTAGTGGTGTCCTTTGCCATGGCACTCATCGCGAGCGCAAGGTTTACAGCTGAATTGCACATGAGGCGACATCTCCTCTTCTGTTGACCTGAAGCCCAACAGTTTTGCAGGCGAAATAGTCACGCTTCTTACGAGCGCGTTGCGCTATTTCTCAAAGGTTAAGTCTCAGGTATAGGGTTAAAGCGGTAATAACGCGTTAACTGCACGTTATGCTTTGTCATCTGAATATAACATTCTCGCATCTGAATTAAACATTTGTTTATTTTTTAAATGCAGAAATGATTCAGCATAAGAATTAATCATCAGGGCCAGCGGCGTATTAGGGATTTTTTAGTGTGAAGTCAGTGGGTTAACGGAAATGGCATGTTGCTGAAAAGCCCCATACTGGTGCAACGACGGAATGGATATGAACCGTGCGGAATTATTTAATCCGCTGAAATTTAGCGATTTATTATGCAGCAAGGAATAACGGGAATCGGGAGCAGAGCGCCTGAAAGGCTGCTTGTGTAAAAATAATGTTACATTTTTGTGAGTCTGAAAATGCGTGCACACCGGCGCACGCATCGGATTCACTTATGACTGACTGGCGCTGGCGGGCAACTTTTTCAGACTTATCGCCATGCGGTTGTAGGTGTTCATCAGACCAATCGCGATGTTCAGATCGACAATCTCTTTTTCACTGAAGTGCGCTTTCAGTGCGGTATAGCGGTCGTCTGGCGCACCCTGCTGAGCAATCAGGGTCAGGCATTCAGCCCAGTACAGGGCAGCCTTCTCTTTATCACTGAACAGCGTACCGGATTCCTGCCAGACCGAGGTCAGCACGATCTTATCCCAGCCCATGCCCGCTTTATTCAGTGCTTTGGTATGTAAATCAATGCAGTAGGCACAGCCATTAATCTGCGATATGCGCAGGAACAGCAGTTCCAGTAAAGTGAGCGGCAGATCGGTTTGTGCCAGATAACTGTATACGCCGCCCAGCGCTTTCATGCCTGCCGGTGCTGCACTGTGAAAATCGATACGTTCGCTCATCTTATTGCCTCATTCAGGGTTGATAAGGCGATTTTCAGCCTTTCAATGGAGCAGATAAAGTGCCAAAAAATGAGAGTCTGACTGGTCCATCGCCGCTTTCCACGCTGACACTGCAGCGCGGCGCGTCACGTGGCCTCAGTGAACAACTGCGCCAGCTGATCGAACAGGCGATTGGTGAAGGTCGTTTACAACCTGGCGCACGTCTGCCTTCCTGCCGCGATCTGGCCGCTCAGCTCGGCGTGGCGCGTGGCACCGTTCGCGCCAGTTATGACATGCTGGTTGATGGTCAGTTTCTGCAGGCCAGAGGCGCGGCGGGTACCTTCGTCAGCCCATTACCGCCGTTAAAACCGGTCAATGCCGAGGCTGAACGCCAGCTGCTGGAGGGTGCAGAGGAGTATGAAGCGCCACCGCTGACCTTCCAGATGGGCATTCCTGCCAGCGATGCATTCCCGGCCAAAGTCTGGCTGCGCATTCTGCAGCGTCAGACGCGCCTGCAGGTCAGCAGACCGGCCAGCTATCCCGATCCCCGCGGCAGCTTAGCGTTGCGGCAGGCGCTGGTGGCCTACCTGGCGGTGGCACGCGGCCTGCGCTGTCAGGCGGACCAGATTATTATTACCAGCGGCTATGCTGGCGCAATGGGACTGATTGGGCTGGCGATGAATTTTCAGGGTAAAACAGCATGGCTGGAAGATCCCGGATTCTGGGTGGCGCGTCGCGCGGTTGAAGCGCTGCGCGTCACGCCGGTTGCCGTGCCGGTTGATGCCGAAGGGTTGCAGGTTGAGGCCGGGATTGCTCGCGCGCCGGATGCCGCTTTTGCGCTGGTCACACCGGGACAGCAGGCGCCGCTTGGCATGACGATGAGCCTGGCACGCCGGCATGCCCTGCTTAACTGGGCCAGCCGCGCGCAGCGCTGGATTATCGAAGATGACTATCTCGGCGAGCTTCAGCCCGGCAATCGCGCCGCGCCGGCACTGGCCGCGCTCGACAGCCAGGGGCGGGTGTTGCACATCGGCACGTTCAGCAAGACGCTGACGCCGCAACTGCGTCTCGGTTTTATGGTGGTGCCACCCGCGCTGATGGCCCGATTCGGTGAGGTCTGCGCGTTGCTTTCGCCTGCCTCCTCCGGATTGCTGCACAACGCGGTGGCGGAATTTCTGCGGGATGGCCACTTTATGCGGCATCTGCGGCGCATGAAGCGCGTCTATCATGAGCGGCTGGAGCAGATGATCGCGGCGCTGCATCCTCACTTTCCTGACCTGCAACGCGCCGGGCTGGCGGTGATTCTCCGTTTACCCGCCGGTTCACCGGATCAGGTGATTGCGCAGCAGGCGGTGGAGTGGGGCATGGCACCGTCGCCGCTGTCGATCTGGTATCAGCAGGCGGATCAGCGCGGTGCGGGCCTGTTACTGGGGGCGGCCCATCTGCCACGTGAAGGTTATGCGCGCAGTGCCGAACGGCTAAAAGCGCTGGTCGATGCGCAGGCTGTCAGCCTCTGAACCAGCGACGCCAGACAAAACGGATAACAAAAAACTCCAGTGCGCCCAGCAGCAAAAACCAGACGCAAAACACCACCGTATAGAGCTGATTCAGGTCCTGCAAATGGAACATCTGCAACAGATGCTGCGCTACCGTCACGCTAAAGGCGGGCGCGGGCAGCAGCAGCGCCGAGAGAAAGCCCAGCAATAAAATGCCACCAGGCACGATCAACGTTTCAAAAGGGTTATTCATAACCGGTATCCCATATTTATCAGCCCGGCATTTTCCGGTAAACGGCGACACGGTTCAATGGTGGCGCGCTGCTTCGTGCGCATCCGGCATGCTACATGGCCAGAGAAATGGTCAGAAAATGCTTTGCTACCATCGACTTAGCGCGATTCATAGCGGATGATAAGAGTTATAGCCTTTGCTATACTTAAATCCCTGATTTTACTGTCTTTTTATCTTTGGGTTTGCATGGTAGACTGCGCCCACTTTTTCATAACTGAACACTTTGTGTGGTGAATTCAGCGTGAATTGCCGCTTTTTCGCCCCAGGTGAATAAATCATGACCTTTATTGCCACTTTAATTCTTGCGCTGGGCATGTCGATGGACGCGTTTGCTGCTGCTCTGGGCAAAGGTGCCACGTTGCATCGTCCCGGTTTTAAAGAAGCGCTGCGTACCGGTCTGATTTTCGGCTCAATTGAAGCGCTGACGCCGCTGATTGGCTGGGCGCTTGGCCTGGCCGCCAGCCGTTACATCATGGCGTGGGATCACTGGGTCGCCTTCATCCTGCTGGCGTTTCTGGGTGGCCGAATGATGATGGAAGGCTTCCGTCAGACTGCTGTTGCAGAACCCTGTGAAGCTCCGCAAAGTCATGGCTTTATGGTCCTGGCGACAACTGCCGTCGCGACCAGCCTGGATGCGCTGGCTGTTGGTGTGGGTCTGGCTTTCCTGCAGGTGAACATCATTACTACCGCGCTGACCATTGGTGCAGCCACTACGGTGATGGCGACGACTGGCGTATTAGTCGGGCGCTTTATCGGTCCGATCCTGGGCAAATGGGCGGAAGTGCTGGGTGGAGTAGTGCTGATTGCCGTCGGCTCTACCATTCTGTTGCAGCATCTCGGCTACACCGCGTAGGGCTTTTGCACATAAAACCGCCATTTTTGTGATCTGGTTCAAATTTATTTGCTGTTAAAACGCACAGGAGCTATACTTTTTCGGTATATGTTCAACTAAATTTGAATCAGGTGTTCCATGAAACGTATTTTTAAACACGTGTTCCGCGCTTACGTTGAGACGTTCAAACACGTACCGCCGGGTGCCATGTACTAAGCACCCCGCAAGAAACCCTCGATAATCGCGGTCAGGGATCGACCTGTGATTATCACCTTTTCTGCTTTTTCTGCCTTTGCTTCTGCTGATTTAAACCCGCGTTTTTGCACTTCGGGTGCATCCTGTTTGTTGCTACTCCTCTCCTTCTGATTTTCCCGTTTTGCGTCACTTTGAGCCAGAAAAGACGTTGCAGCAGTGATCTAATCTGCCCGGTAGATTTCCGGATGCCAGATAAAACGGCGGCATACCTTAAACAGGAAACAAGCACTTTTAATGGGTCACGGGATTGCCTGTGCCGAAGCTAAGATTCACGGTTAACTCTGATGATTCTTCCTGAATATTTCAGTAAACCATTCGATAAAGACCCGGACCTTAGGCGGAAGATAGCGTCTGTCAGGGTAGAGTATTGAAACCGGCTTCGTCACAGTCGCATAACCCGATAATACTTCCTTCAGCTGGCCTGTTTCGAGGCAGGGCTTTAATGCCGTATATAATGCGTGAAGCATGCCAAGGCCCGCCACGCCACAGGAAAGAAGGACGTCAGAATTGTTAACTCGTACGCTGCTTCCCGGATGCCGTGAAACAATTTCTCCGTTCATGACAAATTTCCATTCCTGGACGTCCCGACTGTGTTCATTAAAAAAATAAATGGCTTTGTGATCTTTAAGGTCATCAGGCGTTAAAGGAGTGCCATATTTATCCAGATAAGAGGGTGCTGCACAGGTGACCATCTGCAGGCTGCCCATTCTGCGCGAAATAAAATTCGAATCAGCAAGCTCACCGAGACGAATAACACAGTCCACACCTTCTGTAATTAAATGGGTCAGGCGATCTGAAGCGGTTAAGACTATTTCAATTTCAGGATATAAAGCCTGAAACTCGCTTAATTGTGGGATCAGGATACTGTGTGCCAGCGCCAGTGGAACATCAATGCGCAGCTGGCCACGAGGTCGCTGATTTGAAGAGTAAGAAGCCATTATATCGCTGGCATCACTCAGCAGCGTTTTAGCCCGCTGATAAATTTCCTCCCCTTCAACGGTCACACTCAGACTGCGCGTTGTGCGGTGCAATAGCTTAACGCCAAGCTTGTCTTCCAGTTGTTGTACGGACTTACTGACCGCAGGGCGATGCAGCTGCAAGGCGTCAGCGGCCCGGGTGAAACTACGGAATTCAACGACGTGAACAAAAATATCCATCAATTCCAGCATGTTCGAGCGCATCATTTAACTCCGCAAAAAATATTCCTGCCGAAATAGTGTATTGCGGATTATATCTCATTCCGATTGTTTCTCCTGCAGTAACACTGAAGTCCTTTTACGTGGCTTTTTACGCCCGCCTGCTTTTTTTATCATCACCCTATTCGATGCATACACATGGGAAATGACAAAATGAAAGCATGGTTACTGAAAGATTTTGGCCTTGAAAACTTAAAGCTTGAAGAGGTGGAAACGCCTGTACCCGGTCCGGGTGAACTTCTGGTTAAAGTTGGCGCGGTGTCTCTGAACTTCAGGGATAAGGCAATAGTAGAGGGCTTTTATGAGCCTCATCTGGTTCCAAAGCCACTGATTCCTGTCTCTGATGCCACGGGCACCGTTGTTGCCACGGGGCAGGGTGTGTCCCGTTTTAGCACGGGTGATCGCGTTAACTCGCATCTCTATTCACGCTGGTTAGAGGGTGAACCTGCGGCCGATGAGCCAGCATGGTGTATTGGAATGCCGTTACCCGGCGGGCTGGCTGAATACATGATTATTCATGAGGACAGCGCAGTTAAAGCGCCTGACAGCATGACCGATGAAGAAGCCTCTACACTTCCTATCGCTGCACTTACGGCATGGTACTCGCTAATGGATATCGGCAATCTGCAGCCCGGTCAGACCGTGCTCGTACAGGGAACCGGTGGCGTATCGGTCTTCGCTGCTCAGATAGCGCATGCCTATGGTGCACGTGTCATTGCCACCTCCAGTAACGATGCAAACCTTGAGCGCATTAAATCACTGGGAGCAGATGAAGGGATTAACTATAAAAAATACCCTGAGTGGGAAAGAAAAGTGCTTGAAATGACTGATGGTAAAGGCGCTGACGTAACGATAGATGTCGCCGGGGGCAATGGCATCAATCAGTCAATTGCTGCGACAAAAGTTGCCGGTACGATTGCTCAGGTAGGATTTCTGACCGGCCAGACAGCACAACTTGATTTGATGCCGTTAATTTTCCGTCAGACAAAAATCCGGGGCATTGCGGTTGCACCACGCTCCTCGTTTGATCGGATGAATCCGTTCCTCAATAAACATAATATCAAGCCCGTCATTGAACAGGTTTACAGCTTTAATGAGGCGGTTGAAGCCTTCCGGCATCTCTCCCGTGGTGCATTTGGCAAAATCGTCATCAGAATTAGCGACTGATAACGACTTTTTATTCCTCAATTCTGGCAGTTTTTACTGACTGCCAGATACTTTTGGATCCCAATCTCAACGCGTTAAACCCCTTCTCAAAGCGTACTTATATCCTTTCTGCACATCGTCAAAAGGGCCGCTTTTCGTATCACCACGACCGGCAGCGGTGAGTTACTTTTGCGGGTGGATAAGCAGAAAAATGCGTCAATTTTCGCCCGGCAAAAACGCTCCTGTCTTAAATCGCATCGGCCAAAAATTCAATAAATGTCCGTACTTTCGAATTGAGTGCCGAACGTTCGGTGACACAGGCATAAATATTCATCGGCAGGGACTCAATGGTGCTCTCGCCACTGTGACCTGACCAGGCCAAAGGCCTTAGCAGACCGCTGTCTATCAGTGGCTGAGCAACAAAACTTGCCAGACGGGCAATGCCGCCGCCGTTTACGGCTATTCTGGCGATGATATCAATATCATCGCTGATAAAACTGGGGTTGAGTTTTGCATTAACAGGCTGTCCGTTGACCATAAACGTCCATGGCAGAAACCGTCTGTCGGTGGGATAGCGGAAAACCAGGCAGGCGTGCTGGCTAAGTTCTCCAGGCGTCTGAGGCGTACCAGCGCGATCAAGGTAAGCGGGAGCCGCACAGAATATAAAGGGTAACGATGCAATTTTTCTGGCGATCAGTTGATCATTCAGCTGTGCTTCGATGCGGATACTGACATCGACGCCTTCCAGGCGATGATCGACGTTGCGATCGGTACTGATCAGTTCAATATCTATATCGGGGAAAGACGCTTTGAAAGCGGGCATAAGGGGAGCCAGAACGTACCGACCAAACGCGGCTGTCGTAGCGATACAAAGTGGCCCCTGTGGTTTGGTTTCATTCGCAGCAGCCTGAGAGGCGAGTTCGATATCATGTGGGATGTGACGGACTTTCTCGAAATAGCGTTTACCGTTTTCCGTTAAGGTCATGCTGCGGGTGGTGCGCGATAGCAGTCGCACGCCCAGATGCGCTTCAAGACGGGAAAGACTCTGGCTGACTGCTGCCGGACTCATACCTTTAGCGCGTGCCGCCGCTGCAATACTGCCGTTTTCCACCACGCGAATAAAAGTGCTAATCAGCCCTAAAATGTCCATCGTATCCTCAACCGTTAATTCGTCACTTTTACTTAATAATGATTAAAGCATAACCGCTCTACAACCCCCCGCATAAGCTTGTTAAGTTAGCCACAGTCTTATCTACTTTTGTTAAACAGGATATTCAGATGACTGATGCTGCAACAAAAAAAACCTTACGAACCCGCTTGCCGGTGCGCACGACACCTTACATATTTGCGCTTTATATGGCGATCATCATGGCGTTCCTGATGAGTCTGGTCATCACGTTAGCCGAATTCGGAATGGGGCCTCATTACATGAAAAATGTGATGAATGCTTACCGTGTCGCCATGCCAGCGGCTTTCTTTTGCATACTGGTTGTCCGTCCTGTTGTTATCCGGCTCGTAGGATTGACCGTTCACGGTCACTGAGACAGTCAGCATGCCCAAAATGGGCGGACAGGTAGGGTTTAGCCCGCTTCTCGCTCATCGCGGCAGGCTGCTTCTGCACCAGAATGGAGGCGGGTGGCAAACCTCCAGCATTTCAGATGCGGGGTGAGGGCGGGCAGGTCGTCCGGATACTGACCGGTATCAGGATGAAAGATACCGAAGAGCCGGGCGTACGATATGCAGCAGGTAAAGCTCACAGATGAAGAGGGCGGTGACAGCGCTTCGCTGGCCGTGCGGAAATTTTTAGGCGATGTGACATTACAGGCTCTGTTTATTGTTAAGCATCAACGTTAAATCGGCACCGTCATTATGACAGGATTAGCCTGCTCCTCTTCGCACACCGCGGAGCCTGAAGCACTTCCTGAGCAGTCAAAATAAAACAGCCATTCAGCCATCTGAGCGTTTAAATGGTTAAAATAAATAAACATATACATTGCTAAATTATTATCGCTATGTCTTAATGCGTCATCGGTTTGGAACACAGACCTTATGAAAGCAGTTTTAGTAAAGTAGTCCTCAGTTCAAGTGTTATCCACAGATATCCTTCTTCGAGAGCCTCCTCCTAAGTGCCCAATAAGTAAATCTCTAACTACAGGCCATCTTCGCCGCTCTTAGTGGCTAATCGATTAAGGAAATATCTATGTCTAACAAAATGACTGGTTTAGTAAAATGGTTTAATTCAGATAAAGGTTTTGGCTTTATCACTCCCGATGACGGCAGCAAAGATGTATTCGTACATTTCTCTGCTATCCAGGGTGATAACTACAAAACGCTTGATGAAGGTCAGAAAGTCTCCTTCACCATTGAAAATGGCGCTAAAGGCCCTGCAGCTGGCAACGTCACAGCGCTGTAAGCCGCGCTCATTATCAGCGACGCCTACAATAGCGATGAAGACATAAGTCTGAGCAGATAAGCTCTGCTGATAATAAAATAAACCCGCCCAGTGCGGGTTTTTTATTGCCTGAAATTCGTATTATTTCTGATCCGTTAACCTGCTCCGCGTTTATTCGTCCACCCCGATGTTAATCCTCTCTTCATAAGCCCTGCCCGTAATGAAATGTTACGTTAAGCCATCGGGCAAAAGCCATAACGCGCTTTTTGAAATCAGCGATGCTCCCCTGAGGCGTATTACTGATTACCAGCAAGTCATCCATTTCTTTTGCTAACGCTGGATATCGGGCATTGAATGTAAAGCGATACTCCTCGAGTGTTTCAGGCCACTCTTTGTCATGTTCACTTCGAAGAATATTGGTTGCTCTGATTGCCTTTCGTGCAGCAGCACGCTGTAGCTGCAACTTTTTATTTTCGTCAGCAGATAACTGCATTTGAGTTATTAATTTTTCCAGCACCGGCAGGAAGTCACCATTCACTGCTACCGCGATTTCTTTTGAAGGTTTAAATGCCTGGAATCGTTGACTCAGGTCCTCTCCATAAACGCAGACACAGTGATGTTTGAGCCAGTATCCCCAGCTAAGCAGATTATCCGGATGCACTACCTGTTGTAACAGACCACAATCAAAATCGACTTTACTGACAACAGGATTATTTTTTTCAATTTTACGTTGTATTTCAGTGAGTTGAAATTTAGCCACTTCGCCGGGATCAACGCTAAATATGACTGTTATATCCAGATCGGACTTCCCGATTTTTGCCCGGCCTTCAGCCACACTGCCATACAAATAAAGGCTATGTATAAGCTCAGGAAAACTTTGGATTAGCTTTGCCACGACCTGTGCAACAATATTCCGGAACTCTGGCTGCAATTTATTGGTTTCTGGCAGGGCAATAAAGCCGTTGTGATCGATTGCCACCCTGTCTCCCTTTTAATGGCGTCATTCACCGGGTTAATAAGTCCTGGGAATCTGAGATTCTCATGGCGGATTAATTATATCTCTCATGTCTGCTTCTCGCTCACAGCGTACACACATCATTCACTGCCGTCATTGCCTTCCCGCTTACACCAGACAGATCTCCCGCCAGAGTTCATCACCCGCAATGCCAGCGTCTTCTTAGGCGAAACCCCATACTTTTTCACACCATCGCGCGGATAACCCGCCTGCTGCCTGATCCCGACCTACACTGAATTATTCTCCCCAAACCAGGAGCAGCGGATGATCCAGAAGCATCGACGAAAACAGGCAGCGATTGTGGCAGGTGTTGGATTGGGTGTGGCGGCCACGTTATGGGGTATGAAACGCTGGCGGCAACTTAAGGAGACGCCGCCGGTGTCGCCGAACAGTCATCACGCCGGTCTGGCCGGTTATTATCAGCAGATTGGTGACTGGCGCATGTTTACCCGCGTTACGCCCAATGAGGCTCAGGGACTGCCGGTCGTGTTAATCCACGGTCTGGTGATGTCGGGCCGGGCGATGGAGCCACTGGCGCTGGCGCTGGGGCGCGACTATCACGTGCTGGTGCCGGATCTGCCCGGTTTTGGCGCCAGCACACTGCCCCCTTCTGCGCCGATCATGTCGGTGGATCAGCTGGCGGATGCGCTGTGGCTGTGGTTACAGCATAACGGTTTCCAGCGCGCTATCTGGGTCGGCAATTCGTTTGGCTGCCAGATTCTGGCCGCGCTGGCGGTGAAACATCCACAGGCTGTAGCGGGACTGGTGCTGCAGGGGCCGACGGTGGATCGTCATGCCCGCAGTCTGCCGCGTCAGCTCTGGCGCGACTGGCGTAATGGCCGCCTGGAATCCCGTCGTCCACCGGGGCCACTGGCCCGAATCGATTACGCCAAAGCGGGCCTGCGGCGCGCCTTCGGTACCCTGCGCGCCATGATGCGCGACCGCATTGAGCATCGCCTTACTTACATTAACGCACCCACGTTGCTGCTGCGGGGCTCGCGCGATCCCGTCTGTCCGGCCCGCTGGCTGGATGAACTCGCCGCCCTGATGCCGCGCAGTGAACGACTGACATTACGCGACGGGACGCACACTTTGCACTACGTCTACCCGTGGAGTTTCTGTCACGCCATCCGCCCGTTCCTGGCACGTATCCAGCAGGAGGATCAACATGAGTAAACCACCAAGAGGGATTGCCCGCTTTGACTCTGCTGCTGCCATGCTGCTTGCGCTGGCCAATGCGCTGCACGACCGCCCCTTTGCCAGCCCCAGCCAGTCACCGACGCTGGATCGCCTGTTGCCCTCACTGAACCGGCTACCGACCGGGCTGCGTGAGTGGGGCTATGCGCTGGGCGGCATGGCAGAAGGCATCAGCCTGCGCCAGGCGGGTGAACTGGATGTGGAAGGGATCGCCGAATGGATGGTGAGTGAATACCCGCAACAGGATTATCCGGCGGCCTTTATCGGTTCATCGAACGGTGCACTGGTGCATCTGGCGGCGGCGATGGGTGTGCCCTGGTTGCCCCAGACTTTTCTTTGCCCGGTGCGGGCCGCGAATAACGATCCCGATGATGCACAGACCAGCTTTGAGCAGGGCAAAGAGATTGCTGCCGCGCTGCTGGCTGCCTGGCCACGGCTGGCGGTGCACCATATGCAGGACCCGAATCAGGATCGGTTGATGCTCGATCAGATGCGCTACTTCCGGCTAAAACTGCGCGAACTGCCGCTGGCCTTCAACGAATTCCTGATGGGAAGTCTGCCCGCCGGATCAACGCTGTTTATCAATCATTGTACCCGACAGTGGCCGGTAACCCGCACCAGCGACCGCTCGTTTTTCCAGTTTGGTGCGCTCGGCGGCGCAACCGAAAAAGAGTACTTACAGGGTGGCCCGCGGGTGGCGGAATATCTGGCACGCTATGGCATCGATCGCGAGCGCTGGACGCCGCCGGCCATTACTGACCACGTGCCGGAAGCGGAGTGGGGACTGGATGGTTATCTGATTTCGCCGCTGAAAAAACTGGCGGAAGCTCAGAACTGGAAGCTGATGGAGATTCGTTATGAAGATCCGGAGGCGATGAGCTATGTGGTGGCAGAGATCTACCGCGACTGGTATCTGGCGGCGGGAATTTTACCGACCCGGCTGACGGTGGACAGCTTCCTGCTGATGGACCCGTGGTGCAGCATGCATCAGCACGCCATCCCATTCTGGCTGGTCTTTTGCACCGAGCCTTCGGCCGCGGCCCTGCAACGCTTCCTGGAAAAACAGCCGCCGTTCCGCAACATCGACATGATGCTCTTTTCTCACGGCACCGACAGTATCGGGCTGGCGGAGATTGACCGCTGGCGGGCGCTGCTCTCCCATGCACGTGATGAAGGCGTATTCATTGGCGTGGATGAAGAACGTTTCCCGCGTGATTTCGCGACGTTTGCCCGTTTCGACTCGGCGCTGCGTGAACGGGCACCGCTGTTGCCACCTCCACCCGCGCTGAGCGCGGAGAAGGTGATGACGGGTATTCAGCGTTATGGTGCGAAATATGGGGTCACCCTGACGGCGCTGACGTAGCAGTCGCGCCGTCAGCCGTGATTATTCGCCGTCGGTGATCGGCTGGCGCACCAGCAGCAGGTAGGCGAGTGCGCCAACCAGCGTCACGCAGGCACAAATCATCAGCGCCATGCTGAACGATTTGGTGGTGTCGAGCACCCAGCCAGTGATGACCGGCGCGAACGAGGCGAAGATAAAGCTGGCGAAGTTCTGGATGCTGCCGACAGACGCTGTCATACGGGCGGTGACGTTGGCGTGGATCAATCCCCAGCACGACGTTCCGGCGAAGTGGATACAGAACAGCGCCATCCCAATCAGCGTTACGGCGCTGGTGGTGTCGGTCGCGCGGGTCACCACGGCGGTAAAGCCGGCGGACAGCAGCATCCCGCTGACGATGCAGACTTTGCGGGTTTTCACCGCGTTAAAGCCGCGACGTACCAGCGAGTCGACCACATAGCCATTCAGCAGCATGCCCGCCGCACCGAACAGGAACGGAATCGCTGCCAGCAGGCCGGTACTTTTAAGATCGAGATGATAGGTCGACTGCAGATAGCCCGGCAGCCACGCGATATAGAGCCAGGCGGTGTAGTTGATGCCGCTGAAGCCAATCATCATTCCCCACATGGTGCGCTGCTTAAACAGGCCGCGCCACTCTTTGAAGCTGATCGGCTCTTTACGCGAGGCGACGCTGCCCGCCTGCAGATAGTGGATCTCTTCAGCGCTCAGGGTGTTGTTGTCGCGGTCGCGGTAGATCATATACCAGCCGATAGCGAGGAACATGCCGAGGATACCGATCGTGACAAACATGCCACGCCAGCCCATCACCAGCATCATCGCCGCCAGAATCGGCGGAGCCACCGACAGTCCAATCATCGAAGCCGCATTGAACATCCCCATCGGCATGCCGCGATCTTTAATGTTGAACCAGTCGTTGATCACTTTCACGCCGCACGGGTTCATCGGCGCTTCACCAATGCCGAGGCCGATGCGCACCAGGATGAACTGGGTAAAGTTATGCACCAGGCCAGAGGCGGCCTGGAACAGCGACCAGATAAACATGCCAATGCCGAGCATAATGCGCGGCCCTTTACGATCCAGCAGCGCGCCGCACGGCAGTTGCGCCAGGCCGTAAGCCAGCGAAAAGGCGGAGAGCAGGAAGCCGATTTCGGTGGCGCTCAGCCCCATCTCCTCGCGGATGGTCATATTCGCGACCGACAGCGAGCTGCGATCCAGATAGTTGATGATGGCGGCGAACAGCAACAGCAGCATCGCCGTGATCTGAATCTTGCGGATACGCGGTGAACGTACCACGTCGCTGCGCATCGGCACGAAATCCTGGTCTGATGGCGTGTCGCCAGCTGCGCTGTCGCGGCCGGTTACTGAAGTCTTTTCCATTGCACTCTCCCGAAACTGGGTACTTATCGTTATGGTGAGAAGGGGTCTGCGCGCAGCGGCAAAAGGCCGCCGTGACGTTGCAGTCGAGACTAAGAGCAAAGGGTTAAGGATGTTGCAAAGATGTTTCTGAATCGTGCGGGAGCTAATGCTTTGTGGTTTTTAATCGGTTTTTAATTGTACTGACCGATTGAGCGCACCATCGAGGTTTTAGCGGTCGCCAGATGATTATGTAATGCACAGAGGGCGTCGACATCCTGACGGCCAATCAGCGCGGTCAGAATCGCCATATGCTCCTCCAGCGCCACAATATTTCGCTGCTTGAGGTCGCTCTCGTCCCACTGATAATGCGAGTGAAAGATCACCGAGATAATCTCCAGCGACTGATTGAAAAATGGGTTGTTGGCGGCGGATAAAATCAGCGAATGCATCTGACGATCCAGCGCGGCAAAGTGGCGATAGTTGCTGGCGATGGTGTCGCGCATCGATCGGTGACGATCCAGCAGATCCCGCGCCTGAACCCAGCGCTCGTCGCCTGCGGGCAGATTCAGGAAGCGGCTCAGGGCGTGGGTTTCCAGCATCTCGCGCAGTTCAAACAGCTTCTCGGCGTAATCCTGGGTGAATTTTTTCATCCGCCACTGGCCGCGTCTGACCGGCTCCAGCAGGTCATAGCGCATAAAGCGCAGCAGGAATTCGCGCACCACCACCGGACTGACTTTCACCTGCTGCGCCAGTTGCAGCTCGCTGAAGGTATCGCCGGGCACCAGCTGCCGCTGATTAATCATATTAAAAAACATCTGCTCAAAGTGGCTGGCCTGCTGCTCAATCGGCGGCGTTAACGCGCTAAAACCGTCATCTTCGCGCGGATCGCGCACGATAACCCAGGTTTGATCCACCTTATCCAGCACGCCGCACTGATGCAGATAGTGCAGGGTGTGGCGCACCGTAGTCCGGCTGATATTAAACATTTCCGCCAGTGCCGCCTGGGGCGGCAGCGGTGAACGAATATGGTGCTGAGCGATGCTTTCCAGCATCTGGTTGATGACGTTCTGGCGCAAATTCTGGCTGCGGCTCATCTCACTCTCCGGTTTTTTATGCATTAAAAACCATTCAAAGCCCAAAAAAATCGCGGTGCTTCACACTTCCCGCAAACGAACACCGCAGCGCGTGCAGGATTCGCCATAACTGCCTGCAGGACAACCGGAGAATCACCATGACAACAATGAAAGCACTGGTCATCGCTGAACCACGTAAGATGGTATGGGCCACCCGCGATATCCCCACGCCCGCCGCTGGCGAGGTACTGATTAAAATCCTTACCGCGGGAATCTGCGGCACCGACATCCACGCCTGGTCCGGTAATCAGCCATTCTTCAGCTATCCACGGGTGCTGGGCCATGAAATCTGTGCCGAAGTCGTGGCGCCGGGAAGTGGTGCGGAGAGCTTTCAGCCGGGCCAGCGGGTAGCGTTAATGCCCTACATCTCCTGCCTGCGCTGTGACGCCTGCCAGAGCGGCAAGACCAACTGCTGTGAGCAGATCTCAGTGATTGGTGTGCATCAGGATGGCGGGTTCTGCGACTACCTGAGCGTGCCGGTCAGCACGCTGCTGGCGGTGGATGATGTCGCGCCGGAAGCGGCTGCGCTGATTGAGCCGTTTGCCATCAGCGCCCATGCAGTGCGTCGTGCCGCAATCGTGGCGGATGAGCAGGTGCTGGTGGTGGGTGCCGGACCGATTGGGCTGGGTGTTGCCGCTATCGCCGCCGCCAGCGGCGCGCAGGTGGTGGTGGCGGATACCAGCGAATTTCGTCGCCAGCATGTTGCTGACCAGCTCGGCCTGGCGGCACTGAATCCGGCTGATGAAGCGTTTTACAGCGCGCTGCGCGAGGAGTTTGGTGGCCGTCTGGCGCTGAAGGTGATCGACGCCACCGGCAGCCCGGCGGCGATGAACAATGCGGTCAACCTGATGCGACACGGCGGCACTATCGTTTATGTCGGCCTGCACAAAGGCGATCTGGTGATCCCGGACAGTGAATTCCATAAAAAAGAGACCACCCTGATGGGCAGCCGCAACGCCACCCGTGAAGATTTCGATCGGGTGCGTGCGCTGATGGCCAGCGGCCAGCTGCGCGCCGAAATGATGCTGAATCACCATCTGGCCTTCTCCACGCTGGATGAAACCTTTGAGGCGCAAATCATCAACAACCGCGAGCTGATCAAAGGCGTGATTCATTTCGACCGGTAACGCGGCCAGTCGGTTCGCGTGGTTCAGGGCGCGGTGAGGGTCTGAAAGAAGTGCGCCCGCACCGCGTCAGCATCCACGCCAAGTGCGATACGCTGGGCGGGCAGGCCGTTAAAGGGATCCTGGCGGGAGGCCAGCGCGCTCAGCTTACGCACCGTCTGACCGCAGGCGATGCCCTCCGTGATCACCCGCAGCGGGCTTTCGGTCAGGGTAAACGCCTGTGGCAGAATGAGCCACGCCACCGCCAGGGTGTCGTGCAGCGCCATACCCTCGAACCCCTCTTTCTGCAGGCTGTAAGCCAGGTAAGGGCGACAGATCGCACTCAGCACCGGCTGATTCAGACGCTGAACCTCATCGCCGCTGATCAGCACCTTGTGCGTGACATCCAGCGGGATCACCACCACGTTCAGCGCCGAGGCGAGCACCTGATCGGCAGCATGCGGATCTTTCCAGATATTAAATTCGCTGAAGGGCGTCACGTTGCCACTGTGCCCGTCGGTGCCAAATGCGCCACCCATGATCACCAGCTCTTTCACCAGCGGAATAATATCCGGCGCCTGATTAATGGCCGTGGCGATATTGGTCAGCGGACCAATCGCCACCAGGGTGATCTGATGCGGCTGCGCCCGCACGCTGTCGATAATAAACTGCACCGCGCCCGGCGCCTGTTTGCTGCACGCATTATCAAACGCATCGCCCAGCCCATCTTCACCGTGCAGTCTGGCAGGCGCAGAGGGTGGCAGCGCCAGCGGTCGTGAACAGCCGCGATAGACCTCCGCGTTAATCGCCATTTTCCCGCAAAACAGTCGGGCGTTTTTCACCGCCTGACCCACCGCCACGTTGCCGAAGACCGTGGTAATCCCCAGCAGATGCTGCGTCCGCGCCGCATAAGCCAGCGCAAAGGCGTCATCCACGCCAATATCGGTATCAAAAATCAGGGTACGCATAGGGTCTCCGCAACAGGCTGTAAACCATCAGCATTACTCCGTCTGTGGCGTGCGCGTCAAGGTTTTCAGCCGCCATGACCTCACTGTTGCCAGCCTGAAACGGGCGTCGTATTATCACCGGCTCAAGGTGATGGCGTGCCACCTTTCCCAACCGCCGGTGGGCTTTACACCGGCTGATGACGCCTGACACTTAATCCTTTCGCGGGAGCTGAGGTGTCAGGCGCAGTTTATCTCTGCCTTTCCCCCTCAGCCCGGCGTCAATCTGCAATCAGGAGCAAGACATGTTGAAACCGTTATTGGCTGTGATGATCGGCGGCTCTGCCGGCTGTGTACTGCGCTGGCTCTTTGCGATGCGCTTTAATGCGCTCTTTCCCAATCTGCCGCCGGGCACGCTGCTGGTGAATCTGATCGGCGGTCTGGTGATCGGCGGCGCGATGGCCTGGTTTGTTCGCCATCCCGACATCGACCCGATCTGGAAACTGCTGATCGTCACCGGACTGTGCGGCGGGCTGACCACCTTCTCCTCTTTTACGGCGGAATTAATGGGGTTGCTACAATCAGGGAACTATTTCTGGGCGATGACCAGCGCGCTGGTGCATGTGATCGGTTCGCTGCTGATGGCGTTTGCCGGTTTCGCACTGGTCACGATGCTGGGCTGATCCGGCTAAGCGGCGCTTGTCATACTCCTTAAGAGGTAGATACTGTTTCAGGTTTTACGCCCGACCATCCCGCATGAACGGGCGCAGAAGCTGAACGTCACCGATTATTCCGGACGATTAAGGAGCCGAGCAATGCGAACTAACCCCACATTCCTTAACCTGGTGCTGTTAAGCGGTGAACCCGGCCAGAAGCTCCAGGCGGCGCATGACGCCGGTTTCGATCAGGTGGAGATCTGGCGCGAGGATGTCGAGGCGTGCGAGGGCGGCGCGGCGGCACTGGCTCAGATCGCTGCCCGGCAGGGACCTGGCTTTACCAATCTCCAGGTGCTGCGCGATTTCACCGGGGCACCCAGCGCGTTGCGCGGACAGAAGCGCGAAGAGCTGCGCCAGTTTATTCAGATTGCCCAGGCGCTGGGCTGCGACACCATTCAGGCGCCGGCCAGCACCCGCGAGGATTGCTGCGCCGACCAGATTGATGATGACCTGCGCTGGATGGCCTCTGAAGCTGCGCGCTACAACATGCGCATTATGTATGAGCCGATGGCCTGGTGCAGCGTGGATAACACCCTGCCGCTGGCGTGGCAGCGATTGCAGCGGCTCGATCAGCCCAATATCGGGCTGGTGGTCGATCTGTTCCATATCTGCGCACTGGGCGGCGACGCCTCACAGCTGGACGGTATTCCAGCCGATCGCATTTATGAAGTACAGCTGTGTGACATGGCCGCCGTTCCCGCGCAGGATAAGCAGAGCCTGATGGCGATGGCAAAGCATCAGCGTCTGCTGCCCGGCGATGGCATTATCGACATTGAACGCTTTGTCGATAAGCTCAAAAGCGCGGGCTATCAGGGCCCGGTGGGCATTGAAGTCTTTAATGATGCGCTGAAACGCCTGCCGCCTGAGGTCGCTGCCCGTCATGCCTGGCAGGCATTAAAGCGCTGCTGGGGTTAATCCTGTAAGCACTGCGCGATAAACGCGGCGGCATGCATGGCACCCTGAGCGGAGATGGTGTGGCCGGTGGCGGGTTCAAATCGCGCTTCTACCGGCACCAATGCGGCCCTGAGTCGTGCTGCGGCAGATTCGCTCTCCTGCCACGGGATCACCTCATCGGCCTGGCCGTGGATCAGCAGCGCGGGCAGATGAGGCTGTGGCGTCAGTTCACCGTCAGCCGCCAGACGACCCGAAAAGGCGACCACGCCCGCCAGCGGATAACGGCCAGATGCCAGCGCATCCAGCGCCATGATCGACCCCTGTGAAAAGCCGACCAGCACCACATCCTGCCAGCGGTCGGCGAAGCCGTGCTGTGCGATAACGTCGCTGAGGGTCGCGTCAAACGCCGCCCGCGCGGCCCGTACCCGACCTGGCCGGTTCTCTGGCGTCACCTCCTCCAGGCTGAACCACTGCCAGCCAAAACCGGCGGTAAAACGTTCGGGCGCATTGGGTGAGGCAAAAATCACATCCGGCAACAGCGTCGCCCAGTGACGGCCAATCGGTGCCAGATCGTCGCCGTTACTGCCTACGCCATGCAGAAAAATTACCAGTGCTTTTGCCATTATTGCTCCTTTATAGGCCGTACTCGCTCAGATCCGGGCCTGCCGGAACGATCCCGTTCGGGTTCAGTGCCTTGATTGAGTAGTAACCCTGTTTGATATGATCGATGCTGACCGTCTCACGCACGCCGGAGACTGACAGCATGCTCTTAAGATAGCGATTCAGCAGCGTATAGTCGCGTATCCGGCGCAGGTTGCATTTGAACAGGCCATGATAGGCGACGTCAAAGCGAATCAGGGTGACGAACAGGCGAATATCGGTTTCAGTCAGCCGTTCACCCAGCAGGAAGGTGCGACCATCACTGAGCAGGGCTTCCAGTTCGTCGAGCTGGCTGAAGACGTCATTAAAGGCCTGCTGGTAGCTGATCGATGTGGTGGCGAACCCGGCGCGATAGACACCATTATTCAGACGCGGATAGAGACTCTCATTCAGCGCATCAATCTCCGGGCGCAGCGCGGCGGGATAGAGGTCGATGCGGTTATCGGCCAGATCGCCAAAGCCGCTGTTAAACATACGCACAATGTCAGCGGACTCGTTGCTGACAATGGTGCCGGTTTTCTTGTCCCACAAGACCGGCACGGTGGCCCGGCCCGTGTAATCGGGCGCGACGCGGGTATAGATTTCATGCAGGTACTGCGCGTGATTCAGCGGGTCCTGCTGTGCGCCGGGAAAATTGCCAAAGCGCCAGCCCTGGGCACCGAGCTGCGGTTCAACCACCGTCACGCTAATCAGCGACTCCAGCCCTTTGAGCTTGCGGGCAATTAACGCGCGCGACGCCCACGGACAGATCAGCGCCACATAGAGGTGGTAGCGATCCGCTTCTGCCGCAAATTCAGTGGAGCCATCGCTGCTGATAAAATCCCGGAAACCGGACGTCTGACGGACAAATCCGCCCTGTTTATCGGTCGACTGCACCGGGTGCCAGTCACTACTCCATTTGCCTTCTACTAACATCGCGCGACTCCTCTGTAATGTGAGAAGCAGCTTAACTGATGACTAAACGGCTGATAATCCGGTCATAAAGACAATCATTTCTTCCATTCTGGAAGAAATTACGCGGGCGGAAAACGGGTAAAGTGACTCACCAGGAAGTCGATAAGCAGGCGCGCCCGGTGTGCCAGATGACGGGCGGGCGGATAAACCGCAAACAGGCCAAGCGGTGGCGTGTCGAAATTCTCCAGCAGCCGGACAATCTCACCGCGTTGCAGCGCGGGAGCTGCGATAAAACCGGGCAGCCGCGCAATGCCCAGTCCGGCCATCGCGGCCTGCAGGCAGGCTTCGGTGTTGGCGAAGCGCAGACGCCCGCGGACCGGTACGGTGACAATCTCGCCGCCGCCGCCGCCGGCAAACGGCCAGTGCCAGGGATCGCGAAAATTGGTGTCGATGATGCACTGATGCTGGGGCATCTCGCGCCAGTGCTGCGGCGTGCCAAACTGCTCAAGATAGACCGGCGAGGCGGCGATGCGCACATGCACCTCACCCAGCTTGCGCGCGACCAGGCTGCTGTCGCTGAGGGTGCCGATACGGATCGCCATATCAAAGCCTTCATCGACGATGTTGACGGACCGGTCTGAAAAGCTGACATCCAGTTCAATCAGCGGATAGCGCCGGGCAAACGCCACCAGCACCTCAGACAACACCACAGTACCAAAGGAGCCGGGGGCGCTGATTTTCAGCCTGCCGGTAGGCGTCGTAGCGCTTTCACGCACGCTGGCATCCAGCGTCTCAAACGCATCGAGCAGGTTTTTGACCCGCTCATAATAGCTGCGCCCGACATCGGTGGGTGACAGGGCGCGCGTGCTGCGCTTAAACAGCTGGACGCCGAGCCGCTGCTCCAGCTTTGAAACCAGCTTGGAAGCCTGACTGCTGCTGGTGCCGAGACGTAACGCCGCCGCAGAAAAGCTGCCGGTTTCCAGCACCGTGACAAACATCCGGTCACAATCGAGTCGATCCATGGCGGTGTCCTGTGGAGATAAAGTCGCAGTATAGAAGCTGTGCTCCGCTGATGCAGCCTTCACTTTGCGTGCCTTAACCCTTTCGCTGGCGCGGAAAACCTGCTTGACTGACTCTCTGCCCGACGTTCTCTGGAGTAATTCATGTCGCTGATTCACCTGACGTCACTGGCGGCGATCCCGGCCGCCGAGTGGGATGCGCTGTTGCCTGATGACCAGCCCTTTTTGCGCCACGCCTTTCTGCTCACGTTAGAACAGAGCGGCAGCGTGCGGTTAGAGGCGGGCTGGCAGCCCGATCATCTGCTATGGCGGGAGGAGGGGGTGACCCGCGCCGCGCTGCCAGGCTACCGCAAACGCCATTCACAGGGCGAGTACGTCTTTGATCACGCCTGGGCGGATGCCAGTCAGCGCGCCGGGATCCGCTACTACCCGAAATGGCTGGGCGCGATCCCCTTCAGCCCGGTCAGCGGTGCGCGCCTGCTGGGCGAAACCGCTGCCGCAGCGCAACTGCTGTCGGCCCTGCCTGAGAGCCTGTTACAGCAGGGCTTAAGCGGGGCACATATCAACTTTACCGATGCGCAGGCTAACCAGCTGCTGGCCGATCAGCCCGACTGGCTCTCCCGGCTCGGCTGTCAGTATCACTGGCATAACCGTGGCTACCGCGATTTTCAGGATTTCCTGGATTCGCTGATGTCGCGCAAGCGCAAACAGCTGCGTAAAGAGCGTGAGCAGGTGATGCAGAGCGGCTTTGAGTTTGACCGCTACCTGGGCTACCAGCTGCGCGAAGATCAGTGGGATTTTGTCTACACCTGTTACGCCAACACCTATGCGGTGCGCGGTCAGCGTCCCTATCTGACGCGTGACTTCTTCAGCCTGCTGGCGGAACGCATGCCGCAGAATATTGTGGTGGTGATCGCCCGTTTACAGCAGCAACCGGCCGCCATGGCGTTTTATCTGCGGGACAGCAACGCGCTCTATGGCCGCTACTGGGGCTGTCTGGCGGAGTTTGACCGGCTGCACTTCGAAACCTGTTTCTATCAGGGAATGGATTTGGCCCTTGATGAGGGGCTGACGCGGTTTGATGCCGGCGCGCAGGGCGAGCATAAGCTGGTGCGCGGCTTTGAGCCGCAGATTACCCACTCCTGGCACTATCTGCTGCATCCCGGCCTGCGCGATGCCGTGGCAGATTTTCTGGTGCAGGAGCGGGAAGGCGTGCGCGGCTGGGCGGAAGAAGCCCGCGACGCCTTACCCTATCGACGCGGCGATTAATCGATGCCGACAAAACCGCCGGTCTGATGCTGCCACAAGCGGGCATAGAGGCCGTTTTGCGCCAGCAGCTCGTGATGGCTGCCCATCTCGGCAATGCCGCCTTTATCCAGCACCACCAGCCGATCCATCTTCGCGATGGTCGACAGGCGGTGCGCGATGGCGATAACGGTTTTGCCCTGCATCAGTGACTCCAGGCTCTCCTGAATCGCCGCTTCCACTTCGGAGTCGAGCGCCGAGGTGGCCTCATCCATGATCAGAACCGGCGCATCCTTCAGCAGCACGCGGGCTATCGCCACACGCTGACGCTGACCGCCCGACAGTTTCACGCCGCGCTCGCCCACGTGCGCGTCCAGCCCGGTGCGGCCCAGTGAGTCGGAGAGCAGCGGGATAAACTCATCGGCGCGGGCGCGGTGAATCGCAAGCTGCAGCTCCTCTTCGCTGGCGTCGGGACGACCATAAAGCAGGTTTTCACGGATTGAGCGGTGCAGCAGCGAGGTGTCCTGCGTAATCATACCAATCTGGCTGCGCAGGCTCTCCTGCGTCACGGCGGCGATATCCTGATCGTCGATCACAATCCGCCCTGCGTTCAGGTCATAGAGGCGCAGCAGCAGGTTCACCAGCGTCGATTTACCGGCGCCCGAGGGACCAATCAGCCCAATCTTCTCACCAGGTTTGATGTCAAGATTAAAGCCGTTAATCACCTGACGGCCACCGCCATAATCGAAGCGCACATCCTCAAAGCGGATGTTACCGCGCGTCACCTTAAGCTGCTTCGCCTGCGGCGCATCCTGCACGCTCAGCGGCTGCGCGATGGTTTTCAGGCCATCCTGTACCGTACCAATATTTTCGAAAATGCCATTGACCACCCACATGATCCAGCCGGACATATTCACCAGGCGGATGACCAGACCGGTCGCCAGCGCAATCGCCCCGACGCTAATCAGTGACTGGCTCCATAACCACAGCGCCAGCCCGGAGGTCGAGACAATCAGCAGGCCGTTCAGCGCCGACAGGGTCAGATCCATGCTGGTGACCATGCGACCGGCGTTCTGGGTTTTTTCGGTCTGCTCCTGAATCGCCTCACGCGCATACTGCCGTTCCAGATCGCTGTGAGCGAACAGCTTGATGGTGGCGATGTTGGTATAACCATCGACAATGGTGCCCATCAGCTTAGATCGCGACTCTGAGGAGACCACCGAACGCGCTTTAACGCGCGGCACAAAGAAACGCAGCGAGGCGCTGTAGGCCACCATCCACAGAATCAGCGGGATCATCAGCCGCCAGTCGGCACCGGCAAACAGCACCAGTGAAGTCACCGCGTAGATCAGCACGTGCCAGATGGCATCCACCAGCTGCACCGCGGAATCGCGCAGTGAACTGCCGGTCAGCATAATGCGCTGGGCGATGCGACCCGCGAAATCGTTCTGGAAGAAATTGAGGCTCTGGCGCAGCACGTAGTTGTGATTCTGCCAGCGGATCATGCTGGTCATGCTCGGGCTGATGCTTTGATGCACCAGCATGTCGTGCAGGGCGATAAAAATCGGCCGCAGAATCAGCGCCACCGCCCCCATCCACAGCAGTATCGGCCAGTTATCCCGAAACAGGCTGGCGGGCGTGGAGTGATTGACCATATCGATAATGCGGCTCAGATAGCTGAACAGCGACACTTCAATCAGGGCTGACGCCAGTCCCACTACCAGCAGTGCCGCGAAACTCGGCCAGACCTGCCGCAGATAGTAGAGGTAAAACGACCAGACCGTTGAGGGGGGCGAGTCGGTGGGCGCGTCATGAAAAATATTGATAAAACGCTCAAAACGGCGATACAACATAGCGATACTCTTTCCGTCCGGTAAAGAGCTACAGCTTAGTGCATGAACCCCGTTCGGCTAAAAGGAGAAAATATGGAAATCATTATTCGGGCACGGGAACCGCAGGATGCCGCCGCCTATCAGCGACTCTATAGTCATCCCGATGTCTATCCCTGGACGCTGCAGCTGCCGTTTCCCAGCGTTGCCACCTGGGAGAAAAAAATCGCCAGAATGGATGCCGAGGGGTTTATCGCCTTTGTCGCGGAGATCGAGGGCGTGCTGGCCGGTGAGCTGACGCTGTTTGTGGATAACAAGCCGCGCACCCGCCACTGCATCAGCTTTGGGCTGGGCGTGCATCCCGATTACGCCGGTCGCGGCGTCGGTGAGCGCCTGATCCGCACCGCGCTCGACTATTCCCGTAACTGGCTGGGGATTACGCGTATGGAGCTGGAGGTGTTTCACGACAACGAACGGGCGCTGCGGCTCTATGAGCGGCTGGGCTTTGAGCGTGAAGGGGTGATGCGGCAGGCCGCCCTGCGCGACGGTCAGCTGCGCGATGTGGTGATGATGGCGAAACTGCTGCACGAGAAGTGATAACCGGAGCGGCAGCGCTGCCGCTCCGCTTTTCATTACGGATTTTTATTGCTGTATTGCTGCATGTTCTGCTGCGTCACCAGTTCAAACGGGATCCACTGGTGGGAATCGACTTTTTTCCCTTTGATCATCTGCTGCGCCACCTCGACCGATTTTTTGCCCTGACCCACGGCATCCTGGAACACGGTGACGGCCAGTTTGCCGCTTGCCAGGGCTTTCAGGCCATCCGGCGTGGCATCAATGCCGCCCACCAGAATGGTTTTCTTCGGTTTCGCCTGGGCAATCGCCATGGTTGCGCCAATCGCCATTTCGTCGTTGTTGGCGGCGACAATATCGATCTCTTCCCCGTTCGACAGCCAGTTGAGCATTAAATCCATGCCCTCATTACGCGAATAGTTGGCGGTCTGCTTCAGCACCACTTTCATGTCGGGATACTTTGCTACCACCTGCTCCACATCTTTGGTGCGCTGCAGCGCACCCGCATCGCTGAGGTTACCGATGATAATAGCGACCCTGCCACGATAACCCGCCTGCTTCGCCAGCGCTTCCATCTGCAACGTGCCCGATTCGCGTTCGTCAGAGCCGACAAACACCACGCCCGGCGGCAGGGTTTTATCGCCCGGCGTGCGGTTAACGTAGACCAGCGGAATGTGAGCCTGCTGCGCCAGTCTGGTCAGGGCAGGGGTGCTGGCGGAGTCGACCGGATCGACGATAATCGCGTCCACCCCGGAACTGATAAAACTCTGCACCTGATCGGTCTGACGGCCCACGTCGCCGCGTGCATCTTCGAACTGCGCATCCAGCTGACGCGCTTTGGCCTCTTTCTCGATCGACTGGCGGATAATGGTCAAAAAATTCTGGTCGAAATAGGCCATTGAGACGCCAATCTTCTCTGCCAGCGCCGACGTGGAAAGAGAGAGCAGACAGAGTATTGCCCATGCACGTTTTTTCATTGCAGACTCCCGAGGTTAACTGAGTGGAATAGATTTTTCATTTATTATAAAAATGGACAAAGATTATCATTTGCAGCTTATGAACAGTCGCCGGGTTTGACAACCGGCCCTTTTCACTCTTGCTAGCGCCGCCACACTTTGCCGTAAAATCGCCGCGTCATAGCTGCCAGCGCCGATGAAATCCTCGACGTGGCGCACACTCTGCGGCAGTCAGCCGCGGCTTTTTGCGCTTTTGTGCAGCATCGCACTGGCCTTTGTGGTGGTTGTCAGAAAACCGTTGAATCGGGCCTGACGATCTCAACATCCGCACAATGATCCATCGTTAGCCTCCTATCTATATTTCCTTAAGCGGGAAATCTCAGCGTTATTCCTGAAAAAAACCTCGTGGCGCAACCTGCCGCTTTTTAAGGAATTCAGCTCATGCTTAAAGACCAAACGACTCACCGGACGTCTCATGTGCGCATCTGGATCCTCTGCCTGATCCTCTTTCTGTCGGTCGTGGCTTATGCCGACCGTTCGATCCTCTCGATCTCCGGATCGGCGATCAAAGAGGAGTTCGGCCTGTCAGCGATCCAGCTGGGATTGATCCTCTCTGCCTTCAGCTGGGCCTACGTTATCGGTCAGATTCCCGGCGGGCTGTTTCTTGACCGCTTCGGGGCTAAAAAAGTGTATGGCGTCACGCTGGCGCTCTGGTCAGTCTCGACGCTGGCGATGGGATTCGTTGGTGAGTTCTCCAGCGGCATGACCGGCGCGCTGATGCTGATGTTTGGTCTGCGCTTTATGCTGGGATTGATCGAGGCACCCAGCTTTCCCGCCAATGCGCGCGTGGTGATTATGTGGTTCCCTGGCGCAGAGCGGGGACGGGCTTCATCGCTGTTCAGCTCGGCGCAATATTTTGCCGTCGCCATCTTCTCGCCGTTGTCAGGCTGGCTGGTGTCGCGCTTTGGCTGGGAGTGGCCGTTCTTTGTGCTGGGCGGCATCGGCCTGCTGGCGGTGTTTGTCTGGGCTGCCTGGATGCGCGAGCCGCGCAATCACCCTGGCGTGTCAGAGAGTGAACTGCGCCACATCGTCGACGGTGGTGCGCTGGTGGATATCGACTCGGCGCAGACGCTGAAAGCGCGGCCACCGGTCAGTAAAGCGATGTTCAGAAAGCTGCTCACTAATCGCATGCTCTGGTGCGCCTATCTCGGTCAGTACTGCATCATTGCGCTCAGTTACTTCTTTATTACCTGGTTTCCGATCTATCTGGTGCAGGCTCGCGGCATGAACATTATGGAGGCGGGCTTCGCCACCGTTGCTCCGGCGCTGTTTGGTTTTCTGGGCGGGATCAGCGGCGGCTACCTGTCAGACAAGTTAATCGCCCGGGGCTGGAGCGTCTCCTGGGCGCGTAAAACGCCCTATATCGTCGGCATGCTGATGGCGTCCAGTCTGGTGCTGGCGGCGATCATTCCGGGCAATAGCGGTATTATCGCCATTATGTCCTTCGCCTTTTTCGGTAAAGGCATAGCGGCCGGGGCAGGCACCTGGACGGTGATCAGCGACACCGCACCCAAAGAGGCGGTGGGCCTGGCAGGCTCTATTTTTAACGGCATCGGCAATATTGCCGGTTTCACCACGCCGCTGCTGTTCGGCATCATCGTCGGTCTGACCGGCAGCTACAGCATCGGGCTGGCGTTTGTGGCGGCACACTGCGTGGTAGCGGCCCTGCTGTTCCTGCTGGTGATGGGACCGATTGAACGCGTTGGTGAAGAGAGCGATCGCCCGGCATCCTATAACAATCAGGAGAAAGAAGATGGCATTAAAGCAATGTAAGGTGCTGATCAGAGGGAAATTCCTGCCACCGCAGCTGATAGAGAACATTGAAAAGACGTTCACCGCGTTCCGGCTGTGGGAGGCGGAAGATGAGGCAGCCTTTCAGGCTGAGCAGGGCGCAGATATCGACATGCTGGTCACCAGCGGCAACGCGGTGATGGGCGCACCGGCCGCGCTGATCGCCGCGCTGCCAAACCTGAAAGCGATCTGCAGTAACGGCGTCGGTTATGACAGCATCGATACGGAAGCCGCCCGGTCGCGCGGCATTGTGGTGACCAACACGCCGGAGGTGCTCAATGATTGCGTCGCCGATCTGGGGATGGCGCTGCTGCTGGATGTGGCGCGCCGCATCAGCGAGGCCGATCGCTTCACACGCGCCGGTCACTGGACGCAGGGCCGCTTTCCGCTGAGCAGCAAAATCGGTGGCAAGGTGTGCGGTATCGTCGGGCTGGGCAATATCGGTCAGGCGGTAGCAAGGCGCGCGCAGGCGTTTGATATGGCGATTCACTATTACAACCCGCGTTCACGCCCCGATGTGCCCTACACCCGTCATGAGAGCCTGGTGGCGCTGGCGCAGCAGGCCGATTTTCTGGTGCTGACCCTGCCGGGCGGTGCCGCGACGCGCCACATTATCAATGCGGAAGTACTGCAGGCGCTGGGACCGCAGGGCTATCTGATTAACATTGCGCGCGGCAGCGTGGTGGATCAGCAGTCGCTGGTGGATGCGCTGGAAACCGGGCAGATCGCCGGTGCCGGGCTGGATGTGTTTGAACAGGAGCCGCAGGTGCCTGACGCACTGCGCCAGCGCGACAATGTGGTGATCACGCCGCATATCGCCAGCAGTACCCGCGAAACCATGGCGGCGATGGCTGACCTGGTCTTTGAGAATATGCTGGCGTTTGCCCGTGGTGAGCCGGTGCTGACCCGGGTAGTGTAACCACCGCGGCGTCTTAACCCCCTGCTGAAACGGGGGCGAGGCAGGACGCCTCTCCTCTGACCACTCACCAGACCCTCACCTTCGCACAAAACAGCCTGAAGAAAATTTGTCCGGCTGCCGATATCACCTTACCACCCGCTGATATTAAAGAGTGATAGCGTGATAAAGCTGATTACCATTGATGAATTGCGCCCAGGGATGTTTATCCACAAGCTGGAGGTCTGGTGGATAAAAGACCAGCGCATTCATAATGAGATGCTGATCACCGATCCCCGACAAATCGCCATGCTTCGCACTGAAGGGATCCGCCAGCTCTGGATCGACCTCGATCGATCGGTGCAGGCGCCGATCGCCTCCACGGTCGCGAAGAGAACCATTGGCCGCACCCCGTTTTTCCAGGAACTGGATCAGGCACAGCAGATCTTTTTGCAGGGCAAACCGAAAGTGCTGGCGATGTTCAACGAAGCGCGGCTGGGTAACGGCCTGAAGCTCGATTATATGATGGATCTGGTGGATGAAATCGCCGGATCGATCACGCGTGAACCCTCTGCCATGCTGAGCGTGGCGCGACTGAAAAATCATGATGACTACACCTACCTGCACTCCATGGCGGTCTGCGGGCTGATGATTGCGCTGGGTAAAAAACTTGGACTGGATGAGCAGGAGCTGCGTCGGGTGGGCATGGGCGGTTTACTGCATGATGTCGGCAAAGCGGCCGTGCCGCTGGCGATCCTGAACAAAGCGGGCAAGTTGACTGAAGAGGAGTTCAGGGTGATGCGTGAGCATCCGGTGGTCGGTGCGCAGATGCTGATAGAAGCCGACGCCGATGACGATCTGCTCGATATCACCCTGCATCATCATGAAAAATATGATGGCAGCGGCTATCCGCACCGCCTGAAAGGCGAGGCGATTTCGCTCTACGCCCGCATGGCGGCGGTGTGCGATGTCTATGATGCCGTCACTTCGACCCGCTCCTATCGCAACGGCTGGACACCCGCCGAGGCGATGCACCAGATGCTGAGCTGGCGCGGCCATTTCGACCCTGGCTTGCTGCACACCTTCGTACGGACCATCGGCATCTATCCGGTGGGATCGCTGGTGCGTCTGGCCTCCGGCCGGGTGGCGCTGGTGGTGAAAGCGGGCGAAAAATCGCTGATGCGTCCCTGCGTGCATGTCTTCTGGTCGCTGCACGCCCAGCGTGAAGTGAAACCGGAAGAGCTCGACCTTGGCGACAGCTTCTGCACCGACAGCATTGTAGGCGCAGAGGACAGCACGCTGTGGGGTAACGTCGATCTCAATCGTATCTGGGCGCTGGAAGTCGCCTGATTTTTCGCCATTTTTACACTATTTTTACGCCCGCCCGCTGCATTTTAACCCCTTCTTTATACGCCTCCGCGCAAGCTAAGCCATAAATCCAATCCTCTGGAGGTTCCTGTGAGCGTGGGCGTAATAACCGGCATTGTGCTGGTGGTGTTGTTACTGGGCTATCTGATCTATGCCCTGTTAAATGCGGAGGCCTTCTGATGGCGGCCAATGCTTTTTTACTCATCGCATTCTATCTGCTGCTGCTGATGGTGCTGGCGCAGCCGCTCGGACGGGGTCTGGCGTCGTTAGTGGCTGACAAGCCGGTGTTTGCCCGCCTGGAAGCGCCGCTGTGGCGACTGCTGGGCGCACAACAATCGGACATGCGCTGGCCGCACTACCTGCTGGCGATTCTGCTGTTTAATGCGCTGGGTTTCGTGGTGCTGCTGGCAATATTGCTGATGCAGGGCGCGCTGCCGCTGAATCCGCAGCAGCTGCCTGGCCTGAGCTGGCATCTGGCGCTGAACACTGCCGTGAGCTTCGTCACCAACACCAACTGGCAATCCTACAGCGGCGAAAGCACCCTGAGTTATTTCAGTCAGATGGTGGGCCTGACGGTGCAGAATTTCCTCTCAGCCGCGACCGGTATCGCCGTGGCATTTGCGCTGATCCGTGGCTTTGCTAATCGCAGCTCTGCGACCCTGGGTAACGCCTGGCGCGACCTGACGCGCATCACGCTCTATGTCTTACTGCCTATCAGCCTGCTGATGGCGCTGTTCTTTGTCAGCCAGGGCAGCATCCAGAACTTCGCGCCTTATCACAGTTTCTCCACGCTGGAAGGCGTGCAGCAGACGCTGTCGATGGGACCGGTAGCGTCGCAGGAAGCGATCAAAATGCTGGGCACCAACGGTGGCGGCTTCTTTAACGCCAACTCCTCCCATCCATTTGAAAACCCGACGGTGCTGACTAACCTGGTGCAGATGCTGAGCATCTTCCTGATCCCGGCGGCGCTCTGCTTCGCGTTTGGCGAAAGCGTGCGTGACCGTCGTCAGGGCCACATGCTGCTGTGGGCGATGACGCTGATGTTTGTGGCGGCGGTATCGGTCGTCATGTGGGCCGAACTGCAGGGCAACCCGCACTTCCTCCAGCTGGGTGCTGACAGCGCCATCAACATGGAAGGTAAAGAGACGCGCTTTGGCATTCTTAACAGCAGCCTGTTCGCGGTTATCACCACTGCCGCCTCCTGCGGTGCGGTGAATGCCATGCACGACTCCTTTACTGCGCTGGGTGGCATGGTGCCGATGTGGCTGATGCAACTGGGCGAAGTGGTGTTTGGCGGCGTCGGTGCCGGTCTCTACGGCATGCTGCTGTTTGTGCTGCTGGCGGTGTTTATCGCCGGGCTGATGATCGGTCGTACCCCGGAATTCCTCGGTAAAAAAATCGACGTCTGGGAGATGAAAATGACCGCGCTGGCGATTCTGGTCACACCGGCGCTGGTGCTGATCGGTACCGCACTGGCGATGATGACCGACGCCGGACGCAGTGCCATGGCCAATCCCGGCATTCACGGCTTCAGCGAAGTGCTCTACGCGGTCTCCTCGGCGGCTAACAACAACGGCAGCGCCTTTGCCGGACTGAGTGCTAACACGCCGTTCTGGAACCTGCTACTGGCTGCCTGCATGCTGCTGGGCCGCTTCGGCATCATCATTCCGGTGATGGCGATTGCCGGTGCGATGGCGGTGAAAAAAGTGCAGCCGGTGGGTAACGGCACGCTGCCAACCCACGGTCCGCTGTTTATCGGACTGCTGATCGGCACGGTGCTGCTGGTGGGTGCACTGACCTTTATTCCTGCTCTGGCGCTGGGCCCGGTGGCTGAGCATCTGCAACTTGTTCAGGGACAATCCTCATGAGTCGTCAACAACAGGCGTTATTTGACGCAGCATTGCTGCGTACCTCGGCCTGGGATGCAGTGAAAAAGCTCGATCCCCGGGTGCAGTTCCGTAACCCGGTGATGTTTGTGGTCTACCTCGGCAGTATTCTGACCTCGCTGCTGGCGCTGGCGATGCTGACCGGCCGGATCAGCGGCAGCGCCAGCTTTACCGGTGCGATTGCGGTCTGGCTCTGGTTCACCGTGCTGTTCGCCAACCTGGCGGAGGCGCTGGCAGAAGGGCGCAGTAAGGCCCAGGCCAGCAGCCTGAAAGGGGTGAAAAAGACTAGCTTTGCCAAAAAACTCTCAGCGGCGCGCTATGGCGCCGAGTGGCAGCAGGTCAGTGCCGATGAGCTGCGCAAAGGCGATGCCGTGCTGGTGGAAGCGGGCGACATCATCCCCTGCGACGGTGAAGTGATGGAAGGCGGTGCCTCGGTGGATGAGAGCGCCATTACCGGTGAGTCCGCACCGGTGATCCGCGAGTCGGGCGGTGACTTCGCCTCCGTCACCGGCGGGACCCGCATTCTCTCGGACTGGCTGGTGATCACCTGTAGCGCCAACCCGGGCGAAACCTTCCTTGACCGGATGATCGCCATGGTGGAAGGCGCGAAACGCCGTAAAACCCCGAATGAGATCGCCCTGACCATCCTGCTGGTGTCACTGACCATCGTGTTCCTGCTGGCGACCGTGACACTCTGGCCGTTCTCGGCATGGGGCGGAACGCCGGTCAGCATCACGGTACTGGTTGCGCTGCTGGTCTGTCTGATCCCGACCACCATCGGCGGCTTACTGTCGGCGATTGGCGTGGCGGGGATGAGCCGGATGCTGGGTGCTAACGTCATTGCGACCAGCGGGCGTGCGGTGGAAGCCGCGGGCGATGTGGATGTGCTGATGCTGGACAAAACCGGCACCATCACGCTGGGTAACCGTCAGGCGACCCAGTTCCTGCCCGCGCCGGGCGTCAGTGAAGAGCAACTGGCCGACGCCGCTCAGCTCGCCTCGCTGGCCGATGAGACGCCGGAAGGGCGCAGCATCGTGGTGCTGGCGAAACAGCGATTTAATCTGCGTGAGCGCGATCTCAGCAGCATGGGTGCCAGCTTTATTCCATTCTCTGCGCAGACCCGCATGAGCGGCGTGAACGTGCAGGATCGACTGATCCGCAAAGGCGCGGTCGATGCGGTACGTCGCCACATCGAAGCGAACCATGGCCGTTTCCCGGCCGAGGTCAATGCGCAGGTGGAAGAGGTGGCACGCAGTGGCGGCACGCCGCTGGTGGTGTCAGAGGGCGCGAACGTGCTGGGCGTGGTGGCGCTGAAAGATATCGTCAAAGGCGGCATCAAAGAGCGCTTTGCCGAACTGCGCAAAATGGGTATCAAAACGGTGATGATCACCGGCGATAACCCGCTGACGGCCGCAGCGATTGCAGCGGAAGCGGGCGTGGATGACTTCCTGTCAGAGGCCACGCCGGAAGCCAAGCTGGCGCTGATCCGCCAGTATCAGGCGGAAGGACGTTTAGTGGCGATGACCGGCGACGGCACCAACGATGCGCCAGCACTGGCGCAGGCGGATGTGGCGGTGGCGATGAACTCCGGTACCCAGGCGGCGAAAGAGGCGGGCAACATGGTCGATCTCGACTCGAACCCGACCAAGCTGCTGGAAGTGGTGCATATCGGTAAACAGATGCTGATGACGCGCGGTTCGCTGACCACCTTCAGTATCGCCAACGACGTGGCGAAATACTTCGCCATCATTCCGGCGGCGTTTGCGGCGACCTATCCGCAGCTCAACATGCTTAACGTGATGCACCTGCACTCGCCAGCCAGTGCGATTCTGTCGGCGGTGATCTTTAACGCTCTGGTGATTGTCTTCCTGATTCCGCTGGCCCTGAAAGGCGTCAGCTACCGCCCACTGAGCGCCGCTGCGCTGCTGCGCCGCAACCTGCTGATTTACGGTCTGGGTGGCCTGCTGGTGCCGTTTGTCGGCATCAAAGCGATCGATCTGCTGTTAGTGTTTTCAGGCATGGCCTGAGGAGAGAAAAATGAGTCAGTTACGTCCGGCAATTTTACTGTTGTTGCTGCTTACGCTTGTTACCGGCGTGGTTTATCCTTTGCTCACCACCGGTCTGGCGCAGTGGCTGTTTCCGTCCCAGTCCAGCGGCTCGCTGCTGGAGGAGGATGGCGTGGCGCGCGGATCGGCGCTGATTGGCCAGAACTTTACCCAGCCCAACTATTTCTGGGGCCGCCCTTCAGCCAGTGGTGATAAACCTTATAATCCGCTGGCCTCAGGGGGCAGCAATCTGGCCGCCAGCAACCCGGCGCTGGACAAAGCGGTAGCCGATCGCGTCGCTGCGCTGCGGGCCGCGAATCCGCAGGCACCGGCCGCCGTCCCGGTTGAACTGGTCACCGCGTCAGCCAGCGGGCTGGACCCGGATATTTCGCCACAGGCCGCCCTTTGGCAGGCACCGCGTATCGCCGCCAGCCGCCAGTTGCCGTTGCCGCAGGTCGAGGCGCTGATTGATAAGATGACGCATCGTCCGCTGATGCCATTCCTCGGCACACCGACCCTCAATGTGTTGCAGCTGAATATGGCGCTCAACGAACTGTAATGGTGTAAAGGAAGCGATGAACCACGAACCCCAGCGTCCCGATCCCGACGCGCTGCTGCAGGCTAACCGCGAGACTCATCGCGGGCAGCTGAAAATTTACTTTGGTGCCTGTGCGGGCGTGGGTAAGACCTACGCCATGCTGCAGGAGGCACAGCGGCTGCGCGCGCAGGGTCTGGATGTCTTAATCGGCGTGGTAGAGACCCATGACCGGCCGGAAACCGCGCAGCTGCTGACAGGGTTAACTCTGCTGCCGCGTCGCGCAACCGGCCGCTCGCGTCATGCGGAGTTTGATCTTGATGCCGCGCTGGCTCGCCATCCGGCGGTGATCCTGATGGATGAGCTGGCGCACACCAACGTGCAGGGCTCGCGCCATCCCAAGCGCTGGCAGGATATTGAGGAGCTGCTGGAAGCGGGCATCGATGTACTGACCACCGTCAACGTACAGCATCTTGAGAGCCTCAATGATGTGGTAGGCGGCGTCACCGGCATTCAGGTGCGCGAAACCGTGCCCGATCCCTTTTTCGACAGCGCCGACGAAGTGGTGCTGGTCGATCTGCCGCCCGACGATCTGCGGCAGCGGCTTAAAGAGGGCAAAGTCTACATTGGCGACCGCGCGGAACGCGCCATCGAAAACTTTTTCCGCAAAGGTAACCTGTTCGCCCTGCGTGAGCTGGCCCTGCGTCGCACCGCAGATCGGGTGGATGATCAGATGCGCGCCTGGCGCGATCAGCAGGGACGGGAGCGCGTCTGGCACACCCGCGACGCCATTCTGCTCTGCATTGGCGACGACAGCGGCAGTGAAAAGCTGGTGCGCACCGCCGCCCGACTGGCGGCGCGGCTTGGCAGTGAATGGCACGCGGTCTATGTCGAAACGCCCCGGCTGCACCGGCTGCCGGAAGCGCGGCGACGGGCGATTCTCCGTACGTTACAGCTGGCGCAGGAGCTGGGCGCGGAAACCGCGACCCTCTCTGAGCCGGATGAAGCCGAAGCGGTACTGGGTTACGCCCGCGCGCACAATCTGGGCAAAATTGTCACCGGTCGTCGCCCGCTGCGGCGCTGGCGGCGTGACAGCTTTGCCGAACGGCTCGGCCAGCTGGGGCCGGATCTCGATCTGCTGGTGGTGGCGCTGGATGAGCCGCTGAAGGATGCGCCGCATCCGCTGCCGGATGGCCGCGTCACCAGCGAAAAATGGCGTATTCAGCTGCGCGGCGTAATGATGGCGCTGGTGCTCTGTATCCTTGTAACCGCCGCCGGGCAGTCGGTGCTGATCGGTTTCGATCCCGCCAACTGCGTGATGATCTATCTGCTGGCGGTGGTGATCGTGGCGCTGCGCTATGGCCGCTGGCCGTCGGTGATCGCCACGGTGATGAATATCGTCGCCTTTGACCTCTTCTTTGTTGCCCCCACCGGCACGGTGGCGGTCTCCGATCTGCAATATCTGGTGACCTTTGGCGTGATGCTGGCGGTAGGCGTAATCGTCGGCAATCTCACGGCAGGCGTACGTTATCAGGCGCGGGTGGCGCGCTACCGCGAGCAGCGGGCGCGCCAGCTCTATGAGATGGCGAAATCGCTGGGCAGTGCGTTAACGCCGCAGGATATCGCCGCCACCAGCCAGCGGGTGCTGGATGCCACGTTACAGGCGCGCTGCCTGCTGCTGCTACCGGATGAGCAGGGCGAACTGCAACCGGTGGGCGATGCGTTACCGGCCAGCGAGCCGGATCGCGCGATTGCTAAATGGAGTTACAGCAAAGGCCAGCCTGCGGGTGCGGGCACCGATACCTTACCGGCGGTGCCTTATCAGATCCTGCCGCTGAAAAGTGGCGCGCACTGCCGGGGTTTGCTGGTGGTGGAGCCGCAGAACCTGCGTCAGCTGATGATCCCCGAGCAGCAGCGGCTGGTGGAAACCTTTACGGTGCTGATTGCTAACGCACTGGAACGGATGGCGCTGTCGCATAGCGAGGCGGCGTCCCGGCTCTCGGCGGAGCGTGAACAGCTGCGCAATGCGCTGCTGTCAGCGCTGTCCCACGACCTGCGCACCCCACTGACCGTGCTGTTTGGTCAGGCGGAAATGCTGATGCTCGACCTGGCCAGCGACAACTCAAAATATGTGCCGCAGGCCAGTCAGATCCGCGAGCAGACGCTGAGCACCATCCGGCTGGTGAGCAACATGCTGGATATGGCGCGCATTCAGTCGGGCGGCCTCAACCTGCGTGAGGAGTGGCTGGCGCTGGAAGAGGTGGTCGGCGGAGCGCTGAGCAGCATGGCACCATCACTGAAAGGGCATGAGGTCCGGCTCGATCTGCCGGACGACATCGTGCTGATCAAAGGCGACAGCACGCTGCTGGAGCGGGTCTTCACCAACCTGATTGAGAACAGCCTGAAGTATGCCGGTAACAGCGCACCACGCGGCATTCGCGCCTGGCGTGCGGCGTCACGGCTGGAGATCTCGGTCTGGGATAGCGGACCGGGCATTGCCGAAGACGATTTAAGCCGGATATTCGATAAATTCTGGCGGGGCGACAAAGAGTCGGCGGTGCCGGGCGTCGGGCTGGGTCTGGCAATCTGTAAAACCATTATCGAGAGCCACGGTGGTCAGATCTGGGCAGAGAACAGGGCCGAAGGCGGCGCGGCATTTCGTCTCTCGCTGCCGCTGCCGCCGGTCCCTGAAATTTCTGACGAAGGGCTGAAATAACTTCACAGTTGATCGGTTATACTCCCGGACCTGTTTGATTATTCGTGGGATTGTATGGAACGTTTTACCGAAAACCTGATGTATGCATCGCGCTGGTTGCTGGCCCCGGTTTACATTGGACTTTCGCTGGGATTGCTGGCGCTGACCATTAAATTTTTCCAGGAAATTTTCCACCTGCTGCCCAACATTTTCAGCATTGCGGAAAACGATCTGATCCTGCTGCTGCTGTCGCTGGTGGATATGACGCTGGTTGGCGGCCTGCTGGTGATGGTGATGCTGTCAGGTTATGAGAATTTCATCTCTAAGCTCGATATCGACGAAGATAAAGAGAAGCTGAGCTGGCTGGGCAAGATGGACTCCGGCTCGCTGAAAAACAAAGTCGCTGCCTCCATTGTCGCCATCTCCTCGATCCACCTGCTGCGGGTGTTTATGGAAGCGCGCAACGTCGAAAACGACAAGCTGATGTGGTACGTGATTATCCACCTGACCTTTGTGCTCTCCGCCTTTGTGATGGGCTGGCTGGATCAGATGTCGCGCAGCGATAAAAAACCGAAGTAACCTCTCTGGCGGCCCGCTGAGGCGGGCGCCTGCTTTACCCTTTCCGCTCTGTTCCCCCTGAACGACCCGCTGGCTGTGAGGCCGGACGCGTGCCCGCCAGCTGCGGCATCACCTCTTTGATCATGGCAAAAAAGTGTTGCAGCCTGGCCGGGTAGTAACTCGCCCAGGGATAGGTCAGCCACACCGGCAGCGGCGGTGCCTGCCACGCAGGCATCAGCTGAACCAGGCCGCCATCCGCCAGATCTTCCTGCACCGCCCAGGACGAGACGATCGCGGCTCCCATCCCTGCCAGTGCCGCTTTGCGCACCGCATATAAACTGTCGCTGCTCAGCCGGGGCGTAATCGCCAGGTTCACCGGCTGGCCGTCGTCAATCTTCTGCAACACCACTTCGTTACGGTAAAAACTGGTCAGTGCCAGCCACGGCAGATCGCGCAGCTGTTCAACCCGCTCTATCGGCGGCTGCTGCGCCAGCAGGTGCGGGGCGGCCACCACAATACGCGGCACTTCTGCCAGCAGTATCGCCACCACCGAAGGATCGGTTGGCGCGCCGACCTGAATGGCGCAGTCCACATTCTCCGCCATAAAGTCGGGCGTGCGGTCATTCAGCATCCACTCAATATTGAGCCGGGGGTAACGGTGCAGATAGTCCACCAGCGGGGCGATCAGCTGATCCTGGCCAAAGGCGTGCGGGGCGCGAACCCGTAGCGTACCCACCGGGTCATCGCTGGCCCCGGTCAGCTCATCTTCCAGCGCATGCCAGGTCGCCAGCAGCTGCCGCGCCTGGGCGTAGCAGCGCTCGCCATCATCGGTAAGCTTCAGTGCATGGGTGGTGCGCAGGATAAGCTTGAGGCCCAGCCGCTGCTCCAGGCTCTGCAATCGGCGGCTGACGGTGGGTTGTGTCGTGCCGAGCTGCGCGGCGGCGGCGGATAAGCTGCCGCTCTCCACAATACGGATAAAAGTCTGCATCAGATCGATGCGATCGCTGCTGTTAGGATTGTTCATACGCACCACGTATAACGGTTTTGCCTGATGTCAGTCTACCGCGTATAACCGCAATGCGCTTTAATGGCAGGACGAAATGATGAGGATTACAGCATGTCAGCCATACAGACCCAGACTCAAAATGAACCGCTCTCTGCGCCGCTGGTGTTTACCCTGGCCGCTGGTGCCGGACTCAGCGTCGCGTCGATTTACTACAGCCAGCCGATGCTGGATATCATCAGCAAGCAGTTTAACGCTGGCATCGGCGCGGTCGGCATGGTGCCGATGCTGACCCAGGCCGGCTATGCGCTGGGCATCCTGCTGCTGGCTCCGCTGGGCGATCGTCATGACCGGCGCACCATTATCTTTATCAAAGGCTTAATGCTGGTGGCGGCGCTGCTGCTGTGTGGTTTTTCCGGTGGGCTCAGCGCGCTGCTGATTGCCAGTTTTATCACCGGCCTGACCGCCACCGTGGCGCAGGATATTGTGCCCGCTTCGGCGGCGCTGGCGCCGGAACGCAGTCGGGGTAAAACAGTCGGCACGGTGATGACCGGGCTGCTGGTGGGCATCCTGCTGTCGCGGGTGGTCAGCGGGGTGGTGGCAGAGTATTTCGGCTGGCGCACCATGTATATGATTGCTGCGCTGGCGGTGCTGCTGATAACGCTGACGCTGTGGCGGGTACTGCCGCGTTTCGCGCCAGGCACCTCGGTGAGCTATCCGCGCCTGTTGCTGTCGCTGGTTCACCTGTGGCGTCACCATCAGACGCTGCGTCGTGCCGCACTGGCTCAGGGGCTATTGTCAGTGGGCTTTAGCGCCTTCTGGTCGACGCTGGCGTTAATGCTCAGCGACCGCTTTCATCTGGACAGTGCCGTGGCCGGGGCATTTGGTTTAGCCGGTGCGGCGGGTGCCATGGCGGCACCGCTGGCGGGCAGTTTTGCTGACCGCATCGGTCCGGCAAGGGTCACGCAGGCTGGCGCCGCGCTGGTGACAATCTCCTTTGCGCTGATGTTTCTGCTGCCGCTGCTGCCAATGCCAGCCCAGCTGGCGCTGATTGTCCTCTGCACCATCGGCTTCGATTTAGGGGTGCAGGCCACCCTGGTGGCGCATCAGACGCTGGTCTATGGCCTGGCGCCGGAAGCACGCAGCCGCCTGAATGCGCTGCTGTTTACCGTGGTGTTTATCGGTATGGCCACCGGTGCGGCGCTGGGAAGTCTGGCGCTGGCACACTGGGGCTGGAATGGCGTGGTTGCGCTCTCGACCTTAGCCGGTGCAGCCGCGCTGGCGGTCCGCTTCGCCAGTCGACACCTGAAAAACTGACACCTCGCCCGTCAAAAAATGTGCCAGGCTTATTCATAAACCCGAAATAATCTGGAGTGTTATGAACTTTTTAGCCTGGACAGCAGCGACGGGCGGCCTTCTGCTGCTGATGTCGCTGGCTTCCGGTTGGATTCACCGGGGGCCAGTCACCTCATTTGGTCTGTTCCTTATCGCGGGCATGCTGTGCGGCCCATGGGGATTTGATGTTATCCACATTGATATTGTTACCCATTCCGAAGCCGTGGCGCACATCACTGAAATCACCATGGCTGCCTCGCTGTTCATCACCGGCCTCAAGCTGCGCCAGCCGCTGCAAAACAACTGCTGGCACACCGGGCTGAAACTGGCTTTTCCCGCCATGCTGCTGACCGTGGCCGCGATGACTCTGCTGTCGCACTTCCTGGTGGGATTAGACTGGCCGATTGCACTGGCGTTTGGTGCCATTGTCGCGCCGACCGATCCGGTGCTGGCGAGCTTAATCTCGGTCAACGATGCGCAGGATGATGACTCGCTGCGCGTGGCAATCTCCAGCGAAGCGGGTATGAATGATGGTTCCGCGCTGCCGTTGCTGATGCTGGCGCTGCTGCTGTTTAATGGCGAAAGCCTGAGCGTGGCGATGCTGGGGCACTGGGGTGCGGTAGAGGTGCTCTGGGCAATTGGCGGCGGTCTGATCATCGGTTTCGTGCTGGGGCAGTTGATTGGCCTGCTGGCGACCCGACTGCGCAATGCCAATGGCGATGTGGCGCCCAATGATTTCCTGGCGCTGGCGCTGATTGCGCTGAGTTATTCACTGGTGGAGTGGCTGGGTGCCTCCGGCTTCCTGGCTGCCTTCGCCGCCGGGCTGGGATTACGCCGTGCTGAGATGGGCGTATTCCGTCGCCATCAGCCGGACGATCTCTCTGACGACGAGCGCGTGCTGCCCTCTGAAGCACTGGTGAACCCTAACAAACGCCTGGCGCATCAGGGCGACAACAATATGGTGAAGTCGATAGGGTTTGTGGTAGGCGACGCCCTCTCTTTTGGCGATACTATTGAACGTTTACTGGCGGCTGGCATGATGGTGGTGCTGGGCGTGACGCTGGCGCAACACTGGAACATCTACGGCGTGCTGATTGGCCTGGTGCTGTTTGTGGTGGTGCGGCCACTGGCCGTCTGGCTGGTGACGCTGCGCGCCGGACTGCCGCTGGGGCAGCGTCTGCTGATTGGCTGGCTGGGCATCCGCGGGATTGGCAGTCTGAACTACATCGCCTATGCCTGGACGCACGGTATGGAAGGCCCGCAGATGGAAATTATGACCAATATGGCGTTAACGCTGGTGGTCTGCAGCGTGGTGGTCCACGGCACCACCGTGTCGCCGCTGCTGAACTGGCGTCAGAAACGCCTTGAAGCCCTTCAGCGTAAGGTTTAACCCGAACTAACAGGAGTTAAGAATGAAAGTAACTCAGATAGTGCTGCTGAGCATCCTCGCCACCGGCAGCGCGCTGGCGGCGGACGAGGCTGACACTGAGCAGAATGTTTATGCCAGTCAGCTGTGCCACATTGTCAGCGGCGAGAAAAAGGTCGCCAGCGCGGATCAATATGTCGACCAGATGAAATCGACCGTGGCGCGCAGTCAGTCGTCGTCGGCGATGAATCAGCCCGAATTTGATGAAGAGTCCGCGCGTGAAGTGGCCAGTGCCTGGCTGCAGCTGGGAGATGATGAGCGTGCCAAACTGCGCGTTAACGAACAGCAGTGTGAGCAGGCCGTGATGGCGCAGTTCCAGCAGGAAGATTAACCGCATCGGATTAATTAAAAAAAACGCGCCTGCCGGCTAATGCCAGTCAGTTAAGCGACAGGTGATAACGCAGTCTGGTGCCGCTCAGGGGCTGGCGGTCCTCACGCCGCTGCGCGGTTCCTTCACTTCATTCGCCTGCCTGACGGACCGCCGGGGATGGCACATCCTGTGCCGCCCCGCC
>NZ_JALNPO010000016.1:0-71373 GCF_024520895.1 Pantoea sp. Fr-CA_6 | reverse complement strand
GGCAGGCGAATGAAGTGAAGGAACCGCGCAGCGGCGCGAGGACCGCCAGCCCCTGCCCGGCACCAGACTGCGTTATCACCTGTCGCTTAACTGACTGGCATTACCCTTCCGGGGCCCTTTCTGATTGCTGACTCTGTCTGACACGGTTCACTGTTAAACCGTGCCTGCGCAAACAACACAGTAAAATCTCAATAACCCGCACTCAAATCATCGATGCTGCGCGGATCGGAAGCGCCATAGAGCATGCCATCCGGCCCGATCATGATGCTCTGCGTACTGCCCATCGACGGCAGTACCTTCACATGCTGACCTTTGGTTTCCAGCAGACGCAGCGTATCGGGACTGAAGCCCTTCTCCACCCGCAGCTGATCCGGCAGCCACTGATGATGGAAGCGCGGCGCATTGGTGGCTTCCGCCACGTTCATCCCGAAATCGATGCTGTTAACCACCATCTGCAACACCGTGGTGATAATGCGGCTGCCGCCAGGACTGCCGGTCACCAGCCAGGTTTTTCCTCCTTTGGCGACGATGGTCGGCGACATCGATGACAACGGACGTTTCGCCGGTTGCACCGCATTCGCTTCCCCGCCAACCAGCCCGTAGACATTGGGCGTGCCTGGCTTGGCTGAGAAGTCATCCATCTCGTTATTCATCAGGATGCCGCTGTTGCCCGCCACAATTCCGCTGCCGAAATAGGTGTTAAGCGTATAAGTCACCGCGACCGCATTCCCCTGCTTATCCACCACCGAGAAATGGGTAGTCTGATTGCTTTCATAAGGTTCGAGCTTGCCCGGTTTGATCTCGCTGGAAGGTCGCGCTTTCGCCACATCGATCTGCTGCGCCAGGGTTTTGGCATAGGCTTTACTGGTCAGCGCCTGCCACGGCACCTTCACGAAATCGGGATCGCCGAGATATTCCGAGCGGTCCGCGTAGGCATATTTCTCTGCTTCTGCCATCACCTGCATGGCATCAGCACTGCCAAAGCCCATCTTCGCCAGATCGAAATTCTCCAGGATATTCAGAATCTGCACGATGTGGATGCCACCGGATGACGGCGGCGGCATTGAGAAGACTTCATAGCCACGGTATGTCCCGCTAATTGGCTTACGCTCGACCGCACGATAGGCCGCCAGGTCAGCTTTGTTGATCAGGCCGCCATGCTGCGCCATCTCTCCGGCGATCTCATCCGCGATTTCACCTTTGTAAAACGCATCCGGCCCCTGACGGGCAATCAGTTGCAGGCTGTGAGCCAGGTTCTTCTGCACCAGCCTATCGCCCTTCTGCCACGGTGTACCGTCCGGTTTGTAGAAGATCGCTTTGCTGTTGGGATGGGTGATCAGCACTTCTTTGCCGTAGGTCTTCAGGTCATCCGCCAGCGCGTCGTTGACCGGAATACCGTCACGCGCCAGTTTGATCGCCGGGGCCAGCAGCGTGCTCAGCGGCAGAGTGCCATATTTCTGCGCAGCCAGCGCCAGTCCGGCCACGGTGCCCGGTGTGCCCGAGGCGAGATGTGATGTCAGCGACAGCTTGCTGTCGGCGTTGCCCTGCTTATCCAGGAACATGTCACGCGACGCGTGTCCCGGGGCCATCTCACGGAAATCGATAGCCGTGGCGCGGCCAGAGGCAGTGCGCAGCAGCATAAAACCACCGCCGCCGAGGTTGCCCGCCTGCGGATGGGTCACGGCCAGCGCAAAGCCCACCGCCACCGCGGCATCCACCGCATTGCCGCCCTGACGCAGGATCTCCACGCCAACCTGCGTCGCCATCGCATCCACTGACGCGACCATGCCGTGCTGCGCTTTTACCGGGTGAAAAGTGTCACTGTCCACACCGTAGGAGACCGGAGGAGCCTGCGTTGGCGCGGCGTTAGCGCCTGCCACTACGGTGAAACTCATCACCAGCGACCAGCTAAGCTGACGCACTGTTTGCTGCATTTTCATCCTGCCACCATCCCATATTGTTATTTACATTTTTTTATCATTTCTGCAAGTGCCTACAAATACAGCAAAATAACCGGGGTTAAGTCAAATCAGGAATAGATCGGAAAGTAAGGTCTGTGATATCGGGTAAACTTATGGCTACGACCCTGATATCGGTGTAAGCCGTTGTGCACCAGAAACCCTGTCGCTTTAAGGAAGGAGGAGTGATGAAAAAGTGGATGATTATTCTGGCCGCTCTGCTGCCTTTCGCCAGTCAGGCGAACACGCTGAACAGCACTAACGATCCGAATAAACCTGGCTATAACCCCAGCCAGCAGCGGATGCAGTCGCAGATGCAGACCCAGCAGCAACAGCAACAGCTGAAGCTGCGCCAGGATCAGCAGCGTCAGACGCAGGACACGCAGCGTAAAATGCAGGAGCAGCGGAACAGCGCCCAGCAGCGGGTGATTACCACGCAGCCGGGCCAGCAGAATCAGAATCTAAACCAGAACTAATGAAAATCGGGGCCGATGATGTCGATGGCATCAGTACAGATGGCATCGACGCCCCATTTCAGCAATTCCCGCGCCCGATCCGGGCTGTTCACGGTATAAACCAGAATCTTCAGGCCTGCGGCTTTCAGTTCGGTGACCCGCTCAGCGGTCAGCACCTTATGATTAAGGTGAATTGAGACGCACGCCAGCGCAGCCGTTTTCTCCTGCCACTGCGGGTCCCAGCTGTGCGACAGCAGGCCACGCGGCAACTGCGGCTCTGCCTTCATCGCGGCTTCCAGCGCCTCAAAAGAGAACGAAGAGAGCAACGGTGCGACCTGATCCTGCCACAGTATCGCGGCAGCCTGCGCCACGGCGCGTCCGGTTTCAGCGTCGCTGCCGGTGGTCGGTTTGATTTCGATGTTCGCCATCATCTGATGCTGACGGCAGCGTGCCGCCACCTGATCCAGCCGCGCCAGCTTTTCACCGGTAAATGCGTTGCCAAACCAGCTGCCCGCATCAAGCTGCGACAGCTTCTCCCAAGGCAGCTGACCCGCCACGCCCCAGCCGTTGCTGGTGCGATCGAGCGTGTCGTCATGCAGCAGGAAGATCTGCGCATCGGCCGATAATTTGGCATCAAATTCAATCATCTGATGACCATATTTCGCGCCGGTGTCGATCGCCGCCAGCGTATTTTCCGGTGCCAGTTTACCGCCGCCGCGATGGGCGACGATGCGGGGATAGGGCCAGTGTTGTGTGCTCATTCCAGACGCTTTCCATGGGTTGAATCGAAGAAGTGTAACGCATCTGACGGCAGATGCAGCCACAGCGTACTACCTGGCTGCGGGCGTTCACTGTGGGCTAAGCGTACCACCAGTGGCGTGTCACCGATGCGGCCATGTGCCAGATTATCAGCCCCCAGCATCTCCAGCGTATCGACCCGCAGCGGCACGCCGCCCTGCTCGCGGCTACTGAGCCGGATGTGCTCTGGCCGGATACCCAGCACTACCGGCCGGTTAGCCCATTTCGCTTTACTGTCGCTGAGCGGCAGAGCGTGCGAGGCGTCGAGATCGAAGCGTGATCCATCGCTGCTGAACTGCCCTTTCAGCAGATTCATGGCGGGCGCGCCAATAAACGAGGCAACGAACTGGCTGGCGGGACGCTCATACACCTCGACCGGCGTGCCGAGCTGCTCGACCACCCCTTTGTTCATCACCATCACCCGCTGCGCCAGCGTCATCGCCTCCACCTGATCGTGGGTGACATAGAGGCTGGTGGTCTGTAAGCGGCGATGCAGCTGCTGCAGTTCCAGCCGCATCTGCACCCGCAGACGGGCATCAAGGTTGGAGAGCGGCTCATCAAACAGAAAAACTGCCGGTTCACGCACGATCGCGCGGCCCATCGCCACGCGCTGCCGCTGTCCGCCGGAGAGTTCGCGAGGCCGACGCATCAGCAGATGATCCAGCTCCAGACTGCGCGCCGCGTCGAGCACCCGCTGGCGGACCTGCTCTTTGCCCATGCCACGGATTTTCAGGCCATAGGCCATGTTCTCTTCCACTGACATATGGGGATAGAGCGCGTAGTTCTGGAACACCATTGCAATCCCGCGATCTTTTGGCTCTTCCTGAGTAACGCGCCGGTCGTCGATATAGATATCGCCGGAGCTGACGCGCTCCAGTCCGGCCACCATGCGCAGCAGGGTCGATTTACCGCAGCCGGATGGCCCGACCATCACCATAAATTCGCCGTCATTGATGGTGACATTCAGCGGCTGGATGATCTGATTTTTGCCATCGTAGGATTTGGTTACTGCCTGAAGGGTTACGCCTGCCATCTTATTTCTCACTCTCAACCAGACCGCGCACAAAGGCACGCTGCATGACTAACACCACCACCAATGGTGGGATCAGGGTTAATAACATTGCCGCCATCACTTCATTCCACTGGGTCGGCGATCCGCTGGAGGAGATCATGCTTTTAATCCCCGCCACCGCCGTGCCGAGGCTGGCGTCATTGATGATCAGCAGCGGCCAGAGGTACTGGTTCCAGCCGTAAATAAAGGTGATCACAAACAGCGCCGCCAGATTGGTTTTCGACAGCGGCAGAACAATGTCGATAAAGAAGCGCATCGCGCTGGCCCCGTCGATGCGTGCCGCCTCCACCAGCTCATCCGGCAGCGACATAAAGAACTGGCGGAACAGGAAGGTGGCTGTCGCTGAGGCCATCAGCGGCAGGGTTAATCCGCTGTAGCTGTCGAGCAGGTTGAGATCGGCAATCACCTGTACTGTCGGGAAGATACGCACCTCTACCGGCAGCATCAGGGTGATGAAGATCAGCCAGAAAAAGAGCGTGCGCAGCGGAAAGCGAAACCAGACCAGCGCAAACGCCGACAGCATCGACACCGTGATTTTGCCGAAGGTGATGCCCAGCGCCATGATCATGCTGTTGAGCAGCATCAGGCCAAACGCCGGCCCGTTGCCGTTGACGCCATGCGTCCAGATGCGCGAGATGTTCTCCCACAGGTGCGTGCCGGGCACCAGCGTCATCGGCACATGATAGACCGCTTCGTTATCCAGCGTCGCCGCCACAAAGGCGACATAGAGCGGAAACAGGATGGTGAGCACGCCCAGCACCAGCACGATGTGGCTGAAGAGATCCAGCCCGCGTCGATTCTCAATCATTGGTATTGCACCTTACGTTCAACAAAGCGGAACTGAAGCACCGTCAGCCCGATGACCAGCAGCATCAGCACCACCGACTGCGCAGCGGACGAGGAGAGATCCAGACCGGTAAAGCCTTCGCGATAGATTTTGTAGATCAGCGTGGTGGTCGCCTGCACCGGCCCGCCGCCGGTGGCGGCATCGATCACCGGGAAGGTATCGAAGAAGGCGTAGATCAGATTCACCACCAGCAGGAAGAAGCTGACCGGCGTAATCAGCGGCAGCGAGAGGTTGAAGAAGCGACGCACCGGTCCGGCACCGTCAATGGCGGCGGCTTCCACCAGCGATTTGGGGATCGATTGCAGCGCAGCGAAGAAGAACAGGAAGTTGTAGCTCATCTGCTGCCAGATTGATGCCAGCACAATCAGGAACATCGCCTGACCGCTGTTTTGCGCATAGTTCCAGTTGTAGCCGATGTGGTTCAGCAGATAGCTGAACAGGCCCAGGCCCGGATTAAAAAGGAACATCCACAGTACCGCGGCCACGACAGGCGCAACGGCGTAGGGCAGCAGCAACAGCGTCTGATAGAGACGGCGCAGCCGCACCACATAATCCACCAGCGCCGCCAGCAGCAGCGAAAAGACCATGCCGAACACCGTGACCATGCCGCTGAATTTTATGGTGGTCCAGAACGAATCCAGATAGTAAGGATCGGCAAACAGGCGTCTGAAATTTTCCAGCCCGACAAAGCTGCTGGAGATGCCAAAGGGATCGAGGCTTTGCAGCGAGTACCACAGCGCTTCACCGGCAGGCCAGAGAAAGAAGATGGCGGTAATCAGCAGTTGCGGCAGCACCAGAAGATAGGGCAACAGACTGGTGCGAAAGACCGGACGAGATGAAGACATGGTGTACCTGGCGTAAGAGAGAGGGGCCAGCCTGAGCTGGCCCGCAAGGAGAGATTACTTCACCTGCTGCTGGAAGCGGCGCAGCAACTCGTTACCGCGTTTCACTGCGTTATCCATCGCGTTCTGCGGCGACTGCTTGCCGGTCCAGACGCTTTCCAGCTCTTCGTCGATCACGGCACGAATCTGCGGCATATTGCCCAGACGCATGCCTTTAGTGAACGGCAGTGGCGGCTTGTTCATCATCTGACGGGTAGCGATATCCGCACCCGGATTCTTATCGTAGAAGCCCTGCTGTTTAGTCAGCTCGTAGGCGGCGGTGGTAATCGGCAGATAGCCGGTTTTCTGGTGCCATTCCGCGGCGATTTCCGGTTTAGCGAGGAACTGCATAAACTCAGCCACGCCTTTGTAGGTTGTCGCATCTTTGCCTTTCATCACCCACAGGCTGGCACCGCCGATCAGGGCGTTCTGCGGCGCATTCGGCACGGTCTCGTCATACGGCATCATGCCAACACCGAAGTTGAATTTGGCGTAATGACGGATATCAGCCAGCGAACCCGATGAGGCGGTGGTGATACCGCAGTCGCCGTTGTAGAACTTGGCGGTGGACTCATCTTTGCGGCCAAAATAGGTGAAGTCCCCTTTCTTGTTCATCGCTTCCAGCAGCTCGATATGACGAACCAGTACCGGCTTGTTGAACTCCAGCACCGCATCAAGTCCGTCAAACCCGTTGTTTTTGGTCGCTACCGGCAGAGCGTGCCAGGCGCTGAAGTTTTCAATCTGGATCCAGCCCTGCCAGCCGCTGGCGTAGCCACAGCTCATGCCCGATTTGCGCAGTGCAGCGGCATCCGTCGCCAGCTCCTGCCAGGTTTTCGGTGGCTGATCCGGGTTCAGACCCGCTTTTTTAAAGGCATCTTTGTTGTAGTAGAGCACTGGCGTTGAGCTGTTGAACGGCTGAGAGATCAGCTGACCTTTGCTGTCGCTGTAGTAGCCCGCCACCGTTGGCACGAACTGCTTTTCATCAAAGGGGATTCCGGCGTCTTTGAAGACCTGATGCACCGGCACAATCGCCTTCGAGGCCATCATGGTCGCCGTACCGACTTCATAAACCTGCAGCACCGCAGGGGCTTTGCCGCTGCGCACTGCCGCAATCCCTGCCGCCAGGCTCTGCTCGTAGTTACCTTTGTAGGTCGGAACAATTTTGTAATCGGGATGCGTCTGGTTAAAACGCTGTGCCAGCGAATCCACTTCTTTGCCTAGCTCGCCTTCCATAGAGTGCCAGAAAGGGATCTCAGTGGCGGCCATGGCATGGCTGCTGAGCGTCAGACCGAGCAGCACGCTCATCAGGCTACGACGAAAGGTAACGACGGACATAGAATTTTCCTGTGCAGGTAAATACGCGTGAAATCACGGATTTCTGTTTCGCGAAGTAACATGACACGGGGAAATGAAGGATTAATAACAGAAAGATGACAGCCGGGTGACAGACTGAATAGCGGAAAAGGCAGAGCGACTAACTGCAGCTGAGCTTGTTGACAAAGTCTGGCCTGGTTGCTGTAAGACTGAGCCCTGCACAGAGAACACGGTCAGATCGGAAAGACGCAAAATCCGTCATCCATGACATGCTCGGCCCGCGCCGTCCATGGCGCGGGACGCTTTCCTCCTCTGCCCGTGTTCCCTGTGCGTTGAGTTTGTTCGTTGCAGCCAAATTCACCCTGATTTGGGTTTTCAGCAATCTGAGCGGCTATACACCATTACAAAGTCGAGTTTATTTACATAAATTGTAACGGATACTGGCAATGACAGCACTTGTCCCTGCTTTTTAAGGGCAAACTCAAAGCCCGTTGGCGGCAACACCCACACCGATGCTCAAGGCCGTCGGCGGCGCAGGCAGGTTGCGGGCGGACAGCGCGCAGCCACCGGAGCGTACACGTAGTACGTGAGGATGGCGAGCACTGCCCAACCACAACCTGACCAGTAAGCCAGGCCTCTGAATATTAAGCTCCGAGGTACGCGCTGCGGACGGCTTCGTTGGAAAGAAGTGCTGCACCTGTGTCTTCGAGCACCACATGCCCGTTCTCCAGCACATAGCCCCTATCCGCCAGCTTCAGCGCCTGATTCGCATTCTGCTCCACCAGGAAAATAGTCATCCCCTCGCTGCGCAGCTGCTCAATGGTGTCGAAGATCTGCTGAATAATGATCGGTGCCAGTCCCAGCGACGGTTCGTCCAGCAACAGCAGGCGCGGCTGGCTCATCAGCGCACGGCCAATCGCCAGCATCTGCTGTTCGCCGCCCGACATCGTCCCGGCGCGCTGGATTTTACGCTCCTCCAGACGCGGGAAGAGTTCATAAACGCGCTTGATCCGCGTCAGATAGTCCGGACGGCTGGCAAAAAAGCCCCCCATCGCCAGGTTCTCTTCTACCGTCATGCGCGAAAAGACGCGCCGGCCTTCCGGCACGATGGCGATCGCTTCACGCATAATGCGCGAGGTTTGCCAGTCGGTGATGGTTTTGCCATCAAAGGTAATGGTGCCCTGCGTCGCGCGCGGCTCGCCGCACAGCGTACCCAGCAGCGTGGTTTTTCCGGCACCGTTAGCGCCAATCAGGGTGACGATTTCGCCCTGATTGATATAGAGGCTGACGTTGTGCAGCGCCTGAATTTTGCCGTAGTGGGCGCTGACGTTCTCAATGGTTAACATCGCATTTGCCATCTCAGGCCTCTCCTAAATAGGCACGAATGACATCCGGGTTATTACGAATCTCTTCCGGCGTTCCGTTAGCCAGCGGCGTTCCCTGATTGACCACATAAATACGGTCAGAAATCCCCATCACCAGCTTCATATCATGTTCAATCAGCAGCACCGACACCTTGTGTTCACCACGCAGCTCCGCAATCAGCGCGTCCAGCTCGTGGGTCTCTTTGGGATTAAGGCCCGCCGCCGGTTCATCCAGCATCAGGATTTCCGGGCGCGTCACCATACAGCGCGCAATCTCCAGCCGACGCTGCTGACCATAGGCCAGATTGCCCGCCTGACGGTTAGCCAGATCCAGCAGCCCCACCCGCTCCAGCCAGGTCGCCGCACGATCCAGCGCCTCGCTCTCACTGCGGCGAAACGCCGGGGTTTTCAGCAGACCGGAAAATACACCACTTTTCAGATGCTGATGTTGCGCCACCAGCAGATTCTCAATGACCGTCATCTCACGGAACAGACGCACATGCTGGAACGTCCGCACGATGCCCATCCGCGCAATCTTCTGGCCCGGCAACCCTTCCAGATGCTGCTCACGCAATGTGATCGTCCCGCCGGTTGGCTTGTAAAAGCCGGTCAGGCAGTTGAACACGGTGGTTTTACCGGCACCGTTGGGACCAATCAGCGAAACGATCTCCTGCGGACGCAGCTCCAGCGCCACATTGTTCACGGCTAACAGACCGCCGAAGCGCATCATCAGGCCTTCAACGGCTAATAAAGGCTGAATCATGCCTGCTCTCCTTGTTTACCGGTTCTGAGCTTCAGATGCGGACGCTTCATCGGCAACAGGCCCTGCGGACGCCAGATCATCATCAGCACCATCAGGCCACCCAGCACCAGCATGCTGTACTCATTGAGATCGCGCATCAGCTCGCGTGACACCACCAGCAGGATGGCGGCCAGAATCACCGCAAACTGCGACCCCATCCCGCCCAGCACGACAATCGCCAGCACAAAGGCGGATTCGACAAAGGTAAAGGATTCCGGGCTGACAAAGCCCTGACGCGCCGCGAACAGGCTGCCGGCAAAACCGGCAAACGCGGCACTGATGGTAAAGGCGGTCAGCTTGATGCGGGTCGGGCTGAGGCCCAGTGAACGACAGGCAATCTCATCCTCACGCAGGGCTTCCCAGGCTCGGCCCAGCGGCATCCGCAGCAGCCGGTTGATCACAAACAGCGTCAGCACCACCAGCAGCAGCGCCACCAGGTAGAGGAAGATAATGCGGTCGCTGGGATCGTACTTCAGGCCAAAGAAGTTATGGAAGGTATCCCAGCCGCCTTCCCGCGGCGTACGGCCAAACTCCAGACCAAACAGCGTCGGTTTCGGTATCTGGCTGATGCCGTTCGGCCCGCCGGTCAGGGCGGTATTGTTCAGCAGCAGAATACGCACGATCTCACCGAAGCCCAGCGTCACTATCGCCAGATAGTCGCCGCGCAGTCGCAGCACCGGGAAGCCCAGCAGCAGACCAAACAGCGCGGCAACTATGCCGGAGAGCGGCAGGCACTGCCAGAAGCCGAGACCGTAATAGTGGTTCAGCAGCGCAAAGGTGTAGGCACCGATGGCGTAAAAGCCGCCATAACCCAGCACCAGCAGGCCAGAGAGGCCGACCACCACGTTTAAGCCCAGACCGAGCATCACGTAGATCAGCGTCATGGTGGCGATATCGACGGTGCCGCGTGACACCAGGAATGGCCAGGCAACGGCGGCGATAATCAGCACCGCCATCACCAGTTTCTGCTTCGGCGTCGAGCCATCCAGACCCGGTAACACCAGCGCCGGACCGGAGATTTTCTTCAGGCCGCTTTGCCATACCGGACGCAGCAGCTGAAACAGAAACACCACCGCACAGCCTGTGGCGATCCAGTTCCAGCGCACGCTGCCGGCGTTCTGCACCACCAGATTAGTGCCGTCCAGGTTCAGGCGCAGCCCCATAAAGAAGGTGGCGAGTACCAGCAGCATCACCGAGGAGATCAGGGCATTGATAAAGGAAGTCTTCATACTTTTTCGACCTCCGGGCGACCCAGAATCCCGGTCGGCATCACCAGCAGCACCACAATCAGCAGGGCAAACGAGACCACATCTTTATATTCCGTGCTGAGATAGGCCGAGGTCAGCGCCTCGGCGATGCCCAGTACCAGACCACCAATCATCGCGCCCGGAATACTGCCAATCCCGCCCAGCACGGCGGCGGTGAATGCCTTCATACCTGCCATAAAGCCGATGAAGGGGTTGATTGAACCGTAGAACTGTCCCAGCAATACGCCCGCCACCGCGGCCATCGCGGCACCGATGACAAAGGTCAGCGAGATCACGCGATCCGTGTTAATTCCCAGCAGGCTGGCCATTTTCAGGTCTTCTGCGCAGGCGCGGCAGGCGCGGCCCATGCGTGAGTAGCGGATAAAGGTGGTCAGCGCCAGCATCGCCAGGAACGTCACCACCCAGATCACTATCTGCATGGTAGAAATCGTGGCGGCAAAGCCGTTGCTCTCGCCTACCGTCCACTGTCCGGTAATCAGACTCGGCAGCGCCAGGTCGCGTGAACCCTGCGTCAGGCTGACGTAGTTTTGCAGGAATATCGACATCCCGATGGCGGAGATCAGCGCAATCAGGCGCTTGGACGAGCGCACAGGCCGGTAGGCGACGCGCTCAATGCTCCAGCCGTAGGCGCTGGAGATAATTACCGCCATCACAAAGCCGGCCGCAATCATCAGCCAGGTGGTGTCGATGCCCATCATCATCAGGGCGGCAATCACGATAAAGGAGACATAGCTACCGATCATGTAGACCTCGCCGTGGGCGAAGTTGATCATGCCGATAATGCCGTAAACCATGGTGTAACCGATGGCGATCAGCGCGTAGGTGCTGCCCAGGGTCACACCGTTAAACATCTGCTGAATAAAATAGAGAAACTGCTCGGACATACCTTGACCCTTACTTAACCGATCATGGGCGATCGGGGTACAAAAAACGCCTGGCAGACCAGCACCAGGCGTTCGTGTCGCTGGTCAGGGGAAACCGGTTAACCGGCCTCCCGCTCACCACAAAACAGCCTGGTTTACTTCACAGCAGTCGAGGTGCCATCGGCATGCCATTTAAAGACGCCGAATTCAAAGCCCTTAAGGTCACCCTTCTCATCCCAGTTCAGGTTGCCCATCACGGTTGGCACCGCCGCACCTTCCTTGAGGTTTTTCACGATAGCGTCCGGCTCAGCGCTCTTGCTGCGCTCCATGCCGGTTGCCAGCGACTGCAGTGCGGCATAGGTGGTCCAGACGAACGGTCCGGTCGGATCCAGTTTCTTCGCTTTCAGCGCTTCCACGATCGGTTTGTTGGTTTCAACCTGGTCGTAGCGTTTTGGCAGGGTCACCAGCATGCCTTCAGAAGCGGCACCGGCGATGTTCGACAGCGAGGCGTTACCCACGCCTTCCGGTCCCATAAACTGGGTTTTCAGGCCCGCAGCACGTGCCTGACGCACGATCTGACCCATTTCCGGGTAGTAACCGCCGAAATAGACGAAATCGACGTTCTCTTTCTTGAAGCGCGCGACCAGCGTAGAGAAATCTTTATCGCCAGCGGTGATACCTTCAAACATCACGATATTAGCGCCCTGCTTTTTCAGGCTCTCCTGTACGGAGCGCGCCAGGCCTTCGCCATACTGCTGTTTGTCATGCACTACGGCGATGCGCTGCGGTTTAAGCTCGCTCATCACATATTTCGCGGCGGTCGGACCCTGATCGGAGTCGAGACCGGTGGTGCGCATAATCAGTTTATAGCCGCGGGAAGTCAGGTCAGGGGCGGTCGCCGCCGGGGTAATCATCAGCACACCTTCATCTTCATAGATGTCAGAAGCGGGCTGGGTGGATGAAGAGCAGAGATGACCGATCACGTAGCGGATGCCGTCGTTAATCACCTTGTTCGCTACCGCAACCGCCTGTTTCGGGTCACAGGCGTCGTCATATTTCACCGCAACCAGTTTGTTGCCGTTAACACCGCCTTTGGCGTTGATATCTTCAATTGCCTGAGTCGCACCGGCGAACTGCATGTCGCCGTACTGCGCCACCGGGCCAGACATTGCGCCGACAATCGCCACTTTGATATTTTCAGCCAGCGCCGCATGGCTCATCGCCAGTGCTACACATCCCGCCAGTAATGCGCGACCTTTCATTTTCATCCTGACTACCCCATTTGTTTTGTCGTGTATGTTGTGAGTGTTTGTGCTGTCAGATAAAGTCGAAAACTGATTAAGCATGAATGAGTTAGCGTACTTTTCTGACATTTTTTATTAATAAGGCTTTATTTTTCAGGTTATTAAACAGGAAGTTTCTTCTGTAAATCAACTGACATATTCAGAATTGACTGAGTGAAACAGCATAATACACTGGAGGCAACGGCCGGTTTTTCACCGCTTTGCCAGCGCGTTATGCTGGATTGATCGCACGCTCTCCCTGTTTACAACTATCATCCTGGCATCCCGACCATCTTTTGACCTGTTTTATTGATGAAAATGTGGTAGCACTCTGGTTGTACATTTTCGCTGCACTTTCCCCTGTTACAGAGGTTTTTGTTATGAAGCTCACTATCCAGCGTTTAACCACGCTGACCGCGCAGGACCGCATCGATCTTGGCAAAGTCTGGCCGGATCTGGAGATTGAACAACTGGAGCAGCAGCTGGATGAACGCCATCGTCTCTATGCTGCCCGTTTTAACGACCGGCTACTGGCGGGTTTGCAGCTGGAAATCGCCGGGATCCACGGCAAAATTCACCGGCTGTCGGTGCGCGATGTCACGCGCCGACGCGGGGTGGGACAATATTTACTGGAGGAGACGATCAGGCAGAATGGGTCGATAGCGGACTGGTGGATTGCCGATGATGGCAGTGACGATCAGCAGGTGCGGGCAGCCTTTATGCAGGCGTGTGGCTTCAGAGCGCAGAGTGATGGCTGGATAATGGCGGTAGAATAGTCAGGCGCAGAAAAACAAAAAGGGCGACATAAAGTCGCCCCTTGAGATGTCGAAGTGCGTTACGCTTCGATCGCCATACGCAGTTTCTTCATGGCGTTCTTCTCCAGCTGCCGGACACGTTCGGCTGACACGCCGTACTGATCGGCCAGCTCCTGCAGCGTGGTTTTATTGTCTTCGTCCAGCCAGCGGGCGCGAATGATGTGCTGACTACGCTCATCCAGACCTTCCATCGCATAGCTCAGCTTGTCAGCCGCGTGCGCATCCCAGTTATCCTCTTCAATGCCGTCAGCAAAGTCAGAGGTTTTATCCTGAAGATAAAGCACGGGTGCCATAGATCGGCCTTCGCTGCTCTCGTCGTCGGCAGACATATCAAAGGTCATATCCTGCGCGGCCATACGCGATTCCATTTCACGCACATCTTTGCTGCTTACGCCCAGCTCACGCGCAACCATCTCGACTTCGTCCTGATTGAACCAGCCCAGACGCTGCTTGGTTTTACGCAGGTTAAAGAACAGCTTACGCTGTGCTTTGGTGGTCGCGACTTTCACGATACGCCAGTTACGCAGCACGTATTCGTGAATCTCCGCTTTAATCCAGTGCACGGCAAACGAAACCAGACGCACGCCCACTTCTGGGTTGAAGCGACGTACCGCTTTCATCAGGCCGATATTGCCTTCCTGGACCAGGTCAGCCTGTGGCAGACCGTAGCCGGAGTAATTACGAGCGATATGAACTACAAAGCGTAGGTGAGACAGGATCAGCGTCTTTGCCGCATCCAGATCGCCCTGGTAATGCAGCCGTTCAGCCAACGCTTTTTCCTCTTCTGCCGAGAGCATCGGCCAGGTATTCGCAGCCCGGACGTAAGACTCCAGGTTGCCAAGAGGAGCAATAGCTAAAGTTTGCATTTCTTTGGTCATTCAAACCCTCACAAATTCAGTGGAATTGCCGCACATTTCCCTGCGCAGACGATACATTACGTCAACGTCGCGCGAAATCCGAAAGCAATCTGTGCTACTTAGAGTGGTAAAGTTATCCACAAGTTCAATTATAGCGGTGAATATTTTACACACAGATGACAGGAAGGGAAGAGGGGAAATATCCTCTGCACCCACCATCGGTAGCAGAGGACCATTATAACAAAAAAATGTTGCAGGCGTTTACTGCGGCGTAAATCGACGTAAATGTTGTACCGTGGCCAGCCACGCAGCCACCCAGCCGATGATCGCCGCAATCAGTAACAGCAGTAGCGCCTCATCCCAGGAGAAGCCTTCCAGCGAGAAGGTGGTACCAAATACCGTCGCTACACTGGCAACAACGGACTGCAGACGCAGCACCAGCACTTCCGACAGCAGCAGCGACAGCACCGCCCCGCTGAAGCCCAGCAGCGCCCCGCCATAGAGGAATGGACGCAGGATAAAGCCGTCAGTGGCGCCAATCAGCTTCTGCACGTTAATGGTGTCGCGTCGGGCAAAGATGCTGAGCCGGACGCTGTTACCGATCACCAGGAACACAGCCACGATCATCAGCACGCCAATCATTGAGGCGATCTGCCCCACCAGCCCGGTCAGCGCCGCCAGCCGCGCAAACCAGCTATCATCCATCCGCACTTCATCCACGCCCTGCACTTTAGTTACCCGATCGCGCAGGCTTTGCATGGTGTCTGAGCTCTGGAAATTGAGCTTAGGTGTGATGATGGCCACCGCAGGCAGCGGATTCTGCTCCAGCATATCCATTGCGCCGCCAAAGCCTGACCAGTTGCGGAACTCGTTCAGCGCCTCTTCCCGCGTCAGGTAGTTGACGTTATCCACGCCTTCGACCTGCTTGAGCTGCGCCACCACGTTTTCTGCCGCCGTGTCATCCAGCGTTTTGGAGAGATAAACGGTTAACTGCGGCGCCGGATACCACTGCGTTGCCGCCTGGCTGACGTTTTTCCACACCATGTAGCAGACGCTGGGCAGCGTCAGTGAAATGGCGATGACCATCACCGTCAGCAGGGTTGCCAGCGGCTGACGCCACATATCAGAAAGCGTGCCGCGCAGCGCATAGCGCCACTGCTCCTGCCAGCCGCCTTTCAGCGCTTTGCTCTTTGACTGCTGCTTCGCTTTCGGCGCAGCCGGACGTTTAATGCGTTTATTGACCATCGTGGCCTCCGTGCAGACGTCCCTGATTCAGCGTCATCATCCGGTAGTTGCGTCGGGCGATAAGACCGCTGTCATGCGTCGCCATCAGGACGGTGACGCCGACGCGGTTGAACTCTTCGAACAGGCGCAGAATATCTTCTGACAGCGCGTCGTCAAGGTTACCGGTCGGTTCATCGGCCAGCAGCACGGCGGGCTTGTTCACCACCGCACGGGCGATGCCCACACGCTGCTGTTCGCCGCCAGAGAGCTGAATCGGATAACTTTTCGCTTTGTCGAGCAGACCCACTTTATCCAGTGCCGCCGAAACGCGACGACGAATGTCTTCGCCGCTGGCACCGGAGATAATCAGCGGGATCGCCACATTTTCATAAACCGAACGATCCATCAGCAGGTGGTGATCCTGGAAAATCATGCCGATCTGACGACGCAGGAAAGGCACCTCGCTGTTACGCAGGCGGGAAATGTCATGGCCGCTGAACCAGATTTTTCCGGCACTCGGGCGCTCAATGCCACAAATCAGCTTCAGCAAGGTACTTTTACCGGCACCGGAGTGGCCGGTCAGAAACGCCATTTCGCCGGGACGCAGACGGAAATCTACCCCCTGCAGCGCCTGACGTCCGCCGAGATATGCCTTACTGACCTCTTCAAAGCGAATCATCCTAATTAGTCCTCTCGGGCAAACAGTGCCTCAATAAAATCTTCTGCCTTAAACGGCCGTAAATCTTCAATGCCTTCACCGACGCCGATGTAGCGAATCGGAATACCGAACTGATCGGCCACCGAGAAGATCACGCCGCCTTTGGCGGTGCCATCCAGCTTGGTGAGCGCAATCCCGGTCACGCCAACGGCTTCATTAAACAGTCGGGCCTGGCTGACCGCATTCTGTCCGGTGCTGGCATCCAGCGTCAGCATCACTTCGTGTGGCGCTGAATCATCCAGTTTCTTCATCACGCGGGTGATTTTTTTCAGCTCTTCCATCAGGTGCGATTTGTTCTGCAGACGACCCGCGGTATCGGCAATCAGCACGTCAACGCCACGCGATTTAGCCGCCTGAATAGCATCGAAGATCACCGAAGCGGAATCTGCACCGGTGTGCTGAGCAATCACCGGAATGTTATTGCGTTGGCCCCACACCTGCAGCTGCTCAACAGCCGCAGCGCGGAAGGTATCACCAGCCGCTAACATCACAGATTTGCCTTCAGCCTGATACTGGCGCGCCAGTTTACCGATGGTGGTGGTTTTACCTACACCATTGACGCCAACCATCAGGATCACAAACGGCGTTTTGCCTGAGACGTCCAGTGGCGCATCCACTTTCGCCAGAATCGAGGCCATCTCCGCTTTCAGCAGGCCGAAGAGTGCTTCCGCGTCACGCAGTTGCTTGCGGTTTGCCTGCTGGGTCAGATGCGTGATGATGCGGCGAGTGGTATCCACACCCACATCCGCAATCAGCAGCTGCTCTTCCAGCTCGTCAAACAGCTCATCATCAATCTTTTTGCCACGGAACAGGCTGATAAAACCGGAACCGAGGTTCTGACGGGTTTTCACCAGGCTGCGCTTCAGGCGGGCAAAGAAGCCCTCTTTGCTGGGACGCTCCTGCTCCTGCATGATGAGTGGCGCGGCGGCCAGCGGGAGATCGCTGACGGTATCGGATAATGTCTCTGCCGGTTCCGCGTCGGTGACTTCGGCTTCGCCCAGTGCCAGTGCGGTCAGCTCTTCTTCGGTGAGCGGTGCTTCCGTTTCGCTGTCCGATGTTTCAACGATCGCAGCCTCGTCCGGCGTCAGCGCTTCATCGCTTAACGGCGCTTCGGCTTCGCTGTGCGGGGTTTCAACGATCCCGGCGTCATCCAGCGCCAGCGCGGTCAGCTCTTCTTCGCTTAACGGCGCGTCCGCTTCGCTGTCCGGGGTTTCAACGATCGCTGCATCGCCCAGTGCCAGCGCGGTCAGCTCTTCTTCGCTTAACGGCGCATCCGCGGGTTCCGCATCAACGGCTGGCTTTACCACGTCGTCGGCGTCAATAACCGGCGTCGCGTCATGTTCAGGTGCGGCGATTTCCAGTAGCGCTTCAGGACCGGCCTCAATCGGCGCAGCTTCATCCAGCACCATGGGTGCTGACTCATGCGGCGCTGCCGCGGTGACTTCCGCCTCACGCTGCTGCCCGGCCACCGTTTCGGTGATAACGACAGTCTCTTCCGCTTGCGCTTCAGCCTGGCTTAATGCCGGGGCGTCCTGTTCTGCCTGCTGCTCTGCGGGTTCTGCGACCTCTTGTGTCTGCTCCTCCGCTACAGGTTGTTTCTCTTCCTCTTTGCCAAATCCCAGCCAGGAAAAAAAGCCACGTTTTTTCTCTTTTGCCATTGTGTGACGACACTCCTCGATGGCTTTGTCCCGGTCGCGCGTGGTTTCCAGGGGTAAATCAATGAAAGTTGGTCAGCGCCAGACCGGCGTAAACCGCAGAATAATGCATGACTTCAGCAACTCAGTAGTCTAACACTTTCCAGCCAGCTCACCACAGCACCCTTTTTTAACGTTTCTTCTCACCGATTCGCCCGTTAAACTACGCAACAAATTATGACGAGTTGTGAGCAAGATGAATAAAAACCCCCGCAGTACAGGCGGTGCCGGGCAGATTCGCATCATTGGCGGCCAGTGGCGCGGACGCAAACTGCCGGTGCCGGACAGCGCCGGACTGCGCCCGACCACCGATCGGGTACGTGAGACGCTGTTTAACTGGCTGGCCCCGGTGCTGCCAGAGGCGCGCTGCCTCGACTGCTTTGCCGGTAGCGGCGCATTAGGACTGGAAGCCCTGTCGCGTTACGCGGGATCGGCGACGCTGCTCGAGCTGGAACGGCCGGTGGCGCAGCAGCTGACAAAAAATCTGCAGACGTTGCGCGCCAGTAATGGCACCGTGATTCAGACCAATGCGTTAAACTGGCTGGCACAGCCAGGTGAACCGTTCGATGTGGTGTTTATCGATCCGCCGTTTCGTCAGGGATTGCTGGAACAGACGTTACAGCTGCTGGAGCAGAATCACTGGCTGGCCGATCAGGCGCTGATTTACGTCGAAAGTGAAGTGGAAAATGGCGCACCGCCGGTGCCGCCAGAGTGGGATCTTTATCGCGAAAAAATAGCCGGACAAGTGGCTTATCGTTTGTATCAACGTCAACAGGAGACGCAGGATGTTACTTAATTTGGGGCGTCTGTTGATGCTATGCGTGTGGGGATTTCTGCTGGCTAACCTGGTCCATCCCTACCCGAAACCGCTGACTTATTTTATCAACGTTGCGCTGATTTTCATGATCCTGATGCATGGCCTGCAGCTGGTGTTACTGCGCACCACGCAGACCAAAGATGCGCCGCCGATTGACCGCGTCACCCAGGCCAAAGTGTTTCTGTTCGGGGTGTTCGAACTGGTCGCCTGGCAGAAGAAAAACTTCCCACGCAAGAAATAATCCCGGGCGGGTGCAATGCCCGCCGGTTACTGCCGGGGTGTGAAGCTGATAAAGCGCGTGCCCTGCATCTTCAGCTCGCCTCTGGCGCCCTTGTCCAGCTGATGATATTCCGCCTCTTTAAGCTGCACTTTGATGTCGCTGGCACCGTTCAGCGGGTGAAACAGCACCTCGTAGCGCATCTCTTCCCCGGCGATCACTTCCCGCTGCCGTGAACGGCGATTGGGTGCAGGAAATTCACGTTTGGTTTTGACCTCAGCCTGCAGAGAACGCTCGGGTGAAGCGTCATTCACCGCCACTTCCCGGCGTTGCTTAATGAACTGACGGGTCGCCAGCACGGCGATAATCGCCAGAACGATGATAAAGATTAGCGGCGGTTTGCTCATAGCGTTCTTGTGCCTGCAGGATGATTAATCAGGCGGCAAAGCATACAACCAGAGTTGCCTGATTGTCACATCTCAGAGGCTTAACCTAAACTGAAAGGGGTATTTTGGGATCTTTCACCATTTTGAACAAAAAAGGGAGAAACAATGCTCTGGTCTTTCCTCGCTGTACTTTTCTCCGGCTGGCTCTATGTCGACGCCACCTATCGCGGCCCGCAATGGCAACGCTGGTTATTTAAGCCGGTCACGCTGCTGCTGCTTGTCGGGCTGGCCTGGCAGGCACCGGTGCTGCAGACTACGGACTACCTGATTCTGGCCGGTCTGGTCGCGACGCTGGTCGGTGATGCGTTAACGCTGCTGCCGCGTCAGCAGATGCTCTATGCCATCGGGGCTTTCTTCCTGTCGCACCTGCTTTATACCCTCTGCTTCGCCGCCAGCATGACCATGACCTTCTTCTGGCCAATTCCGCTGACGCTGCTCATCATCGGTGCCGCCCTGATTGGCATCATCTGGAGCCGACTGGAAGATCTGCGCTGGCCTGTCTGCACCTTTATCGGCATGACGCTGGTGATGACCTGGATAGCGACCGAGCAGTACTTCTTCCGCCCGACCGATTACAGCTTCTCGATCATGGTGGGTGCCGGTCTGCTGCTGCTGGCCAACGCCGTCTGGTTTATCTCACACTATCGTCGCCGCTTTACCGCCGACAGCGCGATTGTCGCCGCCTGCTACTTCGCCGGTCACTTTATGATCGTGCGTTCGTTGTGGGTCGTCTGAAAAAATAGCCTTGACTCTGGAGTTCACTCCAGAGTGTAGGATAAGGGATGGGCTGCGTTGCTCATCCCACTATCCTTACACTCTGGAGGTCATATGCATCAACATCACGCCTGTGGCTGCGGCAAACCCCGTGCCAGTCACGCCGCAGCAAAACCGCTGTGCCAGGTTCGCCAGGCCCGCCCCCTCTCCCTTTCTATTCACGCCGCGACGCCTGTACCTGCCGAGACGGCAGGCTGTTGCTGTGACAGTCACTGCAGCCCTGGCAACGACGCCGACACCGCTGAGGAAAGCGACCGGCGAGGCGCCGACAGTTATCCCTTTAGCTGGCAGGTCAGCGGGATGGATTGCCCGTCGTGTGCCCGCACCATTGAAACCGCTGTCCGTCAGGTAAGTGGCGTGACCGACGCCCGTGTCTTGTTCAGCAGCGAGAAACTGGTGGTCAACGCTGAACACGATGTACAAAACGCCGTTGAACAGGCGGTGAAAAAAGCCGGCTTCCAGCTCGCAACCCCATCAGCCACGTCGGCCACATCCCCCGCTACGCCGGGCTGGCAGCATAACCGAATGCTGATTTTGCTGGCGCTGCTGGTGCTTGCCAGTAGCATTCTCAGCCAGTTCGCGCCCGCCTGGGGCGATCGGCTGTTTGTGCTGACCACGCTGGTCGGCCTGGTCCCGGTGGCGCGCGGTGCCTGGCAGCGTCTGCGCAGCGGATCGCCTTTTACTATTGAGACATTAATGACGCTGGCGTCAGCTGGCGCACTGATTATTGGCGCACACGCTGAAGCCGCGATGGTGCTGGTGTTGTTTCAGCTGGGCGAACAGCTGGAAAGCTATGCCGCTTCCAGGGCGCGCAGCGGCGTTACCAGCCTGATGGCGTTGCGGCCTGAATCGGCGATCCGTCTTGAACAGGGCAAACGTACTGAGGTACCGCTCGCAGCGCTGCAACCCGGCGATGTGATTGAAGTCGCGGCGGGCAGCCGCTTGCCGGTCGATGGCAGCTTAATCAGCCCGCTTGCCAGTTTCGATGAGAGCGCGCTAACCGGTGAATCACTGCCGGTAACGCGGGCCAGCGGCGAAAAAATCCTCGCCGGTGCTACCAGCGTTGATCGCCTGGTGATGCTGGAAGTGGTGTCGAAGCCGGGTGAAAGCGCGATCGACCGTATCCTGCAGCTGATTGAAGAAGCGGAAACGCATCGTGCGCCGGTCGAACGCTTTATCGACCAGTTCAGCCGTATTTACACGCCGCTGGTCATGCTGCTGTCGCTGCTGGTGATGGTGGTGCCGCCACTGCTCGGCGCAGGCGACTGGCAGCCGTGGATCTACAAAGGGCTGACACTGTTGTTGATTGGCTGCCCCTGTGCACTGGTGATCTCCACGCCTGCCGCCATTACCTCCGGGCTGGCTGCGGCGGCGCGACAGGGCGCACTGATCAAAGGCGGTGCGGCGCTGGAGCGGCTGAGTTCGGTGCGCAGAATGGCGTTTGATAAAACCGGTACTCTGACGCTGGGCAAGCCGCAGCTGACGCAGATCCTGCGCTTTGGCACGGCCAGCGAGTCAGAGATGCTGGCGCTGAGCGCCGCTGCGGAACAGGGTGCCACCCATCCGCTGGCCAGCGCTATCGTGGCGGCCGCGCAGGCGCGTGATCTGGTGATTCCTGACGCGCAGGATCAGCAGGTGCAGGCGGGACGCGGCATCAGCGCGAAAGTCGCTGGCCAGCAGATTCAGCTGCTGACGCCCGGCCATGCACCCGATCTGACGCCGCAGCAAAATGCGCAGATAGCGCAACAGGAAGCTGAAGGTGAAACGCTGGTGGTGCTGATGCGCGATGGCGAAGCGCTGGGTGCGCTGGCTCTGCGCGATCAGCTGCGCGACGACGCCGTTGAGGCGTTAAAGGCGCTGAAAAAGCTGGGTATTGAGAGCCTGATGCTGACCGGCGACAATCCGCGCGCTGCGGCGACCATTGCCCGCCAGCTGGATATTGATTATCGCGCCAGTCTGCTGCCCGCCGATAAAGTCGCGGCGATCCGCGAACTGAGTCAGCAACAGCCGCTGGCGATGGTCGGGGATGGCATTAACGACGCGCCAGCAATGAAAGCGGCAACGCTGGGCATTGCGATGGGCAGCGGCACCGATGTGGCACTGGAAGCGGCCGATGCTGCCCTGACGCGTAATCAGCTCAGCAATCTGGCTCCGATGATTGCGCTGGCACGCCGGACACGGCGTATCATCCGCCAGAATATCGGTATTGCGCTGGGGCTGAAGGCGATTTTCCTGGTCACAACCCTGCTGGGTCTGACCGGACTCTGGCTGGCGGTGCTGGCGGATTCGGGTGCGACCGCGCTGGTCACCGCCAACGCGCTGCGGTTACTGCGTCGCCGCGCCTGAGCAGGCGGCTTCTGATCTGAAGAGTGAGGTTAACGGCGGCCTGTACGGCTGTCGTTAACCCGCCATGCCTTTGCGGATCAGAAACTGATAGGGCAGCGTGTCGGTTTGCTGCGCCAGCAAGCCATGTTCCATAAAGCGGCAGAAGCCGGGAATATCACGCGTGGTGGCCGGATCATCGGCGATGATCAGCAACGTCTCACCATCCTGCAGGCTGCGTACGGTTTTGCGCACCATCATCACCGGCTCCGGGCAACGCAGGCCACGGGCATCCAGCTGATGGTCGGCAGAGGAAAAAGCATCGCTCATAATCAACTCGGTTCAGGTAAGGGGCGCTCATTCTAGCGCGTGCTGGCGGTGAAGCAAGGCGATAACGATTGCGCTAAAATTAACCATTGCATAAAAAGCACAACGCGGTAAGATGCCGCCGCTTTTTGCTCATAAAACTGCCAGGCGCTGCCCGAACGGCGTCCCGCAATGGGTTCCCTCACCCCAACATTAAAAAGGTTGAATATGCTCGCATTTTCTTCGCGTCAGCGCATGCATGCGCTTTTCTGGTTATCGCTGTTTCACCTGCTGGTGATCACTTCAAGTAACTATCTGGTGCAGTTGCCTATTTCAGTGTTTGGCTTCCACACCACCTGGGGTGCATTCAGCTTCCCGTTTATCTTCCTGGCGACCGATCTCACCGTGCGTATTTTTGGCGCACCGCTGGCCCGACGCATTATTCTGGCCGTGATGATCCCGGCACTGTTTATCTCTTACAGTGTCTCGGCGCTGTTCTATCAGGGTGAATGGCAGGGCTGGCAGGCACTGGAAGTGATGAATCTGTTTGTTGCCCGTATCGCCTGCGCCAGCTTTATGGCTTACGCGCTGGGTCAGATCCTCGACGTTCACGTGTTCAACCGTCTGCGTCGCCTGCCACAGTGGTGGATTGCGCCGGGCTGCGCCATGTTCCTGGGGAATATCAGCGATACGCTGGCCTTCTTCTTTATCGCCTTCTATAAAAGCCCCGATGCGTTTATGGCGCAGCACTGGGTTGAGATTGCCCTGGTGGATTACAGCTTCAAAGTGCTGATCTGCATGGTCTTCTTCCTGCCCGCCTACGGCGTGCTGCTCAACGCGGCGCTGAAACGTCTGGCTGAACGCCAGACCGCCCGCCAGGTCAATTTCGGCTAAGCGCCCATACGGTTTCCACTACTATCCGCTAAGATCTTCTGACAATCATCAGGTTGCGTTTGCAACCTGATTCCTGTTGTATTAATGCCTGACTGGAAACTTAAAAAGGGATTCTGATGCGCAACCTGGTGAAATATGTAGGAATGGGTTTACTGGTACTCGGCTTAGCGGCCTGTGACCAGAAGAAAGATGAAGCGGCGAATGACAACGGCGTCAGCGCCAGTCAGTCGGCGCAAACCGTCACGCTGATGGATGGCAAACTGAGCTTCTCGCTGCCACCAGGCATGTCCGATAAAAGCGGTAAACTGGGTTCGCAGACCACTAACATGCACGTTTATGCGGATGAAACCGGTGCCCGCGCCATTATTGTGATTGCCGGTGACCCGACCAATGATGGTCTGGATGTGCTGTCGCAGCGTATGGAACAGCAGCAGCGTAACCGCGATCCGCAGTTGCAGGTGGTGTCGAACAAATCTGTGACGCTCAAAGATCAGCCCGCGCAGCAGCTGGATACGGTGATTTCTGCCAACAACCAGACCTCATGGTCTTCAGTGGTTCTGGCGAAAGTAGATGGCAAACTGGTGACGCTGCAGATTACGCTGCCAGGTGATAATCAGCAGCAGGCGCAGAGCGATGCTGACAACATCGTGAAAAGCATTACGCTGAAGTAAAACAAAAGGCTGGCTTCCCTGCACGGCGGGGAAGCCAGCCTTCGGTCAGAAGGGCTTTTTATAAACCTGCATTCTCGCGAATATATTTCCGCGCTTTCACCGCATATTCAAACGGATTGGCCAGTGCCGGATCCTGCTCCGCTTCAACCACCATCCAGCCTTTATAGCCGTAATCATCCAGGATTTTGAACACCGGTCTGAAGTCGATCACGCCATCACCCGGTACGGTAAAGGTGCCCTTTTTCACTCCTTCCAGGAACGAGAGATGGTTCTCACGCACCTCGGCGACCACCTCATCACGCACATCCTTAAGATGAACGTGGAAGATGCGCGGCAGATATTTCTCCAGTACCGCCAGCATCTTCTGCTGGGAGCCTTCGGAGTAGTAGACGTGGCCGGTGTCATAGAGCAAACCGACCTGCTCGTCGGTCATCTCCATAAACCGGTCAATCTCTTCAGTGGTCTGAATGCCGGTGCCCATATGGTGATGCAGCGTCACGCGCATCCCCTTTTCCGCCGCGATGCGGGCCAGTTCGTTGTAGCCTTCCGCGGTTAACTGCCACTCTTCATCGCTGAAAATGGCTTTCTCTTCAAACACCGCAAGCCCGGTGCCCTGAATACTTTTACTCTGTTCAGAACAGCCAATCACCCGCGCGCCCATCGCATGCAGGAAGTTCATATGCTCGATGAACTGTTCGATGGTTTTCTGTTTGTCGCCGTTGGCGAAAAAGGTGCTGAACCAGGCGTTGCAGATCTCGATGCCGCGAATGTCGAGCATCGGTTTCAGGATCGCCGGATCGCGGGGATATTTGCTGCCCACTTCACTGCCGGTAAAGCCAGCCAGCGCCATCTCACTGACGGTCTGCTGAAAAGTGTTTTCACTGCCGAGATCCGGCATGTCATCGTTGGTCCAGCCGATCGGGGCGATCGCCAGTTTTACATTCTCTTTGTTCATTATCTTATTCCCAGGCGGAGAGCGGCCATGCCGCATAGACAGCTAAATCAGTTATAGAAAGCAGGACGCGGCGGCATCTCTACCGGCTCAATCGCACCACTGTTCTGCGCTTTAATGCAGGCATCGGCGGCGACTGAGGCGGCAAAGCCATCCCAGGCAGAAGGACCGGTCAACTGGCCCGCTTTGATGTCGTTGATAAACGCCTGCAACTCAACGTCATACGCCTCGATAAAGCGATCTTTCCAGTCCACCAGAATGGTGTTCGAGAGGCGGGCCTCTTTGCGCAGTTGCACCGAAGAGGGCTCTGGCAAGCGCGCAATCCCCTCTTCACCCACCACTTCACACTGGATGTCATAGCCGTAAGCGCAGTTAACGAAGATCTCGACGTCAATGCGAACCCCTTTCTGGGTTTCGAATAGCACGATCTGCGGATCTTTCAGCTGACTGTGTGACTTCGAGGTGACGCGCGGGAAGACTACCTGCACCGTTTTATAGTCATCGTTTGTCAGCCAGCGCAGCACATCCAGCTCGTGGATCAGGGTGTTGGTGATCGCCATCGGCGTGGTGTAGTTCTCCGGCACGGTCGGGTTGCGGTGCGCGCAGTGCAGCATCAGCGGCTCACCGATATCGCCATCGGTGATTACTTTTTTCAGTGCACGGTAGCCCGCATCGTAAGGACGCATAAAGCCGACCTGCACCAGGCGTTTACCCGCCTGAATCTCTGCATCCACGACCCGGCGGCAGCCCTCGGCGCTCATCGCCAGCGGCTTTTCACAGAACACCGGTTTACCGGCGGCAATCGCCGCTAAGGTGAACTCTTCATGGGTCGGATCCCATGAGGTGACCAGCACCGCATCAACATTCGGAGACTGAATCACGTCGTGTCCATTTTCGAATACCTCCGCCTCAATATTCAGGCGTTGCAGTGCGGCACGCGCGCCTTCGACATTAATGTCAGAGACGGCAACCACCTGTGCACCCTGCAGCACGTGGCTGCAGCGACGAATATGTTCCTGACCAATTGCACCTGTACCGATGACGCCAAGTTTCAAAGTCATAATTACACCTGTGTAGGGTTCGTACGGAGAAGAGCAAAACGGGCCGCGGCACGGCCCTGAAATTAATATTTTCGTGCCTGATCCAGATGGCTGTTGAGCTTGTCCGCCACCGCCTGAGAACGTTCGGTCTTCGAGGCCTGCGCCACGCCGACGTGCCACCAGCTGAAATATTTGTGGATCATGGTTTTTGGCAGCACTTTGATGTCGATAAGGGTGGAAACCGTCTGGGTACGGGCATCTTCCAGCGCCGCTTTGAGCTGCTCCAGCGTGGTCACACGATAGGTTTTACAGCCATAACCGGCGGCGATAGCGGCGAAATCGACCGGAATAAAGCCGCCGTCCAGCTTGCCACCTTCCGCATTACGGAACCGGAACTCGGTGGTAAAGCTGTCCATGCCGTGTTCCATCTGCAGGTTATTGATGCAGCCGTTGGTCATGTTATCCAGCAGCACTACGTTGATCTTCGCCCCTTCCTGAATCGAGGTGACCAGCTCTGAGTGCAGCATCATAAAGGAGCCATCACCGACCAGCGCATAGACCTCGCGCTGCGGCTGCGCCAGCTTCACACCCAGCGCGGCATTCACTTCATAACCCATGCAGGAGTAGCCATATTCAACGTGGTAGGCGTTGTAATCTTTGGTGCGCCAGACGCGCTGCAGGTCGCCCGGCAGACTGCCCGCCGCTGCCACTACCACTGCGTCTTTTGGCAGTTGCTCATTTAAGGTGCCGAGCACGCTGCTTTGCGTCAGCAGCGACTGGGTCAGGCGGTTAAACTCAGCGAACACCGCTTTACGGTCGAGATGATCCGCAATCTCCGGCACAAAGTCGCCATCGTGATATTCCACCTGGTAGACACGCTGCGTCTCTTCCAGCAGCTGGCTCTGTGCCTGCTCAATCTGGTTGCCCCAGTCGTTGCTGTAGTGCTGCGAGGCCAGACCGGCGGTGAGCGCGGTCAGCCCTTCGCGGGCATCGGCCAGCAGCTGCACGCCATCGAGCTTGTAGCTGTCAAAGTTACTGACGTTGATGTTCAGGAAGCTGACATCGGGATGCTGGAAAATCCATTTCGACGCGGTAGTGAAGTCGGTGTAGCGGGTGCCGATGCCGATCACTAAATCGGCCTCTTTCGCCAGCAGGTTAGCCGCCAGACAGCCGGTTTCGCCCACGCCGCCGACATTCAGCGGATGGTCAGAGACCAGCGTGCCTTTGCCCGCCTGCGTCTCCGCAAAGGGAATCTGATAGCGCTCGGCAAACTGGCGCAGCGCCTCGCCCGCTTCGGAGTATTTCACTCCGCCGCCGCAGATAATCATCGGCTTGCGCTTACGGTTAATCAGCGTCAGGGCATCTGCCAGCTGCGCCGCCACGGGCAGGCGGCGATCCAGACGGTGCACCCGTTTCTGGAAGAAGTAGTCAGGGTAATCCCAGGCTTCGCCCTGCACATCCTGCGGCAGCGACAGCGTGACCGCGCCGGTTTCTGCCGGATCGGTCAGTACGCGCATGGCGTTGATACAGGCGGACATCAGCTGTTCCGGGCGGCTGACGCGATCCCAGTATTTGCTGACGGCGCGGAAGGCATCGTTGGTGCTGATGCTGAGATCGTAGCTCTGCTCAATCTGTTGCAGTACCGGATCGGGCTGGCGGGTGGCGAAGACGTCGCCTGGCAGCAGCAGCAGAGGAATGCGGTTGGCGGTCGCGGTCGCCGCGGCGGTGATCATATTGGCCGCACCAGGCCCCACAGACGAACTGCAGGCGATAATCTGGCGGCGCAGCGACTGGCGCGCAAAGCCGGTGGCAGCATGAGCCATGCCCTGCTCATTACGGCCCTGGTAGACCACCAGATCGCCGCTATCCTGTTCCAGCGCCTGGCCCAGCCCCAGCACGTTGCCATGTCCGAAAATGGCGAAGATGCCTTTTACGAACTTCGTCTCAACGCCATCGACATCAATGAATTGATTATCAAGAAATTTAACCAGCGCCTGTGCCGTGGTCAGTCTGATAGTGCCCATATTCTTCCTTACATGCTGGTGGACCCCGACTTCCGCGACAGCACGCCAGGCGTTGTCATCGGCGGAAAAGGCGACCTGAATAACTGAAACGTGAGGCGATTATAAACAAATATATTTTTCATAAAACACGATTACAGAAGAAACATTTCATTTTGCGAGTGAGATCAAATTTAATGACGGCAACAGGTCTGGCGGGCGATTGCAGTGGGGAAATCTGGAACGTTTAACAGAGAGTGGTGCCTGATGAAAAAATTCATTTCAATGCAGCAGCTTGCCTGACTGGCGTGCGGATTCCTGCGATCCCCTTCACAACCCTGACATACCGCACATCACGCTGGCAGAGTTCGCGCAGGCGGGCGGCAATCAGGAGTTTTACCTGGTTCACAAAATTGCGATGGATATTTCATTTCGTATTGAATATGGAATTTTTATTCCTCATACTCCCCTCATAGCCAGTCAGACACCTACAGACCCGGAAGCAGAGCGTAACTGGTGTCGGTCTTTACGCCCGCCAGCGCTGCTAATCACAGAAGGAAACAACAGGTATGAGTACACAACAGAAACCGCTTGATGTGATTTGTATCGGGCGCATCGCCGTTGATTTTTATGGCCAGCAAATCGGGGCGCGACTGGAAGATGTCACCTCCTTTGCTAAATATCTGGGCGGCTCGTCAGGCAACGTCGCCTATGGCACCGCGATTCAGGGGCTGAAATCGGCGATGCTGGCGCGGGTGGGAGATGAGCATAATGGTCGCTTTCTGCGTGAAGAGTTGCAGCGCGTAGGCTGTAACACCGATGCGCTAATCACCGATCCGCAGCGTCTGACCGGACTGGTGATCCTCGGCATCAAAGATGAAGAGACTTTTCCGCTGATTTTCTACCGCGATAATTGCGCCGATATGGGCCTGGTTCCGGACGATATCGATGAAGCCTTTATTACCTCTGCGCGCGCCGTGGCGGTTACTGGCACCCACTTATCCCATCCTCAGACCCGCGAAGCGGTGCTAAAAGCGCTGGATATCGCCCGCCGCAACGGCCTGCGCACGGCGCTGGATATCGATTATCGTCCGGTGTTGTGGGGACTGACCTCTCTGGGCGACGGTGAAACACGTTTCATTGAGTCGTCACAGGTCACGCAGCAGTTACAGGAAGTGGTGCACTATTTCGATTTGATCGTCGGCACCGAAGAGGAGTTTCATATTGCCGGTGGCAGCACCGACACCCTGACCGCGCTGAAAAACGTGCGTCAGGCGAGTCAGGCGACGCTGGTCTGCAAACGTGGACCGCTGGGTTGCGTGGTGTTTGAAGGCGAGATCCCGGATAGCTGGGAACAGACTGAGCTGCACACGGGCGTACGCGTCGAGGTTCTCAACGTGCTGGGCGCGGGCGATGCCTTTATGTCTGGCCTGCTGCGCGGCTGGCTGAATGATGAGGGCTGGACTCAGGCGTGCCGTTACGCCAACGCCTGCGGAGCGCTGGTGGTATCACGCCACGGTTGCGCACCCGCCATGCCAACCAAAGCGGAGCTGGATGATTTCCTGAGTCGCGACAAAGAGGTGAAGCGTCCTGATCTCGACAGCCGTCTGAACCATCTGCACCGCGTGACTACCCGCAAGCAGCAGTGGCCGGAGCTGAATGTCTTCGCCTTTGACCACCGCAAACAGCTGGCGGATATGGCGCAGGAAGCGGGCGTGGACGAGAGCCGCATTCCGGAACTGAAACTGCTGCTGCTGGAAGCCGCTCAGCAGGCTGCCAGAGAGGCAGGATTAGAGAATAAAAGCGGGATTCTGGCGGATACGACCTACGGTCAGAAGGCGCTGAACGCCATCACCGGTAAGAACTGGTGGATTGGCCGCCCGATTGAGCTGCCGAGCTCGCGTCCGCTGTGCCTGGAACATGGCAACATCGGCTCACAGCTGATCGACTGGCCTGCCGAACACGTGGTGAAATGTCTGGTCTTCTATCATCCGCATGACAGTGCTGAACTGCGTAAAGAGCAGGATGAGCTGGTGCTCGACGTCTGGAACGGCTGTAACAAAAGCGGTCATGAGCTGCTGCTGGAAGTGATTCTGCCTGACAACAACCCGGATAAGAACGAAGCGTATTACTTTGATATGTTGAGCCATTTCTACAGTCTGGGCATCCAGCCTGACTGGTGGAAACTGCCACCGCTGTCGGCGGAAAGCTGGCAGGCGATCAGCGGTCTGATTGAGCAGCAGGATCCCCACTGTCGCGGCATTCTGTTACTCGGTCTGGATGCGCCCGAAGAGAAGCTTAAAGCGGGCTTCGCCGCGGCGGCCAAAGCGCCCTGGGTGAAAGGTTTTGCGGTAGGCCGCACTATCTTTGGTCAGCCTTCCCGCCAGTGGTTACAGGGGGAGCTGGACGATCAGGCGCTGATTGAGACGGTTAAAGGCAACTATCTGCGACTGATTGAGTACTGGCGCGCTGCCCGCGCCTGATTTCCTGCTATGCCAGAGGCTGTCTCAACCAGGATAGCGTTGAAGGTCAATGACGACGTCTGTTACGGGCCGCTGTGAAACCGTGCGGACGCAGGGAACACGGTCAGATCGGAAAGACGCAAAAGCCGCCATCCATGGCATGCTCGGCCCGCGTCGTCCCTGACGCGGGACGCTTTCCTCCTCTGACCGTGTTCCCTGCTCATTTAGCTAATGCGTTGCTGCCAGACCCGATGCCTCAGCAATCTCACGCCATTCCAATCAGAATGGCATTTTTACTGATTATCCTTCCTCCCCTGCTGTGATTTCATCCGGGTTTCCACCCCATTATTGCCTGTGCAGAGGCGCGCCTCGGGTGCTGAGGCTAATCTGTGAACCATTTCATAAAGCCATGAAATAAACCGCGTCGTTGACGCAAAGAAATGAAATTTTCCATCCATCTGATACTATAGCGCTCATTATGCAGCCATTATTCTAATTATACGGGCAGAAGTGATGAACAATAATCCCACCCAACTTTCTCTCTTGCAGGACGATATTCGTCGCCGCTACGAAACGCTGAGCAAGCGTCTTAAACAGGTTGCGCGCTACATCCTTGATAACAGTAACAGTATTGCTTTCGATACCGTCGCCTCAATTGCTCAGCAGGCCGATGTGCCACCGTCGACGCTAATCCGCTTTGCGAATGCTTTTGGCTTCAGCGGCTTCAACGAAATGAAACAGGTTTTTCGTCAGCACCTGATGGAGGAGACGGTCAACTATACTGAGCGCGCTCGCCTGTTTCGTCAGACCTCCACGGACGACAGCGCCAGTGCGCCTGAAAGTCCGGCGGAAATCCTCAACGTCTTTACCATGGTTAACAGCCAGGCGCTGCAGCAGCTGGCGATGCAGGTTAATCCTGAGCAGCTGAACAAAGCGGTGAAGCTGCTGAATGAGGCTGAGAATATCTATGTTATCGGCCTGCGTCGCTCTTTCAGCGTCGCCTCCTACCTGGTCTACGCGCTGCGTCATCTTGAGCGCCGCGCTTTCCTGATTGATGGCCTGGGCGGGATGTTTACCGAGCAGCTCAGCCTGGTAAACCCGAAAGATGTGGTGATTGCGATCAGCTACTCGCCTTATGCACGTGAAGCGGTCGAGGTGGTTGAAATGGGTGCCAAACGCGGTGCGCATCAGATTGCCATTACCGACAGTCAGGTCAGTCCGCTGGCCGCCTTCAGCGATGTCTGCTTTGTGGTACGTGAAGCGCAGGTCGATGGCTTCCGTTCGCAGGTCGCTTCACTCTGCCTGGCACAGACGCTGGCGGTTTCGCTGGCACTGAACAACGCAAAGACCAGCTGAGTTCCACACACAAAAAAGGGCAGCGCGACAGGCTGCCCTTTTTACTGATATGAACGCGGATTATAAACCGTGATTGCTGTTTATTTTTCAGCGAAGACTTACGCTTTCCGTGGATAGCTGTCGCTGTTCACCCAGGCGTGATCTTTCTCCCAGGTAAATTTCCACAGCCGCACCGGCCCCGCCATCACGTTCAGATAGTAGTTATTGTATCCCGCCAGCGTCGCTACCGGATGATAGCCGCGCGGTACCATCACCACGTCGCGATTATAGGGTGCCATACAGACATCCAGGGAACGGTCGTCGGTGTAAACGCGCTGCATGGCAAAGCCAGGTTCCGGATCGAAACGGTGATAGTAGGTCTCTTCCAGGTAGGTTTCGTTTTCACTCTCCTCCTGGTCGTGCTTGTGGCTGGGATAAGAGCTGGTATCGCCCTCGTTGGTATAGACTTCCACCACCAGCAGGCTATCAGCCGGTTCATTGTCAGGCAGGATATTGTGAACCAGGCGCTGGTTGCGCCCTTTTCCGCGATGCTCAACACCAACATCGGCTGGCGCAATCAGGCGCGCAGGCAGATTCCCCTGACCGGGCGCATTACAGACCGCCAGCTCAAGATCGCTGTCAGCGTAAACCTCTACTTCATCATCATGCGGCACATAAACGGAATAAGGCGGTACGCGCTCAAAAGGCGACATGCGCTGACCGATACCGGGAAAATCAGCATGGCGGGTTTTTACGGAGGCCAGCCCGGCCACCAGCACCAGACACAGCTCTTTATCACCACTGCTGAGACGCAGGGTTTCCCCTTTCTTCAGCAAATAGGCATCAAATCCCACATAACGCCAGCCGGCGCGCTCAGGCGTCACATGCTGAATACGACCCTGCGCGTCAGGGGCTTGTGCTTTCGACAGTAAAGACATCCTGATACTCCTCTCTGTCACGATTGACGCTGCGGTGGGCTCGCGGGCGCGGTGCCAGCGAACAAAGCGACCGGCAGATTATCCTGCCGGTCGCGCACCGGGATCAGCGTTGAAATGAATCAGCCTAAGGTTGGCATACTGAATTCAGACACGGTCTGCTGACCGGATGGCCAGCGTACGGTGGCCGTTTTCATGCGGGTATAGAAACGCACGCCATCCGGTCCATGAACATTGAGCGCGCCAAACACTGAACGCTTCCAGCCGCCGAAGCTGTGGAATGCCATCGGCACCGGAACCGGCACGTTGACACCGACCATACCCGCTTCAACGTTCTGCACAAACTCACGTGCGGTGTGACCGTTGCTGGTGAAAATCGCGCTTCCGTTGCCGAATTCATGGCTGTTAACCAGTTGCAGCGCACTGTCGTAGTCCGGCGCGCGCATGATGCTCAGCACCGGCCCGAAAATCTCTTCACGCCAGATCACCATCTCAGAGGTGACATGATCAAACAGCGTGCCGCCGACGTAGTAACCTTCGGCGTGACCTGCAACCTGCACGTTACGGCCATCGACCACCAGCTTCGCGCCTTCCTGCTCGCCTTTGTCGATGTAGCCCAGCACTTTCTTCTGGTGCGCCGCCGAAACGACCGGTCCCATCTCATTTTCATCAGCGCCCTGATTAATGCCAGGGCCGATACGCAGCGCGTTCACCAGCGGAGTCAGACGGGCGATCAGCTTGTCGGCGGTATCATCGCCCACGGCGACCACAACCGGCAGCGCCATGCAGCGTTCACCAGCAGAGCCAAACGCACCGCCCATGATGGCGTTGACGGTGGCATCCAGATCGGCATCCGGCATAACGATAGCGTGGTTTTTCGCCGCGCCAAACGCCTGTACCCGCTTGCCGTGGGCGCTGGCGGTTTTATAGATATGCTCAGCCACGCCAGAAGAACCGACGAAGCTCACCGCGGCAATACGTGGATCTTTATAGAGCTGCTCAGCATCTTCATTGGAACTGTGTACGACGTTAAATACGCCATCGGGCAGGCCCGCTTCAGTCAGCAGTTCAGCCATACGCACTGCCGCGGAAGGATCCAGCGCCGGTGGCTTCAGCACAAAGGTGTTACCGCAGGCCAGGGCTATCGGGAACATCCACAGCGGCACCATCGCCGGGAAGTTAAACGGCGTAATGCCCGCCACGACGCCGACCGGTTGCATCAGCGAGTAGCTGTCAACGCCGCTGCCGACGTTCGGGGAATATTCGCCTTTGAGCAGATGGGGGATCCCGCAGGCAAACTCAATCACTTCGATGCCACGCGTCAGTTCACCCAGCGCATCAGACCAGACTTTGCCGTGCTCAGAGACAATAAGCGCCGCCAGCTCATCACGGTGCTGTTCCATCAGGGCTTTAAAGTTGAACAGAACGCGGGCGCGACGCAGCGGCGAGGTTTTCGACCAGGCGGCAAAAGCGTCATGCGCGACACCAATCGCCTGGGCCACTTCATCAGCGGTACTTTGCGTCAGTTCACGTACCACTTTGCCGGTTGCCGGATCGTAAACAGGAATGGTTTCGTTGCTGGCGCTGAAAGTGGTTTTACCGCCAATAAAGTTACCTATGATTGTCATGATGTTGCCTCTTTAGATGGTTAAGTTCCCTGCAGACGGACCATGCGACCTGCCACACTGCCTGACCAGGCAAACCTGAAAGCGTGCTAAGAAGCTATTACAGTGGAACAAATTTTTCAAATGGTTCTTTTTGGAAAATTTGATTTTAGCGGCATAGATCGCATTTTTCCCGCCACTTAGTCTCTCGCGGCATCACGATGACGGGAGGCCACTAATAGCGGTCAGCCTTAGCGTAGCAGGGTAATAGCCGGGGAGTGGTTTGGGCGTTTTACTGCGAAGTCGATCCAGCCTTTATGCATCGGGCTGAAACGGAATATGAAATTAATGCGAGGCTGATCTAATAATTTGCGTTTCATTATTCACTATTAATGAAATAAATGTTCTCTTTGGTCGCATCATCCTCCTGTCCCGGAGTCAGCGCATGGCCATCGATCCAACCCGTTTCTGTATCAACCGCAAAATTGCGCCCCGGCTCTCGCTGGAGGCATTTTTTCAGCTGGTTCAGCGTCTGGGGCTGAGCAAGGTTGAACTGCGTAATGACATGCCGGGCGGCAGCGTCACTGACGATCTCAGCACCGATCAGCTGCGCGCTCTGACCGACAGGTATCATATTGATATCATCACCATTAATGCGCTCTATCCGTTTAACCGCATTGATGACGCGCTACTGGCCCGGGTCGAAGCACTGTTACAGACAGCACAACAGATTGGTGCAAAGGCGCTGGTCATGTGTCCGCTGAATGAGGGGATTGCCGTGTCACCTCAGCAAACCCAGGCGGCGATGCAGCAGCTGGCCCCGCGCTTTGCCCACTATGGCATTCAGGGTCTGGTGGAGCCACTGGGTTTTCCGGTCAGCTCGCTGCGTTCGGCGGTACAAGCGCAGCAATTGATCGCCGCGGCGGACGTGCCCTTTAAGTTATTGCTGGATACCTTTCACCATCATCTCTATGAGCAGGCTGAGCAGGAGTTTCCAGCCGGCATTGATGTTAACCAGATCGGTCTGGTGCACCTTTCGGGCGTGGAAGATCGCCGTCCGACCGCCGAACTGACCGATGAAGAACGCATCATGTTGAGTGATAACGATGTACTGAAGAGCGTGGTGCAGGTGAAGCGGCTGGAGATGCTTGGCTATAAGGGCGTTTATGCCTTTGAGCCTTTCTCCAGTCAGCTCAGCAACTGGGCCCCTGCGGAGATTGAACGCCAGATCCGCAACAGTATTGAACTGCTGCAAGCCTGAATCCTGTTCTGCGCTTTGCGCGCACCATTAATCGGTTTATCTGTGTCTGAAAAGACGTTCTGGCCCGCTGCTGGGCCATTTTTTTTATCCTGAAGAATCGTCTGCTGCCGGCAACACCGCCTGACGCCGCTGCATGCGCAGCGTGCAGAAAAAAGCGACGCAGACCAGCAGCGCCGTGAGCAGGTAGACGCGTGAGACACCCGCATAAGTCATGATGAATCCGGCAAGTGGCCCGGTTATCCCCAGCGACAGATCCATAAAGGCGGTGTAGGTCGCCAGCGCGCTGCCCTGATTCTGCTGCGGCACCACTTTTACCGCCACCACGCCCAGCGCCGGGAATACCAGCGAGAACCCGGCACCGGTCAGAAATGCGCCCGCTTTTGCCATCCAGGGATCACCCGCTGCGGCCACCAGAAACAGTCCGGCGGCTTCAACCGCCAGGCAGATGCTGGCGACCCGCAGACCGCCGTGGCGGTTAATCGCATTCGGGAACAGCAGGCGCGCGCCGACGAAAGCGCCGCTGAACAGGGAGAGCGCAAAGGCGGCCCCTTCCCAGCCTTTATCCTGATAGAACAGGGTAATAAAGGTGGCGATGACACCGAAACCCGCCGAACCCATCGCCAGAATCGCACCAAAACCGGCGATTTTCCCCAGCACCGCACGAAACGGCAGGGGTCTGGCCCGGCTGGCTTTTACGGCCGGACGCGGCACCGCGCAGACGATGCCTACCACGCAGATAGCAACAATGACCAGCGACAGCCACAGCAGGCCACCCGCCCGGAATATCACCACGCCGAGCGGCGCGCCAATCGCCATCGCGCCATAAGTGACAATGCCGTTCCAGGAGATAACCCGGCCAATGTGCAGCGAACCCACCCGCGCCACACCCCACAACGAGGTGCCGGTGCCGGTAAAACTCTGGCCCACGCCCAGAATCAAGCGGCCCACGCAGAGCAGCGTCAGGCTTAACAGCGGTGATTCGATGAGCGCCGCCAGCAAAATACATAACCCGCTGATCAGACAGCCCACCAGGCCAGTCACCACCACTTTCTTTGGCCCCCAGAGATCGGCATAGCGTCCGGCGTGTGGGCGGCTCAGCAGCGTCGCCACATATTGCAGGCTGATTACCAGGCCCGCCCAGAATGCGCTGAAGCCCAGCTGGTCATGCACCCATCCTGGCAATACCGCCAGCGGCAGACCGATAGTGAGATAGCTGGCAAAGTTGTAGGCCACGATAGAGAGGATCAGCAGAGAGATGTGCAGGTTTCCGGATGGGGTGTTCGGTTCCGCGGCAGGCTGTTCAGGCATGAGTCCTCGCGCTCGTATTTGGCTGAATGATAAGGTTTATCCTTTAACTATACCCGCTTTCGCCACTGGTGCCTCTTAATGACACGGTTATCGGGCGGCTGCCCCTGCCCGCACGTGCAGCAGAAAGCCGGGTTAAAACCGGCACAATGGGGAGTTGCTGCTCTGGCGCGATAGCTGAGTGCTGTGGCGCTGATTACATCATCCACCTGCCACCACGCTTTACCGTTTCTCTGATAAATCAGATTGTTAATTTTGTTTCAGCTACACTTTCAACAGCCAAATTACGTTATGAGAGAGAGAATGAGCGAGCTGCAACGGGAAAAGATCGGACAAAATATTCTGATAAAACTGGCGATGCTGGTCATTATCCTCGCCGGGGTTCGGGCAGCGTCAGACATTCTGGTCCCGCTTCTGCTGGCGGCGTTCTTTGCCATTGTGCTTAATCCACTGGTGACGATGCTGATGCGGCGTGGCTTCCGCCGTGGACTGGCGATTGGGCTGGTGATCACGGTAATCTTCTGCGCTCTCGTGCTGCTGGGTGCCATTATTGCCAGCTCAATGAGTGAGTTTTCCGATCTCTATCCGCAACTGCGTGCCACCATGGAGCAGAAAATGACGGTGCTGCAACATCTGGCGGCGGGCTTTCATCTCAATATTTCAACCGATGCGCTGGTACAGCGTTTCGATCCTAATACCATGATGAACCTGGCTACCGTGGCGCTGAGCGGCTTTTCCGGCGCGATGACCAATACCGTGCTGCTGGTGCTGACCGTGGTCTTTATGCTGTTTGAGGTCCATCACCTGCCCTATAAAATGCGCAACGCGCTGGTGAATCCGAAAATTCGCATCGCCGGACTGCATAAAGCGCTGAAAGGCGTCACGCACTATCTGGCGCTGAAAACCCTGGTGAGTCTGATAACCGGCATCGCGGTCTGGCTGAGTCTCTATCTGCTGGATGTGAAGTTTGCGCTGTTATGGGGTGTCGTAGCGTTTATCCTCAACTTTATTCCCAATATCGGCCCGATTATTGCCGGTATCCCGCCCTTCCTGCAGGCGTTGTTACTGAACAGCCTGTTTGATGCCGCGATGGTGGCGGCGCTGTTTACCGCGATTCATATGGTGTTTGGCAATATGCTGGAACCGCGCCTGATGGGGCGCGGTCTTGGCTTATCGACACTGGTGGTGTTTCTGTCGCTGGTGTTCTGGGGCTGGCTGCTCGGTCCGGTCGGCATGCTGCTCTCGGTGCCGCTCACCAGCATTACTAAAATTCTGATGGAAACCACGCCAGGCGGCAGCCGTCTGGCGATTATGCTGGGCACCGGACGACCTAAGCGGGCACGGGCATTAACCAAGTAGCCGCTGCTGCACGTGCTGGAGATGGCTCTCCATCGCCTGACGGGCCGCTGCTTCATCGCCCGCCACAATCGCATTGGCGATCTGCTGATGGTCAGCGTTCATCTCCTGCGCGAAGCTGTTATCGGCATAATGGCGCTCCAGTCGCTGCACATGCGGGCTGTGGCGCCGGTTCCATAACTGCTCCAGCAGGTCGCGTAATACATCATTGCCGCTCATCTCACTGATCAGCAGATGGAAGCGCTTGTCCTGCTCCAGAAAGGCCGCGTCGTTTTCATTGTACTGCTGCAGTTCAGCGGTCAGCGCCAGCAGTGCTGCACGCTGAACGGTGGTGCCGTTACGTGCGGCAAATCCTGCCAGCATCCCTTCAAAGGCTTCACGCGCCTGCAACAGATCCTGCAGACTGCAGGTTTCGCTCTCCTGCGGAACCGCAGCCTGCGGCAACGGCTGGGCGACGTAAACACCGTTGCCAGTGCGGATATCGACCCAGCCGGTCATCTCCAGCGCAATCAATGCTTCACGCACTGATGAACGACTGACACCCAGCTGTTTTGCCAGCTCACGCTCCGGTGGCAGCAACCCACCTGCCACAAAGTCACCGCGCGTGATACCGGCCATGATGACGTTGGCGATCTGACGGTACAGGCGCTCGGTTTTTATTACTGGCAGCGTCATCACCCTCTCCTCTGATTGCACTTAAAAGCGATCTCTTCACCGATGCAGTTTGTCATGCTGCGATCCGGATCACGGCCCTGTTTTGTCCACTATCATACTCTTGGTCCAGCGGCCTGACCACTGGGCCACATCACAGTTGAGGAGTAAAAATGGAACATACATGGCGATGGTACGGCCCCAACGATCCGGTCTCACTGGATGATGCGCGTCAGGCGGGCGCGACCGGCATTGTGACGGCGCTGCACCATATCCCTAACGGCGAGGTATGGCCGGTTGAGGAGATTAAAGCGCGTCAGGCACTGCTGGCGGAAAAAGGTCTGGTCTGGTCGGTGGTAGAGAGCATCCCGGTCCATGAGGCGATTAAAACCCAGCGTGGTGACTACCTTCGCTATATCGCTAATTATCAGCAGTCGATACGCAATCTGGCCGCCTGCGGCATTGATACCGTCTGCTACAACTTCATGCCGGTGCTGGACTGGACCCGAACCGACCTCGCCTGGACGCTGCCGGATGGCGCAAAAGCGCTGCGCTTCGACGCCGACGCTTTTGCGGCCTTCGAGCTTTATCTGTTGCAGCGTCCGGGGGCCGAGCAGGATTACAGCGCTGCCGAGCAGCAGGCCGCCGCTCAGCGCTTTGCCGCCATGAGCGCAGAAGAGAAAAGCACTCTGGTGCGCAATATTATCGCCGGTCTGCCAGGCGCCGAAGAGGGTTACACCCTGGAGCAGTTTCAGGCGCAGCTGACGCAGTATGACGGCATCGACAAAGCGAAACTGCGCGAGCATATGGCCACCTTCCTGCGCGCCATCGTGCCGGTTGCGGAGGAAACGGGCGTTAAACTGGCGGTGCATCCGGATGACCCACCACGTCCTATTCTGGGCCTGCCGCGCATTATTTCTACCCAGGAAGATATGCAGTGGCTGAAAGAAACCGTGGACAGCCTGCACAACGGTTTCTGTTTCTGTACCGGCTCCTATGGCGTGCGTGCCGACAACGCGCTGGTTGAGATGGCGGAAACCTATGCCGACCGCATTAACTTTATCCATCTGCGCGCCACGAAACGCGAGGCAAACCCGGCCAGCTTCCATGAAGCGGCGCATCTGGCGGGCGACGTCGATATGGTCAGCGTGATCAAGGTTATTCTGGCGGAAGAGCAGCGCCGCCGTCGGGCGGGCAACCTGCGGGCGATTCCCATGCGTCCCGATCACGGCCATCAGATGCTGGACGACCTGCATAAGCGCACCAATCCCGGTTATTCCGCCATTGGCCGCCTGAAAGGCCTTGCCGAACTGCGCGGCGTTGAAGTAGCGCTGAAACAGATCTATTTTGCCGATTAAATAAAACGTCCTGCCCTGCGCCCGCCCTGTGACGGGCCAGGGTCTCTCCTGGCCACTGCGGCGGATCGGCCTTTTGCCCTGCCTGCCTCCCGTTTTCACCTGATTGTTTTGCTGCATCGCAACGAAAACCAAACAATCTGTCAAAAAATGCAATGTCTGGTCGATAATTGACCTTAGTCAGTTCTCCTGATCGCAAAAACGCTAATCTGCACCGCCCGGAGAGATGCTATGCTGCGCCACTGATCAGCACCTCCGCATAACACCAATAATACTCAGAGGATTCAGCGGTGCCGCTACTGAAACGAAAACGCGACTACGCCAGGCTGGTGATTATTATTTCCGGCGTGCTGCCTTTGATTATTGGCATTTTTTTCACCGCCCTGGATGCGCGCCACACCGTGTATCAGCAGCAGGTCACCGCGGCGAATACGCTGTTATCTCAGGCTGAAAGAATGAGCGACAGCGCCTGGGATATGATTACCGTGCTGCGCCAGTTTCATCATCAGCCCTGCAGCCAGATTGAAAACCAGTTGCAGCGCATTGGCTCGCTCAACCCCTATTTTCGTGCGATCGGTAAAATGGAGCAGGATCACATCGCCTGCTCATCGGTGTATGGTTCACGCCCAGGCCTGCTGAAAGAGATGATCATGCGCGACGCGCCGGTTACCGGAAAAGCCTGGTGGAGTCTGTCCATTGCCGGAACAACGGGCGTACCGAATCGTCCGGCCGTGATTTTTATGCGCGATCTGCCCGATGGCGAGGGATTCTGGGCAGTGATTGATGGCCAGTATCTGATCGATTTTATGCGCGCGATCAGCAGCAGCCATCTCTATCATTTCAGCATGACGTTCAGCGGCGGCGCGCCGATCTCGTTTGGCGATCCACACATCGCCGCGTCCAGCTGGTTTGAACCCATGATTTATCAGGCTATCTCCCATCGCTATCCGCTCTCTGTCACCCTCATTGCCTCACCCTCTGAACTGATCTCGGCCTGGCGTCAGGTGATGTTTATCATCATGCCGATGGCCGCTATCTTCTCTATTCTGCTGATGATGCTGATGGCGAACTGGCTGAAACGGCGTATTTCATGGCGCGATGAGATTCGCCGGGCCATCACCAGCGGCCAGTTCAGGGCGCACTATCAGCCGGTCTATGACAACCGGCTGCAACGCTGCAGCGGTGCTGAAGCCCTGCTGCGCTGGACAACGCCCGACGGTAAAGGCGTGCGGCCAGATATTTTTATCGGCGCAGCAGAAGCGGAAGGCATGATTGTGCCGCTGACCCGCCATCTGCTCGATTTAATTGCAGAGGATGTGCAGGCGTGGCAGGTTGAGCCCCATTTCCACCTGGCCATTAACGTGGCGGCGGATCATCTGCAGCATCCTGACTTTGTCGACGATATGCTGCAGTTTGCCGAACGGATCAAAGATAAGCAGTTCCTGATTACCCTTGAGCTGACCGAACGCAGCCTGATCAAAGATGGCGCTGAGGTGGCTCGCAAGCTGGAGCAGTTACGTGGTTGCGGAATGAAGGTCGCGATTGATGATTTTGGGACCGGTCACTGTTCGCTGAGCTATTTACAGACCTTCACGATAGATTATCTGAAAATCGATCGCGGCTTTATCAACGCGATTGAATCTCTGGAAGGCAGAACGCCGGTGCTGGACGCCATTATCCAGCTCAGCCATGAGCTTGAGCTGGAAGTGCTGGGAGAAGGCGTTGAGACCGCGTTACAGTTCAGCTATCTGCAACGGCGCGGCGTGGTCTTTATCCAGGGCTATTATTATGCCCGCCCGATGGACAACACGGCGCTGGTTGCCTGGCTGACCGATCGGGGCGAACAGCCGATTGAGCGGGAGCTGGCTCTTCAGACCCGGCAGGAACCCGACGTCTGAACCAGAGCAGATTGCAGCTGAACCGCCAGTCGAGCAACACTCACTCATCTTTCTGCTCTCCGCCCTGTGATGCAAAGCGGATAACCGCTTCCGGTGCCAGCATGGCCCGTATCTTCCCTTCTTTGCCCCTGATTCGCTGAAAAAAACGGCGGTCGTCACGCTCAGTGATAATTTTTTTGCGGTTGCAAACAGCTCTATTTGTTGTAAAAACAGGCCGGATGTAGCCCAAACATGACAGATATCACACAAAAACGGTATACTCTGTCGCTGTTCGCAATAATTACAACAGTAATTATTGTGTCTGCCGGCGCATAAACAGTGCTTATTTACGGCTATGCTTAAATTTCTCAACGCAGCGGTCTGAACGACTCACACCCGGCTCGCGCCGTTGAGGACTTTCGTGTTCCAATACAGGGTAATTCTATGAAATTGCGTAGGAAGCGTGTAAAACCAATTGGGATCGATGATGTGACTATCATCGATGATACCCGTTTACGTAAAGCCATCACCGCGGCCTCTCTGGGCAACGCGATGGAGTGGTTCGACTTCGGTGTTTATGGCTTTGTGGCCTATGCGCTGGGTAAGGTCTTTTTCCCGGACGTTTCACCGGGCGTTCAGATGATAGCGGCGCTCGCCACTTTCTCTGTTCCTTTCCTGATTCGCCCGCTGGGTGGACTGTTCTTCGGTATGCTGGGCGACAAATATGGTCGTCAGAAAATCCTCTCCATCACCATCATCATCATGTCGGTCAGTACTTTCTGTATCGGCCTGATACCGTCCTACGCCTCCATCGGCATCTGGGCACCTATTCTGCTGCTGTTAGCGAAGATGGCTCAGGGCTTCTCGGTGGGCGGTGAATATACCGGTGCCTCAATCTTTGTGGCCGAATATTCGCCTGACCGTAAACGCGGCTTTATGGGAAGCTGGCTCGACTTTGGTTCGATTGCGGGCTTCGTGCTCGGTGCGGGCCTGGTGGTGCTGATTTCCTCCATTATCGGAGAAGAGAGTTTCCTTGAGTGGGGCTGGCGTCTGCCGTTCTTCGTCGCGCTGCCGCTGGGAATTATCGGTCTTTACCTGCGTCATGCGCTGGAAGAGACCCCGGCATTCCAGCAGCACGTAGACAAACTGGAACAGGGCGACCGCGAAGGCCTGCAGGATGGTCCACAGGTATCGTTTAAAGAGATTGCGACCAAACACTGGCGTAGCCTGCTCTCCTGTGTCGGTCTGGTTATCGCCACTAACGTCACCTACTACATGTTGCTGACGTACATGCCGAGCTACCTGTCACATAACCTGCACTACAGCGAAGACCACGGTGTGATGATTATCATCGCCATCATGATCGGTATGCTGTTTGTCCAGCCAATGATCGGCATGATGAGTGACCGTTTCGGCCGTCGTCCGTTTGTCATCATCGGCAGTATCGCCCTGATGATCTTCGCGATTCCCGCCTTTATGATGATCAACAGTGGCGTACTCGGACTGATTTTTGGTGGTCTGCTGCTGCTGGCGGTAATCCTCAACGCCTTTACTGGCGTGATGGCCTCTTCACTGCCTGCGATGTTCCCAACGCACATCCGCTACAGTGCGCTGGCGAGTGCGTTTAACATCTCGGTACTGGTTGCCGGTCTGACGCCAACGCTGGCCGCCTGGCTGGTAGAAACGACCAATAACCTCTACATGCCAGCCTACTATCTGATGGTGGTGGCAGTGATTGGTCTGATTACCGGTCTGTACATGAAAGAAACTGCCAACAAGCCCCTGAAAGGCGCGACACCGGCGGCTTCTGATATGGAAGAAGCGCGCGAAATCCTGCAGGAACATCACGATAACATCGAGCACAAAATCGAAGATATCGACGAAGAGATCTCCCGTCTGGAAGCGAAACGTAAAAACCTGGTGCAGCAGCATCCGGATATCAACGAGTAATCGTTCTGCTCTCCCGCCGCCCGGCGGGAGAGTTCTTTTCCCCCTCTCTTACCGCACACAAACCTTCATCCCTCGCGGGCAAAGGGAGTAAACTGTTGTCACTTTTTTCACCTGCGTAAGAATGAAAATGTCTGATTATTCCCTTATCCAGCGCCCAAGAAGATTGCGCGCCAGCGCCTCAATGCGTGAAATGTTCCAGGAGTCCTCACTGAGCCTGAACGATCTGGCTCTGCCCATCTTTGTTGAAGAAGAAGTCGACGATTACAAAGCGATTCAGGCGATGCCTGGCGTGATGCGTATTCCGGAAAAACGTCTCGCCTATGAAATTGAGCGCATCGCCAAAGCGGGTATCCGCTCGGTGATGACCTTCGGTATTTCGCACCACACCGATGCCACCGGCAGCGATGCCTGGAACGAGAACGGTCTGGTGGCACGTATGTCCCGCATCTGCAAAGATACCGTGCCAGAAATGATCGTGATGTCTGACACCTGCTTCTGTGAATACACCAGCCACGGCCACTGTGGCGTGTTGTGTGATCACGGCGTCGATAACGATGCTACCCTGGAAAACCTGGGTAAGCAGGCCGTCGTTGCCGCCGCAGCCGGTGCGGATTTCATCGCCCCGTCAGCGGCGATGGATGGTCAGGTTGAGGCGATTCGCCGGGCACTGGACGCTGCGGGCTTCACTCAGACCGCCATCATGTCCTACTCCACCAAATTCGCCTCCTCGTTTTACGGCCCTTTCCGTGAAGCGGCCGGAACGGCGCTGAAAGGCGACCGTAAAACCTACCAGATGAACCCGATGAACCGCCGTGAAGCGATCCGTGAATCGCTGCTCGACGCGGCGCAGGGCGCGGATTCACTGATGGTGAAACCGGCAGGTGCTTATCTGGATATCCTGCGCGATATCCGTGAACGTACCGAATTGCCGCTGGCGGCTTATCAGGTGAGTGGTGAATACGCGATGATCAAATTTGCCGCTCAGGCCGGTGCCATTGATGAACGCAATGTGGTGCTGGAAAGCCTGGGTGCGATTAAACGCGCCGGTGCAGACCTGATTTTCAGCTATTTCGCCCTTGATCTCGCCGAACAAAAAGTGCTCTGATCCCCTCCTTATAAAGAGCGTGATGGCTATGTCACGCTCTTCTTCTTCGCCGTAAGGCAAACACCAGAACCTGGCTTGAGCTAAAAAATAAAGGGCTCTGTGATGAAAGCACCTGAAATCGCTGCCGACGAGGCACAACGTTTATCGCAGTTGCGTGCGCTGAACATAATGAACACCCCAGCGGAAGAACGATTTGATCGTTTAACCCGTCTGGCGCGCCGCCTGTATGACGTTCCTATCGCGTTAGTCAGCCTGCTGGAAGCTGACCATCAGTGGTTTAAATCCGCTCAGGGCTATGAACCCGCAGGATCGCCCCGCGACATCTCCTTTTGCGGTCATGCCATCCTGCAGGATGAGATCATGATCGTTGAAGATGCCGCAGAAGATGAACGTTTTTATGATAATCCGCTGGTTACCGGCGAACCGCATATCCGCTTTTATGCCGGCTGTCCGCTGCGGGCACCGGGCGGCGCTAAAATGGGTACCCTCTGTATCATTGGTCGTGAACCGCGTCAGTTTAATGAAGAGGATCAGGCCACGATGCGCGACCTGGCCGCCATGGCCGAAGCGGAACTGGTCGCCTTTCAGACTGCCACCTGTGATGAACTGACGCAGATCACCAATCGTCGCGGCTTTATGACGCTGGGACAGATGGTGCTGAACGAGTGCCGGCTGAAAAACCGGCCCGCCTGCCTGACGTTTCTCGATCTCGACAAATTTAAGCAGATTAATGACTCGCTGGGCCACCGTGAAGGCGACCGCGCGCTGATGGACTTTGCCGATGCGATGAAAGTGGTGTTCAAGCATTCGGATCTGTTTGCCCGTCTGGGTGGCGATGAGTTTGTGGTGCTGTTTAATGGTCTGCAGCAGCAGCAGAGCGAAGCGCTGCTGCTGCAGTTTGACCGTTATCTGCAACAGCAATCAGTCAGTCTGAACCGCCGTTACCGCCTGCAATTCTCGTCCGGCGTCGTGGAGTTTGACGCGGCGCATCCGCAATCGCTGGAGCAGTTGCTGCACGACAGCGATGAGCAGATGTACCTCAGTAAAAAGCAGAAACGCGTGGCGATCTAAGGTCAGGCGCCGCAGCGCCTGACGGTTCAGGGACGCGCCAGATCGTCCAGCAGCGTCTGGTTAAATTTTGCCGGTTCTTCCATTTGCGGCGCGTGTCCCATACCGGGGAATTCGATTAAGCGCGCCCCTGGAATGCGTTTTGCGACCTCTTTCCCCAGTACCGCGTAATCACCCAGCCGGGCTTTCACCTCTGCCGGGGCGATATCACTGCCGATGGCAGTCGTGTCTGAGGTGCCGATCATCAGCGTGGTGGGCACTTTCAGCTCGCCGAATTCATAAAATACGGGCTGAGTGAAGATCATGTCGTAGATTAAGGCGGAGTTCCATGCCACCTTCTGGTGGCCCGGCCCACTGTTGAGTCCGGCCAGCATATCAACCCACTTGTCATATTCGGGTTTCCAGCGACCGATATAGTAGGTCTGCTGCTCATACTTCTTAATGCCCTCTGCGCTGAGTTTGAGTTCGCGCTGATACCACTGATCCACGGATCGCCATGGTGCGCCTTTGGCTTTCCAGTCCTCCAGCCCGATCGGGTTAACCAGCACCAGCTTCTGTGTCTGTTCCGGGTACATCAGCGCATAACGTGTTGCCAGCATCCCGCCAGTGGAGTGACCCATAATCACCGCCTTCTTCACACCCAGCCGGGTGAGCAACTGGTGGGTGTTATCTGCCAGCTGCTGAAAACTATACTGGTAACTGGCTGGTTTGGTCGAGCTGCAGAAGCCAATCTGGTCGGGCGCGATAACACGATATCCCTGCAGACTGAGTGCGCGAATGGTCTCTTCCCAGGTCGCGCCACAGAAGTTTTTACCGTGCATCAGCACCACGGTTTCACCGTTGGCCTGTTGCACCGGTTTCACATCCATATAGCCCATACTCAGCGGCTGCTGCTGGGATTTAAAATCAAAATGCTGCAACGGATAGGGGTATTGAAATCCTTCCAGCTGTTCGCCATACACACCAGCGGCACTGGCAGGTGCATGAGCAAATAACGCCAGCGAGGTGAGCAAGGCGGCAAGCGGTTTTTTCAGCGCGTATGTCGGGCTCATCCGGGGGGTTCTCCAGGTTAAAGGTGAGCCGTAAGCCTGGCATGTCGCAGCCAAAAATCTATTGATGTGCCGTGCTATAGCCGTGATTACAGAGATTCCGGCAAGGTAAACCGTGAGTCTGGCTGCGGACTCACGGCTCGTTTTGATTACTGTCCCGCGGAATCGCTTATTCATTCACCCACAATTACCAACAGATTAATCACAATTCATCTTTTTTATTAATAACACCCCCTCAAATGAATATCTTCAGAGATAACGATTAAAATCCTGAAAAATCTTTACGCAAAGAATAAGCACATTAAGATAAAAATTTTAGAATCTTCTTAAATCAAACAGGGGGTTCTATGAACGAAAATAAATATAACGAAAGCGTGATCGTCTCTATCACTGAGTGGATTAATAATAATCTGGACCAGCGTTTAAGCGTTGATGATATTGCAGAAAAGGCGGGTTACTCTAAGTGGTATTTACAGAAACTTTTTGCCCGTTATCATAATGAAACCCTGGCGCGATATATTCGTAAGAAAAAGCTTAACGCCAGTGTTCATGATTTAAAAAACAGCCGCACGCCCATCATCAGCCTGGCGCTGAAATACCATTTTGAAAGCCAGCAATCTTTTACCCGATCTTTTAAGCAGATTATGGGTTGCACGCCGAGCGTCTGCCGTAAACGTCTGATGAAGGACGAGGCAAAGCAGCAGCTGGCCGACGTTGATGATCCCTGTGCGCTGTGCAGTTACGGTCGGGCGGAAAGCATAAAGCAGAGCTGTGGCGTAACAGTCCGGCCTGTTACGCGCTCAGCGCGCGGATATGCGCCATCAGACGCTTTCCGCGAAATAGGTTAATCAGGATTCATCCGGCTGATAATATTGCACACCAATCTGAATACGCTCACGTCCCTGGGTGACGCGATGACGATTGGTGTCGCGCAGTGAATAGACACAGCCACAATATTCCTGCTGATAGAAACTCTCGCGCTTGCTGATTTCAATCATGCGCGACGACCCACCACCTTTACGCCAGTTAAAATCCCAGTACATCAGATCCGGATACGCCGCCGCTGCGCGGACTCCGCAGCTGTTAATCTGCTTCATATCTTTCCAGCGCGAAATACCCAGGCAACTGGTCATCACCGGAAAGCCGTTCTCATGGGCATAGAGTGCCGTACGTTCAAAGCGCATATCAAAGCACATGGTGCAGCGTTCACCCCGTTCCGGTGACCACTCCAGGCCGCGCGCCCGCTCAAACCAGTTATCCCGGTCATAGTCCGCATCAATAAACGGCACACCAAATTTTTCGGCAAAGCGAATATTCTCTTCTTTACGCAGCTCATACTCTTTGAGCGGATGAATATTCGGGTTGTAGAAATAGATCGTGTATTCAATGCCGGATGCCAGCATCGCTTCCATCACCTCCCCCGAGCAGGGTGCGCAACAGGAGTGCAGCAGGACTTTTTTATGACCGCCCGGCAGAGGCAGCGGCTGACGCTGGAAAGGTTCAGACATAAGCACCTTCAATCAATAGCAGTAAAGCGGCAGTGTAATGCCGCAGGCGGGCAGTTGCAAAACCTGACCTGACGCGCCCTGTTTTGCGTAATCGTGCCCCGGCCGCGGTTTCCCTCTCCTGAACCAACCCGCTGATCTCTGATGCTTTCTAATTGAGGCAATGCTGTGTAGCACCGGTGATAGCCGGAAGTGTGATCGCCCCCACACTGGCATCGACTATGTTTACATAACATTAACAATATTGACACTGAACCCTCGCAAGGAGACTCGCATGGTCGCGGCAAAAAAATCAGGAAATCAACAGAACCGCTTTACCTGGTTCGTCTGTTTTATGGCTGCGCTGTCCGGCCTGCTGTTTGGTCTGGATATCGGCGTCATTGCAGGTGCCTTGCCGTTTCTGGCGAAGGATTTGCAGATCACTAACCATCAGCAGGAGTGGGTAGTGAGTTCGATGATGTTTGGCGCGGCGCTGGGCGCACTGGCGGCGGGCTGGATGTCATCAAAGCTGGGACGCAAGAAAAGTATGCTGGCGGGGGCGACGCTGTTTGTCATTGGCTCGCTGTGGTCGGCCTTCTCACCGGATGTGGAGTCGCTGGTCTGTGCCCGCGTGATGCTGGGTCTGGCGGTGGGAATCGCCTCTTACACCGCGCCACTCTATCTGGCGGAGATTGCGCCTGAACGTATTCGTGGCTCAATGATTTCGATGTACCAGCTGATGCTGACCACCGGCATTGTCGTGGCCTATCTCTCCGACACCGCGTTCAGCTACAGCGGTAACTGGCGCGGGATGCTCGGCGTGATCGCCATTCCGGCGGTGATCCTGTTTATCGGCGTGCTGTTTCTGCCCAACAGTCCGCGCTGGCTGGCGGCGCACGGACGCTTTAACGAGGCGCAGCGGGTGCTGGATCGGCTGCGTAACAGCAGCGAACAGGCCCGGGAGGAGCTGGAAGAGATCCGGGAAAGCCTGCAGGTGAAGCAGCGCGGCTGGTCGCTGTTCCGTTCTAATGGCAATTTCCGCCGCGCGGTGTGGCTGGGTATGCTGCTACAGGTTATGCAGCAGTTTACCGGCATGAATGTGGTGATGTATTACGCGCCTAAAATCTTCAACATCGCCGGCTTCTCCAGCACCAGTGAGCAGATGTGGGGCACGGTGATTGTCGGGCTGGTTAATATGCTGGCCACGCTGATTGCGATCTTCTTTGTCGATCGCTGGGGTCGCAAGCCGATGCTCACCACCAGTTTTCTGGTGATGGCGGTTGGCATGGGCGTGCTGGGAACGCTATTGCACATCGGCGTTGAGACAGATTTCCGCAAATACTTTGCTGTCGCGATGCTGCTGATGTTTATCGTCGGCTTTGCGATGGCGGCCGGACCGGTGATCTGGCTGCTCTGTTCAGAGATTCAGCCGCTGAAAGGGCGTGATTTCGGCATTACCGCCTCCACCACCACTAACTGGGTCGGCAATATGATTGTTGGCGCCACCTTCCTGACCATGCTGGATCAACTGGGTAATGCCAACACCTTCTGGTTCTACGGCGCGCTCAACCTGGTGTTTATCGTGCTGACGCTGATGCTGGTGCCGGAGACCAAACATGTGACACTGGAGCACATTGAACGCAATCTGATGAAGGGTAAAGCGCTGCGTGACATCGGGGCGTAACCGCCCCGCTTCAGCCTACCACTGCAGTTGCTGGCCGGCGTAATCGACATAGTGATGACCACCGCGACCGCGCCACTGGATCAGCTGCTGGACGATACCGGCGGCACTCTCTTCTGCCGTCAGGGGCGCACTCTCGCCGCCCATATCCGTTTTCACCCAGCCGGGATGCAGCGTCAGCAGCGTCCCGCTCTGCGCTTCCACTGCCGGAGTCAGCGTGCGGCTCAGCATATTCAGTGCGGCTTTGCTGGCCGAGTAAATCGGCATCTGCGCCTCCGGATTTTCATTCAGGCTGCCGAGCTGAGATGAGGTCAGCGCCAGCACGCCTTCCTGTTTCAGCAGCGGCAACAGGATCTCTGCGCTGCGAACCGGGGCTATCGCATTGGTCAGGAACAGTTGCGCCAGCACCTGATCGTCACTCTGCGACACTTTCTGGTGCGCAGGCCCGGAAATCCCGGCGTTAATCAGAATCGCATCGAACGACTTGCCACTGAGCTGGCTGGCAAACTGTTGAACCGCTGATGAGTGGGTCATATCCAGCGAATGCCAGTGAATGTCTGGCCGGTTACCCTGCTCCGGGATGCCACTACGATGCGTGGCCGTGACCTGCCAGCCCTCATCGGCAAAGGCCTGCGCCACCGCGAGACCGATACCACGTGAAGCACCAATAATCAGAACCTCTTTTTGCTGAGCCATATTCATTCCTCGTTGATTGTCTCGTCACAAGCTTAACGGTAAATCGGCCCAGGCAGCGGCCAGTTGTGCTTTTTAGCCAGACGACCGCACTGCAGGTAAAACCCCACGGCGTAGCGCTGTTGATGGCTTTCCATCATTAAATCGCTTTATCTTTTACTTTTAACCGGTTAGAAGAGATAAACAGTCTGGCAGGCAGCAGTCAATTTGCCATTTTCGCATGGAGTCTGAATGAAAAAGCTCACCTTAGAGGTGGTGGCAAAAATGGCAGGCGTCGGGATTGCGACGGTCGATCGGGTGCTGAATGAGCGCGGCGGCGTCTCCCTGGAGACCAGCCGTAAAGTCCTGAAAGCCGCACGCGAAGTGGGGCTGAAGCGTCTGCTGCCAGAGGAGTACCAGCATCCGTGGCAGATTGAGGTGTTCCTCAGCAATAACGGCTCATCCTTTTTTCAGCAGCTCACCATCCATTTCAGCGAGGTCGCCAGTCAGCTTGGCTATCGCCGCCTGAAACTGCACAAAACCCTGGTGGCCGAAGCGCAGCCTGAGCAGCTGGCGCAAAGCATTATCGCCCGCAGTAGCACCCGCGACGGCATCATTGTTTTTGCGCATGACTCGCCGCCCATCTATCGGGCACTGGCGCTGTGCCGCAGCCGCAATGTGCCGGTGATCACCATCGTCACCGATCTGCCCGATGCCGACCGCTTGTGTCATGTTGGCATCGACCAGTATCAGGCGGGACGCACAGCCGGACTGCTGATGAGTAAGACAGTGAACCAGCCCGGCGACATTCTGATGGTCAGTGGCCGTTTTGATTACCGCGCCCATCGTCAGCGCATCGCGGGATTCCGTGAGGCCATGGAGCAGCGCGCGCCGCAGCGTCATCTGCGTGAAGTGCTGTCGGGTCAGGATCAGCGGGAAACCATTCGCAGTGAGCTGGCCCGCCATCTGCGTCCGTCGCAGGCGATTGCAGGGGTTTATAACACCGGCATGGGGAATAGTGATGTCAGCGACACCCTGCGCGCCCACCAGCTGCTGGGTAAATGCACCTACATCACCCATGAGCTTTATGATGTCACCCGCCAGCTACTGCTGAACGATGAAGTGGCCTTTACCCTGGATCAGCATGCTCAGCAGCATGCCCGTTTAGCGATTGATCTGATGCTGAGTCATCTCGAAACCGGCTATCAGCCGGATGTCTATCAGGCGGGCAAAGTGGCCTTTCGGCTGTTTACGGCGGAAAATATGGTGTGAGGTGGGCCATATTCAGGGGAGTGATCGCCTGATAACCGAGTCAGCGTTGTCTGGCGAATACCTGATGTGGCTGGTTAAAATTCAAAATCAGCCTTTTAAAGTGAATTTTTTTGAAAAAAAACCTTTCTAAACGATCACGAAATAGCCAATTACCTTTTTTTCTGATAATTTTTTCTTACTTTATCCTGAATTGAAGGAACAATTCAAAATGATGCCAATCAATTAACCAATTGATTGGCATCGTAAAAATATAAAAAACGACCTCTTGCATTCCGGAAGCTTCATTACCTCAGCTAATGAAGTTAAACACTATGGCTAAGAAGAACTAAAAACAGGGTGAGCTATGGATATTTTCAATAACCTCAATGGTCTTTCCGCTAAGATTCAGCAGCAAGCAGCAATTATTCAGACAGAAGAAGCCACTAAAAGCGCGTTTGTTATGCCCTTCATCAGTCAGATACTGGGATATGATGTATTTGACCCGACTGAAGTCATACCTGAATTCATTTGTGATGTCGGCACCAAAAAAGGTGAGAAGATTGATTACGCCATTTCTAAAGGCGGAGAGATTCAGATCCTGATTGAATGCAAAAAGATTGGCGAACCGTTAAATGTTAAACATGCCTCGCAACTCTTCCGTTACTTCCATGTGACTAACGCGCGAATTTCCATTTTAACAAATGGCCAGCTCTATAAATTTTTTACCGATCTGGATGCACCGAACAAAATGGATGAAAAGCCATTTTTAGAACTGGATTTGCTGGATATTGATGAACACGTGGTTCCAGAACTGGTTAAGCTCACCAAAAGTGCTTTTGATGTTGATTCGATTGTCAGTGCAGCTGGTGAACTTAAATTTATCAGTCAGATAAAAAAGATGATTTCCAGTCAGTTCAGTGAGCCTGATGAGGATTTCGTTAAACTTTTTGCCTCACGTGTATATGACGGCATACTCACGCAGAAAGTCAGAGAGCAATTCTCTGTACTAACTAAAAAAGCTGCCACTCAGTGGCTAAATGATCAGGTGAATGAAAGACTCAAATCCGCGATCAGCGGTGGAGCGATGGTTTCGCCACAACCTAATAACGAGGATTCGGCAAAAAGCAGCAGTGACAAGAACGAGGCTGAAAGCGGCATGATTGTCACTACAGAAATGGAGATAGAAGGGTTTCACATCATAAAATCAATAATCCGAAAAGTTATTGAACCTCAGCGCATCACTTTCCGGGATACTCAAAGTTATCTTGGTATTTTAATCGATGACAACAATCGTAAGCCAATTTGCCGTCTTCACTTCAATCGCAGTCAGCTATATATCGGGATGTTTGATGGCGAGAAAAAAGAGACTCGCCATCCGATTACATCACTCAACGATATCTACAACTTCACCGATCTGTTAAGGGATGCAGCGAAGCAATATTGTTGATAGCCAGGAGCCAGGATGCAGTCCTGGCTCGATTAACCCGCGGCATCCCGGCTTTTATCGTCCGGGCTGTCCGCATCGTCATTACCCTGGCTCTTCTCCACTTCCTGCGGATGTCCCATCGAAAGCGCAGCCGCACTGGCCGGGTCGAACAGCGACAGACTCTCAATCTGGTCAACCATGATCACTTTACGGAACGACATCGCATCTTTGGGTTTCGAGTCGAGCGTGATGTCGTGCTCGGCGTACCACTTGCTGTAGTTATGTTCCACCGCCAGCTTCAGCGTCTTGCTGTCGCGATATCCGCTCAGCATCGGGATCAGCACGATATTTTTGGTGCTCTCATATTCAAAAGTTGAAGCATGGATCATGCCGATGTAAATGCGGCGCGACTTCATTGTAATCCACGCCAGTTCGCCCTCTTCCATGCACTGAAATAACAGTTGCTCCACACCATTAGAGCGTGACAGCTGCTGATAGAGGTCTTTACGACCGGAGACGTTCAGTCGTGCACTGCCTGCCCAGTTTGAGCGGTAAAGGCAGAGAAGAATGGCAAAGGTGAGCATGATCACCACGGGAGCCTGGATGCCCAGGAAACTCCAGTTCATAAACTCCACCTGCCACTTCAGGTGGACGCCGGGGATCATCTGGACGGCGTTGGCGATGCCGGAGATACAGAGCAGCACCAGCCAGATGATACCGGTCGCAAACACACCCTGCAGGACGAAAATACAACCGTAAAGCGCGACCAGGAAATAGACATCCCAGCCCGACGAACGACGGATTTTAAAGCGGCTGTTCAAATCACGGCTGGTGTACCAGTAACCACTGACCATCAACACCATAAATATTGCGGTACCCACCTCACACTCCCTTTAACGTATTCACGTGGCGGGCAAAATCTTCATGGACTTCCTCGCTCAGCGTGTTGACCGAGATATTGCCGTTTTCATCAATAATGATGCGCTCACCTTCAGCGATCGAGTCATTGATATCCTGACGGGTCATGATCTGCAGAAACTTATCCGGACTGGCAAAGACCGACTTAACAAATTTAAACATAGCGATCCACTTGTTGGCCTTAAAATTGAAGTATGTGACCGAATCCACACTCTCGCCTGTTTAATTTCGGGTGAAATTTCTTAAAATCAATTAATTAGCGAAGCGGTAGTCACCTTGCCCATGCCGTTTTCCGCTGAAATCTTCAACGTAACCAGCAGCATGGCGTAGCAGCATCGTATTTTTACCGTGCAGGTCTGCAACGACGTCACATCGCCTCTCTGCCAGGAAGCGCTAAGCTCATTGGTTAGCCGCTTTCTGTCACCCTGTCTGAAACGCATCGAGGAATGTTTGCATGAAACTACGAACACTGGGCCGTACCGGTCAGCGCGTCTCCGAAATTGGCTTTGGCGCATGGGCCATTGGCGGAACCTGGGGGGAAGTGAGCATGGAGGATGCCAAAGCCGCGCTGAATGCTGCGCTGGATGCGGGCATTACCTTTATTGATACCGCCGATGTCTATGGCGATGGCCGTTCCGAAAAAATCATCGCAGAGGTGCTGAATCAGCGCGGCGGTGAACGTCCGTTTGTCGCCACCAAGCTGGGGCGTCGCCTCTCGCCACATGTGGCTGAAGGTTACAATGCTGAAAACCTCAACGCCTTTATTGACCGTTCACGCGAGAACCTGCAAACCGACACGCTGGATTTAGTGCAGCTGCATTGCCCGCCGACCGAGGTCTACTACAACCCGGACGTCTTTGCGGTGATGGATGAGATGGTCGCTGCCGGAAAAATCCGTCACTACGGTGTCTCCGTTGAGAAAGTTGAAGAAGGTCTGAAGGCGCTGGAGTTTCCAAACGTCTCGTCAATTCAGCTGATCTACAACATTTTCCGCCAGCGTCCGGCTGAACTGCTGCTGCGTGAAGCGAAACGCCGTGATGTGGCGATCATCGCCCGCGTGCCGCTGGCGTCGGGCCTGCTGACCGGCAAAATGCGTGCCGATAGCGTGTTTGCCGCTGACGACCACCGCACCTTTAATCGTAATGGCGAAGCGTTCGATAAGGGCGAGACCTTTTCCGGCGTACCTTATGAGGTGGCGCTGGAGGCGGTTGAAGAGATTCGCCGCTTTGTCACTGGCGACACCACCATGGCGATGTTTGCCCTGCGCTGGATACTGATGAACGAAGATGTCAGCGTGGTGATCCCTGGCGCGAAAAACCGCGAACAGGCTGAAGCCAATGCCCGCGCCAGCGATGTCGATGCGCTCTCTGCAGATACGATGGCGGCGCTGAAGCAGATCTATCAGGAGAAGATCGCGCCTCACGTGCATCAGCGCTGGTAAGCGCCTTACAACGCCTGGGCGCAGGCCCAGGCGGAACTCCACGCCCACTGGAAGTTATAGCCGCCCAGCCAGCCGGTGACATCAGCCACTTCACCAATAAAGTAAAGTCCCGGCACCGCGCGCGCCTCCATCGTTTTCGAGGAGAGCTGTGTGGTATCCACGCCGCCCAGCGTCACTTCAGCAGTTCGATATCCCTCGGTGCCGTTTGGCTGAATGCGCCAGGCGTGCAGCGTCTGCGCCAGCTCGGTTTGCTGTTTGCTGTTGAGCTGCTTCAGAGTGATATCCGGCACCACCTTCAGCGCCTGCAATACTTCCACCAGACGCTTCGGCAGGATTTTCGCCAGGCTGTTCTTCAGGCTGAGATTCGGGTGTGCTTCACGCTGCGCCGTCAGAAACGCCTCAAGCGGCGTGGCAGGCGACAGATCGATGGTGACGAATTCTCCGGGTAGCCAGTAGCTGGAGATTTGTAACACCGCAGGGCCGGAAAGGCCGCGGTGGGTAAACAGCATCGCCTCTTTGAAGCGGGTGCCATCCTGGGCATCGATAGTGGTCTCCAGCGCGACGCCTGACAGCGTCTGCAACTGCTCCAGCAGCGGCTTGTGCAGGGTAAAGGGCACCAGCGCCGCCCGCGTCGGAAAGACGCTCAGCCCGAACTGCTCCGCTATTTTATAGCCAAACGGCGTGGCGCCCAGGCCTGGCATCGACAGACCGCCGCTGGCGATGACCAGCTTCTCCGCCTGAACCGTGCTGCCGTTAAGTTGCAGGGTATAGCCGCTTTCATCGCGCGCCACGCTGAGCACTTCACTGCGCAGCCGCAGGGTGACATTGCCCTTGTCACATTCGGCCAGCAGCAGATCGACAATCTGCTGGGCGGAGTCGTCGCAGAAGAGCTGGCCCAGGGTTTTCTCATGCCAGGCGATGCCGTGGCGATTAACCAGATCGATAAAATCCCACTGGGTATAACGCGCCAGCGCCGATTTACAGAAATGAGGATTGTGCGACAGATACGCCGCCGGTTCGGTGTAGAGATTGGTGAAGTTGCAGCGGCCACCGCCAGACATCAGAATTTTACGTCCCGGCTTTTTGCCGTTATCCAGCAGTAACACGCGGCGTCCCCGCTGCCCGGCCTGGGCGGCGCAGAACAGCCCTGCGGCACCGGCACCAATGATGATAACGTCAAACTGTTCCACTACGACTCGCTCACTTAACTGGAAAGGCGCAGATTGTAGTGATCTGCTCACTGAGACGCCAGCGTCAAAAAAATGCCGCAAATGTGTCATATTGTATCTGTCTAATATCTAACCCTTTTTCTCTGAGTTACCCTTACGCCTTACATCGAAAGGTTAAATTAGCGCTATATTTTCCTTTCCCATACAGCACGTTGTCGCGGATAATGCGCCGCGTTCATGTCCTCCAAAAATGGCGTAACGTTTATGCTACATCTGTTTGCTGGTCTAGACCTCAGTACTAGCCTGTTATTGGTTCTTGCCCTGCTGTTTGTATTGTTTTACGAAGCGATCAACGGTTTCCACGACACGGCCAACGCAGTTGCGACGGTCATCTATACGCGTGCTATGCGTGCCCAGCTTGCTGTGGTCATGGCGGGTGTATTTAACTTCCTTGGCGTGCTGCTCGGTGGATTGAGTGTCGCTTACGCTATTGTTCATATGCTTCCCACCGATCTTTTGTTAAATGTTGGATCGGCTCACGGTCTCGCCATGGTGTTTTCTATGCTGCTGGCGGCGATTATCTGGAACCTCGGCACCTGGTATCTCGGTCTGCCGGCATCCAGCTCCCATACGCTGATCGGCGCCATTATCGGTATCGGTCTGACCAACGCCCTGATGAGCGGAACCTCGGTGGTTGATGCGCTCAACATCCCGAAAGTGCTGAACATCTTCCTTTCTCTGATCCTGTCGCCGATTGTCGGTCTGGTGATGGCGGGTGGCTTAATCTTTATACTGCGTCGCTACTGGAGCAATACCAAAAAGCGTGCGCGTATTCATATGACGCCTGCTGACCGTGAGAAGATCGACGGCAAGAAAAAGCCGCCGTTCTGGACCCGTATCGCCCTGATTGTTTCGGCAATTGGCGTGAGTTACTCCCACGGTGCGAATGACGGTCAGAAAGGGATCGGCCTGATCATGCTGGTCCTGATTGGCGTGGCACCTGCTGGTTTCGTGGTGAATATGAATGCCTCCGGTTACGACATCACGCGAACCCGCGATGCAGTCAATCACCTGGAGCAGTATTATCAGCAGCATAACGCCTCGCTGACCCATATCATCCAGATGGCACCGCCTAAGCTGCCAACGCCGGAAGAAGTGCCAGCAACCAGCCCGCAGGAGTTCCACTGTGACAGCGCGCGCGCATTACAGGCGGTACAGGGTGCGCAGGTGTTGCTGAATAACCTGCAGAGCTACGATCAGCTGACGGTTGATCAGCGCGGTCAGATGCGTCGTCTGCTGCTGTGTATCTCCGATACCGCCGATAAAGCGGCTCGTCTGCAGGAAACCTCGCCAGATGACAAACGCTTCCTCAATAAGCTGAAAAGCGACCTGCTTGGCACCATCGAGTATGCGCCTATCTGGATTATTGTGGCCGTCGCGCTGGCGCTGGGCATCGGCACCATGATTGGCTGGCGTCGTGTTGCCACCACCATTGGTGAGAAGATTGGTAAAAAAGGCATGACCTATGCGCAAGGAATGTCAGCACAGGTGACAGCAGCGCTGTCGATTGGTGTCGCCAGCTATACCGGCATGCCCGTCTCCACCACGCATATCCTCTCTTCATCGGTTGCCGGTACCATGCTGGTCGACGGTGGCGGGCTACAGAGCCGGACCATCAAGAACATCGCCATGGCGTGGATCTTCACCCTGCCGGTCTGTATTCTGCTGTCAGGTTCGCTCTACTGGATTGCCTTAAAACTGGTGTGATGCCAGCAAAAAAAAGGGCGACGCAAGTCGCCCTTTTTTAATGCCAGATCGCCAGCGCCACCAGACTAATGACTACCAGTCCGCACAGCGCACTGGTCAGCATAAACTGCCCCCGCACCCGCTCGCAGCGCCGGATAAACTCATCGTCATGATGATCGAGATAGCGCTTTGCCCAGATATAAGTGACCAGCCGCACCTGCTTGCTCGGCTGGCCATGAGAGGTGAAAAAACCCGCCCCATCGACATACTGATACAGCAGCGGATCACAACCGCGTAAGACCGCCAGCAGAGCGCGCAGGGATGAAAAATAGCGCGCCATATTCACGATACACACCACGCAAAGCGCCCAAAAAAGCGCAATAGTGCTGATCATATTCTCCCCCTCCCGGCTGGAATCGCAGCAACAGGCCCAGCGTCAGACACTGAGTCCACCTGCAGAAATAACCAGCCACTGAATCACCGGACTGCGAAAGTTTTTCGACCCCCTGAGCGGTTGCGAATCGGACCGCCTTTTTTCAGTGTAGGAGAAATCTTTACATTTTTTCCAACGATGATTTTCGTTCAGCGCGAGTAAATCTGGCATAGCCTTGATCTTATTCATAAGCCAGGCGGCAACGGCAGCATTTACAGTGGGAGAAGGCTATACTGAGGACATAACAACATCATCACCTGCAATGCAGGTAGACACTTTGGTGGCGCTCATCGCCCGCTCGCGCAAGGGATTTCGCTAAGCTGTGACGCGGCAGGAACACCGGATGCCATCCTTAACCTCGTGAAAGGAGTTTTATCATGGCTTATAAACATATCCTGATTGCAGTAGACCTTTCTCCCGAAAGCCAGTTGCTGGTGGATAAGGCCGTCTCGCTGGCTCGTCCGTACGATGCCAGAATTTCCCTGATTCACGTTGATGTCAATTACTCCGACCTCTACACCGGCCTGATTGATGTCAACTTAGGGGATATGCAGAAGCGTATCTCTGAAGAGACGCATGCGGCGCTGAAAGGGTTGTCAGATGCGGCGGGCTACCCGATCAGTGAGACGCTGAGCGGCAGTGGCGACCTCGGCCAGGTACTGGTTGACGCGATCAGAAAATATGACGTTGACCTTGTAGTATGTGGTCATCATCAGGATTTCTGGAGCAAGCTGATGTCCTCAGCCCGTCAGCTGATCAACACCGTGCATATCGACATGCTGATTGTGCCGCTGCGCGATGAAGACGAGGCGTAATTTCGTCGTATAAATGATTAAAGCCGGCGCAGAGCCGGCTTTTTTATGCTTTAAAGCGGTGGGTAAATATCAAAGCGATGGCTTTTGGTTACCACGGCCGCCTGCGTCACAATACCCGCCAGCGGCGGTGCATAGTCTGGCCGTTTAACCACGATGCGTTTCTTCGCCAGCCGGCGAGCGGGTTCCAGTAATGCGTCAGCATCTTCATCCGGCCCCACCAGCGACTGAAACACCCGCATCTCCTTTTTCACCAGCGCACTTTTCTGGCGATGGGGATACATAGGATCGAGATAGACCACATCCGGCGGCGGCGTGATATCCCCCAGCGCCTGTGCGCTGGCCGCATGAATCAGCGTCAGCCGATCGCGCAGCCAGGGGCCAATTTCCGCATCCTGATACCCGCGCTGCAATCCATCTTCCAGCAGCGCAGCGACAACCGGATGACGCTCCAGCATTCGCACCCGGCAGCCCAGCGCCGCCAGTACAAACGCATCTCGTCCCAGCCCGGCGGTGGCATCGACCACATCCGGCAGATAACCGCCTTTGATGCCGACCGCTTTGGCGACGGCTTCGCCGCGTCCACCGCCGAAGCGACGGCGATGGGCCATCGCGCCAGTGACGAAATCAACAAAAATGCCGCCCAGCTTTGGCTCATCACGCTTGCGCAGTTCAAGGTGCGTCGGGGTCTGCACCAGCGCCAGCAGTGCGTCTTCATCGTGCTCCAGCTGCCAGCGCTGCGCTAAACGTGATAAGGCGCCGTCTCCGGCGCCTGATTCATCGAGCAAACAGATTTTCACGAACCGACTTATCCCTGAATGCCGTAATGTTCCAGCATCGCATCGAGCTTCGGTTCACGGCCACGGAAGCGTTTGAACAGCTCCATCGGCTCTTCAGAACCGCCACGCGTCAGGATGTTATCCAGGAAGGACTGACCGGTTTCACGGTTGAAGATGCCCTCTTCCTCGAAGCGGGAGTAAGCATCCGCCGCCAGCACGTCTGCCCACAGATAGCTGTAGTAACCCGCCGCATAGCCACCGGCAAAGATGTGGCTGAAGGCGTGCGGGAAACGGCCCCATTCCGGACCCGGAACCACTGCCACGCGGCTTTTTACTTCGCGCAGGGTTTCCAGAATCTGAGCACCTTTCTCCGGATTAAACTCGGTATGCAGACGGAAATCGAACAGGCCGAACTCCAGCTGACGCAGGATAAACAGCGCAGCCTGATAGTTCTTCGCCGCCAGCATTTTATCCAGCAGCTCTTTCGGCAGCGGTTCGCCGGTTTCAAAGTGGCCCGAGATAAAGGCCAGCGCATCCGGTTCCCAGCACCAGTTCTCCATGAACTGGCTTGGCAGTTCCACTGCATCCCATGGCACACCGCTGATACCGGAGACGCCAGGCGCTTCGATACGGGTCAGCATGTGATGCAGGCCGTGACCAAACTCATGGAACAGGGTGATCACTTCGTCATGGGTGAACAGCGCAGGTTTGCCTTTCACCGGACGGTTAAAGTTACAGGTCAGGTAGGCAACCGGCTTCTGCAGGCTGCCATCGGCTTTACGCATCTGGCCGACGCAGTCATCCATCCAGGCACCGCCACGTTTATGTTCGCGGGCGTAGAGATCGAGATAGAAGCTGCCGCGCAGTTCGCCAGTTTCATCGAACAGATCGAAGAACTTCACGTCAGGATGATAAACCTCAACGTCGTTACGCTGCTTCGCCGTGATGCCGTAAATGCGTTTCACCACTTCAAACAGACCGGCGACCGCACGCTCTTCCGGGAAGTAAGGGCGCAGTTGCTCATCGCTGATGGTGTAGAGATGCTGCTTCTGCTTTTCACCGTAATAGGTGAGATCCCACGGATTAAGCTCGGTCACGCCGTGCTCTTTACGGGCAAAGGCGCGCAGCTGCTCCAGCTCTTTTTCACCCTGCGGACGGGCGCGTTCCGCCAGGTCATTAAGGAAGTCGATTACCTGGGACGGGCTTTGCGCCATTTTGGTCGCCAGCGATTTATCGGCGTAGGAGTCGAAGCCCAGCAGCTGTGCCAGCTCGTGACGCAGCGCCAGCTCTTCCGCCATGATTGGGCCGTTATCCCACTTACCGGCGTTCGGACCCTGATCGGAGGCGCGCGTCGCATAGGCGCGATACATCTCTTCACGCAGCGCAGCGTTGTCGCAGTAGGTCATGACCGGCAGATAGCTTGGGATATCCAGCGTCAGCAGCCAGCCTTCCTGCTCTTTGGCTTCAGCCTGTGCTTTAGCCGCCGCCAGCGCGCTTTCCGGCATACCGGCCAGCTCGCTTTCATCGGTAATCAGCTTGCTCCAGCCCATGGTGGCATCGAGCACATTGTTGCTGTAAGCCGAGCCCAGCTCAGAGAGGCGCGCGGCGATTTCGCCGTAGCGCTGCTGTTTATCTTTTGGCAGGCCGATGCCGGAGAGTTCGAAATCACGCAGGGCATTATCGACCGCTTTCTTCTGCGCCAGATCCAGTGCAGCGTACTGATCGCCCTCTTTCAGGTTGCGATACGCCTGATAGAGCCCTTCATGCTGACCAACCCAGGTGCTGTATTCAGAGAGCAGCGGCAGCGTCTGCTCATAGGCTTCACGCAGCTCCGGGCTGTTTTTCACCGCATTAAGGTGGCTGACCGGTGAGAAGATACGGCTCAGGCGATCGTCAGTTTCCGCCAGCGGCTGAACCAGATTATCCCAGGTATACGGCGCACCCTGCGCCACGACTTTTTCGACTTCTGCGCGACAGTGGCTCAGCACTTCCGTCACGGCAGGCACCACATGTTCAGGCTTAATGGCAGAAAAAGGGGGTAGCGTAAAAGATGTCAGTAGCGGATTGGTCATAGCGCAGTCCTTTATAGATGTATGGGGCGCAGCGGGTCGCGCAACGCAATCTAAGTAACATGCGGCTTAGTGTAGCGAAAATCAATGGCAGCCAGGATGAGGTGGGGAAGAAACGCGCGAATAGCAGCACGGAAGATGCACGCTTTTATCTCATGCACGTAATGCTGGCTGGCGCGTCGGGGAAGATTTGCGGTCGCTTTCCGTGACTGCGTGCCGGGAACCACACGCCCCGCCCTGAGCGGCTCGCGGTAATCCCGATTTGTTATCACGCTTCTGGCCCATCAGTGGGTCATCCCTGATATAATCGCGGATTCTCATGCTTTTCCTGCGTCGGTTGCTGTGCGTCGTTCTGTGGGTAATACGTGAGGTAATAATTGGTATAAATTGATTTTCCATCAATTAAAACCTTATACATTCAACAGGATAAACAATGCTGAGTTATCGCCATAGCTTCCATGCTGGCAACCACGCCGACGTGCTGAAGCACACCGTTCTGAGCCTGATCATCACGGCGCTGAAAGAGAAAGAGAAACCGTTTTTCTACCTGGATACCCATGCGGGCGCAGGCCGTTATCAGCTTAGCGGCGAGCACGCCGAGCGTACCGGTGAATATCTGGAAGGCATCTCACGTATCTGGCAGCAGCCCGATGCGCCGGAATTGCTGCAACCCTATTTTGATGCGATTCGTGCATTAAACCGTAACGGGACGTTGCGTTATTATCCCGGCTCGCCGCTAATTGCCCGCCATCTGCTGCGTGAAGATGACAAACTGCAACTCACTGAGCTGCACTCCAGCGACTATCCGCTGCTGCGTAACGAATTCAGCAAAGACAACCGTGCCCGCGTCGATCGTGCCGACGGTTATCAGCAGTTAAAATCGAAACTGCCACCGCCGTCACGTCGCGGTCTGGTGCTGATCGATCCGCCGTATGAGATGAAAAGCGACTACCAGGCAGTGGTGAAAGGGATTCAGGAAGGCCATAAACGTTTTGGCACCGGCGTCTTTGCGTTGTGGTATCCGGTGGTTTTACGCCAGCAGATCAAACATATGCTGCGCGACCTGGAAGCGACCGGCATTCGCAATATTTTGCAGATCGAACTGGCGGCCCGTCCCGACAGCGATCAGCGCGGCATGACCGCCTCCGGCATGATCGTGATTAACCCGCCGTGGAAACTGGCCCAGCAGATGAATACCCTGCTGCCGTGGCTGCACCAGAAACTGGTTCCGACGGGTACCGGCCACTACGCGGTTAACCAGATCGTACCCGAATAACTCTCTTTGTCTTCTACGCCGCTCACTACCGGTGCTGCGGCGTTGTACCAGGTCTTTACCATGTGGATCATACTGGCTGGCGCGCTGGCCGCGCTGCAACCGGCCCGACGGCTGGCATTATTATTACTGGCGCTCGCCACACTGCTGGGTTTTTATCAGGACGTGTTAGCGTGGCCGGTGCTGCTGCTGTTTACCGGCACCGCCGCTGTGGTGGCACTCCGTATTTACGACCGTGACCATCATCGACGACAAATAGTGACCGAAGCGCTGCTGGTGCTGATCGCCATCGGGTTGCTCCTCCATCTTTTTCCAGGCTTTAATAATCCCCTTAAGGCAGAGGATGTGCAGGCCGGACCGCGCAGCGTGCCTTTCAGCTTCGGGTTTAACTTCGATAAAGCGCTTATTCCTTTTGTACTACTGGCCTGCCTGCCGACGCTGTTTCGCGCGCCTGCCACGCCACCACGCTATCGGCTACCCGCTGCACTGGCGCTGATCGCGGCCATTCCGCTGCTGCTGTACTGCGCGGTATTATTGGGCGGATTAGCGTTTGAGCAACATACGCCGGAATGGCTGGGCCCATTTATGCTCGCCAACCTGTTCTTTGTTTCGCTGGCGGAAGAGGCCCTGTTTCGTGGCTATCTGCAGCAGCGATTAAAGCAGGTAGTGGGCGGCATCCCGGCGCTGTTACTAAGCGCGCTGCTGTTTGGTCTGGTGCATCTGAGCGGCGGCCTGTTGCTGGTGATCTTCGCCACCCTGGCCGGGCTGTTATATGGGCTGGCGTGGCACTGGAGCGGCCGCTTATGGCTGGCGACCGCCCTGCACTTTGGCCTTAACCTGACCCATCTGCTGTTTTTCACTTATCCCGCACTGCATCATTAGAGGTTAAAAACCGCCAGATCCCAGGCCAGCTCGGTGCAGGGAAAAATCGTCTGGCACTCCGCCAGCAGGCGGTTCATGTCTTTTGCCAGATAGCGTGAACTGAAATGGGTGGCGATCAGCCGTTTTGCCCCGGCGCGTTTTGCCACTTCGGCGGCCTGCAGTGTGGTGGAGTGCCCGCGCCCGTTGGCTTTTTCTACCATCGCGGCCTCCAGCGTGGTTTCATGCACCATCAGGTCAACATTGGCCGCCAGTTGCAGCGCGACCTCAGTAGGTGCCGTATCGCCAAAGATAGCCAGCGTTTTGCCGGGTGTCGCGGGGCCAAGATAGTCAGCACCGTTGATTACCCGCCCATCTTCCAGCGTCACGCATTCACCCTGCTTCAGCTGCTGAAACCACGGGCCGCGTGGCACCCCTTCCGCTTTCAGCCGCGCAGCATCCAGCAGACCGGGTTTGTCATGCTGTTCAATGCGATAGCCAAAACACTCCACCGGATGGCTCAGCGGCCAGGCGCTGATACGAAACTCACCGTCGTCCAGCGTCCAGCCCGCCTCAATCTCAACGATGGTCAGCGGGTAGTCGGTGTAGGAGCCGCTGATCGACAGCGCCGTCTCAACAAAGGTTTTTAATCCCCTGGGGCCATAGACCGTCATCGGTGTGGTCAGCCCGGCCATTGACCGGCTGGTGAGTAATCCCGGCAGCCCGAAAATATGATCGCCATGCAGATGGGTGATAAAAATCTTATCCAGCTTGCCCGGTTTGAGGCTGGAGCGCATAAACTGTAATTGTGTGCCTTCCCCGCAGTCGAACAGCCAGGTTTCACCACTCAGCGCGCGGGTAAAAGCAATAGACGTGACGTTACGTTGCAGGCTGGGAGCACCGCCGCCGGTGCCGAGAAAAGTAAGGTGCATGGTATGCTTCCCTGTAAGCGAGTGAAAAAACAGAACCCTATTACAATCATAGGCGCAAACTTTGCGTCATTTCGACCCGCAGCGTTACACTCAACCCCAATTTTTTATGCAACCGGATGGATACTTCAATGACCCGACATTTCGACTATCTCGCCATTGGCGGCGGCAGTGGCGGCATCGCCTCAATTAACCGTGCGGCTATGTATGGCCAGAAATGTGCCCTGATTGAAGCGAAAGAGCTGGGCGGCACCTGCGTGAACGTGGGCTGCGTGCCGAAGAAAATCATGTGGCATGCCGCGCAAATCGCCGAAGCGATCCATCTCTACGGACCGGATTATGGCTTCGACACCACCGTGAATCGCTTCGACTGGGCCACACTGGTGAAAAACCGCAGCGCCTACATCGATCGCATCCACAACTCCTATGACAACGTGCTGGGTAAAAACAAAGTTGAAGTGATCAAAGGCTTTGCCCGCTTTGTCGATGCGCACAGTGTTGAAGTCAACGGCGAGATTATCACGGCTAACCATATTCTGATCGCCACCGGCGGTCGTCCGGTCCACCCTTCTATACCGGGTGCAGAGTACGGCATTGATTCCGACGGTTTCTTTGAGCTGGACGCGCTGCCAAAACGCACTGCGGTCATCGGCGCAGGCTACATTGCGGTTGAGCTGGCTGGCGTGGTTAACGCGCTGGGATCGGAAACGCATCTGTTCGTCCGTAAACACGCGCCGCTGCGCAGCTTCGATCCGCTACTCACCGAAACGCTGGTCGAAGTGATGAACAGCGAAGGCCCGGCGCTGCACACCGAATCTATTCCAAAAGCTGTGATTAAAAACGGCGATGGTAGCCTGACGCTGCAGCTGGAAAACGGCAGCGAATATACCGTGGATTGCCTGGTCTGGGCGATTGGCCGTGAGCCCGCCAACGATGCCCTGAATATTGACGCCGCTGGCGTCGCGCTGGACGACAAAGGCTATATCAAAGTCGATAAATTCCAGAACACCAATGTGTCAGGCATCTACGCCGTGGGCGACAACACCGGTGCGGTTGAGCTGACGCCGGTTGCGGTCGCGGCGGGCCGTCGTCTCTCTGAGCGTCTGTTTAACAACAAACCGGACGAGCATCTGGATTACAGCAATATTCCGACGGTGGTGTTCAGTCATCCGCCGATTGGTACCGTGGGACTGACCGAGCCGCAGGCACGGGAACAGTATGGCGACGACCAGGTGAAGGTTTATAAATCGTCATTTACCGCCATGTACACTGCGGTAACCCAGCATCGTCAGCCGTGTCGCATGAAGCTGGTCTGTGTGGGTGCAGATGAGAAGATTGTCGGCATTCACGGTATCGGATTCGGCATGGATGAGATGCTGCAGGGCTTCGCTGTGGCGCTGAAAATGGGTGCCACTAAAAAGGACTTCGATAACACCGTGGCGATCCATCCGACCGCCTCCGAAGAGTTCGTGACGATGCGTTAATTCCCCGAACAAAATACTATTGGGAAAAACTGGTCATCAGGGCCAGTTTTTTCCTGCAACTGCGCTCAACGAAATTTAATGCGCCCGCTGACGCGAAATGTAAAACCTGCGTTTCTCTTCATATTATCAACACCCAGCAAGAGCCAGGCTGATTAACAGCGAAAAAACCGAACCGACAGTAATTAAATCCATTTATATATGAAATTATTTAATGACTACCGATTATATTCACAGGCCCGGCGTCCATTTCCACAGGATTATCGTTAGTGAATTTATCGCTGTGCTTAATGAATGCCTGAAGTGATACGACTGCTAAATAACCTCTCCACGCTGTCGCTTTTGAGGAGATAGCCTTTCTTCGAAACTCTCAGGATCACATCATCACTTAAACCCAGAAAAAAGAGCTTCGACTTTAAATTAGACATAACCTGCCAGACCCGCTGCGTAGAAGAACTCAGTCCATGTTTATCCCAGACGTTCTCCATAAGTTCCGAATCCGTGACAACATCAATAGTGGCATTTTCAAAAAGATACTCTAATACGTGCGCCATGGTTTTTCTCAGGATGATATCTTCACCATACCCATTCAAACAAATTAGTCGCTTTGTCTTGTGTAAATAAACCACGTTCCCTTCAATAAGATAGCCAATAAAATTTACTTCATTACCCGGTAGCATGAGGTTCTCCAGAACAATGATGAAAACAAGATAATAACTTTTATTCAGGTATTTAAAAAACATCCCTTCATTATTTGTACATTACTTTTTAATCAGCCCTGGCCACGCCTTTCCATTGTTCCTGGTCTGTAATAGCGATGCCTCGATGATCTTCATGCATATAACGCTTTGTTGTGTGTTAAAATCCTGACTATCCACCTCGCCACATCGTTAATAAAAGTAATAATAAATAAGTCTGTTCTGGCGGAGAAGCAGACTGACCTTAATACTCATCCGACAGAATGCAATAAGATGTTGTTGCTTATCATCGCCGGCAAGAAAACTTAAATATTTCTTAGTTAAATCAGAAACCACCGATAAACTGACCAGGATGGATTGCTGTCTGATTTGCCTCATCTTATGCGTAGCCGTTATGAAATCATCTAACGTTAACGAAGACAATAAAGTGGGATTTTTATTTTAGTTCAAAACTTACGGGTTTTATCACGGCCATCTGTAGCAGAATCAGCCAAAATAAAGCTTAAAAGAAGAATCGCTTTGGATTGAAAGACGATTGCGTCATCCGAACACGCCCGCTTCAACGCTTTCATTAGTTTTTTTATAATCCATAAGACCTGATATTTCTGGCCAATTTTTGATCTGTATCAACTGGCAATATATCGGTGAAAAAAGCAAAGTAATGGCGGAAAAACAGAAGCAAAAGATATGAGACAGGAATGTTCTTTACCCGGGAATCAATCAGATCCGTTTGTTTATTAAGATAATTATTAAAGCGTCCTTATTTAGCTATTTTGTACCCTACTAACGGCAGGAGATTGTCATCTTATTGTATACCGAGTCAGAAATAAGCGTGAGTGCCCCTTAGCTCCGTTCTCCCTCGTTAACGTGATAAATAAGAATGAGTTATTCATGCGCCCTGACCTGTCAGCATAGTCCACTGATATCAATATTGAGGGGCTGAGTCTGGCTCTGGATTGGGAGATTTAAGATGGCAGAGGGCGCAGCATTAACCGGGACCGGGACAAAGGGTCACCTTCGATCTGGTGACCTTGCGCCAGGCAGGGTGAGAACGGATCCCCTGGTGCAGTCGTGCACCGCGCCAGTGCAACTCAGCTCACGCGATCCAGCCAGCGAACATAAGCCTGATCCCATAACGCCGCTGGCGTGCCCGCCTTGCCAAGACCAAAGCCATGCCCGCCTTTGCTGATCTGAATCAGCTCAACCGGCACACGATTACGGCGACAGGTGTCGCGCATCAGCTCGGTGTTAAACGGATTTGAGGTGTGATCGTCCTCGGCCTGCGCCAGAAACGTCGGCGGATATTGCCGGGTTACGTAGTTCTGCACTGACCAGTTCGCCTCATCCTGCGGCGTGGCATTTTTGCCGACCATCATCAGATGGGTATTGGTGTGCTGATAAGGCGCTTCCAGGGTGATGACCGGATAGATCAGACCCACGCTGTCGACTTTGGGCACCACTTCATCCAGCGGATCGATGGCCGGATAGGATTCAAAGTCCGGACGCGCCGCCGCCAGCCCCAGCAGATGCCCACCTGCCGAGAAGCCCAGCACATGCACCTTGCGCTCAAAGGATCGCACCAGCCGGATGGCACGCTGCGCATCCTGCAGCGGTGCCAGCCGCCCCGCCTGCCACTTCTCATGCGGCAGCCGGTAGCTGAGCACATAGGCGGTATAGCCATTGGCATTGAGCCAGCGCGCGACCGGCCAGGCTTCGCGTCCCATGCCGATCCAGCGATAACCGCCACCCGCTGCAATTAATACCGCTTCGCCATTGGGATTTTCCGGTTTAAAGCGCTGAATCGCCGGGCTGACGATATTTGACCAGGAACCGGTGCTGTTAATATGCAACTGGCCCGATGGGCCGCCGCCGCCGGGCGGATCGTCCGGCCAGAGGGGAATAATGTCATCGCGGGCAAATATTTTGCCGGTGGTCATGGAGAGCCCGAGCGCTCCCGTGCCGAGAATAAAGCGTCGACGCGTAATCATAATGCCTGTTATGTGATACCAGAAGAGTGAGCAAACCGTTGCGGCAGGCTGCAGTAGAATCAACAGATGCAAGTCGGGTGCCATGGCTGGCGATTATGTACGCAATGGCCCCTGAAAAGCCATAAAAAAACGCGCCCGGCAGGCGTAATGCTGATCCGTTAAGATTAGATTTGTAAAGGCTGTCACGGTCAGACGTGGCAGCTTTTTTTCCGGGCGAGCGAGCCGCAGTGCGGGCCTGAGCACCTCTGCTGCTGCCGGGCCGTCCTCGCGCCGCTCACGCGGTACCTTCGGCTTTGACGG
>NZ_JALNPO010000015.1:0-90630 GCF_024520895.1 Pantoea sp. Fr-CA_6 | reverse complement strand
GCCCGGCAGCAGCAGAGGTGCGCTGGCCCGCACTGCGGCTGGCTCGCCCGGAAAAAAAGCTGCCACGTTTGACCGTGGCAGCCTTCACAAATCTAATCTTAACTGACCAGCATTACCGCTAAGCGGCCATGTTTTTAATCTTTCAGGTAACGGCAGAGATAGGAACTTGGCTCGCCAACCTGCAGATGAAATTCGCTGTGACCCGGCACGTTAAACACCGAACCCGCTTCAAACCATTTCCACTCGGTTTCACCTGGCAATAATACCTTAAGCGAGCCGCTGACCACAGTCATCTCCTCCGGCTGGCCGGTACCGAATGTGTATTCGCCTTCAGCCATTACGCCCACGCTGGCACGTCCGGTGCTCGCACTGTCAAAACCGATAGACTTAACTTTTCCGTCAAAATACTCACTAACGTTGAGCATAATAGTTCTCCAGAGCACATGTTGTGTGTCTGGCAGTGTAGAAGGGAACCCGCTGATCTGTCACGCGAAATGATGGCCGTTTGTGATCTCTTCACTCAGGGAAGCAACTCCGCCGCCAGGCGCGCCACCAGCTGATTAGAGAGCAGAACCGGTACGCCCAGCCGCTGCTGTAACCCTATCCGATGCTGCTGGTGATAACCCATACAGTCGAGCACCACCAGCGCTGCGCCCTGCGCTTTCAGACTGTTTGCAGCATCGGCGAAGGCTGCCTGATCGCCCTGATAGGGACTGGCGACCGCAAAGCAGGGCTGCGCGGGCAGTTGCTGCCACTTACCTGCCTGCTCAACAATCTGCTCCTCAACCGGCACGACAATGCCGACCCGCTGCTGCTGCACCATGGCGCAGATGAGCGGTGGAATCAGGCGATCCGGCTCCAGCAGTAGCGCACGCTGGGTGCGGAGCCGGCTGAATTCACCGGTGCAGAGCAGCAGAATGGTCGCATAGCCCGCCTGCTCCAGCGCACTGATTTTGCGCTGCAATCCCTGCTCCACTTTCGAGGCCGCCAGCCGCACCTGTTCGCCACTCTGCAGCCGCGACACCAGAACCCGGTCGCCCGCTGCTGGTGCGAAGCGTGCGGCAATCTCTGCCGCGCTGAGTCCATCCAGTAAACCGGCGTGATCGGTCAGCGCATCCGGCAGATGCTGCCGCAGCAGCGGCAGAATATCGCTGCGCGGAGACTGGCCGATAGTCAGCGTTACCAGTGGTTTCGTCATCTTAGTGATTCCGGTGACGCAGATGCGCCAGGCTGCCATAGAGCGAAATCAGCCGCGCATACTCTTCGGCGTCGTAGAAGTGACAGGTTCCACGACCAAACTCCTTGGCCACCTCAATGGCAAACTTCGCCGCTGCCGCAATGTCCACTTCATGGCTGGCGCCGGTTCCGCAGCCCGGCACCACCGACTCGGCAGTGATCGCCACCCCCACCACCGGCACATCCGTGGCGGTAGAAGGTTGCAGAATGCTGTTGAGGTGATAAACCCCATTGCCGTAAGGTGTAATATCCTGCGTGGTGATGGGAAAGGTCACCGCCGGACGGCCGCTGGTCATCTCCATGATGCGCAGCAGATCCTCCGAAACCCGCAGGATGTAGCCCTCTTTCACCGTCGGCGACAGGGCAAAGCCTTTGTGGTTGATAATGCGGTTACCTTTGGTGGTGTCGATTGACAGAATCGCATCCACACCCGCCACCACTTCATTATCATTCATGGTGACATCGTCAATCGGCGAGTCCATGAAATCGACCGGCAGATGCGGCCGCGTTGGCGCATCCGGGCAGATATGAGTGGTAATGATGACATCGCCATCAAGCCTGTCGCCTTTGCTCTGCATCTGCGCCAGTTTAAGCGCGCTGGCAACGGCCGCGATCGCGCCATCCGCATCTGACACCATGCCGATACGACCAGGACGAGCGCCGATGCCACCAAGGCGACCAATAATCCCCAGCGTCGGTGCACTGCCGCCGCCTGATTTGCCCTGCGTCCCCGGAATATCAATGCGCACAAAATCGGTGCGGCCTTTGGGACCGGAGACACGGGTAAAGCGGGCATCAACATCAGGATACGCCGCGAAGAGATCCACCACCTGCTGTCCGTCAATGTGGGCGCTATCCAGTAACTCAAAAACCGCCAGGGTCTGCTGCAAACTCATGCTTTATCCTTTTATTTCTTGCTGCTGCTGGCAAACAGCGAATGAAAGAAGCTGTAGAGGGCATCACCGGCAATAAAGCCTGCCGCCATCACCTCCATAGGCGACCGGCCCCGCTCGCCCCAGATCCGGATGATTACAATGCGTAAGGCGATCCCTACCACCACTGCCCAGCCCGCCATGGCGTTATTAATTAATAAACCGGTGGCGAGTAGCACGCCCAGCTGGCGTTTCGGCCCGCCGATCAACTGAATAATCGCACCCGGAATCGCCCACATCAGCAGATTCCCGGCGATACCTGGCTCAGCACCCGCCTGAATGGTTTTGGCATACACCCGCGCTACAGGCGGCAGCAGGTTGTCAGCAAAGAAGAAGGTATGGGCGTACCAGACCAGCGGAATCGACACAACAAAGGCGATCATAGCTGCGATGAGCTGAATACGACGTCCCCAGAGCTCCTGCTGCAGATCGGCACCGTTGCCGCGCAGGATAAAGCCTGCCTTCAGGTCATAACCCATATCGGCGAACGCCGGACCGGTGGCGGCGGTAAAGCCGCACAGCAGGCAGAGCGCCAGCGGTGGGAAGCCGATCAGAATGCCGATAATCAGCGTAATCAGCGCCACGGCAAAGGCCGGGAACCAGCCGGAGTGCATAGCGGCAATGCCGACAATCAGTTCATGGGCGAAAGCAGCAAACGCGGCATAAAGAACAAACAGCAGCAGCATCGCGATGCCCATCTCACTCCACAGGCCGCCCGCCAGCGCCAGCAGCGCCGAAATCACGATATAACCCACGCTGCCGAAACCCAGCGCCCGCTGCACCTCATTGCCATTACGGCTCACCACCAGCGCATCATTTTTGCGACTGCGGATCACCATCACGACCTGAATCAGCGCCACCAGACCGGCACCGACCATCACGCCATGCGGAATATAGAGCGCATTAATATCAATACCGGCCACCGGCTGCGCATAGGCACGCAGCAGAAAACCGATGCCGAGCATCGACAGCGCCCAGATATTGCCGATAAACGCGGTGCCAAAGGCGGACATCGGGATCTTCAGCATGGCACCGACGACGCCACCCACGATGCCCAGCACCAGCAGCCACGCCTGGCGTCCGCCTTTATCACCCGCTTTGATCGCTTCTGCTGCTGCAACGCCCGGTGGCCAGGCATTACTGGCCGGAAAGACGCGGGTATCAAACAGCCGATAGAGCAGCCAGGCATCCAGCAGCATCGCGGCGCTGACGCCACAGAACAGCGGCAGGACCAGTTGCGGTTCACCCAGCGCCCAGGGCACGGCAATCGGCATCAACAGACTGTTCGCCGCCCCAAAGGTAGCTGAAGAGATGGCGGTCTGCGCCAGGTTCTGGATTTCAATTGAACGATAACGGCGGAATGCCTGCAGCGGAATACGCGCCAGCAGCATGGCAAACAGCGCGCCGATAATAGAGGTGTTAGGCGTTACGCCAATGGTGGTAATCAGCTGAATGCCAATAATAGCACCCGCGATGGAGAGAAGAATTAAAACCAGTGCCACGCCAACGTGCTTAATCGGATTTACCCGTTCCATACGTCCCCGCCAGTCCTTGTCCAGAAGAAATGAAATAACGTCTACCCACCCGCTGGCCGGTTTACGCCGGTTATCAGTTTCACTGCTCTGATGCGCACAGAGATTGCAACAGCCACTGCAGATGGTCGTCCCTCCGCATGCTGAACCGATACAGGAGGCAATGAGAGACGGACACAGGCAACCGGAGTGCTGCGTAAAGCGTGGCGATCAGATTGAAAGAAAAAGGCCCGAAGGCCTTTGTTTTCCCTGGTGTGGCGAAAGTACTACGCCGATAAAAACGGTGTGAAGTTACGCGCCATATTTTTCGGTCATCTCAGTGGCCGTTGCGCGTAATGCTTCAAGGAGCTCTGACGGGAAACCCGGTTCAGACTCCATAGACGGAAACGACAGGCAGAGTGCCACCGTTTCGCCATGATGTTTGTTATGAACAATAACTGACAGCGAGCTGATGCCTGGCAGCGATTCATTTCGGGCCAGTGACCAGCCCTGCTGGCGGATCTCAGCCAGTCTGGCACAGAGTGCCTCAGGACTTTGCGGCGAGTTCGCTGATGCGACCTGCCATTGATCATGGAAGCGCGCCAGCACCTCTTCATCGCTTAACTGCGCTAACAGCGCCCGGCCGGTTGAGGTCGCGGCAGCCGGCATCCGACTGCCCGGCGGCGTGACCATTTGCGTAAAGTGACGCCCATGAAACATACGCATCACTAATACTTCCCGCCCGTCGAGCTTCGACACGTAACCCATGCAGCCGGTCTTCGCAGCCAGCCTGACCATCGCCGCTGAAACGCTGTCAACCAGCGGTGCCGAAAGATAATGTCCGGCGGCAGCCAGCAATACGCGACCAATGTGATAACCGCGCGTATCCGCATTCCGCTCCAGCAGCCCCTGACTTTCCATGGTGGCCAGCAGACGCGAAACGGTGCTTTTTGGCAGGTTTAACGCCTCAACCACCTCACTGAATGAGAGACCAACATGCCCCTGCGTCACACCTTTGTGCTGAAACAATCGAAGTACGGCGGCAGCATTTTCAAGTGTGGTCATGTTACGTGTTCCACTATATGGAACTAAGTTCCTCTGTTGGTTTGATGAAAATAAAGCGTGGCGCTGAATCGGTCAAGCGACAATTTGACTCACACAGAGATCGGCAGCAGAGAAAATAAGGGGATAAAAATGATTAGCGGGGCTTTATCTGGTGAGACAAGGAGAGTGCAGAACAGAAGCATACGCAGAGAGCATTCGACAGTAAATCTGCGTCAATTTCGCTTCTTAAATAACCCGATCGACTGCAGGTAGGAGTAAAAAGAGGCGTGGTTCAGGCACAGCGTCAGGCGGGTCAGTAATAAGCAGTTATCCGGTGTAACAGGCTGGCGTCCCTGCCAGCAGTGAAGCTTTACTCTTTTTCAACGTCTTCGTAGCGCGCTTTAGCGTCACGCGCTTCTTCTTCCGTTTCGTGCTCACTGATTAATGAATTCGGTTTGGGATGATCAGCACGCAATTCGTAAGAGGTTACTTTATTACCTTCAGTGCCCTTTTCAACAGGCACAACTTTCGCTTCACGTGGATACGGTGGTCTGGTCGGCATACTGTGTCCCTCTTGTCTGAATAACATTCCACAGGACAGGCCGCTGCCTGTCATAGGATAAGTATAGACAATGCCGTCTGAAGCGGGATCAAAGCGGGAAAAATCTGAGGGTTAGCTGGCGCGCGCCAGGGAGAGTGACAGCAGAATTTCCTCTACCACGCACTCAGGCGATTGCATCGCATTCACCTGATGATGGGCCGCAGCCTGATAGAGATGCGCACGTTCACGCAGCACATCACTCATCTCATCAGCAATCGGACGGCCGGTTAAGGTCGGACGCTGGGCCGCTTCAGGTTCACTTTCCAGCCGCTCTGCCAGCACCTCGGGTGACGCGCTAAGCCAGATCACCTGGCCCTGCTCCTGCATAAAACGGCAGTTCTCTTCAGCCAGAATCATGCCGCCGCCGGTGGCAATGACGGTTCCGGGTGCCGTCACCGCTTTAAGCGATTCCGTTTCACGGGCGCGGAAACCTTCCCAGCCTTCCTCTGCCACAATCTCCGTCACGCTCCGCTGCGTGCTGAGTTGCAGATGGTGATCGGTATCCGTAAAGGCGTAGCCCAGCGCCCGCGACAACGCCTCGCCGACCGTGGTTTTGCCGCAACCGCGAGCGCCAATCAAAAAGATGGGTAGTGACATCAGGGCCGTTCCTCCGCCTGACCGCGCGATGCGGCTGCATGGTGAGCTTATTAATGCGACGCATAATAACTGGAAATTATTATGGCCTCTACCTGTCAGGCACGATTTACGCATTTTCGTCCCCTGAACAGCGACAATCTTTGTGTTTTCAAGGGGAAATGCATGCACGTTTTGTGCATCAGGGCCGTAACAGAGCGATAAAAACTCCGCAAAAGAGCGGCTAAAATGCGTCGGCAATATTTGCTTACTGCCCCGATTTTACTTTTCACGCTGGCGCCCACATATACTGGTAACAATCGCCACAGGAGAGTCATCATGCAACGCGAAGAACAACAACTGATCGAAGGGCTGTTCAGCCGTCTGAAACAGGCTGAAAGCCAGACCGTGGCACGCGATGCCGCTGCCGAACAACTGATTAACCAGCATCTGCAGGCGCAGCCGGGCGCGCCTTACTACATGGCGCAGGCGATCCTGATTCAGGAAGCGGCGCTGAAAAAACTCAATGAGAAAGTATCGGCGCTGGAAAGCCAGCTGGCCCAGCAACAGCAGCAGCAACCTGCACAGAGCAGCGGCGGCTTTCTGTCCGGGCTGTTTGGCAGCGGTTCGCGTCAGCAGCCGCCTGTGCAGCAGCAACAGCAATCGTCACCGTGGAACAGTGCGCCACAGCAACCGGCTCAGCCGCAATATGCGCCTGCACAAGCGCCTGCACCACGCGGCACCGGTTTCCTCGGCGGCGCACTGCAGACAGCTGTGGGTGTGGCGGGCGGTGTGGTGATGGCCGATATGCTGACCAGCATGTTCCACCATTCACAGCCGGAAGAGATTGTGAACATCATCAATGAGCCACCCCTGCCCGATGTGAATGACAATCTCAACACCTTCAACGGTGGCGATGACAATGCCGATACCTTTAACGGCGGTAACGACAACGCCTTCCTCGACCAGAATACGGGCTGGGACAGTAATTATGCCGACAACAGCGATCTCAATGATTTTGGCGGCAACGATTACGACGACGACAGCTTCGTTTAACTTCAGCGTTTCTGCTGGGTGAGCCAGCTATCCAGTTCATTTGCAAACTGCTGGCGGTCACGCGGACTCATCGCCGCGGGGCCGCCGGTCTGCACGCCGCTTGACCGCAGGGTATCCATAAAATCCCGCATCGTCAGGCGTTCACGTATCGTCGCCGGTGAGTAACGCTCGCCGCGCGGATTCAGCGCCGCCGCACCCTTCTCAATCACCTCTGCTGCCAGCGGGATATCGGCGGTGATCACCAGATCGCCTGGCTGACAACGTCTGACGATCTCATTGTCCGCCACATCAAATCCGGCAGGCACCTGCAGGGTGCGCAGATACGGTGAGGGCGGCACACGCAGAAACTGGTTCGCCACAAAAGTGATGGTAGTTGCGGTGCGGTCGGCTGCGCGGTAGAGCACCTCTTTGATTACATTCGGACAGGCATCGGCATCGACCCAGATAAACATCATGATTCCTTACAGTCAGAGAAGAGTAAGATCTTGCCGGGTTCCCCTTAAATGGCAAATTTTATTTGCGGCGTGCTTTCCAGCCTGCGCCTGGCTGACTTGTTATTCAGGCTGGCTGAAGTAAGCTAGCTCACTGAGAAAAACGAATAATGTCCTAAGGAGATGGCGATGCTGGCAAAGAAAATCGGGTTTATCGGCGGGGGAAATATGGCGAAAGCCATTATCGGCGGACTGGTCAACAGCGGCAAAATCGCCCCGTCTGATATCTTCGTTTACGATCGCAAAGCAGAGACCAACCAGGCGATGGCAGAGCAGTATGGCATCAACGCAGCAGAGAGCGCTGAAGCGCTGGCGCGTGAAGTGGACATCCTGTTCGGCGCGGTCAAACCCAATGTCATTCTGAAAGTCTTGAAAGAGCTGACAGGCAGCCTGAAAAAAGAGGCGCTGGTGGTGTCGATTGCGGCTGGGGTGACGCTCGATTCGCTCTCATCGGTGCTGGGTTACGATCGTAAAATTGTCCGTGCGATGCCGAATACTCCCTCGCTGGTCAGCGAAGGCATGACCTCGGTCACGCCCAACGTGCTGGTTGAGCAGGCGGAAATCGACGAGGTGATAGCGATTTTTGAAAGCTTCGGCAAAGCGGCCGTGGTGGATGAATATCTGATTCACTCCGTGGTCGGCGTCAGCGGTTCTGCGCCGGCCTACGTGTTTATGTTTATCGAAGCGATGGCCGATGCGGCCGTACTGGGCGGCATGCCACGCGCTCAGGCCTATCAGTTTGCTGCTCAGGCGGTGAAAGGGGCGGCGCAGATGGTGCTGACCACCGGTAAACATCCGGCTGAACTCAAAGATATGGTCTGCTCCCCAGGCGGCACCACCATTGAAGCGGTGAAAGTGCTGGAAGAGAAAGGCATGCGCTCGGCGGTGATGGAAGCGATGCTGCAGTGCATGGCGAAGTCAGAGAAACTGAGCCGCAGCTAACAGAGTGAGTGTTGTTGCGCAAGGCGGCCCGCCACGCTGGCTGGCCCGCCTTGCTACCGGCTTAACTGATGTGCGCCTGACAGAGCGCCACCGCGTCGGCAAACGTCATCGGCTGCTGCATCCGCTCCACCAGCTCAGCGGTCAGCGTATACATGCCGCATGAGCAGATTGCCGCCAGCCTCCCCTGCTGGCCATAAAACGCCATAAACTTTTTATCCTCCAGCGAGCCAATCAGCTGGAATGAATCCCATTCTTTGGCATGGCCCAGATACTCATAACGAGTGCCATACTGCGTAGTCCAGAAGAACGGCACACGATCAAACGCGACGGTCTGGTCCAGCATATTCCATGCGGCGGTTTGTCCCTGCTGATGCGCGACGCGATAGTGTTCAATGCGCAGCGGCCCCTGCGCCGACGGATACGTGGCGATATCTCCCGCCACCCAGATATTGTCAGCGACCCGCAACTGCTCATCCGCCTGCAGGCTGCCATCCTCTGCCAGCGGGAGATCGTGGAGAAAGTCGGTAGCCGGTTTAACCCCGGTGGCAAACAGCACCACCGTCGCGTCCAGCAACCGTCCGCCCTTGAGCTGCACGCCACTCACCCGCTGGTCGCCCTGTAAGGCTTCGATCTCGCCCTGCACCCACTTCACGCCGTTCTGCTCATGCAGCTGATAGAAATAGCGGCCAATCTGATCGCCAAACTGTTTAGCAAAGGGCAACGCCTGTCGGGCGATTATCGTCACGTCAATGTCACGATTACGCAGCGCCGACGCCAGTTCGGTGCCGATAAAACTGTTGCCGATAATCACGATTTTATGGCTGGCATCCACCGACTGAAGCAGCTCATCTGTCTGCGCTTTGCTGCGCAGCAGATGAACCCCATCGAGATCGCTGCCCGGCAAATCGGGGCGGACTGGCGTCGCGCCGCTGGCGATCAGCAGTTTGTCGAAGGCGAGCGTCTCGCCATCCTCAAAGATCAGCCGTTGCTGCTGAGCATCCAGGCGGCTCACGGTAGCCTGAAGTCGTTCAACGTGATCCATCACATCCGCTTTCAGCAGCTGCGGCACCTCGCTGATATCCATTTTGCCCGACGGCACAAATTTGGTCAGCGCGGTGCGGTCGTAAGGCGCATCCGCTTCCCGCTCAACCAGAATCACGCGGCCTTTGAAGCCTTCATGGCGCAGACGCCACAGCGCCGCGCTGCCCGCCGCCCCACCACCGAGCACCACATAGACCGGTGCGGCTGCCCCACTGCCAATCGGCGCCGCGGCGGACATCGCTTTCGGATTCACCAGCACCCGGCCCTCTTCAATGCGCAGCGGATACTGTTTGAGATCGGCTAACGCCAGCGGTTCACACATTTTTCCACTGGCCAGATTAAACGCGGCTTTGTGCCAAGGACAGACCAGCCGATCGCCGCAAATCGCGCCCTGCTCCAGCGGCGCGCCTGCGTGCGGGCATTTCGCCTGATAAGCACGTACATTGTCGCCTTCGCGGATCAGCAACACTTCCACCTCGCCGAGCGTTTTTTTAACCGGCTGGCGCTGGGGCAGATCGTTCAGGTCGACGGTAAATTGATAGTTCACGACATGGCTCCTTTAACGGTTCTTGTCTTGTGCTGCGCGGCAAAACAGAGTGCTGCGCAAATCCCCACAAACAGTAAGTGTGGCAAAAGAACCGGGAAGCCTGGCGATGAATGCTTATCAGAAGGTTAACATGCTGTTATAGAAGGGAATTTAATCAGCATTGCGCGGGAAGGAGAAGCGGCCACCTGCGTGACCGTGGGGATAATCAGCTTTTTTTCAGGCACTGGCTCATAAAGGTTTTACGCGCATCGCCCGCCAGTTTTTTATCACCAGCTTCGCCGTTACAGCTTTTCATTTTCATCTGCTGCGGTGACATCTGCGACAGCTTGCTGTCCTTTTTCAGGCATTCACTCATAAAGGTTTTGCGCGCATCCCCTTTAAGATCCTGTGATTTAGCATGCTGGTTACACATCGTCATCTTCTCCTGCTGCGGGGTCTTTTCCGCCGCACCGGCCAGTCCACTGACCAGCAGGCCCGCCATCATCATCGCCATTAAACCGACTTTCATCTTGTTATCTCCACAGTGGATTGTCCTTTGTTATTCTGGCAGCGAATAAGCAAAGCGGAAAATGTTTCAGGTCAAAGTGATGTGAAGATCCCATTCCAGTCTGGCACTGGGATTGTTACTGACGAGGATGGCGGAGTAACTTTTCGATGTAATTGCGCAGCAGTTGCGCATTTTCATCTCCGGCATCGGCCACATTGTCTATTGCGGTCTCAATAGTGGTGGTTATAGCCAGATGTTGTTGCGGCTCCAGCTTGCGAACCAGCGCGGTAACAACAATCTCCAGCGCTTCGATTTGCGCCATCTGCTCTTTGGCTGTCGCCTCTTTTTCAGCCAGCTTTACCAGCAATTCAGCAATCAGGTTTTTCATGCTGTTATCTCAGCGGTGGAGAAAAGCTGAAATTATCACCACGCTGGCTAAAAAAACAGAGGGTAACCGCTACTTTTTTCAGTGAGTTAGCCCGCATTCCTCACCGTCTGCTCAGACGATTCCGGCTAACCTTGCGAGCGAAACGTTTTCCCTGCAATCAACGCTATGGTCAAACGTTTCGCCCGCCCGAAATCGGTCTTTTGCTTAGCGAGGATCGACAAATCCGCGGCCTGGTCCGCCGCCGTGTCCGCCCCAGCCACCGCCACCGCCGCCTGGAGGCGGGAAAATACATCCGCTTAATGCAGTAACCAATGCCACAACGGCAGCCAGCTTAAAGATTCGTACCATATCTACCTCAGGGTGATGAAATCGGGCTGAGTGTATGGAGCCACCTGCATGGCGACAAGTGAGATTCTTCCGCATCCGGCGACTATTCATCTTTGCTGACCAGACTTAACGATTTACCACCATTAAGGCGGCACAATCTCAACATCCCGGCTGGATTACAGCACAAATTATTTGTGCAAATCGGGAGGGTGAACACTTTACAGGCGGCGTAATTTTGCGCATTGTGAGCGCATTACATTTACAGGATATAAACATGACTCTCTCTCAGGCTGCTTTCAGTGACATCCTCTCCCGGCGCGACTGGGAAAATCCGGTCGTGACCTCGCTGCATCGGCTGGATGCGCACCCGCCATTCGCCAGTTGGCGAGATGAAGCAGCCGCGCGGGATGACAGCCCCTCGGCGTCACTGCAGAGCCTCAACGGAGAGTGGGGTTTCCGTTATTTTACGCAGCCTGAAGCGGTCCCGGCCAGCTGGTTACTGCAGGATCTGCCGGACACTACGACCCTTCCGGTTCCGGCCAACTGGCAGATGCACGGCTTCGATGCCCCCATTTATACCAACGTGCAGTATCCGATTCCGGTCAATCCTCCGCTGGTACCCACAGAGAATCCAACCGGATGTTACTCGCTCACATTCAGCACTGACGCAGCCTGGCTGGATAAAGGGCAGACACGCATCATTTTTGACGGCGTAAACTCGGCCTTTCACCTGTGGTGCAACGGACACTGGATTGGCTACTCTCAGGACAGTCGTCTGCCCGCTGAATTCGACCTGACGCCTTATCTGCGGCCGGGCAAAAACCGGCTGGCAGTAATGGTGCTGCGCTGGAGCGACGGCAGTTATCTGGAAGATCAGGATATGTGGCGAATGAGCGGTATTTTCCGTGACGTCACGTTATTGCATAAACCGCAGGTGCATCTGGCCGATGTTCAGCTGGAAACCCGGCTCAGCCCGGAGTTTTACCGTGCCGAATTGCGTGCCCGGGTTCGTGTTGCTCTGCCAGCTGACGTCAGCTCGCGCTATCAGCTGCGCCTGACGCTGTGGCAGGGTGAACAGCAGATTGCTCAGTGTCAGCAGCCGCTGGGCAGTGCCATTATTGACGAGCGGGGTCACTATCCCGAACGCGCCCTGCTCAGCCTGCCGGTGGAACAGCCTGCGCTGTGGAGTGCCGAAACACCCCATCTCTATCGCGCCACGCTGGCGCTGCTGGATGAGAATCAACAGCTGATCGAGGTGGAAGCCTATGATGTCGGCTTCCGTCAGGTCACCATCGATAACGGCCTGCTCTGCCTGAACGGCAAACCGCTGCTGATCCGTGGCACCAACCGTCATGAACATCATCCGGAGCGCGGTCAGGTGGTGGATGAGGCGACAATGCGCCGCGACATCGAGCTGATGAAGCAGCACAATTTTAATGCGGTGCGCTGTTCACACTATCCTAATCATCCGCTCTGGTATCGGTTGTGCGATCAGTATGGGCTTTATGTGGTGGATGAGGCCAATATCGAAACCCACGGTATGCAGCCGATGAACCGGCTCTCCGATGATCCCCGCTGGTTTGCCGCCTATAGCGAACGCGTGACGCGCATGGTGCAGCGCGATCGTAATCACTGCAGCATTATTATCTGGTCGCTCGGCAATGAGTCAGGACATGGTGCCACACACGATGCGCTCTACCGCTGGGTAAAAAGCAGCGATCCAACGCGTCCGGTTCAGTATGAAGGCGGCGGTGCGGATACCGCTGCTACCGATATCATCTGCCCGATGTATGCCAGGGTTGATGAAGATCAGCCCTTCCCGGCGGTGCCGAAATGGTCGCTGAAAAAGTGGATCGGTCTGCCGGGTGAGACGCGTCCGCTGATCCTGTGTGAGTACGCGCATGCCATGGGCAACAGCTTTGGCGGTTTTGCTAAGTACTGGCAGGCCTTCCGCCAGTTTCCGCGTCTGCAGGGCGGCTTCGTCTGGGACTGGGTTGATCAGAGCCTGACCCGCTATGACGATCAGGGCGAACCCTGGCAGGCCTACGGCGGCGATTTTGGCGATAAACCCAACGATCGACAGTTCTGTATGAACGGGCTGGTATTTGCCGATCGCACGCCGCATCCGGCGCTTTATGAGGCGCAGTGCGCCCAGCAGTTCTGGCAGTTTGACGTCGATCCCGGCGATCCGCTGAGCTTTACGGTCAGCAGCGACTATCTGTTCCGCCACAGTGACAACGAAGTGCTGCGCTGGCGCATCGAACAGGCGGGTCGTGTAGTAACGGAAGGAGAAGTGCCGCTGGATATCGTTCCACAGGGCCAGCAGCGGATCACGCTGCCGTCACCGCCAGCATTACAGGGCAAATGCTGGCTGAACGTCGCGGTTCATCAGATTCAACCGACCCAATGGAGCACCGCTGGCTGGCGTGTCGCCTGGCACCAATGGGCGCTGCCCTCATCGCTGGCGCTGCCATCAAAGCCGGAGAGCGGCCACGCACCGGGCCTGCACGATGATACCCGTGAGATTGTCATCACCCATCAGCAGCAACGCTGGCATTTTTCACGCCACAGCGGCGAACTGACGCAGTGGTTTGTGGATGAACAGCCCACACTGCTTTCACCGCTTCAGGACTGCTTTATTCGCGCCCCGCTGGACAATGACATTGGCACCAGCGAAGCGGAACGGGTTGATCCCAATGCCTGGGTCGAGCGCTGGAAAGCAGCGGGTTATGACCAGATGAGCAGCCAGCTGGTGTCGATGACGGCGAATGCGTTGCCACAGGCGGTGCAGATTGAGACGCTGCACAGCTGGCTCGCCCATGGCCAGATCGCCTTTATCAGCCGTAAACGTTATCTGATCAATGCGCAGGGTGAGTTGCAGTTGCAGCTTTCCGTTGAGCAGTCGCGTGGATTGCCGCCGCCCGCGCGCATCGGATTACGCTGTGAGCTGACGCAGATACCACAACAGGTGAGCTGGCTCGGCCTGGGTCCGCATGAAAACTATCCCGATCGCCAGCTGGCCGCGCAGTTTTCCCGCTGGGAGCTGCCGCTGGATCAGCTCTCAACGCCTTATGTTTTCCCGGGTGAGAACGGTCTGCGCTGCGGCACCCGTCAGCTCGACAGCGGCAGCTGGCAGGTGAGCGGCGATTTCGCTTTCTCACTGAGCCGTTTCAGCCTGGAGCAGTTGCGGGAGGCATCACACCGCCACCATCTGCATCCGGAAGCGGGCTGCTGGCTGCATCTGGATGCCTGCCACATGGGTGTCGGCGGCGATGACTCCTGGAGCCCCAGCGTCAGTCCTGAGTTTTTACTGACTCAGCAGCGCTGGCAGGCTGAACTGATGATTTGTCAGCCGACGCGGGCAGCGCTGTCTTCGGACGCCGGTAAAAGCGCTTCAGAAACAGCACGTTAATCAGCACGACCACGGCGGTGGCAAAAAAGACCCAGCGGAAACCGGCCACCGCCGACACCGCGGCGCCCAGCAGCGGACCCGCGACATTGCCGAGATACATAAAGGACTGGTTATAGCCGAAGATCCGGCCGGTGATGTTGTCACGCGAGTGACGCACCAGCAGGGTCTGCACCGCGGGCATCATCGCGCCATCGGCAAAGCCCAGCAGAAAACGTAATACCCCCAGCTGTGTCGTGCTGGTGACAAACGACATGGCGATAAACAGCAGCAGCGAGATGACCATCGTTGCCAGCAGGATACGCTGCGTGCCGATGCGATCGCCCAGTCGTCCCAGACGAGGCGCGGCCAGCAGTGCAGAGACGCCAGGCAGCGCGGCAATGACCCCGCTAAGAAAAGCGATATTCTCAGCGGTGGGTGCCAGTTCCCGCACAAAGAGCGTCAGGATCGGGTTCACCGATCCGTTGCACATCTGAATCACCATGGTGGTGAAAAAGAGGCAGAGCATCAGTTTTGGATTATCCAGCGAGCGGAAAACCTCGCGTCCGCTGAGCTTCTCCTTTTTACTCACCGGGGTGTAACCGGTCTCCTTGATCAGGAACAGCGTCACCAGAAAGCTGACCATCAGCAGCGCTGCGGTGACAATAAACACCGTACGCAAACCGACCCAGTCTGCCAGCAGCCCGCCCAGCATCGGCCCCAGAATCACCCCGCCAATCTGACCGGTTGAGACACAGCTCAGCGCCCAGCCGCTGCGTTCACGCGGCACCTGAGCGGCCACCAGCGCCATGGCGTTGGGAATATATCCGGAGGTCAGCCCCATCAGGGCACGCAGCAGCAGCAACTGCCAGGCTTCGGTGACAAAAGCCTGTAGCAGAATTACCACGCCCATGCCAAAAGCGGCGCGCAGCAGCATCAGCTTACGGCCTTTACGATCGGCAAGACTGCCCCACAGCGGGGCTACGGCCGCCGAAACCACAAAGGTGATACTGAAGGTTAGACCCGACCAGAGACTCAGTGATTCGCCACCGGTTACGCCAAGCTGCTCAAGGTAGAGCGGCAGAAACGGGATGATCTGACTGATGGCCAGGCCGGTAAAAAAGCAGCCAAACCAGACCGAGATCAGGTTTATCTTCCAGGGTTCTATAGTGCGTGGCATGAGCAGATATTTTAAAGAGAGGGAATGTTCAGTCTAACGCGGCTATTCTCAGCGTGACCGACAAAACATGGCACAAATGGCAAAAGACCGGTTTCCTCTTTGATTCAGCGCAATCACCGGCGCAAATTTTCCAGCCCACCGGGTTTTTAGCGCGAAGCACGCGGGCGATGGTCTGGCCAGACCCGATCTCCCTCAATCCGGCCCGTCAATATAGAAAAATATGTCATTCTGTTACTGACAACTCTTCACCCCGCTTCTATGTTTAAAAAACCGCCAGCCGCGGCGGTATAGCAATCTTTTTAATCGGCGCGACATCCTCCGCAAAAAACGGTGCAGACCGTCCGGCTACGCTGAGGCGAACCAGCTTATTTCATGGTTAAACGCCCTTATGCTCAGGTGTAAGGGAGGGGGTCTTGTTTTAGCGGAGGTGGGTAATGAGAGTACAACCTGACAGCGCCAGCCGTGCTATCAGCGACTATTTTAACAGCCCGGACTGGCGGATACCGCCTGAGTCCGATCTGCTGGCGGTGATTCTGCGTGAAATAATGGAAGCGGGAGAACCCGCCACCAATAAAGCCCTTATTGCGCGGGTTATCGATAAACTGGAAGTGGAAGGCGACGAGACGCAGTTGCAGCGTTATCGCACCCTGCTGGCGCAGTTAATCGACACGCAGCCGGAGGCGTAAACCCACCACCTACTTCACCCAGCGCAATTTATCCGCTTCGCTGATACTGGCCCGTCCGCTGCTGCGCTGAAACAGGCACAGCTCCCGTCCACGCTTATTTTTCATCTGCGGCTGGGGATAGCGTCCTTCCAGCAACAGTGCGCTGTAGCCCGTGTTGTCGTCATACTCGATCGCCTCGCCCAGCACCTTTACTTTGCTCAGATGACTGGCGTTAATGCAGGCCTGCACCATCACCTGACGGCTCTTTTGCCAGGCCTCTTCACTGGAAGCCTGCGCCAGTGTGCTGCTGAGTAACAATGCGGGCAGAAGTGCCCCGATTATGCGTTTCATCTTCTCTGCTCCTGTTACGGCCCGAAGCCGCTAAAAAAATTCCCGCCGGGGCGGGAATAAACAAGACGAGCACTATCTATTGTGTGACGAGGAAGTTTCTTAAACGCGCTGCTATCCTCGCCTGCCGTTATGACAAACCTATGACATCTTTGCCGTTAACCACAATAAACTGAGCTGATATTGCCATTTTTGTCAGCCAGGAAGTTCAGCCGGTTAAGGTTGAAGTCCATGGTGACGGCAGAATTATAGGGAATGGCGCGGACCTTCTGTTCGAAGTGCTGACCCTGCAGCGCGGTTAACGGTTTACCGACATAATTCTGAAACTGAGAGGCACCACAGCGGTCAGCTTCGGGATCCTGCGCCACACTGGCGGTATCGGGCTTAGAGGCAGATTGACAGGCGGTTAATGCAAACAGCCCCACTACCAGCAGCCCTTTTCCATAAAATTTCACGTTTATTCTCCTGTTGGACGTGTAAAACCCTGCCCCAAGAGTAGCAAAGCGCACCTGCTGACCTGAACCCCTAAAAAGTAAAGTTGTTACAGCAGCATTAAACGGGTCGCCGCACAGGTCATCTTTTAAGATTAATCGCACTCATTGCCTAAAAAAAGCACAGCGGACCACTACAATATTAAGAATAGTCTTAGCCCTGTGGAGGTCATGATGGAACTGATTATTTTTGTCGTCTGCGCAATGCTGATGACCGCCGTGGCGGTTAAAGTCCGTTAAACGGGTTCAGCCTGGTTCTGCGCGGTTCTTTCCAGAAGCGTACTGAATGCAGCCAGCGGCATCGGTCGACCGAGGAAGTAGCCTTGCCCCTCTTCGCACGAGAGCTGTTTTAGCTGGTTCAGTTGCGCTTCTGTCTCAATCCCCTCAGCCGTAATTGTCAGGGCAAAGGCGCGTGCCAGCGCAATAATCCCCGCGACCACCGATTGTGCCTGCTGCGACTCCGGGAAATCTTTCATCCAGGAGCGATCGATCTTCAGCCCATTAAACGGGAAGGTCTTCAGGTAGCCCAGGGCCGCATAGCCGGTGCCGAAATCATCAACGGTTAACCTTACCCCGAGTGACCGTAAACCCTGCATCACCTCCAGCGCATGCTGCGGATGTTCAAAGGTCACGTTCTCCGTGATCTCCAGCTCCAGCCGGGTAGCCGGCAGGCCACTTTTCGCCAGCACATCTGCAACCCGCTGCACTAAATCGCTGGTGCGGAACTCCATGGGCGAAATATTAACCGAAACATAGCGATCGCCCCCCCATCCTAGCGCATCCTCACACGCCCGCATCAACACCCAGTCGCTGATAGTGGCGATGAGACCGCTCTCTTCCGCCAGCGGAATAAAGTGATCGGGGGTAATCCACTCATCCGGCGCAATCTGCCAGCGAATCAGCGCCTCAGCACCTGCCAGCTGACCCGTCAGCAGTTGATAGCGGGGCTGGTAGTGCAGGCGAAATTCATTGTTCTTCAGCGCTTTCTCAATCCGCCGCGCCATTTCACGCTTATCCTCACGCTGACTGGCCATCTCATTGGCATACCAGACCCACTGATTGCGTCCCGCTTCGCGCGCTTCATTCAGCGCGATATCCGCCATTTGCAGCAGCGCTTCCGGATGGCTGGCATCCTGCGGTACACACGCAATCCCCATGCTGACGGTGAGATAGTGAACATGCTGGCCGGTGCTGATGGGCTGCTGAACCTCGTGCACCAGCTGTGCGCAACGCTGATCGACCCGCTCACGGTTCGTTTCACGCAATACCAGCACAAACTCATCGCCACTCAGCCGCGCCACCAGCTCCTGCGGGCCGATACAGCGCTTCAGACGCTGCGCTATCTGGCTCAGCACCTCATCGCCCGCCGCATGGCCCCAGGTTTCATTAATCGGCCTGAACTGATCGAGATCGAGGGTAATCAGCGTCAGCGGCGCAGCGCCATCAGGCAGCTCTAGGTGTAGCGTCAGAAACTCCTGCAGCTGTACGCGGTTCGACAGGCCGGTTAAGACGTCGTGACGCGACAAAAAATGAATGCGCGCCTCGGCTTCCATGCTCTGAGTGATGTCCGATACCGTGCCGCGAAACCCGATACGTCGCGCCTCATGCCAGATTGTTTTCGCGACCAGCTGGCCGATACGGCGGTTGCCGTGCGCCGACATAAACTGACAGCGCAGTGGCATCTGTTGCCCCTCCTCCTCCTGACGCTGCAGCCAGGCGACCAGCGAATGGCTGGGATGCGTCAGGAGGTGATCGATGTGACGGCCCAGCCAGTGTGTAATATCGTGGCCGGTCACGGTTTGAAAGCGCGCTGACAGGTAGATGAGGCGACCCTCTTCGTCCGTTTCCCAGATCCAGTCTGACGCTGCCTCAGCGAGATCGCGAAACCGCGCTTCACTGTTGGCCAGCTCCTGCTGACTGATCGCCAGCAGGGCAAAGCGCCGGTCAGAAAGAATCGCATTAGAGAGCGCATGGCGGCTGACGCGATGGGTGATTATGCCAATGATGATCGCCATGAGCATCAGTAGTGGTAACAGAAACCAGACCAGGCCCATGCCAGGCATCTTTGGCGTCCAGCGCAGCACAATCAGATCGCCACCGGGTAACGGTTGCACCATCCGCGGTTCACGCAGGGCATCCCCTGCACTGACGGGCAGGCGCAGTTCGCGCACATCCAGCGTGGCGCCCAGCGCCTGTAATTTGGCAGGGGTGAAAAGATTCACAAACACCATGACTGACGCTGGCCCCGCCATCGGCGGCATATTCGTCAGTTTGCCGCTGCCGATGGGGGCGGCAACCACAATGGCGGGCAGATGATTAATCAGCGCATCACGGGTTATCGCCGCGTCGTTGCGCTGACGTGCCGCCGCAATCAGCGCTGGAGCCTCTTTTCCCAGCCAGGCTTCCAGCGGCGTATCCACCAGCTGCCCATTAATGACGCTGTACGTGGTGTGACCGTTGCCGTCGACCACGAACACCCCCTCATAGTGATACTCTTCGTAGAGGCCCGGACCAAAGTTCTCTTCGTCATAAGCCCAGACTTTGTTGACCCTGACATGGAGATTGCGCCAGGCTTCGCCCCAGAACGCATAGTCCCGGATATCCGTGACCATCGCCTCCTGACGATTTTTCCACGCCTGCTGAATCAGCAACTGGTCATGCTCAACCGATACGCTGTTTTGCCGCTGCGCAATCGTCAGCACCATCAGCATCGAGAGCACCAGCACGCCAAACAGCAGCAGCGAAAGCGTGCGCAGGCTGCGCCGCGTAAAGCGGACAGTGCGGTCTTCAGCGGCATGACTGAATGGAGGCGAGGGTGGCGCCGGAGGGTTAGAAGTCATTAAGAGTGCTCACTACACAGTCAGAGTTTGAGATGACGGGCCTGCAATACAACATGCAGTGCTGACCAGATTAGTTTCCTCAGTTATCGGCTCACGCGCGCGGGTGTTTAGTCTGCGGTTAACATTTTGCGCTTAAATATTGTGTTACAGGCTGACTCGACAGCGATCTGGTGCATTGCTACTATGCGCTAACCTTCGCTGGCAGAGTCGCCTATGAATACCAATTCCGACAGAGTGACACTGACGCTGTTCTACGTCGGCAGCTTTGTGGTCTATTACCTGGTTACCATGCTGATCACGCTGTTCCCTAATTACAGCGTGCTGCGTAATGACGGCCTGCTGGTGCCGGTGCTCTGCCTGTTTGAATTTGCTGTTATCTATCCGCTTTACCGCTTTTACTGCCAGCGCCGCACCGACCTGCCGCTGGGTGAACTCTGCACGCTGCAAACTCTGCTGTTTACTGGCGCGCTATTTGTTCTGATGGCCGCACAGATGCAGTTCATGCAGCCGGAAGGATGGCTGGTGATGCAGGCCCAACAGGGACGCAATTCGCTGCTAATTCTGCTGCTCACCGCCGTGCTGCTCGCACCGGTGTTTGAAGAGGTGCTGTTCCGCGGTTTTCTGTTGCAGGGCTTTCTGCTGTGGGCGCCACGGAGCCGCTTTGCCTGTATGCTGCTGACCTCACTGCTGTTTGCGGTGATGCATACGCAGTATGTGCACTGGCAGACCCTTATCGCCCTGACGCTGTTTTCGCTACTGCTCTGTTACGCCCGGCTGCGGAGTAACAGTCTGGCGCTGCCCATCTTCCTGCACACGCTGAATAACCTGATTGCGCTGCTGCCCGCCTGGTATTTCGCAGGCTAGCGCCAGGCCCGCCCCTTCTGACACACCTTACAGGCCGCCGCATCACACCCTGGCTGGCGGACTATAGCTCACACTGACAATGCCGCCCCGGCACGTTTGTCTATACTGGATGTTAAAAAGGGATAAAAAGCACCACAGTCCGGACCACCAGACCGTGTAAAGGAGAGGATCTATGTTGATAGGATTTGTGTTGTTAGTGAGCGCATGCGGCTACGATGCCTGCGAGGCGCTGCCGGTATCAGAGCGCATCTATCCGACGAAGGTCGACTGTGAAACGATGGCGAACCGCATTCATAAAGTCAGACCGAATGTGGTACTGCTGTGCGGCGAAGTACATCGCTAATTCAGGGCCAGGTTCAATAAAGCAGGGCTGTAACGTTGCAAGCTGACGCTTTAGCGTACAAAATATAAGCTGTTGTTAACCATTATCGTTGTGAATCCCATGAAAACATCACGCCCCCGTCGTCCTGGTGGACGCTGGGTTTACTATCTTTTGTATGATGGCATTCTGTGGCCCTGCCCCGTCCGTTGGGAGTGGGAGAGCAGCTATGGCGGCTGGCTGCCATTTTACTACACGCCAACCTTTGAGTTTGTGGTAGGCGATCCGCGCAAGGCTTATCGCATTGCGCGCAGCGATGTGCGGGCTAAAAGGCGCGAGGATGCCTTTGTCTGAGCGCGTTTATCGCCACGGCAGCCATGAGGCAGTAAGCAGATAGTGAACCGCTTCCAGCACAATAATCACCATTAATAATATGCCCAGCGTGTGGCGGCCAATCCCCTTCATCTGTTCAGGCCCAGATCATGGCAGCCCAGCGGATCAGCAGCAGCGCGCCACAGATGCACAGCAGAACCAGCACCATCTTCCAGTACTTTTTGGCTGCCCGGTATCTCGTCACCTCAGTTTCCTCTGGTCAGAAAGCGAAGATGCGCCAGAAGGCGCATCTGTTCCGGTCAGCAACAGGACCGGTGAGGCATAGCATAACGCCCGGGCCGCCAAAAGGCGACCCGTTACCGGCATCAGTTGTTCAGGGTGTAATCCAGCGTAATTTCCGCGTTCAGTACCTGAGAAACCGGGCAGCCCGCTTTGGCTTTATTGATGATCTCGTCGAAGGTCGACTCATCAATGCCTGGCAGAGAGATGGTGCTGGTCAGTGCCACTTTGGTGATGGCAAAGCCGTCGCCTTTTTTGTCCAGCGACACGTCGGCCGTGGTATCAATGCTTTCCGGCGGATGACCCGCATTGCCCAGCATCAGCGACAGCGCCATGGAGAAACAGGCTGCATGCGCTGCACCAATCAGTTCTTCCGGGTTGGTGCCTTTGCCGCCTTCAAAACGGGTGTTAAAGCCATAAGGCTGCTGGCTTAGTACGCCGCTCTCGGTGCTGACGGTGCCTTTGCCTTTGATATCGCCTTCCCAATGCGCCGAACCTTTCTTATGAATGGTCATGTCGTTCCTCCTGTTGGTAAAGAAGCTAAGTATAGACAATACATTCATTTTCGCAGGCTCAACTCACCGCGCGGGGACGTGGCGGTGTGCTCTGCGGTGCCAGTAACGCTTCCGCCTGCACCAGCGAATCGCGGGTAATTTCACCGATCGACTTCGCGCCGGTCAGGGTCATGGCAACGCGCATCTCTTTTTCAATCAGCGTCAGCAAGTTTTCTACGCCGCGCTGACCGTGGGTTGCCAGCGCATAGATAAATGCCCGTCCCAGCAGCACGCTGTCTGCGCCCAGCGCAATCATCCGCACCACATCCAGCCCGTTGCGAATGCCACTGTCCGCCAGAATGGCGATGTCACCTTTTACCGCATCGGCAATGGCCGGTAGCGCACGCGCCGAGGAGAGCACGCCATCCAGCTGGCGTCCGCCGTGATTAGAGACCACGATGCCATCGGCGCCAAAGCGCACCGCATCACGCGCATCTTCCGGATCGAGAATGCCCTTGATCACCATCGGTCCATCCCAGAACTCGCGGATCCACTCCAGATCGCGCCACGAGATAGAGGGATCGAAATTATTCGCCAGCCAGCCGATGTAATCTTCCAGCCCGGTAGGCTTGCCCAGATACGTGGAGATATTCCCCAGATCGTGAGGGCGCCCCTGCAGACCCACATCCAGCGCCCACTGTGGATGGGTGACCGCCTGCCAGTAACGACGCAGCGCCGCGTGATTGCCGCTCATCCCGGAGTGCGCATCGCGATAGCGCGCGCCCGGCGTGGGCATATCCACGGTAAACACCAGCGTAGAGCAACCGGCGGCTTTGGCGCGCTCCAGCGCATTGCGCATAAAGCCGCGGTCACGCAGCACATAGAGCTGGAACCACATGGGACGCTTAATCTGCGGGGCCACCTCTTCGATCGGGCAGACCGAGACGGTCGACAGGGTAAACGGAATGCCTTTCAGGTCTGCCGCGCGCGCCGCCTGTACTTCACCCCGGCGGGCATACATGCCGCACAGGCCAACCGGTGCCAGCGCAACCGGCATCGACAGGGTTTCATTGAACAGTTTGGTTTCAAGACTCAGTTCCGACATATTTTTAAGAATGCGCTGGCGCAGCGCCACATCCGAGAGATCCTCTACGTTGCGACGCAGGGTGTGCTCGGCATAGGCACCGCCATCAAGATAGTGAAACAGGAACGGCGGCAGGATACGTTGCGCGGCCGCGCGATAGTCACTGGCAGCGGAGATAATCATCAGTCAGATTCCTTTGGGTTGCGTGTGTCGTTATCCGGTAAGCGGGTGATGCGCGCCTGACGCGCTTCATCTTCATGCAGGCTTTTCATGGTGGTGTGCACGAATCCCAGATGCTGCATCGCCGCCTGGCGCGCAGCGTCGGCATCGCCCGTGAGGATCGCATCGAGCAGCGCCTGATGCTGTTCAGTCAGGCGGGCAAAAATCGCGGGCTGGGTATACATGCGCTGACGGCTCTGCATTACCGATGATTGCAGCAGCTCAAAAAAACCACGCATGGTCTGCAGCAGCACTACGTTGTGCGACGCCTCGGCAATCGCCAGATGGAAGCGCACATCAGCCTGGGCGGCGAGATCGGGATCGTCACTCTCTTTCAGTTTCAGGGTGGCGTCGAAAGCGTACTGCAGCTTCTCTTTGTCGGCGTCGGTGGCGCGCAGTGCGGCGTGCCAGGCGGTGCTGGCCTCGATGGCATGGCGCGCTTCCAGAATGTCGTAGCGGTAGTCGGGATCGTCGCGCAGTAGCTGGCGAATCGGCTCGACGATGCGCTGTTCCGACCAGGGCGCCAGCTGCTGACGGATCCAGGTGCCGCCGCCGCGTCGGCTAATCAGCATGCCGTTGCTGATCAACTGTTGTATGGCTTCACGCAGCGAGGAGCGCGAGACGCCAAGCTCCGCAGAGAGCTGACGCTCGGCGGGCAGGCGCATGCCCGGCTCGAGCTGATGTTCGGTGATATAGGCCCGCAGGCGCGTCACCAGCGGATCGGCATTGCTGCTCATGGGATCATCCAGGGGAAGACGTAGGCCTGAAGCGTGGTTATCACACCGACCATACAGGTGAAAATCAGGCTGTGTTTAACGGTAAACCGGAACAGGTCGGACTCTTTACCCACCAGCCCGACCGCCGCACAGGCGATAGCGATCGACTGCGGCGAGATCATCTTACCGGTCACGCCACCGGTGGTGTTGGCCGCCACCAGCAGAATATCGGAGACGCCAATCTGCTGCGCGGTCGTGGCCTGTAAAGCAGCAAACAGCGCATTCGATGAGGTGTCTGATCCGGTCAGGAAGACGCCCAGCCAGCCCAGGAACGGTGAGAAGAAGGTAAAAGCGTGGCCGGTGTGCGCCAGCGCCAGTGCCAGCGTCGCAGACAGCCCGGAGTAATTCGAGATAAAGGCAAAGGCCAGTACCATCCCGATAGAGTAGATCGGCAGCGCCAGCTCTTTCAGCGTTTCACCAAAAGTCTGCAATGCTGCCTTTGGCTTCATGCGCAGGAAAATCATCGCCATGATCGCCGCAATTAAAATGGCGGTGCCGGTGGCGGACACCAGATCCAGCTTAAAGATGGCCGGATAAGGGGTTGCAGTGCCGACCACGGGCGGCATCCGCGCCACCAGCTCATTCAGCATCGGCACCGGCATAGCCAGCACCCACTCATAGAGCGCGCCGCCTTTGGCGAACAGCGCTTTAAACGGCGGGATACTCCAGAGCGTGACGGTGGCGGTGAGAAACAGGAACGGCATCCAGGCGCGGATCACCTGCCCCAGCCGATACTTCTGCGGTGGCAGCAACGGATCGCCCTGTTTCGCCTCTGCATCGGCAAAGCGGAAGATGCGCACCGGCTTCCAGACCCGCAGGAACAGCGTCAGCGAAATCAGCGAGGCGAGCGACGAGATAATATCGGGCAGCTCCGGACCCAGGAAGTTGGAGCTGAGGAACTGGGCAATGGCAAACGATCCCCCTGCCACGACCACCGCCGGCCAGGTCTCTTTCACTCCGCGCCAGCCATCCATGATCGCCATAATCCAGAACAGCACAATCAGGGTCAGCAGCGGCAGCTGGCGTCCGGCCATCTGGCCGATGGCAAAACTGTCCAGCCCGGTCACCTGCCCCGCCACAATAATCGGGATGCCCATCGCGCCAAAGGCCACCGGCGCGGTGTTCACAATCAGGCAGAGCCCGGCGGCGTAGAGCGGATTAAAGCCGAGTCCCACCAGCAGCGCGGCGGTAATCGCCACCGGCGCACCAAAGCCCGCAGCCCCCTCCAGAAACGCCCCGAACGAGAAGCCGACAATCAGCATCTGCAGACGCTGATCGGGAGTAATCGACAGGATAGAGGCGCGGATAATGTCGAACTGGCCGGTTTTGACTGAGATCTTGTAGACGAACACCGCGGCGACAATAATCCAGGCAATCGGCCACAAGCCATAGAGAAAGCCATACACTACGGCGGCCAGCGCCTGTGCAACCGGCATCTGATAGAGAAACAGCGCCACCAGCAGCGCCAGCACCACGGTGGTGGTGGCCGCCAGGTAGCCTTTCATCTTCAGCTTAATCAGCGCAAAGAAGAAAAAGAGAATCGGGATCAGTGCGATCAGGCTTGAAAGCCAGATATTACCCAGCGGATCGTAGTTTTGTTGCCAGATCTGCATGCCAGTATCTCCAGAGGAAAAGGTGACGTGGCACGCAGCCGCAGCGCTGGTGCCATCTGCCCCGGATTGGTCAGACCAAACCGCTCTGTCGGGGCTTATGGCAACAGATAGTTAACGCATTGTTAACCTATGGCAACAGAAGATGCGCGAATTTTCCCGGAGTGTGAACCAGAGAAAAATATTGCCGGAATTGGTCGGACCAAAATCAGCGATTCACCTCAGGAAAGGCGTGCTGATAGCTGCGCGGATGGAAACGCAGATTAAGCACGATTAACAGCAGCGTGACCGCCGCCTGCAATAACCAGACGCTGGTGAAGTGACCGGTGAGCGCATGCAACTGCCCCGCGATAAACGGCATGCTGCCCGCGATAATAAAGCCGACGCCCTGCATAAAAGCCACCAGCCGCGCGCCAGCCTGCGGCTGCTCCAGATGATCCAGCGCCAGCACCAGCGCCAGCGGAAATGCCCCGCCCAGCCCGAAGCCCGCAATCCCCGCCCAGAGCCACGGTGCCAGTTGTGGCGCAAACAGGAAACCGAGCATGCCGCTGAACTGCATCGCCAGTGTCAGCAGCAGCAGCGGACGGCGATCGCGGCCCCGTGCCAGCAAGGGCAGCAGCAGCGCACCCGTGACCTGAAAGCCGATCATCATGCCAAGCAGTGAACCGCCCGCCTGTGCGCTCCAGCCGATTTGATGATAAAAATCGGGCAGCCAGGCGACACAGATGGCATATCCGCCGTTCACCAGACCGAAGCTCAACGCCAGCGTCCAGGCGCGGGTTTTCCGCCACAGCGAAGGCAGAGCGGCGGCCTCCGTCCGGGCTGCACGTGGGGTGGTGATAAACAGCCAGAGCAGGATGGCCAGCACCACCGGCAGCGCCCAGCTGCTCAGCGCGCCCTGCCAGCCAAGCTGCCCATTCAGCCACGGCGAGATCGCCGCGCCAATCCCGCCGCCGCCCATCAGCGCCGCTGCCCACAGTCCGGTCACGCCGGCACTGCGGCTGCCAAATCGCTGACGGATCAATCCCGGCATCGCCATCTGCACAATGCCAATGCCCGCCCCTCCCGGCACAGTACTCAGTACCAGCCAGCCTCCGTCAGCCACAAACAGCCGACTCACCAGCGCCAGCAGCAACAGCAACAGGCCACCCAGCAGCAGTTTACGTACCGCAAAGCGCTGCATCAGCGGGGCGCTGACTAACGCAATGGCACCCATCATCATCATCGGCACCGCAGGCAACAGCGATGCCGCCAGCGGCGACAGACCGATGCTCTGCCGCAGCTCGCCGAGTAACGGACTGACCGAGGTCATCAGCGGTCGCATATTGAGCCCGGCCAGCACCAGCGCCGCCAGCAGCAGGTTGTTCTCTCTCTTCATCTGAGATCCACACAGTTAAAAGTTGCCAGCCTGGCAGCAGTCGCTACTATCTGGAAATGAAATATTACTCTGCCAGGTAGTGGAAATATGAATCGTCAGCCGATGTTTACTCCGCAGCAGCTGCTCAGCTTTGTCGCGGTGTGCGAAACCGCCAGCTTTACCCGCGCCGCTGACCGGGTGCACCTGTCGCAGTCCACCGTCAGCCAGCAGGTGCGACGGCTGGAGGAGATGGTCGGCAAAGAGCTGCTGAACCGTTCTTCGCATCAGGTGCAGATCACCGAAGAGGGCGAGAAACTTTTAGGCTACGCCCGGCGGATTATCGCCCTGAATGGGGAAGCGCACGATGTGCTGAGTGACCAGTGGCGCGACGGTGTGCTGCGTCTTGGCGTGCCGGAAGATTTCGCCGCGCCCACGGCCGGTTTGCTGGCGCACTTCAGTCGCGACCATCCGCAACTTCGGCTGGACGTGATGAGCGGCATGCAGGTGGAGCTGCGTCGCGCCTGGCAGCGTGAAGAGCTCGACATCATGCTGATTAAACAGCCCGCTGGCGAGCGTCCGCTGGCGTCGCGTCCTGAACCCCTGCTGTGGCTCGATAGCGCAGAGTGGCCCTGCTTTGAGCAGACGCCGGTACCGCTGGTGCTGTTTCCCCAGCAGGGGCTCTATCGCGATGAGGTGTGTCAGACGCTCGACGCACTGGGCCGTAGCTGGCGCATTAGTTACAGCAGCGCCAGCCTGGTCGCGCTGGCCGCCGCCAGTGCGCAGGGTCTGGGGCTGACGTTACTGCCCGCCAGCTGCCGCCTGCCGCGACATCGGGTACTGGGCCCGGAACAGGGTCTGCCGGTGATTGATACCTTCGAACTGGCGCTGTTCTGTCGTCATCCGCAGGATCCGCTGCAGCGCGAGCTGGCGGAATCCCTGGCCGCCTTCAGCCAGCTGCGCTGGCAGTGAGATATCGAATAGTCGTCAGTGGAAAATAACGCAGCAGGGTGGAGCGTCGTTTGTCAGATTAAGACCTTGTTCACTTTGCAGGAGCCTCTGATGCCTATTTCCTCTTCGCCGAGCCGCCGTGATTTCCTTGGGCAGAGCGTCCGCTGGACCGCCGCAGGCGGCTTGCTGGCCGCCGGTCTCGGCCAGGCCAGTGCCGCCACGCCATCACCTTTGTCCTCCATCAATCCCGACCAGCCCGCCGCCCTGCCCCGGCAGGATCACTATCTGCTGCGCAATGTGCGGCTGGAGGAGGGCTTTATCCGTGAGGATGATGAGATCGTTGCTACCCGCACCGGGCGTTACGACATCAGCGTGCGCGACGGTAAAATTGACCAGCTGACACCCGCCGGTCAGGGTGACAGCACCCTGCCGTCGTGGGATGCACAGGATGCCCTGCTGCTGCCCGCCACCCAGGATATGCATATCCACCTTGATAAAACCTTCTACGGCGGCCCGTGGCAGGCTCCGCGTCCCCGTCAGGGCAAAACTATCTTGGACATGATTGCGCGTGAACAGGTGCTGATTCCGCAACTGCTGCCGCACTCTCAGGCGCGCGCCGAAGGGTTGATCGCTCTGCTGCACGCCAAAGGCACCACCCGCGCCCGCAGCCATTGCAATATCGATCCGGTCAGCGGCCTGCAAAGTCTGGAGCATCTGCAGGCGGCATTAGCCCGTCACCCCGCCTTTCCCTGCGAGATTGTAGCCTTTCCCCAACATGGCCTGCTGCACTCGCAGGTCGATGGGCTGATGCGCGAGGCGATGCAGCACGGCGTTGAGTATGTCGGCGGCCTGGACCCCACCAATGTCGATGGTGCCATGGAGAAGTCACTGGATGCGATGTTCCAGATTGCGCTCGACTATCAGCGCGGCGTGGATATACATCTGCATGAAACCTCACCCGCTGGCGTGGCGGCGATTCAGTACATGATTGACACCGTGGCAAAGAATCCGGCGCTGAAGGGCAAAGTGACGCTGAGCCACGGTTTTGCGCTGGCGACCCTGTCCGGCAGTACGCTGGATAATATGATCGCAGGGCTGGCGGAGCAGCAATTCAGCGTCGCCTCTACGCTACCGATCGGCAAGCTGACCATGCCGATTCCGCAATTACAGGCAGCGGGCGTGAAGGTGATGACCGGCACCGACAGCGTTATCGATCACTGGTCACCGTTTGGCACCGGCAGCATGCTGGAAAAAGCGAATCTCTATGCGCAGCTCTATCGGGGATCGGATGAGTTCTCGCTGTCGCGGGCGCTGGCGATCGCCACAGACGATCGGCTGCCGCTGACAGCCCAGGGTGAACGCCAGTGGCCAGTACCGGGCGATGAAGCGAGCATGATGCTGGTAGCGGCGAGCTGTTCCGCCGAAGCCGTGGCACGGATTTCGCCAGTCGTCGCGACCTTCTCGCGCGGTAAACCGGTGTTTGCGCTGGCATCAGCCTGAAACAGCAGGGCTGCGGACAAAAACGCCGGGAGCGTTTTTGAACAACGCAACGCTTTGGCCCGGCTACGGGCGCACCTCAGGGATGAGGTGCGTACTAAAAACGCCGGGAGCGTTTTTGAACGACGCAACGCGTTGGCCCGGCTACGGGCGCACCTCAGGGATGAGGTGCGTAATCGCCCGCGCTGAGCCTTCTCAGCAAATGCGGAGAGATCGAGCCGGCTCAGGGAAACCGGTCAGATCGGAAAGGCGCTTAAGCCATCCATGGCCGCTCGGCCCGCGCCGTCCCTGGCGCGGGACGCTTTCCTCTTCTGACCGGCTTCCCTGCGCTTTAAGCTTGTTTATTGCTGATAGATTCTCAGTGCCCGTGGTTTACCAGCAGCGACGGTCCAGAAACGGGAAGCATCTGCCGGACGTGAAGCGAAGGGAGCATATGCCTGTAGCAAAGCATTACGGGCCACCGACAAAAACGCCGGGAGCGTTTTTGAACAACGCAAAGCGTTGGCCCGGCTACGGGCGCACCTCAGGGATGAGGTGCGTACTAAAAACGCCGGGAGCGTTTTTGAACAACGCAAAGCGTTGGCCCGGCTACGGGCGCACCTCAGGGATGAGGTGCGTAATCGCCCGCGCTGAGCCTTCTCAGCAAATGCGGAGAGATCGAGCTGGCTCCGGCCCGGTTACAGACGACCACCTTACCTAAAGCGCCGGGAGCCAGTACCTGCCCCACAACACAAACCCACTCCTCCAAAAACAACAGAGCCTCCACAAGGGAGGCTCTGCATTTACCTGAGCGGAGTGCGGGTTACGCGCTTTTGGCCCATTTATCATTCGACATTAGTTCCATTGCCAGCGCGTATAAGCGACGATCTTCCTGATCACAGGGCTCATCTTCCGCATAACACGCAATCATCGAAGCGATTTTATCAGCCGATAAGCTCTCTCCATGAACATGCAGTGTCAGTACGGCGCGGCCTACTATTTTAAGCACATTTTCATGTGGTCCCTGGATGCGATTACTCAATGCAAATACCCTCTACCGGTCGTTGTACCAGGAATATGGCGCGCTAAATATAAAGCAATTAGCTCAGGATTTTTATCGGCACCAGTGGTGATATTTTTTAATGATTAATTCTATTACTGGAGTAGTAGTTAAGGATTTATCTGATTAACAATGAAATAAATATTTAAAAACGGCTACTTATCAAATAATCGCTGGTCTCAAAAGATCCTCATCCTGGAACAATCACATTGAGTCGGGGTTAATCTATAAAAATAAACCACCTTTTTCCCGTAAACTTCAGTCTATTCCTAAGCCCTCTGACAGATATAGTTTCATACTGCTAACCATCGAGGTTCCCGTTGCTGTCAGGCGTGCTTTCTGCCAGACTTGCCCCGCAATAATGCCCTACACTTTCAGCCTCAGAGGCCGCGCCCGTGACCGCTTTTTCTACCCTCAATTCGCTTCCCGACAGCCAGCTCGAAAACCTGCGCGAGATGGGCTACACCAGCATGACGCCCGTGCAGGCCGCTACGCTGCCCGCCATTCTGCAGGGACGCGACGTGCGCGCGCAGGCGAAAACCGGCAGCGGTAAAACGGCTGCCTTTGGTATTGGTTTACTGCACCATATCGACAGCGCCCGCTTTCAGACCCAGGCACTCATTCTCTGTCCGACCCGTGAACTGGCGGATCAGGTAGGCAATGTACTGCGCCAGTTGGCGCGCTTCACCCGCAACATCAAGGTTCTCACTCTGTGTGGCGGACAGCCGATGAGCGCACAGCGTGATTCGCTGGTGCATCCGCCCCATATCGTGGTCGGCACGCCGGGTCGTATCCTCGACCACATTAACCGCGAAAACCTCAAGCTGGACCAGCTCAGCACGCTGGTCCTGGATGAAGCCGATCGGATGCTGGAGATGGGTTTCCTGAATGATATGGAAACGATCATTGAAGCGACGCCCGCTTCGCGCCAGACGCTGCTCTTTTCCGCCACCTGGCCAGACGGCATTACGGCCATCAGCACCCGCTTTCAGCGTGATGCGCTGAGCGTGGTGACAGAAGATGTCAGCGAACTGCCTTCAATCGATCAGCAGTTTTTCGAAGCCAGCCATAATGAAAAACTGGGTCTGCTGATAGCCCTGCTCAGCGATCGTCAGCCCTCATCCTGTGTGGTCTTCTGCAACACCAAACGTGAATGTGATGATGTCGCCGCGGCGCTTAACGCGCGTGATATCAGCGCCCTGCCTTTGCATGGCGATCTGGAGCAGCGCGATCGCGAACGCGTGTTGATCCGCTTCGCTAACGGCAGTGGTCGCGTGCTGGTCGCCACCGACGTCGCTGCACGCGGACTCGACATCAAATCGCTGGCGATGGTGGTTAACTATCAGCTCGCCTGGGATCCTGAAATCCACCTGCACCGCATTGGTCGTACAGCGCGTGCGGGCGAACATGGCGTTGCGGTCAGCCTGGTTGCTGCCGATGAGATGGCTCGCGCGCATGCGCTGGAAGATTTCCTGCAGCAGAAGCTGCCGTGGGTCTCTGCCAGCACGCTGAAAAAGGGCAGCAGCAAGCCGCTGCCTGCAGCTATGATGACTTTGTGCATTGATGGTGGCCGTAAAGCCAAGATACGTCCGGGAGATATTCTGGGCGCGCTGACGGGTGAAGCGGGTTATCGTGCCGAGCAGATCGGCAAAATTGTCCTTACGCCGACCCACGCCTACGTGGCGATTGAGGCGAATCAGGCCAAAAATGCGCTGGTGAAACTCAAGCAGGGCAAAATCAAAGGCAAAACCTGCCGGGCGATTCTGCTGAAGGACTAAATAAAACGGGCGAGAAGATTATCTCGCCCGGTTTGTTACGGCTCTTCGATTTGGGTCACATGCAGCGTGGTTTTATCCCCTTTGCCCTGTACCTTGCCACTGACGCGTACTTTGTCTTCTGCGGTGTAGGTTTTACCATCAAAGGTCTTCTTCGGCGCGATAATCGGTAAGGTGCCGGTATTGTCACGGAACTGATACCGTTCGCCCTGCTCTTTCTTCACGATGTAACCTTCCAGCGTCACATATCCGCCCTGACGGAAATCGCGGATCTGATCAATATGCGTCTGACCGGTATCTTCTGAACCTTTATAGCCGGCATCCTGCTTGTGTTGCGGTGGTGGCGTATCGCCTGCTTTGTATCCGCCCTCTTCGGCCGAAACACCCGCACTCATCATCACCAGCAACGACGCCAGAATCACTTTTTTCATTTCACACTCCTTTATTGGAAAGGTGTCCATGTTGAACCTTCAGGGTTAATCCTGGCACATTAATTGGCGTCCGTTTTATTTCACCCTTCTCTTCTCACCTTTTTCCGTTTGCTGCCGATAACCTGTTCACACCCTATTTCACCAGCTGCGTTAATGCAGAGGCAACCATGGATAATTTTCAGAAAGAGATCGATGAGAGAGCGAACCTCGCGTTATCGAACAAGTTTGAGCTGCTGCTGTTTCGCTTAGGTTCCGATCAGCTGAAAGGCAAGTCTGAACTGTTTGGCATTAACGTCTTCAAGCTGCGTGAAATAGTGCCGATGCCCACTATCACCAAAGCCGCAGGCATGCGTTCGCCGCTGCTGGGTATGGCAAGTATTCGTGGCCAGTTCATTCCGGTCATCGACCTGCCTGCCGTGGCGGGTTGTGTGCCGGAAACCGGTCTTAACCTGCTGCTGGTTACCGAGTATGCCCGTAACACCCAGGCGTTTGCCGTGGAGTCAGTTGAGAACATTGTGCGTCTCGACTGGAGCCAGGTGCATACCGCCGAAGCCGGTATCGGCGGCCGCAACATTACCAGCATCGCCTGCCTGGACAGTGACAAGCAGAGCAACGAGCTGGCGATGGTGCTGGACGTTGAGCAAATCCTGTATGACATCATCCCATCGGTGCGCGGCGTCGAACCGGAAGCGGCCAGACCGCGTGCCTTCAACTACCGCCCAGGTGCGGTGGCGATTGTGGCAGAAGATTCCAAAGTCGCACGTCAGCTGCTGGAGCAGGGCCTGAAGAGTATGGGCATTCCGGCGCTGATGTTTAACACCGGTCTGGATGCCTGGGAAAAAATTAAATTGATGAGCCAGGAAGCGCAGGCTGCCGGCGAATCGATTCACGACAAAATCGCCCTGGTGCTGACCGATCTGGAAATGCCAGAGATGGATGGTTTTACGCTGACCCGCAACATCAAGCGTGACCCGATCCTCAAGGCTCTGCCGGTCGTCATTCACTCCTCACTCTCTGGCAGCGCCAACGAAGATCACGTGCGCAAAGTGGGTGCCGATGGCTATGTGGCAAAGTTTGAGTTGAATGAGCTGTCAGACGTCATTTTCAACGTTCTCGACACTGCCCGCTAAGCGAATGCGGGCCGCTAAGAATGCCCGGCACGCTTTTACTTTTTAGCCAGCAGAATGGCTGACCTGATCAGGAACCGACTATGCACATTGAAACTTTACCCGTTACGCCTGCACCTGCTACGCCTTCCCGTCAAAAGGTGCTGCGTGGCCGTTTACGCCAGCTGGCCTGGATTAGCGCCGTCACATTAAGCGTCGCGTTCTGGACAGGCCTCTACTTCTTAGTTTTCTGAATCCATTCATCCTTGTCTGGATCGGGCTGTCAGCATCACTGCTGACAGCCCTTTTTTTTGTCTGAATTTCCTCTGGTTATTACTTAACCATTTCTGATGATTTTTACTGACTATTTATTCACCCGGCGTTATTACTTAAAAATTATTAAAGGTACAACTTCGTTCTCCGATAACAGTATGCGCGAGATCACCTTTTTGCCTGAGGCTGTGACCACAGACATCAGCAAGGCACTGCGCACAACAGCAGGAAACCTGAGTGTTGCTAACAAATTGATTAATAATAAAACGGGGAAGAGAACATGTTCAGTATCAAGAATATGAAGGTGGGAATGCGGCTCGCAGCAGCCTTCGGTATTATTGTGACGTTACTGATAGTGATTGGCGTGACATCCATAACCAGGATTAACAGCATTAATACGGCGATCGCCTCGATCGTTGACGATCGTTATGTGAAAGTACGACTGGCATTTGATGTGCGCGATGGCGTCAACGATCAGATCAAATACCTGCGCGGCATGGTGATCGACACGACACGTCCGGAAATGAATGTGAAGCGTTATGGTCAGCTGGATGAAGCCACGCAACGCACCAACAGCGCAATGAAAAGGATCGAAGATATTCAGGTCACGCCAGTCGGCAAGAAAAAGATCGCCGGTCTGCTGGCCTCTTCCCAGGCTTTTGAGAAAGTTAAAGCAGAGCTGATCACCCTGGTGAAGGCGGGCGATTTTGAGGCTGCCAGCACCTATGTCCTAAAATCGATGACCGCCACCCAGAACAAATTCCTTCAGGATGCCGTGGATTTTGCCAACTCTCAGGACGCACAGTTGCGCAGTGAAGGTCAGGGTATTGTGGAAAATGGTCAGTCGGCTATCTCCATTACGCTGATTTTCTCCGCGCTGGCGATTCTGGCGTCTATTCTGCTGGGCTACTTCCTGACCCGTTCTATTGTGCGTCCGCTGGTTGCAGCGGTTGACGTTGCTGAACGCGTTGCCGCAGGCGATCTGAGTTCACAGATGCAGGTGACCTCACGCGATGAAACCGGCGTCCTGATGCAGGCGCTGCAACGAATGAACGATAATCTGCTGTCGATTGTGACCGAAGTGCGTACCGGCTCCGACACTATTGCGGTGGCCTCTAATCAGATCTCCAGCGGGAACCTTGATCTTTCGACCCGAACCGAACAGCAGGCCAGTTCGCTGGAAGAGACCGCCTCTGCCATGGAGCAGATGACGTCGACCGTGAAACACAATGCCGACAACGCGCGTGAAGCCAATCACCTGGTTTCAACCACTTCCAGCGTGGCGCGTGAAGGTGGCGTGGTAATGGAGCAGGTCATTGAGAAGATGGAAGCGATCGCCCTCTCCTCACGAAAAATTGTCGATATCATCAGCGTTATCGACTCCATCGCCTTCCAGACCAATATTCTCTCCCTCAACGCCGCGGTTGAAGCGGCACGCGCGGGTGAACAGGGTCGTGGCTTTGCGGTGGTGGCGAGTGAGGTGCGTAATCTGGCGCAGCGCTCAGCCTCAGCGGCCAAAGAGATTAAGGTACTGATTGAAGATTCCGTCGCTAAAGTCGATGAAGGTAGCAAGCTGGTGACACACGCTGGTTCAACTATCGGCGAAGTGGTGAACAGCGTGCAGAGCGTGGCAAACATCATGAGCGAAATCACCATTGCCAGCAGCGAGCAGAGCAGCGGCATCAATGAAATCAATCAGGCGATTACCCAGATGGAAGCGGTGACGCAGCAGAACGCCGCGCTGGTACAGGAAGCGTCAGCCGCCTCACAAGCGCTGCAGGATCAGGCAGAGCGTATGGCGCAGGCGATGAGCGTATTTAATACCGGCAAGCTCTCACTGCAACCCGTACTGCGTTAATCTCTCTCAACGGCCTGCTTCGGCAGGCCAGTTTAAGAATGATGACGATAATAGCAGATAGGTTACAGGCAACAGAGCGGTTAGCGGTTAGCGGTTAGCGGTTAGCGGTTAGCGGTTAGCGTTATACAAGGGAATTGCAAATACACAGGGAAAGTGAAAGTAAACAGGCAGGTTACAAGGATAAAGCGTGAGGTTTGAGAAGGAGGAAACGCAGAAACAAAAAAGGCTGCCAGAGGCAGCCTTTTATTACTGTAAATGCAACAACGCTATAAAGCTCACTAGCCTTAATCAGAGAGCGCGAAGCTGGCTCTGAATTGCAATCCTTGCCAGGTTCACCTGAACCACGACAGATTTGCAGAAAATGCATTTCGCTCCATGCGGGTTGGCTCTTGTAACATCAAAATGTGATGTACGAAACTGTGAGCCACTACAGTGAGGACATTTAAAAGTAATTTTCAGTCCTTAGAGACCAACAACGTTCGCAGCAGCTGGGCCTTTGGCGCCATTTTCTACTGTGAATTCAACTTGCTGACCTTCATCTAATGAACGGAAATCGGTGCCCTGGATTGCAGAGAAATGTACGAATACATCTTTGCTGCCGTCTGCAGGAGAAATGAAACCGAAGCCTTTCTCTGCGTTAAACCATTTAACGGTACCGCGAATTTTGTTAGACATGCTTAAATCCTTAATATATCGAGCCTTCCGGCATACATAATGGCCTGAGAACAGATTTTAATCAGAACGTAAGAGAAGACTCAAAAAGAAGGGATGTCTCGCGACAAACTTAGAGATGAGAACTGCTTTGGTTACTTACTTTGATAGTGTCTGTTAATCAAACCGACGATTCATTAGGCCACACTTCTTAAAGTGACGCAAGCCGTAATTCAAATTAATCGCAATCAGCCCGCTGACGAGGATGAAGGCGAAAGGCTGTGTCAGGGAGACTGTCTGGCTTCACAATGCAACTGTGACTTTCCCGGCGACGTAAAAAGAAGCGGAGATAATGTCAGATCAAAAAAGGGCGAGGCCGGAGCCTCGCCCAAAACATGCCGATCATCAATCGTAGTAAGGAACCTTACGGTCAACGCCGTTGATATTGATCAGCACAAAACCGGTCGGAGCGGTCTTATTAGTCGGCGTACCCGCAGCAGTAGCCAGCGTAACCACCCCTTTTTCGTTGGCCCCGATGCCCGCCAGCCCGTTGTGCATGCCAAAACGTGCAGCGGGTTTCAGGTTGCTGATTTTGGTGATGTCCGTAACCACCGACATATCAGCCTGGAACAGCGAGCAGGAACCGGTATCGAAGCGGGTCGGACCGGTCGTCTTCAGGTTGAACATGGTCTCGCCGCTGTTCGCTCTCAGCTTGACCCAGATTACGGCATAGGTGGTCCCTACCCGGCCATAACGAATGTCCAGCACGGAAGGCTGCCCCATATGGTAAGCATCGGCCCAGACCGTCTCCAGTCGCTGGAGGTTGATCAGGGTTTTACCGGTGCCCACCACATTAACCGGCGAACCGGCGGTGCCGGAGGGCGTGGTCGCATCCGCTTTCCCGATCAGCTCCATTACCCATTGCTGGTTAGGCGCCGGGAAATAGAGCTGCCCCAGCCGATACCAGTTGTCGGTATCAGTGTTGTTCACCACTTTATAGCCGCTGTAGTAGCCGGCACGCAGCGAACCGGTCATGAACGTGCCGTAGTTCTCATCCCGACGATAGCCATATTCGAAGGTCGATAACCACTTACTTCCGGCCAGATCATTGGTGATTTTCGCCCCCGCCTGCAGGTTGATATGACGCATCACCACGCGGGCATTATTGAGATTGAGCGGCGTGCCGCAATCTTCAATGTTGAGCGTTTCGATGTTCCAGCCGCCATCCGACAGATCCCCCGGGTTAGTCGTGTGCTCAATCCAGACGTTACGCATGAGCCCCTGAGTGACGCGCGGCATATAGAGCGTGGCGTCGCCATAGCCCGACTGGAAGTTGGCATTACACAGCTCAATGGCGGTTGAGTGGTCCCAGTTCCCCTTCGGCGTGTTTGACCAGCCGACATCAAATACCCGTGAAAAGGTATTGGAGCTGTAAATCTGATCGAACTTACTGTCGAGCGTATCCTGCAGCTTAAAGACGGTTCCCCCGGTACTTTGCGCCTTGAAGCAGAAGATATTGACGATCTGGCCTCCGACAATGGTATTTTCAAAGAACGGCTGCGTGTTACTGCACTGTTCAGGCGTGACGGTGACTTTGGCCGTGGTGTCGACAGTCCCGGCGTTAGCCTGTCCATGCCAGCAGATGCCTTTAATGACGATTCGACGCGCATTAACCTTAAACACGGTTTTCGCGCTTTTATCAGAAACAATGGTGGTACGCGGTGCCGAGCCGAGCTCGATATCATCGCCTGCCAGACCAAAAAACGACAACTCCGTATCGCTGATATCGATGGGTGAAATCAGGAAGCGGCCCCCCGGAAAACGCACCGGAATCGCTTTCGCATAGGCGTTGTAAGACTGTGTCCATGCCAGCATCCGCTTAAAGGCTTCAGTGTCATCGGTCACGCCATCCCCTTTCGCGCCAAAGTGCAGAATGTTCACTTCGGCGGGATCGTTGATGGTGCGCTTCCAGTAGAAACCGTTACCCACCGCCACCGTACCGCCATCATCTTTCAGCGGAGTGGTGCTGAGGAAACCAACAAAGTCTGCGCCGCCACGGAAGCTGGAGTCCTTATCGTAATAGCGTTTAAGGCTCGCGACTTCACCTGATTTTGGTGGAACAGTGGTACGCAGTTCAGCAAAAGAGTTAACTTCGATCATAGAATCCTCCTCAGGATCATAGAGATATCGCGCTGAAATCAGCGCACTACTTAGCCGCAGCCGGATGGCCGCAAAGGGAGTCCCACATGTCGTTGTGGGTGTTGATGGCGCGCACCGTACGAACGTCCATTTTTTGCGCGTCATCGCCGTAGGTATAAAGAGGGGAAAAAAGTACGCAGGCAGAGTCGGTGATCGCCACCGGCTCAGGGTTTGTGGTATTTCGACTGCTGCAGCTTGTCGCGAGCAGCAGCGTCATCAAGGCTATGGTTGTCAGTCGCCACACGGTTAGCCTCCTCGCGGTTATGTTGTTGCTGTTGCGCCACCGCGGTGACGCGGGACGCCTCCTGTTGCGCGTTATCGACGTCAGAACGCGCTTTTTGCTGCACTTTGCCGATTTTCTTGCCGCCGAAATAACTGGCGGCCAGCGCCGCAATTACGCCAGCCAGCGCGGCAAGCCAGTGCCAGCTGCCGCCCAGTAAGGTGGTAATCAGAGTCATGGCTTCGCTCCTTCAGACTGCTCCTTCGCATTGAGCAGGTTTTTCTGACGAACAAATTGTGCAATCACCCCCATCGCCACCATGAAGGCGCCCACCAGCCCGAGGTAGTTGTGCGGCAGAATCGCTTTAACGTCTTCGGGCAGTGCACTCCAGGCATCAACCGCGGCAGAAGGAAACGACTGCGCCCAGGCGCTGAGCATGGAACCCAGCGACGCAAGCCAGACAGACCAGGTTTTGAAAAGCAGACGGGCATGAGAGACAAACTGGAGGGTGGTAAAGCGCTGCAGCAGCAGCAGAATGATGATTGCCGTCAGCACGGCGGTGAGAAACATGAGCCATCTCATAGCAACCCCCTGTAAACCGCATAGGTTCCGCTGCGCATCATCTCCGCGTGACGTCTGGCGCGGCCCGGCGTCTGACGGGCCCAGAGGCTGTTCATCATCGCGTCAGCCGCATCATTAAACTGTTCAGCCACGATCGCGCTGAGCATGTTTTTGAACTGCAGGACGCCCTCGACGCCCAGCTGATAAGCCATGCTCAGCAGCACGTCGGTGCGGGCGTCGTTGCACTTCGCCAGCGCATTACGCAGCAGCTCCCTGCCCTGCATCTCCTGAATTTTGTTTTCAAGAATGCACTGCTTCCAGACATCACCGACGCGCCGTGGCACGCGGAAAGCGTAATTACTCAGAGACGCCCCCTTGGGTCCAATGCGAATGCCGCCGGCCACCGTGGGAAAGCCCAGCGTGTCGAGATAGGGCGTGTCGACATACCCCTCTTCAAAATTCAGTACTGCGATTATCTGGCTCATAACGACTCCTCAATGACGGGTTAAAGCAACTCAGCCTTGTGAAAGGAAATACATAACGCTCGCTGATCATTACTCAGCACGGCGCAGCAGAAGGCCTTACTGACCCTGCAGCAAAACTGAACAGTAATTCAGCAAATTGCGCCCAGTGAGAACTGGAGAAAGCGAAGAGTTAGCCGGAACGGAAAAATGCGTTTTCTGCGCGTTTCAGCTCACGGCGTAGAGATGAACGTGCGGAAGACAGCAATTGTCGAAACTGGGTGTTTCCTGACTGGTGACGCGGGGTGCAGTAATTGCGCGGTCAACGCGCGGGGCGACCTGACGCTGGCAGATTTGCTCTGCACGTCTCAGGGTGGGTGTTTCAGTTGGGAAGTTCAGGGCCTCGTCGATGCTCTGTGTCAGGCTGCTGAGAGGTTGGCGCCGCCGGTGGCGACGAGTACGTGCGTTGCCTATAAAAACGCTTTTGCCATAGTGAATTATCGCCATAACTCCTCCTGTGAATGAGTCTTTGGCGATGGGGTGGCAGGCGCGAGCTTTCGGCGAACCGAACGGGCCCGAATGTCGCGTATCACGGTCGCACGCTTACCGCCCGGCTGCATTAGCAGTCAGGTGGAAAGTAAGCGAGGGGAAATAAACGGCATCTGACGACGCTGCATTTTGCGCATCCACCCCATCCCAAAGTTCACTAACTTTGTGGTGGTATGATTCGCGCTTGTGCAGCGCCTCAATTGTTTAAGAGCGGCTCGTCCCTGAAAGAACTGCTTCGTTCATCCATATCCAAATTATTAACAGGTTCTTATGCTTTATCAAACACTGTTGGTTAATTTTTTATTTACCGCTGGTTAAATTTATGAATTTATGCCGATTATTTTTTTTTCAGCCTTCCTGAAAAAACCGGCAGAAGTGGCCTTAACCGAGGATTTGATAATGTCGCGCCTGGCTCATGATCACTTTGGCCAGTACCTTCAGGCTGGTGACGTCATCATGATTGAGATACCAGGTTTCATAGCGCTTATTGTCTGATATCACAGCGATTTTCTTATGCTGCAGCTGCAGGCGCTTGAGATAGAGCTGCTCATCGAGGGTGAAAATATAGATGCCGTCGCCGTCGAACATCCGCACGCTGATATCCACAAACAGCTGATCGCGCGGCGCAAAGGTGTCAGCCATGGAGTCACTGTTGATAGCGATTAACCGGATGTTTTCCGCCGGGCGCCCGTTGAACAGCACCCGCGCCTCATCCAGACCATATTCGATCGCCTGGATAGTCTCGACAAACTCATCACGCGCGGGCAGGCCTGCAGCACTTCGCTGACCAATGTCGAGGCTATCAATCCGAAACACATTCTTCTGACCGGTGAGCGCACTTAGCGTCACCGGTTCAGCAGGTTGTTCCATACCGTATTGCAGCCACTCAACCCTGACGCCCAGCAGCTGACTGAGAGCCAGTAAATTGCCGCCATCCGGCACTGACTGCGCGTTAAACCACTTCCACACTCCCGGCGTTGAAATCTTACAGCCTTGCTGCTGCAGAGCCCTGGCAACCTGTTTGTTTCGTCCATGTCCGGCAATGCCGGCACTCTCACAGGCCGCTATCAGCCTGGCGGTGAAAGCTTGTCTTGTACTTTCTTTTTTAACCATTAGTTAATAATCAGCCATAGAAGAGATACTGGATGTTATTTTCATTATTGCTACCAGTTCATTTTATATTACCGCTCGTTTACTACCTAACCGCTTTATCAAGCATTCCTGATAATCATTATCCGCTTCAGCCCGCGGCTGGACAAAAAATATTGCCTCAGGCCGCGTACAGCCCCGGCTTTCAGGAATGTTCCGTAAAAAATTGCGTGAATATCAGCCAGAATAATGGCCAGTAGTGACGAGACCGGAACGGAAATTAAGCTGATGCGCAGAAAACTCTATCTTTCACTGGACCGGAAAATGGAGCTAAAAAAAACGGGAGTCTCTGAAAGACTCCCGCTTTGTTAAAAATTATGGCAGTTATGGCCGGAGCGTATCGTCGCCCCATGCTATCCATTTATAGGTCGTCAGCGCCTCTAATCCCATCGGGCCACGAGCATGCAGTTTCTGTGTACTGACCGCCACTTCGGCCCCCAGGCCAAACTGTCCGCCATCGGTGAAGCGGGTGCTTGCGTTGACATAGACCGCTGAGGAGTCGACCTGACGGACAAAACGCGCGGCGTTGCGGGTATTACGGGTCAGGATGGCATCCGAGTGCTGCGTGCCGTGCGTACGGATGTGATCGATCGCCTCATCCATATCCGCCACTAATTTGACGTTAAGATCCAGCGACAGCCACTCATCATTGTACTGCTGCGGATTCACCTGCGTGACCGATGCCGGGCCTTGCTGCAGCTGCGCCAGCACGTTGCTGTCAGCATGCAACGCGATCGCTTCCTGTGCCATACGCGCGCTGAAGGCGGGCAGGAAACGATCGGCAATCGCCTGATCCACCAGCAGCGTCTCCAGTGAGTTACAGGCGCTGGGACGCTGTTTCTTGGCGTTGACGATCAGATCAAGTGCAGGTTCGATCTCCATCGTCTCATCAATATAGATATGACAAACGCCGATGCCGCCGGTGATCACCGGAATAGTAGAGTTTTCCCGGCACAGCTTGTGCAGCCCGGCTCCGCCACGCGGGATCAGCATATCGACGTAGCGATCCAGCTTCAGTAGCTGATTCACCAGCTCGCGATCCGGATTTTCGATCGCCTGAACGATCGCCGCAGGCAGACCGTGCTGTTTCAGCGCGTTCTGGATCACCCGGACGGTGGCCGCATTGGTGCGCCAGGTCTCTTTACCGCCGCGCAGAATGGCGGCGTTGCCGGTTTTCAGGCACAGAGTGGCGACGTCCACCGTGACATTGGGACGCGCCTCGTAGATTACGGCCACCACGCCCAGCGGCACGCGACGACGCTCAATGCGCAGCCCGCTGTCGAGCTGACCGCCGTCAATTAGCTGTCCAACCGGATCGGCCAACTGGCAGACCTGGCGCACATCGCTGGCGATGCTGCCGAGGCGTTGCGGATTGAGTGTCAGCCGGTCCAACAGCGCGGCGCTCATACCGTTCTGACGCGCATCGGCTAAATCCAGCTCATTGGCCGCCAGAATGTCTGCGCTTTCCGCCTCCAGACGGTCGGCAATAGTCATCAGAACCTGATTTTTCTCTGCAGTCGACAGATCGGCCACGGTGTAAGCTGCGGCGCGCGCCGCTTTTCCCATCTCTTCTAGCATTGTCCGCTCCTTAACTGACGATCATGTCGTCGCGGTGAACCGCCACCGGGCCATATTCATAGCCCAGGATTTCGCTGATCTGCTGGCTGTGATGACCGGCAATCATCCGCATCGCGTCGCTGTTGTAGCGTGAAACACCATGCGCGATATCCCTGCCCTGCAAACTGCGGATACGGATCACTTCCCCACGTGAGAAATTCCCCTGGATAGCACGGATCCCTTTCGGTAGCAGCGAACTGCCGCGTTCAATAATTGCTGCTAGCGCACCATCATCGACGGTGAGTTCACCTGCCGGAGGCGCACCGAAAATCCAGCGTTTACGATTTTCCAGCGGCGATTGCTGCGCATGAAAGCGCGTACCGACCGGCTTGCCGTCAATAACATCGCTGATCACGCCGCTGCGGCTGCCTGAGGCGATGATCACATCGATACCGGCGCGGCAGGCGACATCCGCCGCCTGAAGCTTGGTCGACATGCCGCCAGTGCCGAGACCCGATACGCTGTCGCCCGCCAGGGCACGCAACGCATCATCAATCACATGGACATCACTGATCAGCTCAGCCTCAGGATTGTTACGCGGATCGGCGGTGAACAGTCCCTGCTGGTCGGTCAGCAGCAGCAGCTTGTCGGCACCGCCGAGCATCGCCGCCAGCGCTGAGAGATTGTCGTTGTCACCCACTTTGATTTCAGCGGTGGCGACGGCATCGTTCTCATTGATCACCGGCACAATGTGGTTATCCAGCAGCGCGCGCAGCGTGTCGCGGGCATTCAGGAAGCGCTCGCGATCTTCCATGTCGGCACGGGTCAGCAACATCTGACCAATATGGATACCGTAGATTGAGAACAGCTGTTCCCACAGCTGAATCAGACGGCTCTGCCCCACCGCAGCCAGCAGCTGCTTTGAGGCGATGGTGGGTGGCAGTTCGGGGTAACCCAGATGTTCGCGTCCGGCGGCCATCGCGCCAGAGGTCACAATCACAATGCGGTGGCCCGCCGCGTGCTGCTGCGCACACTGACGAACCAGTTCCACCATGTGCGCCCGATTCAGCCGGCGGGAGCCGCCGGTGAGAACGCTGGTACCCAACTTGACCACTAAGGTCTGACTGCCACTCATATTTCCTGCCGTAGTGAAAAATTTTTACGAAAGGACGTTTTAACAGGAGTCGATAAGGAAGCCAACAGCCAGCGGGGGAAAAGCACGAATTTACGCGGACAAGGACGTAGACCAAAAGTTCAGGGTTAACAAGAAATCATGAAAAGTGTCATAAAAAGTTCATCGCCGACGGGTAAAAAGTCCGTGCTTTACAAAAACTTTCATTTTTTTACGGCGTTCACATTGGGATTGATAGCAAATGAAGAAAAGCACACTGGCCATGATCCTCTCCACGCTGACGCTGGCATCTGCCGCGCAGGCTGCCGAAATCTATAACAAAGATGGCAACAAACTGGACTTATACGGCAAAGTTAAAGCTGAGCACTACATCAGCGATAATGCCAGCCAGGATGGAGACAAGTCCTATACCCGTATCGGCTTTAAGGGTCAGACACAGATTAACGACCTGATGACCGGTTATGGTCAGTGGGAATATCAGTACAACGTCAATAACTCCGAGGGCAGCGACGCCAACAATGGCAACAAAACCCGCCTTGGGTTTGCTGGTCTGAAATTCTCGCAGTATGGTTCGGTCGATTACGGTCGTAACTACGGTGTGCTGTATGACGTTGAGGCCTGGACCGACGTGTTCCCGGAATTCGGCGGTGACGGTACAGCCCGTTCCGATAACTTTATGACTCAGCGCGCTACCGGTGTGGCGACTTACCGTAACAACAACTTCTTTGGTCTGGTCGATGGGCTGAAGTTTGCGTTGCAGTATCAGGGTAAAAACGACGCCACCAGCGCCAACACCCGCACCGACATCAACCGTCAGAATGGCGACGGCTACGGTGCCTCACTGGGCTATGCCCTGGGTGATTCCGGTGTGAGCCTGATGAGTGCCATCACCTCTTCTGACCGTACCAACCAGCAGCAGGCACGCGCCTATGGCGGCGGTGACCGTGCGGATTCCTGGGGTGCAGGCGTGAAGTATGATGCCAACAGCGTCTACCTGGCGGCGATCTATACCGATACCCGCAACATGACACCAATCAGCGGCACCAACCGTAACACCGGTGCTACCGTCGCGGGCGCAGCCAACAAAGCGCAGAACATCGAACTGGTGGCGCAGTATCAGTTTGATTTCGGCCTGCGTCCTTCCATTGGCTATGTACAGACCAAAGGCAAAGATATCGAAAACGGTATCGGCGATGCGGATCTGGTGAAGTATATCGACGTGGGCGCGACCTACTACTTCAACAAAAATATGTCTGCCTTCGTTGATTACAAAATCAACCAGCTGGATGATGACAACGCGCTGTCGATTAACAACGATGACGTGGTCGCGATGGGTGTGACTTACCAGTTCTGATTTCAGGCTAGAAAACCGGACGGATTTGGATCTGGCAGCAACGCATAAATTCAACACGCAGGGAACACGGTCAGAAGAGGAAAGCGTCCCGCGCCAGGACGGCGCGGGCCGAGCGTGCCATGGATGGCGGCTTTTGCGTCTTTCCGATCTGACCGTGTTCTCTGCGAAGGCTCAAACTCACAGCGGACAAGCCTTCAACAAAAATGGCGAGTTTTTAAACTCGCCATTTTTTTCGTCTTTATTTCACTGCACTACCCAATCAGGCGCTCAGCTTCACCGGTTTCTCATCGAAATCGCTGGCCGGAATCAGATCCAGCTCGAACTCTTTCAGCATCGCTTTCAGACGGGTATGGAAATTCCGTAAGGTCTCTTCCACGCGCGCCGTATTCTCTTTGCCTTTGATGGTTGCCACCGACCAGTCACCCTCTTTATCGAACAGACCGATATGGTAGACATAGGTAAAGTGGTCAGCCTGCGCTTCCAGCTCCATCCACCAGCCCCAGAACTCACGCAGTTCCGGTGCCGGTTTCACATTAACGCAGGCAGCCAGGCAGTCGAAAAAGAACCGGGTTTCGCCACATTTCCCATCGCGAATATAAGGCCCAAGCTCCGTAAAGCGCTTAAGCAGGCGACTGCGGGGATGACCACTTGGTAACGTCATGCTGAATCTCCATAGATTTTGACCGCTATACAGCCTTGATTTTCCGGACGGCCAGGGGATGTCATGTTTCGCTTAACGGCAGCCCGGAAGAATTCCGCTACTAGTTGTAGCAAATACTGTAAATTTTGCCAGTTACCTTTTTAAACGCTTCTCCAGCCAGTCGCAAATTTCATTCAGCGCCTTGTCGAAACTGGCCATCATCGGCTTCACCGGAATCAGCAACGCCTTACCGTCTGACGAAGAGTTAGCGATCAGCTTGCTCTCCTCTTCCGGGCTGAAAAGATCGTTTTGCCAGTAGCCCGACAGCATGGGTGTCGGCGTCCGGCGGCCCAGCAATCCCTGAGTTTTCAGCGAATATCGATTGAGTTCGGTACGCAGCGCACTGTCAGAAGCGGTTGCCATGCCCAGCCGGCTCGCCAGCATATCCATATACATATCCGGGATCTCATCCTGCAACGCTGTCTGCGTCAGCAGCGCATGCACAATCGGGCCAAGACAGGCGACCCCACGCAGCCGCTGCGATTCCAGATAGGCCAGTCGTACGGCCACGTTAGCGCCAAAGCGATAACCAAACGCCGCCACGCGGGTATGGTCGATCCAGGGCACGTTTTTCAGATCGCGCAGCACCTGCTGATGCAGAAAGCTGGTGTCCTGACTCAGCGTCCATTTCACCGAGTTGCCTACCGACGGCACATCAATGGTCAGCATGGCGATGCCGCGCGGTGCAAGGTAATCATGGAACAGGCGATAGTGATCGCTCTGTAATGAGTCGAGCGCGCCACAGAACAGCACGGTGGGATAAGGCGCTTCAACGTCAGGCGGCATGTGCAGAAAGCCGTTAACCGGGCTGCCACCCTGAATGGCGAACGTCAGCGGTTTCAGCTCGCCCGGCAGGCGTTGAGTCGCCTCTTCATAGGCGCGGTTCGCCAGCGTCTGCGCCTGGTCGGCCAGCTCATCCCCTTTTATATAGGGATAGGCCGCAACGCTGTAGAGATGCGCCGCGTGTAACCAGTAGTCGCCCGCCTCGCTGTCGTCGGTGGCCTCCAGCGCTTTCTGCTGCCAGATACCCGCCTGTTTACACCATTCGAAATGCCAGTTGCCGCCGCGAAAACCGATTACAGTGTCGAGCAGCGTCTCATCAGTATGTTCAACATTGCTGATGGCAATACGTGCCAGTACTTCGCTGATCTCCTGCGGCGTCAGGCCACGCCATGTCCACATCAGCTTATTCAGCATACGATACCAGCCACGCTGGCTGTCACCATCCAGGGCTGAGTGGACATCCGAAGTAGCATGATGGTGGCGGCGAACCAGGGATGAGGTTTCAGGATGTTTAAAGCGCGGTTTGAACAACTCCTCGCTGAGATTTTTGCTCGACATACTCACTTCTCCTGCAACAGAAACGGCGATGGCTAAGTGTACTGTACGGCAATTCGGGCTGCGAGGCACAGAAAGCACAACGCCCGGAAAACCGGGCGTTGTCTGATGTGTATCAATCAGTTTTTAACAATCGGCGGGATGTAGACCACACCCATATCCCACGGCTGCTCGATCCAGGTATCCTGCGGAATATCGACAATATAATCATCAACCAGTGAGCGACCGGCCGGTTTAGCGAAAATGGTGCAGAAACGCGCTTTCGGATACATCTCGCGAATCGCCTGGGCAGTGCCGCCGGTATCCACCAGGTCATCGATCACGATAAAGCCTTCACCGTCGCCTTCTGCGCGCTTCAGAACTTTCATTTCGCGCTGATGATCGTGGTCATAGCTGGAGATGCAGACGGTATCGACGTAGCGGATACCCAGTTCACGTGCCAGCAGCGAAGCCGGTACCAGACCGCCGCGGCTCACCGCGATAATGCCTTTCCACTGTTCAACAGGAAGCAGCCGCTGGGCCAGTTTACGGGCATGAATCTGAAGCATGTCCCAGGTAACGACGTATTTTTCGCTCATAGAATAGAAATCCCAGCCAACCGAGGTGGCGTAAAAATGTGCAACGGGGAAAAGGTTGCGCGAGATTATAAGGAGTTGACGCACTAAAAACCAGCACCCGCGCACTGGTTGCGGCTTTTTAGCGCGTCTGAGAGCGCACCCGGTAGAAAACAGTGATATTCTCGGGCCTGGCTCGTCAGATTCTCTGACGGCGATTTTTCACTGGAAACTCGCGATGTCCGGCCTCGCCGGTACACTGACACAGGAGACCTGTCGTGTCTGAATTGTCTCAACTCTCTCCACAGCCGCTGTGGGATATTTTCGCTAAGATCTGCTCTATTCCCCATCCCTCTTTTCACGAAGAAGCGCTGGCGAGTTACATCGTCGGCTGGGCCAAAGAGCAAGGCTTCTGGTGTGAGCGCGATCAGGTCGGCAACATCCTGATTCGTAAGCCCGCCACCGCAGGCATGGAAAACCGTACCCCGGTTGCGCTACAGGCGCATCTGGATATGGTGCCGCAGAAAAATAATGACACCGTTCATGACTTCACCAAAGATCCGATTCAGCCCTGGGTTGACGGCGAGTGGGTGAAAGCGCGCGGCACCACGCTGGGCGCGGACAACGGCATCGGTATGGCTTCTGCGCTGGCAGTACTGGCTGACAACAGCCTGACGCATGGCCCGCTGGAAGTGCTGCTGACCATGACTGAAGAGACCGGTATGGATGGCGCATTCGGTCTGCAACCCAACTGGCTGCAGGCAGAAATCCTGATCAACACCGACTCCGAAGAAGAAGGTGAGATCTACATGGGCTGCGCGGGCGGTATCGACTTCGTCACCACCCTGCCACTGACCCGTGAAGCGGTGCCTGCTGAATTCCAGACCCTGAAGCTGACGCTGAAAGGCCTGCGTGGCGGTCACTCCGGTGCCGATATTCATATGGGCCTCGGCAACGCCAACAAACTGCTGGCGCGCTTCCTGGCGGCACACGCTGCTGAACTGGATCTGCGTCTGCTGGCCTTCAGCGGCGGTACGCTGCGCAACGCGATCCCGCGTGAAGCCTTCGCTACCGTGGCGGTCGAGAGCCACAAAGCGGATGCGCTGAAATCAGCGGCGGCGCACTTCCTGAGCGCCATCAAAAATGAGCACGGCATCAAAGAGCCGAACATCGCCCTGGTCACTGAGCCGCTGGCGCATCAGGGTGATGCTCTGAACGCTGACAGCCGCGATCGCTTCCTGAACCTGCTCAACAGCATGCCAAACGGTGTGATCCGCAACTCCGACGTGGCGAAAGGCGTAGTAGAAACCTCACTGAATATCGGTGTGGTGACCATGGAAGCCGATCATGCAGAGATCAACTGCCTGATCCGTTCGCTGATCGACACCGGCCGCGATTATGTGGTGCAGATGCTGACCTCACTGGGCCAGCTGGCCGGTGCACAGACCAAAGCGAAAGGCGGCTACCCAGGCTGGCAGCCTGATGCGGACTCCGCCATTATGGCGCTGACCCGTCAGACCTATATCGCGCTGTTTGATAAGACCCCGAACATTCAGGTGATCCACGCCGGTCTGGAGTGTGGTCTGTTCAAAAAACCGTATCCGGAGATGGATATGGTATCGATTGGGCCGACCATCACCGGGCCGCACTCGCCGGATGAGCAGGTTCACATCGAAAGCGTTGGCCTTTACTGGAAACTGCTGACCACCCTGCTGAATGTGGTGCCAGAAAAGTAATTCTGTCACAAAAAAAGTAAACCAGGCTCCGGCCTGGTTTTTTTATGCCTGTGACTTTCCCCCAGCATAATTCGCTGCCTTTTCCGTCCTTTACCCCGTTATTCCGCCGCTTTCCCGCGCTTCGCTGGTCACAGCCGCCATTATGTCCAGATGTCTGGATGGCTAATAAGATTTCGTGCTAGCTTATGCGCTTTCGGCTGTTGCCGCGCCTGAAGGTTCAGGAAAAAATGCGGCCAGTGATTCTTCAGGAGAGTAATGACATGCCAGGGTTAAACTGCCTTGAGATGCGTAACATCTCCATCGCTTTTGGCGGGTTTGCCGCGCTATCGTCGGTGGATTTCCGCAGTGACGGCCATTCAGTACATGCTCTGACCGGCGCTAACGGCGCGGGCAAGTCAACACTGATGGCGATCCTTTCCGGTGCGCACAGCCACTACAGCGGCGAGATCCTGCTGGATGGTGAGCCGGTCTCCATCCGTACGCCGCGTGATGCGAAACGGCTGGGTATCCATCTGGTTCAGCAGGAAGTGGACGTGGCGCTGGTGCCGCAGCTCAGCGTCGCGGAAAACATTCTGCTGGATCGGCTGGCAGAGCCTGGCCACCGCTATCGCTGGGGCGAGGTTCGGCGTCAGGCGCGGGCGCTGCTGGCTCAGCTCGACGTGGCGCTGGACGTCAACCGGCTGGTGGAGCGCTGCACCCTGGCTGAAAAGCAGCAAATTCTGCTGGCGCGCGCGCTGTCGCACCACTGCCGCTTTCTGATTCTGGATGAACCCACTGCCCCGCTGGATCAGCATGAAAGTGAGCGGCTGTTTGCTGTGGTGCGTCGCCTGCAGGCCAGCGGCATCGGCGTGGTGTTTATCTCTCACCGCATCCATGAACTGAAAGCAATCTGTGACCAGCTGACGGTGCTGCGTGATGGCCGGTTGATCGAAACCGGCCCGATGACGGCACTGAGCGGTGAGCAGATCGTGGAGAAGATGCTGGGCCATCAGCTCACCGATATCTTCCCGGCACGCCGTGCGCGGCAGGCTCAGCCGCTGCTGCTGGCGATTGACGGTCTTCATGATGAGCAACTGCTGCAGGATATCTCGCTACGATTGCACAAAGGGGAAATTCTGGGCATTGCAGGCCTGGCCGGTGCCGGTAAAACCGAACTCTGTAAGGCGCTGTTTGGTGCCAGCAAAAGCCGCGTCAGGCGCGGTGAACTGCATGGCCAGCCGTGGCAGCCCCGTTCGCCGCATGACTCCGTCAGTCGCCGCATGGCGCTGGTGCCGGAGGAGCGGCGCAAAGAGGGGATCTTTATTGATGAGTCGGTGGCAATGAACCTCAGCGTCAGCGCAGACGACAGCTTTTCGCGCTGGAGCCTGTTTGGCCATCGCCAGGCGTGGCGCTGGGCGGAGCAGGTTATCCAGCAGTTGCAGGTGCGCACCACCGGTCCGGCACAGACGCTGCGCCGTCTCTCCGGCGGCAATCAGCAGAAAGTGGCGATAGGCAAATGGCTGCGCAACAACGCCGACGTGCTGATTTTCGATGAGCCGACGAAAGGCGTCGATATCAAAGCCAAAACCGAACTCTTCACCCTGATCGATAACCTGGCGCGCGATGGGAAAGGCATCATTTACGCGTCGGGAGAGTTTTCTGAACTGGTCGGTTTATGCGACCGGATTTGCGTGCTCTGGGATGGACGCATTGTGGCCGAGCTGGCTGCACGCGACGTCACCGAAGAGACGCTTTTGCTCTATTCCACCGGAGGAACCCCTGCGTGAGCAGCAAAGAAACCAGCCTGAATCTGACAGCCTCGCCGTGGCGTCACCAGTTGTTCGACTTTCTCTATAAATGGGGCATGTTGCTCACGGTGGTGATCCTGATCGCCGCCTTTGGTCTCGCCTCCGACAGCTTCCTTGAACCCAACAACATCATCAATATTCTGCGCTCGATTGCCATTGTCACGGTGATTGCGATCGGCGTCTCGATCTCGCTGACCGTTGGCGGCTTTGATCTGTCAGTCGGATCGACCGCCTCGCTGGCCAATGCACTGGTGATTTCACTGTTTGTCTGGTACGGCTTCGGCACTACCACCGCCATCCTGCTCACCCTGGCGCTCTGCACCCTGGTCGGGCTGTTTAACGCCTTTCTGATTGTGATCCTGCGCATCCCCGACATGCTGGCAACGCTGGCGACACTGTTTGTGATTCAGGGTGTGGCGATGACCTACAGCTTTGGCGGATCGATCACCGAGAACATGGTGCTGCCGAGCGGTGATATGGCGGAAGGCACCATTCCGGCGGCGTTTGGCCTGCTCGGCCAGGTGCCCACCATCGTCATCATTATGCTGGTCGTCACCGTCGCCGCGCAGCTGGCGCTCTCACTGACTAAACATGGTCGCCGGATGTATGCGCTGGGCGGCAATCCGGAAGCGGCGCGCCTTTCCGGCATCCGCACCACCCGCTATCGGGTGCTGGCTTATGTGATCGCCTCACTGCTGGCCGGTCTGGGCGGCATTCTGCTCGCCTCGCGTATCGGCTCCTCGCAGGTCAATGCCGGGAGCGGCTACCTGATGGACGCGGTCGCGGCGGCGTGGATCGGCTTCTCACTGGCGGGTTCCGGCAAGCCGAATGCACTGGGCACGCTGGTCGGTGCGGTGATCCTCGGCGTGCTGCAGAACGGTCTGGTGATGCTCTCTGTTCCCTACTACGCCATGGACATTATTAAAGGGCTGGTGCTGGCTTTAGCACTGGCGATCACCTATATCCAGCGCCGCTGAGGCGCGTTTACCGGAGTTGATAACAATGCAAAAAATAACACTCTCGCTGCTGGCCCTGAGCCTGCTGAACGCCAGCGCCGCCTTCGCGGATACCGTCACGCCGGTGCCTGCGGCTATCGCCAGTCATGATGGCCCGATCCGTATTGCGGTGATCCGCAATCTCGGCTCCGATGACAACACCACCCAGTTTGTTGCCGGTGCCATTCAGCAGGGTCGCCAGCTTGGCTTCAAGGTCAGCACCTTTCTCAGCAATGGCGACGATGCGCGCTTCCAGGATTTCGTGAATCAGGCGATCAGCCAGAAATATGACGGCATCGTGCTGTCGCACGGTAAAGCGCCCTACGCCAGCGGACTGGTGAAGCGCATTGCCGATGCAGGCATTAAGCTGTCGGTGTTTGATACGCCGGTGGATAGCCCGATCCCGGGCGTCACCGTCACCGCGCAGGATGACGCTTCACTGGCGCAGTTGTCGCTGGGCCAGCTCATCCATGATTTCAACGGCAAGGCGAACATCGTCAAGCTATGGGTTGCCGGTTTCCCGCCGATGGAACGCCGTCAGGTGGTGTATGAAAAACTGCTGAAAGAGAATCCGGGCATTCATCAGCTTGAGTCGATTGGTGCGGTTTCAACTGACGTTCAGGGCGACACCGCCAATAAAATTGGCGCGATTCTGGCGAAATACCCGAAAGGCAAAATCGACGCCATCTGGGGTGCCTGGGACGCCTTCAGCCAGGGCGCTTACAAAGCGCTGCAGGAGAATGGCCGTACCGAGATCAAGCTCTACAGCATTGATGTCTCGAACCAGGATTTGCAGCTGATGCGCGAGAAAAACAGCCCGTGGGTGCAGACGGTAGCGGTGGATCCTAAAACTATTGGCGCGGTGAATATGCGTCTGGTGGCGAAGAAAATTGCCGGTGAAGAGACGCCAGCGACTTATCAGTTTAAAGCGGCATCAATCTCTCAGCAACAGCTTAACAGCCAGCCTGGCGCGGTGAACGTCGCGTCACTGAACAAGATCATTCCGGGCTGGGGCAGCAATGAGGATTTCGTCGCACCGTGGTTTGCGACCCTGGCGGCGAAATATAAGAAGTAATCGGATGTCAGCCTTGCCGGTCGGTGAGGCTGACGGTTACAGACCCAGCAGCAGCTGACGCTCCAGCTGGGGATCCACCATCGTCACATGTAATCCCACCAGCCGCACGCCGCGCCCGGCACGACGCTCATCCCAGGTTTTACGGGCGATGGCAATCATGTCCTCTTTGTTCAGCACCGGCCAGATATGCTCCTGGGTCGTCTGCTGAAAATCACTGAACTTCAGTTTGACGCCCTGACGCGCCACCTGCTTGTCAGGTCGGATCTGCGTCAGCCGGCGTTCCAGTTCGGCGTAGAGAAAATCAATAATTTCCAGGCAGGCATCCCAGTCGCTGATATCTTCCGCCAGCGTCCGTTCAACCCCCAGCGATTTACGCTCGCGCTCAACGATCACGCTGCGGTCATCAATGCCATTGCTGCGCTCCCACAGCACCCGGCCAAACTTGCCAAAGCGCTTTAACAGCAGCGCTAAGTCTGCCTTCTGCACGTCGCCACAGGTCACCAGCCCCATCTCTTCCAGCTTTTTGGCCGAGACCTTGCCGACGCCAGGGATCTTCGCCAGCGGCAGGGTCAGCAGAAAACCGGACATCTCCGGCGGGGTAATCACGAACTGGCCGTCCGGCTTATTGAGGTCAGAGGCGATCTTCGCCAGAAATTTAATCGGGGCGATGCCCGCTGAGGCGGTAAGCCCGGTTTCACGGTAGATGGTGGCACGGATCGCCTGCGCCATCAGCGTGGCAGAGCCGTGACAGTGGGGGCTGTCGGTGACATCCAGGTAAGCTTCATCGAGGGAGAGCGGTTCAATCAGCGGCGTATAGCGGGTAAAGATGTCGCGGATCTGCGCGGAGGCTTCTTTATAGGCGTCGAAGCGTCCTGGCAGCAGACGCAGATGCGGGCATAACTTGAGGGCCATGCCGGTTGGCATCGCGCTGCGCACGCCAAATTTGCGCGCCGGATAGTTGGCGGTGCTGATCACGCCGCGACGCTCGCGGCTGCCACCAATGGCGATCGGGATGTCGCGCAGCTGGGGATTATCACGCATCTCCACCGCGGCATAGAAGCAGTCCATATCGACATGAATGATTTTACGCATACCCCCTCCGGCACTGGATAAGTATACAGTTGGCAGGGGTAACTGCAATATTTGTCGCGCTGACGATTAAAGTTTACAAATTTCTGGTCGAATATCCTTCAGTAAATCGCGAATTTGGCTGACGCCGTCTTGCTAAAAAAACAGACAATGTTTAATGTTGCGCTGCGGTAGCGGACAGTTCCGATAATGCAAACAGAGACGCACATTTTGCGTCATGTTCTCTTCACCTCAAGGTACACACAGCATGGGCAAAATCGCACTCCTGTTTGCGATGATTTTACTGCCAGCCCTCAGCATGGCAATGACACCCGAACCCGTCTCAACGGCACCGGTCAGCAAAGAATTAAAGAAGCAGTTACTCGGCACCCCGGTCTATATCCAGATCTTCAAGGAAGAACGCACGCTCGAACTCTACGGCAAAATCGGTAACGAATACCGCCTGCTGGACACCTACCGCATCTGTAACTTTTCTGGCGGCCTCGGCCCGAAACGTCGTGAAGGCGATTTCAAAAGCCCGGAAGGTTTTTACAACGTGAAGCTGAATCAGCTGAAGCCGGATAGCCGGTTTTATCGCGCGATCAACATCGGCTTTCCGAATCAGTACGATCGTAATCAGGGCTACAGCGGCAATTACCTGATGATTCATGGCGACTGTAAGTCGATTGGCTGCTATGCCATGACTAACGCCTATATGGATGAGATTTTTACCTATGTGAATGCCGCGCTGCGTAACGGCCAGCAGGATATCAGCATCAGCATCTATCCATTCCGCATGACCGACAGCAATATGCAGCGTCACCGCTACTCCACCTATGCCAGTTTCTGGCAGCAGCTGCAGCCGGGATACGCTTACTTTGCTAAATATCATCAGCCGCCGATGGTTAATGTCGCCAGCGGTAAATATGTGATGAACAGCAGCCCGGCACCGGTTTTAGCCAGTCCCGAAGCCGCTTCACGTTCATTCCTGGCGCTCTCCAAGGCAGAATAACGCCCATTCACCTGGCACGATCCGCTGCCAGGTTTCATTGGCCGTCAGTGGCTGCGTAGCAATCACCGTCACCACGTCATGCGGCGTGGTGTGCTGCTGAAAATCGACCTCCACATCCTGATCCAGTAACTGCGCCCGGCCAAAGGGTGCGCGACGGGTGATCCAGTAAAGATTGGTGGAGCAAAAGGCCATCAGATAACGGCCGTCTGACAGCAGCATGTTAAACACGCCCTTCTGCCGCAACGTGCCGGCAAGCTCCCCGATAAAACGGAATACCGCAGGCCAGTTGCCTGGCGTACGTGGATAGCGCGTCGCCAGCTGATGCAGGATCCAGCAGAACGCCTTCTCGCTGTCCGTTTCGCCTACTGGCCGGAATGTGCCGGTCTCCAGCTGCCGATAGCCCCTGAGCTGCCCGTTGTGCGCATAGGTCCAGTTACGGCCCCACAACTCACGGGTAAACGGGTGGGTATTTTCCAGCGACACCTGCCCGCGATTCGCCTGGCGGATGTGCGCCACCACCGAATGCGATTTGATCGGATACTCCTGCACCAGACGCGCAATCGGCGAGTTAAAGCTCGGCAGCGGATCTTTAAACGTACGACAACCTTTATCTTCGTAGAAGGTAATGCCCCAGCCATCTTTGTGAGGCCCGGTTCCACCGCCACGCTGAACCAGACCGGTAAAGCTGAAACAGATATCCGTGGGAACATTGGCGCTCATCCCGAGCAATTCGCACATAGCCACCGCCTTAGAGTAAGCGGCCTCCCGTCAGGCGGGAGGCCAGCGCAGTTACTTCACCATCTCTTTTTCGATCAGCAGCATCAGGATGTGGATCACTTTAATGTGGATCTCCTGGATGCGATCGGCATAACCAAAGTGTGGCACCCGGATTTCAATGTCGGCACTGCCTGCCATCTTACCGCCATCTTTACCGGTCAGGGTGATCACTTTCATCCCCTGCGCACGGGCAGCTTCAATCGCTTTAATGATATTGGCAGAGTTACCGGAAGTTGAGAGGCCCAGCAGCACATCGCCCGGACGCCCTACCGCTTCCACATAGCGTGAAAAGACATAGTCATAACCAAAATCATTACTGACGCAGGAGAGATGGCTGACATCAGAGATGGCAATCGCCGGATAGCCAGGACGATTTTCGCGGTAGCGACCGGTCAGCTCTTCAGCGAAATGCATCGCATCGCAATGTGAACCGCCGTTACCGCAGGAAAGCACCTTGCCGCCCGCCTTAAAGCTGTCAGCCAGCAGCACCGCCGCACGCTGGATCGCATGGATATTGGCCTCGTCGCTGAGGAATTTATTCAGCGTATCAGCAGCTTCATTAAGCTCAGAGCGGATAATGTCCTGGTACATAGGGATGTCCTTTTTTAGGAGAGGTTAATCGCAGCAAGTTTAACGGAATGGCCGGTCAGCGCAAAGCGTCATGCCATGGCTGGCCAGGCAGTGGCGGCGATAATCACTGCAGCGGGTGATGCAAAAATGGACAGAAATCGGTTTTTGTGAGGCAGGTTGTAATTGCGATGTAAACAAATTGATAAATCAACCCAACTGCTCTAAACCTCTCTACATAACAGGTCAGACCTCTTACTACTTGGAGCGGTTCATTATGATGGTTGTCTCGATACTTGCCACGGTGGCGCTGATTGGCGCCCTGTTCTATCACCGCCTGTCGTTGCGGCTCAGCAGCGCGATTCTGCTGCTGTGGACTGCTGCGATGGCTTTTGCTCACCTCTGGACGCCATGGTTACTGTTGCCGCTGGCGATCATCCTGCTGCCGTTCAACCTGCCGTCACTGCGCCGCAGCCTGTTTTCAAAGCCGATGTTTCAGCGCTTCCAGCAGGTGATGCCGCCGATGTCACGCACCGAAAAAGAAGCGATCGATGCGGGCACCACCTGGTGGGAAGGCGATCTGTTTCAGGGCAAACCAGACTGGCAGAAGCTGCACAACTATCCGCAGCCGCGCCTGACCGCCGACGAGCAGGCTTTTCTCAATGGTCCGGTTGAAGAAGCGTGCCGCATGGCCAATGATTTCCAGATCACCCATGAGCTGGCCGATATGCCGTCGGAACTCTGGGCCTATCTGAAAGAGCATCGTTTCTTCGCGATGATTATCAAAAAAGAGTATGGCGGACTCGATTTCTCCGCCTATGCGCAGGCTTGCGTGCTGCAAAAACTGTCGGGCGTCTCCGGGATTCTGGCGATTACCGTAGGCGTGCCTAACTCATTAGGTCCGGGCGAACTGCTGCAACACTACGGCACTGAAGAGCAGAAAAATCACTATTTACCCCGGCTGGCACGCGGCGATGAGATCCCCTGCTTTGCGCTGACCAGTCCGGAAGCGGGCTCAGATGCCGGAGCCATCCCCGATACCGGCGTGGTCTGCATGGGCGAGTGGCAGGGTCAGCAGGTGCTGGGCATGCGGCTGACCTGGAACAAGCGCTATATTACGCTGGCGCCGATCGCCACCGTGCTGGGGCTGGCATTTAAACTCTCCGACCCGGATCATCTGCTCAGCGATAACGAAAATCCTGGCATTACCTGTGCGCTGATCCCGACCAACACGCCCGGCGTGGAGATTGGTCATCGCCACTTCCCGCTTAACGTGCCGTTCCAGAACGGGCCGACACGCGGCAATAATATCTTTGTGCCGATTGACTATATTATCGGCGGCCCACAAATGGCCGGTCAGGGCTGGCGGATGCTGGTGGAGTGTCTGTCTGTGGGTCGCGGCATTACGCTGCCATCGAACTCAACCGGCAGCCTGAAAAGTGTGGCGCTGGCGACAGGCGCCTATGCCCATATCCGTCGTCAGTTCCGCGTCTCAATCGGTAAGATGGAAGGGATTGAAGAGCCGCTGGCGCGCATTGCCGGTAACGCCTACGTGATGGATGCGGCGGCCACGCTGATTACGGCCGGTATTATGCAGGGTGAAAAACCGGCAGTGCTGTCGGCGATTGTGAAATATCACTGCACCCATCGCGGTCAGCGCGCCATTATCGACGCCATGGATATTGCCGGCGGTAAAGGCATTATGCTGGGTAACAGCAACTTCCTGGCCCGCGCCTATCAGGGTGCGCCTATCGCCATCACGGTGGAAGGGGCTAATATTCTGACCCGCAGCATGATTATTTTCGGACAGGGTGCGATTCGCTGCCATCCTTATGTACTGCAGGAGATGGCGGCGGCAGCCAGCAACGATGTTAACGCGTTTGATCAGGCGCTGTTCAGCCACATCGGCCTTGTCGGCAGCAGCACCATGCGCAGCCTGTGGCTGGGCTTAACCGCCGGACGCACCAGCGCCACCCCGACCCGCGATGGCACCCGTCGTTACTATCAGCATCTGAACCGCATCAGTGCCAACCTGGCGTTGCTCTCTGATGTGTCGATGGCGGTGCTGGGCGGCAGCCTGAAACGTCGTGAGCGTATTTCGGCGCGTCTGGGCGATGTGCTGAGCCAGCTCTATCTCGCTTCGGCGACGCTGAAACGCTATGACGATGAAGGCCGCAACGAAGCCGATCTGCCGCTGGTGCACTGGGGCGTGCAGGATGCGTTACATCAGGCGGAAGTCGCGATGGACGATCTGCTGCGTAATTTCCCGAACCGTCTGGTCGCGGGCGCATTGCGGATGACTATTTTTGCAGGCGGTCATCACTGCCCTGCTCCGTCTGACCGTCTGGACCATCAGCTGGCAAAACTGCTGCAACAGCCGTCAGCTACCCGCAGCCGTCTGGGCCGTGGCATGTACCTGACGCCCAGCGAGCACAACCCTGCCGGTCAGCTGGAACAGGCATTGCAGGATGTGATGGCGGCAGAAGTGATCCATGACAGGCTGTGCAAACAGACGAAGCAGCACCTTTCCTTTACCCGACTGGATGCGCTGGCGAAGCGCGCGCTGGAGCAGGGCTGGATTGATGCTAAAGAGGCTGAAGTGTTGCAGCGTGCTGAGGCCAGCCGCCTGCGTTCGATTAACGTCGATGAGTTTGAGGCGGATGCGCTGGCAGTGCCGGTGCCAGAGAAAGCCCCTCAGGCTGCGTCGCGAGCGAGTGAGGCAGCATAGGTTTAGCGTTAGCCTGCATCACCGGCGCAGGAACAGGGTCAGAAGAGGAAAGCGTCCCGCGTCAGGACAACGCGGGCCGAGCGAGCCAGGGATGGCTTTAGCGACTTTCCGATCTGCCCCTGTTTCCGGCGCGGGCACACTCTTACAGCCAGCCTTTGATTTACCTGAAAGCCGACATCACGTCGGCTTTTTTTATCCCGCCTGACGGATGCGGGCAATCAGCGCATCCGCGTCTTCTACATGATCGGCCGCCAGAATCAGCGTGCGTCCCAGATTAATTGCATTACGGATGCAGTCGGTACGCATCGCCGGATCGGCAATCAGCTTCATATCCGCCACGTGTGACATCCCCACCGTGCGGCGAATCAGTTCGGTGCCGCAGTAACCGATGGTATCGGCCCATACTTTACGCAGAAACGCCTCTGCATAGCCTGGATAAGCCAGCGCCTCATCACGGGTTTTCTCAGCCGCCAGTGCCAGAAAGCCCGAGGCAAAGGTGGTCCAGAGGGTGTGCACATCGCTGAGACGCTGCTCGCGAGCATCGGCGGCCTCACGCGGTGGCAGCAGACCCGGCACGCCGCAGTAGTTAATCAGCAGGTTGCCGATGGCGGTGCCGACATCAAAACCGATAGGGCCAAAATAACCAAATTCCGCATCAATCGCTTTCAGGCTGCCATCAGCAACGAAAATCGATCCGCTGTGAATATCACCATGCAGCAGCGCTTCAGCGTGGGCAAAGAAACGATGCTTGAGACCGCCCACCGCAATGCGCAGTGCATCGTCATTACGCAGGCTGGCGACCAACGGTTCAAGCGCTTCGGGATAGCTATTGCGCTCATGGTCGGTATAGGGATCGTTAAAGAAAAGATCTTCGGTGATTTCACACATTTCCGGATTAATAAAACGCGCCACTTCCGCTTTTTTCTGGTGCGGATGCAGGATGAAATCGGAGGTATGAAACAGGGTTTGTGCCAGATAGTCGCCTAACTGCTGAGCCGCTTCCGGGTAGTAAGCGCCCTTCACCAGCTCGCCGCGCCAGATGCGATGACTGGAGAGATCTTCCATTACCATCACCGCCAGCTCCGCATCGTAATGGGTGATCTTCACCGTGTGCTGCGGACAATATTTGTAGTGTTCGACCAGGGTCTGCGCTTCCAGCCGCGCCCGATCCAGCGTCAGCGGCCACGACTCACCCACACAGCGCACATAGGGCAGCGCCTGCTTGACCACCACCCGGCTGTTGCCCTGATCGTCATAAATTTTAAACACCAGGTTGAGGTTGCCATCACCAATCTCTTCTGCGCTGCTCAGCGCGGCAGGATTGTCCACGCCGCCAAATTGTCGGGCATATTCCACAGCATCAGCAGCAGTAAAGGTACGGTATTGCGACATTGCCTGTTCCTCATCAATCGAAGGGGGATAACCTGGGTGTAATAAGCCGTTCAGACGTCTATACATCCGTTCAGCATGTTGGCACAATAGGCATCATTAACGCAACATGGATTTCACCCACAATGCAGACACTTCAAACCACCAGCTTACAGGTTCGTGACAATCAGCTCTGGATTCTGGATCAGCAGGCACTGCCGCAGCAAAAGAACTGGCTGCCCGCGCACAGCGTGCCCCAGCTGATTGAACATATTCATGCGCTGCGGGTGCGCGGTGCGCCGCTGATCGGCCTTTCCGCCTCACTGCTGCTGGCGTTGCTGGCAGAACAGGGGCAGACGCGCGCTGAACTGGCGCAGGCACTGGAGACCCTGCGCGCCGCCCGCCCTACCGCTGTCAATCTGATGAACAATCTGGACCGGATGAAACTGGCGCTGACGCAGCCGGACTTTGCCCCCGCGCTGGCAGAGGAAGCCTGGCGGCTGGTGCAGGAAGATAAGCAGCTGTGTGACGCCATCGCTGACGCGGGTTGTACGCGGGTGAAACCCGGCAGCCAGCTGCTGACCCACTGTAATACCGGCGGACTGGCCACCGCCGGTGTGGGCACCGCCCTTGGCGTGATTGTTCGTGCCCATCAGCAGGGGCTGATTAAGAATGTCTGGGTTGATGAAACCCGTCCGCTGTTACAGGGCGGCCGGTTAACCGCCTGGGAGCTGGGCGAGCTGGCAATTCCTTACACCCTGATTACCGATTCCATGGCCGCCAGCCTGATGGCCCGTGGAGAGGTCGATGCCGTATGGGTAGGCGCTGACCGCATTGCCGCCAACGGCGATGTGGCGAATAAAATCGGCACCTACAGCCTGGCGGTGCTGGCCCATTATCATCAGATTCCGTTTTATGTGGCGGCCCCAAATACCACGCTGGATCGCAGCTGTCCGGACGGCGCAGCGATTCCTATTGAGCAGCGCGCCGCCAGTGAAGTGACGGGCGTTGCCGGCAGTTTTGGCAGCGTGCAGTGGGCGCCGGAAGCGGCGAAGGTCTATAACCCGGCGTTTGATGTCACGCCCGCCACCCTGATCAGCGGCTGGGTACTGGACACCGGGGTAGTCACGCCTGACCAGGTTCAGGGTGGCATTTTCCAGCCACAATAACGGTCTGCAAGGCGTTTACCGTGAGCGGCAAACGCCTTGCGAAAACAACGGGCGGTTTACGCCAGACGCGGATAGGCATCCGCAATCTTATCGCCGGTAAAGTTCGCTACCCAGCCTTCCTGATTATCGAAAATACGGATAGCCGTGAAGTGCGGTGACGATCCCATATCAAACCAGTGTGGTGTTCCCGCTGGTACCGAGATCAGATCGTTTTTTTCGCAGAGGATCTGCAGGATCTCGCCATCCAGGTGCAGACAGAAGAGTCCAGCGCCCTCAACAAAGAAACGCACCTCATCTTCGCCGTGTGTATGTTCAGAGAGGAACTTCTCGCGCAGCACGGTTTTCTGCGGATTATCGGCGCGCATGCTGATCACATCCCAGCTCTGATAGCCCTTCTCTGCCACCAGCCGATCGATCGCATGCTGATAGGCGTTGATCACCGTTTCGGGATCCGGATTTTCACCCAGATCGCGATCGGCTTCCCAGCGCTCAAAACGGACGCCTTTGGCGCTCAGGCGTTCACGAATTTCTTCCGCGTCGGTACTGTGCCACACCGGCTGGCTGGCTTCGCGGTCGGTAAAAATAGTCAGTGCGCTCATCCTAAATCGACTCCGGGTTAATCTGGGAAAAATCGGTCACCTGACGATGGCGGCTTTCGCCGTCTGCATCGCCACGCAGTAGTTGCAGCGTCTGCCAGCCCGCCTCAGCGGCGGCATCCAGCTCCTGATGAATATCGGAGAGAAACAGCAGCTGCTCCGCTGGCTGACCAATTTCAGCGGCGATAGTGCGATAGGCTGCGACTTCGCGTTTGGCACCCACGTGCGTATCAAAATAGCCGCTGAAGAGGTCAGTAATATCACCTTCGTCGCTGTAGCCAAATAACAATTTCTGCGCCGCAACCGAGCCGGAGGAATATACATACAGTTCAATGCCCTGCGCCTTCCAGCGGCTCAGTGCTGGCAGGACGTCAGGATAGAGATGGCCGGTAAAACTGCCGTTAACATAGCCATCGCGCCAGATCATGCCCTGCAGCGCTTTCAGGCCGGTTGATTTGCGATCCTGGTCCATAAACCCCAGCAGAATCTCTATCACCGCATCCAGGTCGGCCTGCGGCTGACCGGCCTCCTCACGTACCGACTGCAGCGCTGCGGCGACCTCGGGCTGATGCGCATTTTCACGCAAAAAACTCGCCAGATGCTCACGGGCGTAGGGAAACAGGATGTTATGTACAAAACGGATATCGCTGGTGGTGCCTTCGATATCAGTAACAATGGCGCGAATCATGCTCTCTCCAGCAGGCGACGTTGACGTTCACATTCAAATAAAAATTCCAGACCTTCCAGATGACGGCGTGCTTCGCTGACATCCCGGCCCCAGCAGGTTAAGCCGTGACCGCGCAGCAGAAAGCCGTAACGCAGCGGAAAGCGGGCAGCGTAATCTTCAATTTCTGACGCCAGCGCCGCAATGTCCTGGCTGTTGTCGAACACAGGAATGGCCAGCGTATCCAGATGGGTGTGCTGGCCACTTAACGATTTTTGCATCTCATAGCCGTGCAGCAGCAGCGCCGCGCCCTGCTCCACCCGCGACAGGACCGTCGCATTCACGGTGTGGGTATGCAGCACCGCGCCCGCTTCGGGAAAGAGTCGATAGATCATCGTGTGCAGACCGGTTTCTGCCGACGGCTTACGGCCAGAGAGCGACTGGCTGGTGGCAATATCGACCTCGATAAAGTCATCCCGCGTCAGCGTGCCTTTATCTTTGCCCGATTCACTCAGCAGGCAGACATGTTCATCGCGGCGCACCGACATATTTCCGCCGGTGGCCGGTGCCCAGCCTTTCGCGCCAATCCAGTGACAGGCGGCGACCAGCTGATCTAATGGAAGACTCTGCGACATAAAAGTTCCTTGCGGTGAAATGTGATCTCGGGTGGCTCAGATAACGGTCAGGGATATGATGTTCAGTTCGCCCAGGCCATCAAGCCAGGAGTGACTCTTCCCAGGTTTTTCTTAAATTCACGACGTAATCGAACAAACCCTGAGCATCTAAGTCATCTTCGTCAATCAGGTCAGGATTAGAGCAATAAGAATCAACAGCTGAGAATACCGAGTCAAAATAACGTTGTGTATCTTTGTTTTGTTTATCCGCTGTGTCAGCAGCTCTGTGTTCACGCCATGCGTTCAGGTATTTTTCCTCAAACTCTGGCGCCGACATAGCACCCGAAACAAACGAATCGATTAGGGCTAACATATCTGCTTCGCTTTGATCAGTAGACATTACCTTCACCTTTCAGATCGGAAATTTGAGTTTCGGATAACTTCCATCCAGAGATGAAATTACCATCAGGTTTAGTCATTACATCAATTTTAGTTTCAGGATTGTAGTAGTGGTTAACATCCTGATTCCATCGGTATTTGCCGGCGATTTGTTGTGTCAGTGGATCATCTATATGCGCTTTGAGTGCCTGCTCATATGACTTCAACCCTTCGGCATTGGGAGTGCCCGACAGGTTGAAATCCACAGCGTGCTTGAATTTCTTCTGTAGCTGTCTGGTTTCAAAATTAACAAATTCTGATGGAGGTGGCTTAGGTACTTTTGATAACGCAGACAGCTTTTCTAATTCGCTTACCGTTCCCAGCTTTCCCATTGCAAGACCTGCCGCTACAGAGGCGCCGGTAATGAGCAGACCTTTGTTATCCATGACCTGCTCGAAACCGGCTGGAGCATCGCCGCCGAGCTGTCCGGCGGTCTTTCTGAACCCCTCGATATTGCCGTTATAAATTCCGCCAGCAGCCAACAGCCGGCCCGCGGCTTTGCTATTGATGGTTTTTGCTGACTGAGCGTGTTGCACCGGTGCAGCAGGACGGACGTGATATACCGGGCGTTTCAGTTGCCGGGATATGAGGTGATTGAGCCGGGATCGAAGTAACAGAGGCAGGTTATCGAGAAGGCCGCCAGATGTCGTCAGAACGCCAGAGATGGCATAACCGGTGATATTTTGTCTCAGCAGAACGAGTGCCCCGGATTTGATGTCGTCCAGCGTGTCACGGTATGCCATCCAGGGACGCTGCCAGTGGAACTTGTGATACCGGCTGACAAAAAGGGAGTAGCCCTGCGGTAAATTCCACTCCTGGATGATGCGGTTTTGCAACGCGGTATTTGCAAGATCTCGTGCCGCCGTTTCCGGGTGGATAATGTGAGGAATGTCCTCAAGGTAGATGTCATCCAGTGACTTTGCCTGACTGTAATGAAGCATAATGTCCCTTTTACGCTGCCGTTATGTTCCCAATTATCAGGAATTTCTGACAACAGGCGAAGAAGTCCTGATATCCCCGTAGTGGATACACCAGCAGACGGGGAGCGGAGCGACCAGCATCAGGCTGTACTGTTGTTGTCAGAATTTTATGGGTCTGGTGCCCGACTGCTGAACCATACTCTCCGGGTCCTGCCAGATGATCCGCATCTCAGCAAGGCGGCAAGCGCTTATCGCCGGGAGCATGACGCATTTAGCCATCTAAGCGTCTTGATTGCCAAATACTATCATCCTGTTTATAGTGGCACAAACACCGGGTGACACCGCATCAATCTTCGCGCTTAAGGCCTGACATCATGACGCAGCACAACCTGATCCCCGAGAGTAAACTCCCTTTGCTCGGCACCACCATTTTCAGCCAGATGAGTGCGCTGGCGCAGCAGCATAACGCTATCAATCTCTCTCAGGGCTTTCCTGATTTTAGCGGCCCGGACTATCTGCAGCAGCGGCTGGCGTATCATGTCAGCCAGGGCGCGAACCAGTATGCGCCGATGACGGGTGCGCTGCCGTTACGTGAGGCGATAGCAGAGAAAACCGCGCGGCTTTATGACTATCGGCCTGATGTCGAAACGGAGATTACGGTGACGGCAGGCGCAACCGAAGCGCTCTATGCGGCGATTACCGCGCTGGTGCGGCCGGGCGATGAGGTGATCTGCTTTGATCCCAGCTACGACAGCTATGCGCCTGCGGTAGAGTTGTCGGGCGGCGTGATGAAACGCATTACGCTGCCGCCGCCCGCTTTCCGGGTGGACTGGCAGGCGTTTGCTGCCCTGCTGAGTGATAAAACCCGGCTGGTGATCCTGAATACGCCGCACAATCCTTCCGCCACCGTCTGGCAGCAGCAGGATTTCGCCGCGCTGTGGCAGGCGATTGCTGCGCGGCCGGTCTATGTGCTGAGCGACGAAGTCTATGAGCACATCTGCTTCGATCAGGCGGGCCACGCCAGCGTGCTGGCACATCCCGAACTGCGCCAGCGCGCTATCGCGGTATCATCGTTTGGTAAGACCTTCCATATGACCGGCTGGAAAGTGGGCTACTGCATTGCCTCTGCCGCGATCAGCGCGGAACTGCGCAAGGTGCATCAGTATCTGACCTTCTCGGTGAATACGCCGGCGCAGCTGGCAATTGCCGATATGCTGCGTGAGCATCCGGAGCACTATCTTGAGCTGCCGGCGTTTTATCGCGACCGCCGCGATCGGCTGGCAACGGCGCTAAGCAGCAGCCGCTTTAAGGTACTCCCCTGCGAAGGCACCTACTTTTTGCTGGTCGATTACAGCGCCATCTCCGATCTGGATGATGTCAGTTTCTGCCAGTGGCTGACCCGGGAAGTCGGTGTGGCCGCAATTCCTCTGTCGGTGTTCTGCGCCGATCCCTTTCCTCACAAACTGATCCGCCTCTGTTTTGCCAAACAGCCGGCGACATTAGATGCCGCCGCGGAGCGCTTATGTCAGCTTTAAAAATCACGTTACTGCAGGAGACGCTGAGCTGGATGGATGGCGAGGCCAACCTGCGCCATTTTGACGAGCAACTGGATGGACTCACCGGGCGCGATCTGATTTTACTGCCAGAGATGTTTACCACCGGCTTTGCAATGGAAGCGGCGAAAAGCTCGCTGCCTCAGGCGCAGGTGGTGGAGTGGCTGCATCAGCATGCCCGTCGCAACGATGCCCTGGTCGGCGGTAGCGCGGCGATTCAGACCGAACACGGCGCGGTAAACCGCTTTCTGCTGGTGGAGCCGGACGGCACGCTGCATCAGTATGACAAGCGCCACCTGTTCCGCATGGCGGACGAGCATCACCACTATCTGCCTGGCGAACAGCGTCAGGTGTTTGAGTGGCGCGGCTGGCGCATCCTGCCGCAAATCTGTTACGACCTGCGTTTCCCGGTCTTCTCGCGCAACCGCAACGATTACGATCTGGCGCTCTATGTCGCCAACTGGCCTGCACCGCGTGCACTGCACTGGCAGGCACTGCTGCTGGCGCGGGCAATTGAGAATCAGGCTTATGTAGCAGGCTGTAACCGCGTCGGCAGTGACGGCAATCAGCATGAATACAGCGGCGACAGCCAGATTATTTCACCGCAGGGCGAGATCCTCAGCGCGGCTGAGCCGCACCAGCGCGCCAGGCTGGACGCAGAGCTGTCGCTGGACGCACTGAATGCTTATCGCGAGCGCTTCCCGGCCTGGCAGGATGCGGATCGCTTTTCGCTGTGAATGGCGGGCGGGAAGTCAGACCGCCCATTAACTGCCGCGATAGGTTGACCACGACCAGGGCGAAATCAGAAACGGCAGATGAAAATGGCTGCCCGCTTCGGCAATCATAAAATCGATCTGCGCGCTGACGTAGAGTGCATCCCGACCGGCGGCGGCAAAATAGTCGCCGATTTCTGCCGTTAAACGGTAGTGGCCCGGCGTCAGCGGCTCGGGCGTCAGATCTTTCAGACGCCCGTCGCTGTCGGTTTCACCCTGTGAAATCGGGAACCACCCTTCCGGGCTATTCTGCTCAAGTGAAATCGCTACACCGCTGGCCGGTTTGCCCAGCGCCGTGTCCAGAATATGGGTGGTAACAGTACTCATTGAATCGTCTCCTTCAGGCGTAACAGGGTAATTTCACGCAGCTGATCCAGCGCCTCCTGCTGCTCGGCAGGATCGCTATTCTGCAACCGACGCTCCAACTCTGCCAGCATCTGCTCGCCGCTGCGCCCTGTGGCGCGAATCAGAAACACCCGGCCAAAACGCGTTTCATACGCCTGATTTCCCTGCTGCATCGCCTGCTGCAAAGCGCTGTCGGCCTGCTGCATGGCGGACTGCTCTCCCCGTGAAAGTGCCGCTTCTTTATCCGCACCGTTCGCGCGTTCGCCAATGCGGGGATGCGCCGACAGTGCGGCCTCCAGCTCAGGCCGCTGCCACTGGCGGGCCAGCGCATCGGCGGTTGCCCGTAGCGCATCCAGGGTGTCAAAAGGCCGCGCCGCCACCAGCGACTGCTGCCAGTGCGGAATGGCAACACAATGCCGGATGGCCGCCTGCGCCTCATCAGCCGACAGCTGATTAAATGCGGCTAATTCCATGTTCAGCTCCGTTCAGCAATCAGCGAGACCGCCTGTAAATAAGCCTGCAGCGCGGGCGCCACATCAGCCACCGCCACGGACTCTGCCGGATGGTGGCTGATACCGCGATGGTTACGCACAAATAGCATGCCGACCGGCCAGCGTTCAGCGATAGCGATGGCGTCGTGCCCCGCACCGCTCGGCAGTGACAGGCTGCGCCCCTGCACCGTTTCCACCGCATGACTCAGCGCCTGTTGCAGCGCGGAGTCACAGGCGGTGGCACCGATGCGATAATATTCGTTCGACTCAAAGCGGAGTCCACGCCGCAGCGCAATCGCCTCCGCCTGGGTTAACAGACTGGAGAGCAGTGTCTCCAGCGGGTTGTCCAGCGGACCGCGCACGTCCAGCGACAGCGATACCTCGCCAGGGATTACATTGACCGCTCCCGGCGCGCAGTTAATCGTACCGACGGTAGCCACCAGTTGCGGATCCTGCTCACGGGTGGTCTGCTCGATAAACACCATCCACTCGGCAGCAGCAGCCAGCGCATCTTTGCGGTGGGTCATCGGCACCGTGCCCGCGTGGCCCGCTTCACCGGTGAAACGGCAGTTGAGGCGGCGCGCACCGTTGATGGCGGTGACCACACCGAGCGCCAGATCCTCCTGCTCCAGGCAGGGGCCCTGCTCGATGTGCAGCTCAAGATAACCGACGATATCCTCAACCCGCCGCGCCGCAGATGCGATCCTGTCGCTGTCGAGCCCGACATCCGCCATCGCCTGCGCCACGGTAATGCCGTTGCCGTCAGGATGCGTCACCCAGCTTTGCGGCCAGCTGCCGGTAATGCCACGACTGCCGAGCAGCGTAATGCCAAAACGGGTGCCCTCTTCGTCACCAAAGCCAATGACTTCAATCGCCAGCGGTAAGCGGCGCTGATTTTCGTTAAGCCACTGTACGGTTTCAATGGCGCTGAGCACGCCCAGCATGCCGTCATAGCGACCGGCGTTGCGCACCGTGTCGAGATGCGAACCAAGCAATAACGCGGGTGCACCCGCTTCTGCCGCCTCGTAGCGCCCACAGATATTGCCCACTTCATCCTGCCACACCTGCATCCCCGCCGCCTGCATCCACTCACCGACACAGGCATTGGCGCGCAGATGTTCGGGTGAGAGGTAGACGCGGGTCAGCCCCTCGGCCGTTTCGCTGATCGCCGCCAGCGCATCGCAGCGCGCCATAACGCGCTGTGCAGCGGCCTGGGCTTCGCTGGCGCTCATCATCATGCGTGGCTCCCGTAGTGATCCCAGGCGGCCTGCGCCGCGGCACCCTGCGGCGTGCGATAGCCGACATAGGTCAGCACCGTTTCCAGCGCGGAGAGAGTCTGCATCACGCAATCTTTACGCGCGTTGTAGCCCATGGTGCCAATGCGCCACACCTTGCCATGCAGCGGGCCAAACGAGGTGCCAATCTCAATGCCGAAATCTTCCAGCATCAGCTTGCGCACCTGATCGCCGTTTACGCCAGACGGGATCATCACGCCCAGCACGTTGTTCATTTTGTGTTTCAGGTCGCCGAAGGTCTCCAGCTCCATCCCCTGAATGCCTTTCAGCAATGCTTCACCGTGCAGCTTGTGGCGGGCGATGCCGTTGTCCAGCCCCTCCTGCAGGATCAGACGGGCGCACTCACGCGCGCCAAACAGTGCGCTGGTCGCTTCGGTATGGTGGTTGAGCCGCTCCGGCCCCCAGTAATCCATGATCATGCCGAGATCAAAATAGTTGGAGTAGATCATCTCCTCTTCGCCATCCTGATGCGCCTCGGTGCGGATCCCCTGCTCTACGCATTTGCGTTTGCGGATCACCGCCTCCATCTCTGCGCTCAGCGTGATCGGCGAGGTACCCGATGGACCGCCCAGGCATTTCTGCATCCCCGCGGATACGGCATCAAGCCCCCAGGCGTCCGTTTCCAGCGCGTTACCCGCCAGCGACGCGGTGGCATCGGTGTAGAACAGTACGCCATACTGTTTGCAGATCGCACCCAGTTGCTCAAGCGGCTGCAGCATGGTGGTTGAGGTGTCGCCCTGCACGGTCAGCAGCAGGCGCGGCCGCACTTTTTTGATCGCATCTTCAATCTGGTCGGGATTAAAGACTTCGCCCCACGGCACTTCAATGGTGTGCACTTCCGCACGACAGCGGCGGGCAATTTCGCACAGCAGATGACCAAAGCGGCCAAACACCGGTACCAGCACTTTGTCGCCAGGCCGGATCGATGACAGCAGAATCGATTCGATACCGGCGCGGGAGGTGCCGTCAATCAGCAGTGTCCAGCGGTTCTCTGTGCGAAACACGCCGCGATAGAGCGCCATCACTTCATTCATGTAGTGGGTCATCGCGGGATCGTACTGCCCCAGCAGCTGACTCGACATGGCGCGCAGCACACGTGGATCGGCATTGATCGGTCCTGGCCCCATTAGCAGACGCTGTGGCGGGTTAAGTTGCGGGTAGTGATTGATATCCATCGTAATTTCCTTTTTCAGAATCAGAGGCGAACCGAAGAGATAAACTGCTTCAGCTCCGGTGACTGCGGCTGAGCGAACAGCGTCTTACTGTCGCCCTGCTCCCAGACGCGCCCCTGATGCATAAAGACCACACGATCGCCCACGTCGCGGGCGAAGCTCATTTCATGCGTGACGAGGATCAGCGTCATCCCTTCTGACGCCAGCTGCTCCAGAACTTTGAGCACTTCGCCCACCAGCTCGGGATCGAGCGCGGAGGTGATCTCATCACAGAGTAAAACTTTCGGCGTCATCGCCAGTGCACGGGCGATCGCCACGCGCTGCTGCTGACCGCCGGAGAGGCTGGCAGGATAGTAGTTGAGACGCTCGCCCAGCCCGACCTTCTCCAGCATCTGCGCCGCCAGCGCCCGGCACTCGGCCTCGCTTTTTTTCAGCACCCGGCGCGGCGCCAGCATCACGTTCTCCAGTGCCGTCATGTGCGGGAACAGATTGAAGCTCTGAAACACCATCCCGACCGAGCGGCTGATTTCACGCGCCTGCGAGTCGCGATCGGTAATCGTCATACCGCCGAGCTTGATGCTGCCCTCCTGATAGCCTTCCAGCCCGTTCATGCAGCGCAGCAGCGTGCTTTTGCCCGATCCGCTGCGACCGATGATTGAGATCACCTCGCCCATGTCGATATCCAGATCCACGCCTTTCAACACATGGTTGTCGCCGTAATATTTTTGCACCTGATTAATGGTGATGAGCGGCATTGAATTTTTTCTCCAGATACTGGCTGTAGCGAGACAGCGGATAACACATCAGGAAGTAGCCCAGCGCCACCAGCCCAAAGACTTTAAACGGCTGATAGGTCACGTTGTTCAGAATGGTGCCCGCCTTGGTCAGCTCGATGAACCCGATAATTGACGCCAGCGCGGTGCCCTTGATCACCTGGACAGCAAACCCCACCGTCGGCGCGATACCGATGCGGATCGCCTGCGGCGCAATGACCCGCCACAGCGTCTGACCAAAGGTCAGGCCGAGACAGCGCGACGCTTCCCACTGGCCTTTTGGCAGGGCGCGGATGCTGCCGTACCAGATATCGACCAGAAAGGCGCTGGTGTAGAAGGTCAGCGCCAGCGAGGCTGCCGTCCAGGGTGCAACATCAATGCCGAACAGGCCGACGCCGAAAAACGCCAGGAACAGCTGCATCAGCAGCGGCGTGCCCTGAAACAGCGCGGTGTAACCGCGTACCAGGCGCGTTAACCATTTGCGTTGCAGCAGGCGCATAAACAGCAGCGGCAGCGTCACCAGCGTGCCGCCGACAAAGGCCACCAGCGACAGCAACAGGGTCCAGCGTGCCGCCAGCAGCAGGTTGCGCAGGATGTCCCAGTCGGTAAAGGTCGTCATCATGATGGCTGCACTCCAAACCATTTACGGCCAATCGCCAGCAGCAGATGGCGCATCGCAATCGACAACGCCAGGTAGATCAGCGTGGTCACCAGATAGACCTCAAAACTTAAGAAGGTGCGCGACTGGATCAGGTTAGCGGCGAAGGTCAGCTCCTCGTAGGAGACCTGCGACACCACCGACGAACCCAGCATCACGATGATGCACTGGCTTACCAGTGCCGGATAAATGCGCTGCAGCGCGGGCGGCAAGACCACCCGCAGAAACGTCTGGCTGCGGGTTAATCCCAGCACCCGTCCCGCTTCCCACTGCCCTTTGGGTGTCACCTGTATTCCGGCACGAATAATCTCGGTGCTATATGCCCCGAGGTTGATCAGCATCGCCAACAGCGCCGCCTCGCCAGCAGTGAGTTTCAGCCCCAGCGCAGGCAGACCGAAAACGATAAAGAACAGTTGCACCACAAACGGCGTGTTGCGGATCAGCTCGACATAGATGCCCCACAGGCGGCTCATCCAGCTGGGTCTGCCACTGCGCAGCGCCGCGCCCGCAATGCCGAGCGCCACACCACCGGTAGTCGCCAGCACCGTCAGCTGAATGGTGACCCAAAGACCGGAGAGCAGCTCCGGCCAGTAGGGCCACAGGGCGGGAAAGTTAAGTTGCCCGGTCATGAATCTTTCCTCAGGCGCCGAGGTTGGCGGGCAGCGGCGCTTTCAGCCACTCTTCTGACAGTTTATTCAGGGTGCCATCTTTGATGCCCTGCTCAATCAGCGCATTCACTTTCGCTTTCAGTGCCGGCTGATCTTTCTTCAGGCCGATATAGCAGGGAGAATCTTTCAGCATAAACTGCGCCACCGGCGCTTTAGCCGGATTCTGACGGGCAATGGCGGCGACCACCAGGTTGCCGGTCGCCACATACTGCACCTGACCGGAGAGATACGCAGACAAGGTAGTGTTGTTATCTTCGTAGCGTTTCACCTGTGCATCTTTCGGCGCAACGTCACTGAGCACCATGTCCTCTACTGCACCACGTGTTACGCCAATCGATTTGCCGCTCAGGGCAGACGCCGCTTTGATTTCATCGCCTTTCGGCCCGAATACGCCCAGGAAGAACGGCGCATAGGCGCGGGTGAAGTCGATCACTTTTTCCCGCTCGGCATTTTTACCCATGCTGGAGATGACCAGGTCGACCTTGTCGGTTTGCAGATAAGGCACGCGGTTGGCACTGCTGACCGGCACCAGCTGCAACTTAAGTTTCATCTGCTTTGCCAGGTATCTGGCCGTGTCGATGTCATACCCCTGCGGCTGCAGATCGGTGCCAACCGAGCCAAACGGCGGGAAATCCTGCGGCACGGCGATGCGAATGACGCCGCGTTTCTGGATATCCTGCAGTTGATCGGCCAGCGCGCTTCCCGCTTGTGCCATCAGTAATGCCGCTGTCGCAACCGCCATCAAAACTTTTTTCATTATGCACCCCGGTGAGATTAACGTGAAACAAAAGATTCTTTGAGATGCAATCTGCAACTAATGTGCCAATCCGGACGGCCACAGAAAAAGGGTTAAGCGGCAAAGCATTCAGCTGAAATCTGGCGTAATCGGGACGACTACGCCGGGGGAAGGTCTGTTCTGAAATGGGGCAAAGCACCAAAACGGTGCCTTTTAGCGGTGCTCCAGCTCGTCAAACTGCTGGTAAAGGTCGGCGATCTGATGAATGCGCTGACGTCCCTGTGCCAGCATTTCATGTAGCAGTGCATTGGCAATCAGGTTAACCAGACTCATGGCGGAGCCATAACTGTCGAAGGCGGAAACGCTGTCCAGCGGCGTACAGAGCTGCCAGCGCGCCAGCGCAATCACCGTCTGCGCCTGCGGCTCACACAGCGCCAGCAGCGGGATACCGGCCGCCTGCAACTGCTGCATCAGCGGGCGAATGATGCGGGGACGACGACGGAAGGCCATCACGACCACCATATCCTCCGGCGTAATATCCACCAGCTCCTCAGCCAGCGTCTGGCCCGGCTGCGGCAGGATATGTACCTGCGAACGCGCCTGCACCAGCTGCTGTCGCAGATGCAGTGCCACCGGATAGGCGTTGCGCATGCCGATGATAAAGACGCGTTTTGCCTGCGCCAGCTGCTGGATAACCTCATTAAAGTGCCGGGCATCCAGACTGTTCACCCACTGCGTCAGGTTAGCCATCTCCTGCTTGTAGTGTCGCGCCAGCAGCGTATTGCCCTGCACCGCATCACGATTATCGGTCAGCGGCATGCCGCTCTGGCGCAGGATGCGTAACTCATCACGCATATCCTTGTATTTTTCATAGCCCAGACGCTTAAACAGCCGGCTGACCGTGGCTTTCGACACGCCACTGAGCCGCGCCAGCTCGGCACTGTTGTAGCTGATCAGGTCATCGAAGTGGTCAAACACGAAGTCGGCAATACGCTGCTCCTGCGGGGAGAGCTGGGGATAGTGACTCCTGAGTCGTTCATCAAGCTGTTTCATAACCCGTCCTGTAACTTTTGTTTCAGCAGAAGCTAGCACAATTTGCGCCAGGTTAACCGGCGCATTGTCAGCTCAGGGTGAAAACTGGAACAGCTCTTGCTTTGTTATCGGTTCTGTCACCCGGATAACGAGAAAAAGATGATTCAAAGCAATATGGCCCCGCAGGGGATGGCGGTGACGCCACACCATCTGGCGAGTGAAAGCGCGCTCGCGGTACTGCGTGATGGCGGTAATGCCATTGAAGCGATGGTGGCCGCTGCCGCGACCATCGCCGTGGTCTACCCGCATATGAATGGACTGGGCGGTGATGGTTTCTGGCTGATTCTGCCGCCCGGCGGCGATCCTGTCGCTATCGACGCCAGCGGCGCAGCCGGTTCGCTGGCTCATCACGATTTCTACGCCGATCACCCTAAGATTCCGCATCGCGGGCCGAAAGCGGCGCTGACCGTGGCCGGTACGGTCAGCGGCTGGCAGGAGGCACTGAATCTCTCGGCTGAGATGGGCACCCCACCGCTGCCGCTGGCACGTCTGCTGCGCGATGCGATTCGCTACGCCGCCGACGGTATTCCGGTGACTGCCTCACAGAGCGCCGCCACCGCGACGTTCCGCAGTGAATTGCAGCATCAGCCCGGCTTCAGCGCCACCTTTATGCCTGACGGCAACGTGCCGCAGCCAGGCAGCCGTTTTACCCAGCCTGCCCTGGCTAACACCCTGAGCCAGCTTACTGAAGAGGGGCTCGACAGCTTTTATCGCGGCACGCTGGCTCACCATATGGCCGATGAGATGGCCACGCTGGGCATGCCGGTGACGCTGGCCGATCTGCAGCAGCATCGCGCCCGCCGCACGACGCCGCTGCATCTCTCCCACAGCGAAGGTGACATCTGGAATATCACCCCGCCAACGCAGGGCATGGTGTCGCTGGCGATCCTGGGCATCACCGATCGGCTGGAGATGGCGGAGGCTGACGATGCGCAGACGGTGCACCGTATCGTGGAAGCCACCAAAAAAGCGTTTGCACTGCGCGACAAACACATCACCGATCCGCGTCACGTCACGGAAGATTTGCAGGCGCTGCTGGACAGCGATCACCTTGCCACACTCGCCAGCCAGATCACCGATGGAGAGGCGGCGGCATGGGGAAACGGACGCGGGCCGGGCGATACGGTCTGGATGGGCGTGATGGACAGCAGCGGCCTGGCCGTCTCCTTTATTCAGAGCATTTATCACGAATTTGGCAGTGGTGTGGTGCTGCCCGGCACGGGTATCACCTGGCAGAACCGCGGCGCCGCTTTCAGCCTCGATCCTGACCATCTGCTGGCCCTGGCACCCGGTAAGCAGCCGTTTCATACCCTGAATCCCGCCGCCGCACGGCTGAAAGATGGCCGGACGCTGGTGTATGGCGCGATGGGTGGGGATGGACAGCCGCAGACTCAGGCGGCGATTTTTACCCGCCATGTGATTCAGGGCTTGCCGTTACAACAGGCGGTCAGTGCGCCGCGCTGGCTGCTGGGCCGGACCTGGGGGCAATCATCAGACTCGCTGAAACTGGAAGGTCGTTTTGACGACGAAACGGTATTGATGCTGCGTCTGTGGGGACATGAGGTGGAGCTGCTGCCGGACTTCAGCGAATCCGTAGGCCATGCGGGCGCCATTGTGCGCCACAGCAACGGCATGTTTGAGGGCGCAAGCGATCCACGCAGTAACGGCAGCGCCGCCGGTTTTTAACAGGAGCGAATCATGAATCAACACGACTGGGCCAGCTACATCGGCCATATGGAGCAGATACTGCAACTGGAACTGGATGACGCCCGCCGCGCTGAACTGCTGATCCAGCTGTCGCGTATCGCGGAGATGGCCGCGCCGCTGATGGCGTTTCCGCTGGATGACTGGCTTGAAGTGGCAGGAGTATACCAGGCATGAGATTAGGTGACGTTTCGATTCAGACCCTGCAGCGGGCGATTCAGCAGGGTGAAATCAGTGCGCTGGAAGTGGCAAAGCGCACGCTGCAGGCGGTTGAGCAGCATAATCCGGCGCTGAATGCCTGGACGGAAGTGACCGGGCCGCGCATGTTAAAAGAAGCGGCGGATGTTGATGCGCAGCGGCAGCGCGGCGAAACCCTGCCACCGCTGGCGGGCATCCCGTATGCGGTAAAAAACCTGTTTGATGTGGCGGGTCACACTACCCTGGCCGGTGCCAGCCTGTTCAGCGACCGGCCGGCGGCACGTGCAGATGCGTTTGCTGTCGATAAACTGCGTCGCTCTGGTGCGCTGCTGTCTGGCATGCTGAACATGGATGCCTACGCGTATGGTTTTACCACCGAAAACAGCCACTACGGCGCGACGCACAATCCGCGCGATCTCAGCCGCGTGGCTGGCGGCTCGTCAGGCGGTTCGGCGGCTGCCGTGGCCGCCGGTCTGGTCCACTTTTCACTGGGCACCGACACCAACGGCTCGATTCGGGTGCCCGCGTCGCTGTGCGGTATTTTTGGTCTTAAGCCGACCTTTGGCCGGTTGTCACGCAGCGGCAGCCATCCGTTTGTCGCCAGCCTCGATCACATCGGTCCTCTGGCGCGGCGGGTTGAAGACCTGGCGCTGGTATATGATCTGTTGCAGGGCGCAGACCACACCGATGCGTTTCAGGCCGATCGCCCGCTGGCCGCGACGCTACCGGGGCTGTCACAGGGCAGCGAAGGCTTGCGCTGCGGCGTACTGGGTGGCTTTTTTGCCCGCTGGTGCGATGAGGATGCCCGCGCTGCCGTCGCGGTGGTCGCGGCAGCACTTGATGCACAGGAAGAGGTGCTGATGCCGGACGCTGAGCTGGCACGCTCGGCGGCGTTTATCATGACCGCGGCAGAAGGCGGCAATCACTATCTGCCCGCCCTGCGCCAGACGCCTGAGCAGTTTGAACCCAATTCACGCGAGCGTCTGCTGGCCGGTGCCATGATGCCAGGTGCCTGGTACGTGCAGGCGCAGCGTTTCCGCCGCCATTTCCAGCAGCAGGTGTTGCCGCTTTTTGATCGGTTTGATGTGCTGATAGCGCCGGCGACACCCTGCAGCGCGATCACCATCGGTCAGCAGACCCTGTCGATTCAGGGGGAATCGCTGCCCGCTAAGGCGAGCATGGGTATGCTGACGCAGCCGATCTCCTTCCTGGGATTGCCGGTCTGTACCGTGCCGCTGGCGACCCGAAGCGGTCTGCCGATTGGATTACAGCTTATCGCCCGTCCATTTAATGAAGAGGCGGTGTTACGTGCCGCCTGGGCACTGGAACAACGCGGCATTACGATACCGCAAATCAATATGGCTGGAGCCTGATGAACAGAGAGATTAATTTACCGCAGGTGGTCACCGAGGTGACGGCGCAGTTTTACCGCTACGAGCAGGCGCTGGTCAGCAATGACGTGGCCGAACTGGATGCGTTGTTCTGGCACGACCCGCGAACCGTGCGCCTCGGCGCAGGTGAGAATCTGTATGGCATTGATGAGATTCGGGCCTTCCGCGCCGCGCGTCCTTCAGCCGGGCTGAACCGGACGCTGCGAAACACCGTGATCACCACCTTTGGCGAGGATTATGCGGTTTGCAGCACCGAATTTACCCGCACCGGCAGCGATAAAATTGGCCGTCAGCAGCAGACCTGGGTACGCATGCCCCACGGCTGGTGCATCGTGGCGGCGCAGGTCAGCCTGATGAGCTGACATCGTCCGGCGCTTCGCCCGATCAACGCGGGCCGAGCGCCGGAACCGGCTTAAGGTGCCGGGTGCGTGTTGATCCAGTGGTCAGCGATCTGCTGACGGGTACAGATCCAGACATCCTCATGCTGCTGGATGTGATCGAGAAAATTCTGCAGCGCGCGGAATTTGCCAGGACGACCCAGCAGGCGGCAATGCATACCGATCGACATCATCTTCGGTGCGGTTTCGCCCTCTTCATACAGCACATCGAAGCTGTCGCGCAGATAGGTAAAGAACTGTTCCGCGGTATTAAATCCCTGCGGCGAGGCAAAGCGCATGTCATTGCACTCCAGGGTATAGGGGATAATCAGGTGCGGTTTAACCGTTCCATCCTGACAGGTGACCTGGGTCCAGAAAGGCAGATCGTCGCCGTAGTAGTCACTGTCATAGCTAAAACCGCCCTGCTCCACCACCAGCCGCCGCGTATTCGGGCTGTCGCGGCCGGTGTACCAGCCGGTCGGCGCTTTACCAAACAGATCAACCAGCACATCGACCGCCTGCTGCATATGCTGGCGTTCGGTTTTTGCATCCATGCCCTGATAGTGGATCCAGCGCCAGCCGTGACTGACCACATCGTAGTCAGCCTGTTTAATCGCCTCGACAACTTCCGGATGACGCGCCAGCGCCATCGCCACGCCGAAAACCGTTAACGGCAGACCGCGTTTCTGGAATTCGTTGTGGATACGCCAGAAACCGGCGCGTGAGCCGTACTCATACAGCGACTCCATCGACATGTGGCGATCGGGATAGCTGGCTGCCCCGATGATGTCGGAGAGGAACTGCTCTGAGCCGGTGTCGCCGTGCAGCACGCTGTTTTCTGCGCCCTCTTCGTAGTTCAGAACAAACTGCACCGCCACACGGGCGTTGTTGGGCCAGGCGGCGTGCGGCGGATGAGCGCCATAACCGATTAAATCGCGCGGATAGTTTTTGTTAAAGCTGTACTCTTTCTTCTCTGCAGCGTCAGTCATCACTCCACCTGTTTTGATTCGGGAAAGTTCCGTTAGTTTAGATGCTGAAACGCACCTGAGAGAGGTTTCTGCAAAGGCCAGGCCAGATCACCATGTTTGCTGGTGCCAAAACCAAGCGCCACCAGCGACTCCACCATCTTCACCGCCGCGCTGACGCCATCGATCACCGGCAGGCCGAGCTCCCGGGTCAGCTCCCCGGCCAGCGTCGCCATTCCGCCACAGCCCAGCACAATCGCCCCGCTGCCATCTTCCCGTTTAGCCTGAATGCAGCGCTGCCGCACTTTTTCCTGCGCCAGGCCGCTGCCATCTTCCAGCGCCAGTACCGGCAGATCGATGGCATGCAGTGCGGCACAGTGATGGGTAAAGCCATACTGCTGCAGCAGATGACGCGCAATCACCAGGGTGCGCGGCAGCGTGGTGACAATGGAGAAACGCGTCGCCAGCAGCGTGGCGGTATGCATCGCCGCTTCCGCAATGCCGATCACCGGTCCGCTGGCCAGCTCGCGTGCCGCCAGCAAACCCGGATCGCCAAAGCAGGCAATGACGTGGCCGCTGACGCCCTTCGCTCTGCCCAGTTTAATCTGCTCCAGTACTCCGATGGCGGCGATCGCCTCATCGAAGTGCCCTTCAATGGAAGGCACGCCCTGCGACGGCGAAACAGCCAGAATTTCGGTGCCCGGTGCGGCGACCGCACGCGCGGCCTGACCGATAGTTTCGGTCATCGCCAGGCTGGTATTAGGGTTAATAACCTGAATCAGGCTCATGAGGCAGCTCCAGAGCCTGCGGCAAACAGTCGGGAAAAGTCGGGCAGCGTTTCCCCGCTGCGCTCAAAGTGCAGGCTGGAGACGATGTGCTCGAAGTGATGCTGTAGCGCCTGCGTCAGCGGCTGCAGCGCACGCGCGCGCAGTAACTGAAGCAGATTCGCATGATCGTCACAGCGGCAGCCACGCTGCCAGGGTGCGCCATAGGCGGCGATCACCAGCGATGATCGCTGCGTCAGACTGGTCACCATGCCGGTGAGCACCTGATTCCCGGAGATCGCCTGTAACTGAATATGAAAGGCCGCTGACAGCCGGATGGCTGCCGGGCCATCATGATCGGCGTGCGCCTGGTTCTCCTGCGCGATGAGCTGCTCCAGCGCCACCAGATGCGGGGGCTGCAAATGGGCCAGGACCACTGGCAGATTAGCGCACTCCATTAAACTGCGGGTTGAGAAGATATCCCGCGCCTCTTCAACGCCGGGTGTGGAGACCTGCGCACCACGTTTGGGCGTCAGAGTGACCATTTGCACCGCCGCGAGGCGTTGCAGCACTTTGCGGATGCCGGTGCGGCTCACACCGAAGACCCCGGAAAGGGCCTCTTCCGGCAGTTTACTGCCCGGCGGCAGCTGATGCTCAACAATGGCGTTCATCAATGCCTGGTAAATCCCTTCATCTTTATCCTGCAGCCTGGTGGCGTCTCGCTGTCCTGTTTTACTCGTCATTACACGCTCCGGTCGCTTGCTGTACGCCACATATCGTATACGTGAAAAATAAATATTGTATACAAGAAAAGAGATCTGGCCTGGATCCTGCAATACCGCTTTACCAGATTATTCATTCCACTCTCGGGTAGAGGAGCAGGTTTCATGCCAAATCAATCAACGGTGGCCAGCACGGCCTCTGAAGCCAACGCCCGTTACAGCCCACGACTCTGTAACGACGACCTGGCACCGACTCGCGATCAGAACTGGTCGTGGTACAACATTTTTTCTTTCTGGATGTCGGATGTGCACAGCATGGGCGGCTATGTGGTGGCCGCCAGCTTCTTCACGCTGGGATTAGCCAGCTGGCAGGTGCTGCTCTGCCTGCTGGCGGGGATCTGCATCGTGCAGATCTGTGCGAATCTGGTGGCGAAACCGAGCCAGATGGCGGGCGTCCCCTATGCGGTGATCTGCCGTCAGGCGTTTGGGGTGTTTGGTGCCAATATCCCGGCAGTGATACGCGGTCTGATCGCGTTCGCCTGGTATGGCATCCAGACCTATCTGGCGGCGAATGCGCTGATGCTGGTGCTGCTGAAGTTCGCGCCGTCGCTGACGTCGATGACCGTGCCACACTGGCTTGGTCTGTCGCTGCTGGGCTGGTGCTGCTTCGGCATTATGTGGTTACTGCAGGCGATGGTGTTCTGGCATGGCATGAACGCCATCAAACGGTTTATTGATGTCGCCGGACCGGCGGTCTATGTGGTGATGGTGGCGCTGGCGGGCTGGATTGTATACAAGACCGGCTTCGATGGGATCTCGTTTACCCTCGCCAGCAAATCGCTTACCGCAGGCGAGCAGACGTGGCAGATGATTACGGCGACGGCGCTGGTGGTCTCTTACTTCTCCGGACCGCTGCTGAACTTCGGTGACTTTTCACGCTACGGCAAAAGCATGTCAGAGATCCGTCGCGGCAACCGCTGGGGACTGCCGTTTAACTTTCTGCTGTTCTCGGTGGTGACCGTAGTGATTGTGTCGGGCACCCAGTCGCTGTTTGGCAAAATGATTACCGATCCCATCGAAACCGTAAGCATGGTCGGCAACGATCTGGCGGTCGCGATTGGATTGCTGACCATGATTACCGCTACCATCGGTATCAATATCGTGGCGAACTTCGTCTCGCCCGCTTTTGACTTCTCCAACTGTTCACCGCAGAAAATCAGTTTCCGTACCGGCGGGATGATCGCCGCGGTGGGGTCGGTGCTGTTAACGCCGTGGAATCTGTTCCAGTCTCCTGAGCTGATTCACTATACGCTGGATGTGCTGGGATCGTTTATCGGGCCGCTGTTCGGGATTCTGCTAACTGATTTCTATCTGATTAAACGTGGACGTATCTCGGTCGACGATCTTTTTAACGATACGCCAGCAGGCCGTTACTGGTATCGCGGTGGCTTTAACCCTAAAGCGATTGGCGCACTGCTGCCATCGGTGGCGATTTGCCTGGTGATTAGCTTTATCCCTTCCCTGCATCAGGTGGCGAATTTCAGCTGGTTTATTGGCGCCGGTCTGGCGGCAGGCTGCTATCGCTTTATCGCCCGTGAAGATCGTGAGGCGGAGGATGGTGCCCGCTGGCAAGGCGAGGTGATGCCGCAGAAGAACCAGGCCACCGCTGAATAGCAGACAGCAAAAAGCCGATTCATTTCTGAATCGGCTTTTTTAAAGAGATTGGCGGAACGGACGGGGCTCGAACCCGCGACCCCCTGCGTGACAGGCAGGTATTCTAACCAACTGAACTACCGCTCCGCGCTTTGTTCCCCGTCGGGAACGAGGCGCATAGTAATGGCAGCCTGTTGCGACGTCAACGCTTTTTCCAGGCGAACAAATCGTTTGCTGTTTTTTTCAGCTTGCCGTTGATTTTATCCACAAAAATGCGTAATTCAGCCGCGCCACAGGCAGCTGCCACCCTTTTTCATCACCAGATCCAGACGTGACTCATGGGCAACCACTTCTTCATCGCTGGCCGTGACCACGCGCAGTGCAGAGGTGGGACGCACGATGCGCTGGATGCTCTCTCCCTGCGCCTGTCGGGCGCTTTCACTTTCCGATAAAAAGGAGAGTGACGTCTGTCCGCCGGTCATCGTCAGGAAGACTTCAGCCAGAATCTCGGCATCGAGCAGTGCGCCGTGCAGGGTTCGTTTGCTGTTATCTATTTCGTAACGCGAGCAAAGCGCATCAAGGCTGTTGCGCTTGCCGGGAAACATACGGCGCGCCAGCGCCAGACTGTCGGTGATTTTGCAGAAGGTTTCGGTTTTCTCAATGCCGCGGTTCAGCTTTGCAAACTCGTAGTCCATAAAGCCGATATCAAACGGGGCGTTATGGATCACTAATTCAGCACCGCGAATGTAGTCGAGAAACTCATCGGCAATCTCGCTGAATGCAGGCTTGTCGGCCAGGAACTCATCGGCAATGCCGTGTACGCCAAAGGCTTCGGGATCGACCAGCCGATCGGGCTTGAGATACATATGGAAATTGTTACCGGTCAGGCGACGGTTAATCACCTCTACCGCACCAATCTCAATGATGCGGTGCCCCTCATAATGTACCCCGATCATGTTCATGCCGGTGGTTTCAGTATCGAGAACGATCTGGCGGTTATTTGCAGTGCTCATAAGACCCGTTTTATGTCAGACTTAGCGTTTTTGAGAGGAAGTCTACCAGAGATGCGCAAACAGGTAGAAATATTCACCGATGGATCCTGTCTTGGAAATCCTGGTCCCGGCGGTTATGGGGCGATTTTACGCTACGGTCAGCATGAGAAAACCTTCAGCGCGGGCTATCACCTTACCACCAATAACCGGATGGAGCTGATGGCGGCGATTGTCTCACTGGAAGCGCTGACCCAGCCGTGCGATGTGGTGCTCAGTACCGACAGTCAGTATGTGCGTCAGGGAATTACCAGCTGGATCCATAACTGGAAAAAGCGTGGCTGGAAAACCGCCGACAAAAAGCCGGTGAAGAATGTCGATCTCTGGCAGCGTCTCGACTTAGCACTCAGCACCCATAAGATTCAGTGGGAGTGGGTTAAAGGCCATGCCGGACATCCGGAAAATGAGCGCTGCGACGTGCTGGCCCGCAGCGCGGCTGAAAATCCCGCTTTTGAGGATATCGGTTATAAAACCGAATCCTGATCCTCTGCCTGCCGGAACTGGCGTGTGGCATTGACCGTCTGGCGGATCTTGCTGGTGCTCATACTCTTCTTAGCCCGGGTCGGCAGCAGCGGGAAGGTGCGTTTACGTGCCACCACAATATTCAGACAGCCCAGCGCCGGTAAGTGGGCGCTGATCAGTTTTCCGCCCTGCCGATGCCACGGCAGCACCTGAAAGCGGGTGCGATAGACTACCTCATAATTCAACAGTCCCAGCCAGTCGACTAACCGCACCTGGCTGAACATCCGTCCGCTCCAGGGGGCTTTGCGGTTCAGGCCCGGCACCATCTTACTCACGCCGAGCAGGCTGAATGGATTGAAGCCGCTGATAATCATCCAGCCATCATCAATTAACACCCTATCTACTTCACGTAACACCCGGTGAGGATCCTGGCTCCAGGCGAGCGTATGGGCCAGCAAACAGGCATCGATCGACTTCGACTCAAACGGCAGTTGCATCGGGTCAGCCAGCACCTGTAACAGCTCACCTTCCCTGCCAACATTGACCTGATGTGAAATAGCACAGTTTTCGGTGTTGATTTCTGCGCTGAGGTTGCCAAGCTTAAGCATATGAAAGCCATAAAGCTTTCCAAGGTAAGGCTGAAGCTGCTGCGTTAGCGCGTCGCGGAAATAATCTCCCCACGGCATATCGCGCCATGACAGCGGTGCGTTCAGAATCTGGCGTGATTTAGCGGGCTTCATGCTTTACGCTCTTCCTTTTCCTACGACCTGCGAGAGGTGATGATGAATCTTACCAGTATTCCTGCGTTGCAGGACAACTACATCTGGACGCTGACTGATGATGACGGTAAATGCCTGATTGTCGATCCCGGCGAAGCCCAACCGGTGTTAGAAAAAATGGCCTCCAACGGCTGGCAGCCGGTCGCTATTCTGCTGACTCACCACCATAACGACCACACGGGCGGAGTGAAAACACTGTGCGAGCATTTCCCTCAGCTTGAGGTCTATGGTCCCCAGGAAACCGCGGCTAAAGGGGCCAGAACGATAGTCAGCGAAGGCGATAAGGTCACGGTACTGGGCCTGACGTTTGAGGTGATCCACACCCCTGGTCACACTTTAGGACATATCTCATATTACAGCTCACCTTATCTTTTCTGTGGTGACACACTCTTTTCGGGCGGCTGCGGGCGCCTTTTTGAGGGCACGGCAGAGCAGATGTATGATTCCTTTCAAAAGCTTAACCAGCTTCCAGGTGAAACATTAGTCTGCTGCGCACATGAATATACTTTATCCAATCTGAAGTTTGCTGCGGCTATTCTGCCCCATGACCCACAAATAACGGCCGAATATCAGAAAATTAAGGACTTACGCGCTGAAAATGGCATTAGTTTGCCCACAAAACTGGCGCACGAACGGACAATAAATTTATTTCTTCGCACACAAGACGTTGATTTACAAAGGGCATTAAACGTTAACGTTACTGATGAACCCGTATGGCGTTCATTTGCCGTTCTACGCGAGAAGAAAGACGCTTTTTGATTTTTCGGGTTGTGTTGTGAAAAGTCGTCACGTATAGTTGCTCGTCTTTTAAGCGAACTATTGACACACACATGAAGGCTAAAGCGATCTTACTCGCCTCAGTCTTGCTGGTAGGATGTCAGGCGTCCAGGAACGATGCCAATATCCCGGTACAGCATGCACAGAGTCTGTCTTCAGCTGGTCAAGGTGAAAATGGAAAGTACGGAGACGAGTTTTTGTCGCCGCGATGGCAGGAAGATGGAACTGGCCTCGCAGCAGACGCAGATCTCTGGAGTTTCATTAGTGACGAGTTGAAGATGGGGATTCCGGAAAACCCGGCAATCCGCGAACAAAAAAGTAAATTTTTAAAAAATAAGAGCTATCTCCACGATGTAACATTACGGGCAGAGCCGTACATGTACTGGATAGTCGAGCAGATACAGAAACGTAAAATGCCGATGGAACTGGTACTGCTACCCATAGTGGAGAGCGCTTTTGACCCCCGGGCAACTTCATCCGCCAATGCCGCTGGTATCTGGCAGATTGTTGCTGCAACAGGTCGAAACTATGGTTTGAAACAGAACCAGTATTACGATGGGCGACGCGATGTGGTCGCATCCACGAAAGTTGCGCTGGATATGATGCAGCGTCTTAACACCATGTTTGACGGCGACTGGTTATTAACCATCGCAGCGTACAACAGTGGTGAAGGACGTGTACTCAAAGCGATAAAGCAGAACAAGGCGCGCGGTAAGCCGACTGACTTCTGGCATTTATCGCTGCCACGCGAAACGACCGTGTATGTGCCTAAAATGTTAGCTCTGAGTGAACTGCTCAAAAATAACAAGCGTTACGGTATCAAACTGCCGACACCTAATGAAAGTCGTGCTCTGGCGCGAGTGGAAGTGGGTCAGCAGATACAGCTGACGCAGGCTGCCGAAATGGCGGGTATGTCGCTCACGAAACTGAAGAGCTTCAATACCGGTTATAAAGGCGGTGCAACAGCGCCAAACGGCCCACACTATATTATGGTGCCGAAGTCGAACGTCGCGAAACTGCGTAACTCACTGGCTTCCGGTGACATCGCAGCGGTACAGCCTACTCAGCTTGCGAAAGCCAGTGCGAGTGGCGGGTACAAAGTGCGACGGGGTGATACGCTCTCTGGTATCGCCTCAAAACTTGGCGTTAGCGTCTCGACACTGAAGCAGGATAACAACCTGCGCGGTGCTGATATCCGACCGGGTCAGACTCTGACCATTGGTTCGAATGGCACCCGACTGGCTGATAACGGCAACAGCATCACCTATCGTGTTCGTAAGGGTGATTCTCTTGACAGTATTGCCCGTCATCACGGCGTTAACATCAAAGACGTGATGCGCTGGAACAGTGTGCTGGACAGTGCGAAAGATATTCAACCCGGCGATAACTTAACGCTGTTTGTGAATAATAACGCAACACCTGATACCTGATACGTTGAAAAGGCTGACATTTGTCAGCCTTTTTCTTTTATTCATCCGCCACCGTTTACTCATCTGCCGGACTTCCCTCCCCTTTGCAGGCTCGCTTAATGCACCGGACTAGCTTCCTGAACTGAACTCCACCAGTAAGGGGTTATGGTCGGACGCGCGCGTCACCAGTACGGATGCCTCACTCACCCTGAGATCGCGATAGAAGACGAAATCCAGCGGGCGACCAAAGGCTTTACGGCGGTGATCGGCAGTGAACATGACCTCTTCCAGCTTCATTCGCTGTGCAAAACGGTAGAGTGCATTGATACGCTGACGGCTCCAGGCATTGAAATCCCCGGCCATAATCACCGGCCCCTGGTGATGCATGATCTGCTCCCCGATTGGCCCCAGCTGTTTACTGTAGACGTCGACGCCCAGGCTGAAATTTACCGCATGGATGTTCACGACCATCAGCATTTCACCCGTGGGCAGCGGATACGCCGTGACCAGTGCCGATTTTGACAGCCTCAGCAGAGGCTCACGCTCACGCAACGGGCAGCAATAGACCGGGTGCGCAGAGGCGAGCGTCATCACCCCAGAGGGATGCTGAGGCAGCACAAAGGCAGGTACCTGATCGGCAGCAAGATAATTACTGGTGGCAAACTCCACCAGTTCTGGAGTGGTCTGCGCTTCCTGCAGTAATACCAGGTGCGCATCTTTACCAAATCCTTCCAGTACCGACATCCAGTCTGCGCGTTGCTGCTTGAAGATGTTCCATACCAGAACTTTGAGGTTTGGGTGCGCGGGCAAGGGTGCGCCGGGTGGCAGTGCCTGACCGAGATGGAGCATCGCGCCAGGTGGAAAGATCTGTTCCACTGGTTGTCCTGCTACATATCGCATTGCATAAGTTTTTTTGCGCACTTTCCCGCCTGGCTGATGATTCAAAATACAGTTAACACCTGTCTGTTATAGGGATTTTAGACCGGGGTTTCAATGGATGCAGGTGAATGTCAGAATTCATCACCTTTTCCAGAATAAAGCAGCCCTTTTACGTTCGCTAAGCAAAACGAGGCAGATCAGGCGGTGAGATCCCCGATGTCATCGTTAACGGCTCCTGTACTGGTTATAACAGCATTATCAGTCATAAACTGGCTTAATGGCCATGTGACTGCAGGGAGGAAGAATGAAGGCATCTTCTGATGAACTAAAAGTGTTTGTCAGCGTAGTAGAAAGTGGAAGTTTCAGTCGCGCTGCTGAACAGCTGAAGATGGCTAACTCTGCCGTCAGCAGGACAGTTAAAAAGCTGGAGAGCAAGCTGGGTATTGCCCTGCTGACCCGCACAACACGGCAGCTGGCGCTTACGCAGGAGGGCGAACGCTATTTTCGCCATGTTCAACGTTTTTTGCAGGAGATGACCACGGCAGAAAGCGATTTGATCGAGAGTTTACAGGCGCCTAAAGGACTACTGCGCGTTGATGCCGCGACGCCAGTCATTCTGCATTTGCTGATGCCGATGATTAAACCCTTTCGTCTGCGCTATCCTGACGTGACTCTTTCTTTGATCTCCTCAGAGAGTTTTATCAATCTGATTGAGCGGAAAGTGGATATCGCCATTCGCGCCGGCAATCTCACCGACTCAACGCTGCGCGCCCGGCTGCTGTTCAGGAGCTTTCGCAAGATGGTTGCTTCACCCGCCTATCTCCGTGAGCATGGGACACCGCAAACGGTGGCTGAGCTGGATAATCACCATTGTCTTGGCTTTGATGATTCCCCACGACTCAATCGCTGGCCCGTCTCCCTTGAAAGCGGCGAACTCTATGATATTAGCTGGGCTATCTCCTCTAACAGTGGAGAGACGATCAAGCAGCTCTGTCTTACCGGTAATGGTATTGCCTGCCTGTCGGACTATATGATCGATCGTGAAGTTGCTGAGGGAAAACTGGTGGAAGTGTTGGCCGATCAGCGTCTGCCGGTCGAGATGCCCTTCCATGCTGTTTACTACAGTGATATTGGCGTAAGCCAGCGTGTGCGCGCTTTTATCGATTTTCTGAGTGAGTGGACAGCTGACCAGCCGTGGCGTACCTGAAGTCTACAGGGGCAGGCCTGATCGGGGTCTGCCCGCACACAATTTGGAAGGGGTGGGATCGATTGCGCGATTATCGCTTCAGATTCAAAGAATTAGCGATCGTTAAAATGATCCGGGAGATCGAAGAGAATCAGCGCGGTGTATTTTTCCGTGTTGAATTTGCTGCAATGGAAAAAGCCCTGACCGTTAAGTCAGGGCTTTCCAATTAAGTGGCGGAACGGACGGGGCTCGAACCCGCGACCCCCTGCGTGACAGGCAGGTATTCTAACCAACTGAACTACCGCTCCACCGATTCTTTCACAGCTGTCAGCAACTGGCTGATGGCCGTCTGTTCCTGTTATTTTCCTTGTCAGGGGAAAAGGAACGAATTTGATGCCTGGCAGTTCCCTACTCTCGCATGGGGAGACCCCACACTACCATCGGCGCTACGGCGTTTCACTTCTGAGTTC
>NZ_JALNPO010000014.1:73998-94465 GCF_024520895.1 Pantoea sp. Fr-CA_6 | reverse complement strand
TTTCCGGTTTGCCGTGTCAGTGGAGGCGCATTATAGGGAACGGCTCAGATAGCGCAAGTGCAAATTGAGACTTTTTTACTGACCGTTCATTTTGCACTCAAAGGGAGTATTAAATAAGCAAAAATCCCTTAAAAGGGCAAAAAAAACGGGCCAGAGGCCCGTTTTTCGTTCCACACCCTTACTGATGTGCAGTAATGATGTTGTTCTCCACATCCATTTCGATGGTTTTGCCTGGCACCAGCGAACCGGCAAGGATCTGCTGAGCCAGCGGGTTCTCGATCTGCTGCTGTATCGCACGTTTCAGCGGACGTGCACCGTAGACCGGATCATATCCGTTCTCCGCCAGCAGTTTGATCGCATCATCAGAGATGTGCAGCTGATAACCCCGTTCATCCAGACGTTTGTACAGCCGCTGCAGCTGAATCTGCGCAATGGACGCAATATGTTTCTCAGCCAGCGGATGGAACACCACCACCTCATCAATACGGTTGACGAACTCAGGTCGGAAATGCTGTCCGACCACACCCATCACGATATCTTTCATTTCCGGGTAACTGAGATTGCCGAACCGCTCCTGGATTAAATCTGATCCCAGGTTAGAGGTCATAATCACCACGCTGTTACGGAAATCGACCGTGCGGCCCTGCCCATCCGTCAGACGCCCATCATCCAGCACCTGCAGCAGAATGTTAAAGACATCAGGATGCGCTTTCTCTACTTCATCCAGCAGGATGACCGAATAAGGCCGACGGCGCACAGCTTCGGTCAGATAACCGCCCTCTTCATAGCCGACATAACCCGGAGGTGCACCCACCAGCCGTGATACTGAGTGTTTTTCCATAAATTCAGACATGTCGATACGAACCATCGCATCGTCACTGTCGAACAGGAAGTTAGCCAGCGCTTTACACAACTCCGTCTTACCGACCCCGGTTGGCCCCAGGAACAGGAAGGAACCGATAGGCCGGTTTGGATCAGAAAGGCCTGCGCGACTACGGCGAATAGCATTCGATACCGCCTCAACCGCTTCATCCTGTCCGATGACCCGGCCATGTAAGTCCTGCTCCATGCGCAGTAACTTATCGCGCTCACCTTCCATCATTCGTGCGACCGGGATACCGGTCCAGCGTGCCAGCACATCGGCAATCTCAACATCGGTTACCCGGTTACGCAGTAACTTCATGGTCTTGCCTTCCGCCTGAGTCGCTGCAGCTAACTGTTTTTCCAGTGCCGGAATTTTACCGTACTGCAGCTCTGACATCTGAGCGAGGTCACCCTGGCGACGTGCCTGCTCTAAATTCAGACGCGCCTGCTCAAGTTCCGCTTTAATGTTCTGCGTGCCGGACAGCGAGGCTTTCTCTGTCTTCCACTCATCTTCCAGCTCGGCGTATTCGCGCTCTTTCTGGTTGAGCTCGGTTTCCAGCATTTCAAGACGCTTGATACTGGCATCGTCCGCCTCTTTCTTCAGCGCCTGCTGCTCCAGCTTCAGCTGAATGATACGGCGCTCAAGGCGATCCAGTGACTCCGGCTTCGAGTCCATCTGCATACGAATGCTGGAAGCTGCTTCATCGATCAGGTCAATCGCTTTATCCGGCAGCTGCCGGTCAGCAATATAACGATGAGACAGGGTTGCCGCCGCGACAATCGCCGGGTCAGTGATTTGCACATGGTGATGCAGTTCATAACGCTCTTTCAGACCACGCAGAATGGCGATGGTATCTTCCACACTCGGCTCAGCCACAAAGACTTTCTGGAAACGACGCTCCAGCGCGGCATCTTTTTCAATGTACTGGCGATACTCATCAAGCGTAGTGGCACCCACACAGTGCAGTTCACCACGCGCCAGCGCAGGTTTAAGCATATTGCCGGCGTCCATCGCACCGTCCGCTTTACCGGCTCCCACCATGGTGTGCAGCTCGTCAATAAACAGAATGACGTTGCCTTCCTGTTTCGACAGGTCACTCAGAACGCCTTTCAGACGCTCTTCGAATTCACCGCGATATTTCGCCCCGGCCACCAGCGCCCCCATATCCAGCGCCAGTACCCGACGTCCTTTCAGACCCTCAGGCACTTCACCATTGATGATGCGCTGCGCCAGCCCTTCGACAATCGCGGTTTTACCCACGCCAGGTTCACCAATCAGTACCGGGTTGTTTTTGGTACGGCGCTGCAGAACCTGGATGGTGCGGCGAATCTCTTCGTCACGACCGATGACCGGGTCGAGTTTGCCCTTCTCTGCCCGCTCGGTCAGGTCGATAGTGTATTTTTTTAAAGCCTGGCGCTGATCTTCAGCCCCCTGATCGTTCACGTTGTCTCCTCCCCGCATCTGTTCAATCGCACTGGTGATTTTTTCGCGCGTTGCGCCCGCTGCTTTGAGCAGATCGGCCAGTGAGCCCCGCGATTCCAGCGCGGCCAGAACAAATAATTCGGATGAAATAAAGTTATCGTTGCGCTTCTGCGCCAGCTTGTCGCACAGGTTTAATACCCGGACGAGGTCAGATGAGGGTTGTACATCGCCTTCGCTGCCTTCAACTTGTGGCAGGCGATCAATAGCCTGCTCAACCTGAGCGCGAAATGGCGTAACGTCGACACCGGCCGAAGTCAGTAAAGGTGAAACCGATCCGCCTTCCTGTTTGAGCAATGCGCTCATCAGATGCAGAGGTTCGATGAATTGATTGTCGTGTCCCAGAGCGAGGGACTGCGCGTCGGCGAGAGCCAGCTGAAATTTATTAGTAAGACGATCCAGACGCATAATTCCTCCCATTACAGGTCAAAATGCTACTGGAGATTAAATGAGGTCATCCCTCAAAATTTCAAGGTTAATGACCTGAGATTTGAGTAAAAAATACGCTAACTGGACCGTCTTATGGCGTAAGGTTATAACAGCCAGATCAAAGTTGCCATACGCCCGGTGATCCCATCGCGGCGGAAAGAGAAGAAATCGTCGCGCTGCGTAAAGGTACAACGGCTGCTGGCGCTGATTGAATTCACGCCCGCTGCCTGTAGTCGCATCTGCGCCAGCAGGCCGATGTCGGCGTAAAAGCGGTCACCTGATGGACGGAAAGCCTGCACAGCCCTGGGATCCTGAGCCATAAAGGCCTGACGGACTTCTTCGCCGACCTCAAACGCATCAGGTCCGATTGCCGGTCCAAGCCAGGCATGAATCTGATCAGGCGGCGAACGAAACTGCGCCAGCGTATTTTCCAGTACACCCCCACAAAGTCCGCGCCAGCCTGCATGTGCCGCCGCCACTTCCGTCCCATCCTGCGAACAGAACAGGACCGGAAGACAGTCAGCGGTCATGATGGCACAGACGACGCCGGGCTGATCGGTAATACAGGCATCAGCACGTAATGGCGTACTTTCCCCTGCAGTCAGACGCACAACCTCAGTGCCATGAACCTGATCCAGCCACTGCGGCATGGCAGGTAAACCCGCCTCTTCCAACAGCAACTGCCGGTTACGCGCCACCGCATCCGGATTATCTCCCACATGCCCGCCGAGATTCAGTGCATCCCAGGGCGATGTGCTGATGCCGCCCTGTCGCTGCGTCGAGCAGGCCCGAACGCGTGACGGAGCGGGCCATTGAGGAGTCATCAGATTCATTACCAATTCAACTGGTCTTTAAATTCTTCAGTGTCTGCTTTTAACGCCGCGATTAAATCAACCATGTCCTGCGGAAGCGCAGCATGGAATTCCATTTCAATACCGCTGATGGGGTGATAGAGGCGCAACATCGTGGCGTGCAGTGCCTGACGATCGAAACCGCGCAGCGTAGTAATAAATGCCTCTGACGCGCCTTTTGGTGGACGCGGACGGCCACCGTAAAGCGGATCGCCCACCAGCGGATGGCTGATGTGAGACATATGCACACGGATCTGGTGAGTACGACCGGTTTCCAGACGCAGGCGCAGACGGGTATGGGCCCGGAAGTGCTCCATGATGCGGTAATGCGTGACCGCCGGTTTACCCATTGGGTGTACCGCCATGTGGGTGCGTTTGGTTGAGTGACGGCTGATAGGCTGCTCAACGGTGCCGCCCGCAGTCATATTGCCAATCGCAACCGCTTCATATTCACGGGTGATTTCGCGACGCTGCAGCGAGTCCACCAGATGCGTCTGAGCCGGAACGGTTTTCGCGACCACCATTAAGCCGGTGGTGTCTTTATCCAGCCGGTGTACGATGCCCGCGCGCGGCACATCCATAATCGCCGGATAGTGATGAAGTAAGGCGTTTAACACCGTGCCATCCGGATTACCGGCGCCAGGGTGAACCACGAAGTCGCGTGGTTTGTTGATGACAATAATGTCTTCATCTTCATAAACGATGTCGAGTGGCAGATTCTGCGGTTCCCAGCGCTGCGCCTCCTCGATCTCAGCGTCAATCGCGACCAGCTCGCCGCCCAGCACTTTTTCTTTGGGTGTATCGACCATGACGCCGTTTACAGTAACGCGACGATCGAGGATCCACTCTTTTATGCGAGAACGTGAATAATCAGGGAACAATTCCGCCAAAGTCTGATCTAAGCGTTGTCCGAGTTGTGATTCGGATACCGTTGCGGTGAGTTGAACTTGTTGTGCCATATACAGCTTCTTCGTTAACGTTGGGTTTTCACGGCGATGCCGTTTAATATAATGTGCTATCGTACCTGGTCATTACCGGGAGCTATACGGACAGCTTCCGCCATAACATTTGAGGATAATCACTTCGTCATGACGCGTATGAAACATCTGGTGGCTGCTGCCACACTGAGCCTGGCACTTGTTGGTTGTTCCGGCTCAAATGACGCGGTACCGGACAGCCCGCCTTCTGAAATCTATGCTACAGCGCAGCAAAAGCTGCAGGACGGTAACTTTAAAGCTGCGATTAAGCAACTGGAAGCGCTGGATAATCGTTATCCGTTCGGTCCTTATTCGCAGCAGGTGCAGCTGGATTTAATCTACGCGTACTATAAAAATGCCGATCTGCCCCTGGCGCAGGCTGCCATTGCTCGCTTTATGCGTCTGAACCCCACGCATCCGAACATTGACTATGTCATCTATATGAAAGGTCTGACGGACATGGCGCTGGATGACTCCGCGCTGCAGGGCTTCTTTGGTATTGATCGTTCTGACCGCGATCCGACGCACGCTCGTGATGCTTTCCGCGACTTTTCCCAGCTGCTGCGGAGTTACCCGAACAGCCAGTATGCGGCTGATGCTCAGAAACGCCTGGTCTATCTGAAAGACCGTCTGGCTAAATATGAGCTGTCAGTGGCGCAATTCTATACTAAGCGTGAGGCTTATGTCGCGGTTGTTAACCGTGTCGAAGGTATGATGCGCGATTATCCGGATACGCAGGCAACACACGATGCCCTGCCGCTGATGGAGAATGCTTACCGCAATCTGCAGCTGAACGCTGAAGCCGATAAAGTGGCGAAAATCATTGCAGCTAACAAAAGCTGATCGTTCGAAGGATTTTCAGCCATAAAAAAAGCAGCCTCTCAGGGCTGCTTTTTTTTGCTCACAGAACAGTCAGATTTGGATCTGTTCTCAGCGAGCTAACTCATCAAGCATGCCGTGTTAATCGTTTCGCTTCAAGCCATTTCGGCCAGTTTCTCTGCCTTTCTCACAGAATGTTGTGACTGACAAAAAGTGACATTTTTTCGTGATCGAAATCCCACATTGAACGCTTTTTCGCGCTATGCTGAGAAGACCAAGACGGAAATGACAGAGAGGTAAGAACGATGATTCTGAACATTACCAGTAAACAAATGGACATCACTCCGGCAATCCGAAGCCATGTTGAAGACCGTCTCGCCAAGCTCGAAAAATGGCAAACCGACCTGATTAATCCACATATTGTCCTTTCCAAAGAGCCCAAAGAATTCGTGGCTGACGCCACTATTAACACACCTAACGGGACTCTGGTGGCCAGCGCCAAGCACGATGATATGTATACCGCTATCAACGATTTGATTGCCAAGCTCGAGCGTCAGCTGAATAAAGTTCAGCATAAGTCTGAAGCACGCCGCGCCAGTGCCAGCGTGAAAGACATCATTCCCGCCGACGAAGAGTCCTGATTTTCTTAACGCTGTTTCTTAACGCGCCTGCGGGCGCGTTTTTTATTGACAGCTTTTAAGCAGTACGGTTACTCTCAGGTCACTCTCTTTTCGGACATAACAATGAAACCTGATCTGTTTTTCTTCGCTTTCTTTTTTACCTTCCCCTGAACGGGAGGCCATTCGTCGTGTGAAAATGAAAGCGAAGACGAACACCGAAGCCTCCCAACCGGGAGGCTTTTTTTTTGGATAGCATACAGGTGAGCCCTATGAATCCCGATAATCCATTGCTGGCGCTACGCGATAAAATCAGCGCCGTGGATAAAAAACTTCTGACGCTGCTGGCCGAGCGTCGTTTGCTGGCAGTGGAAGTTGCACAAGCGAAACTGGCGACGCATCGCCCGATTCGGGATGTGGAGCGCGAACGCGCGCTACTGGAGAATCTCATCGTACTGGGTAAGGCACACAACCTGGATGCGCACTACATCACCCGTATGTTCCAGCTGGTAATTGAAGATTCCGTGCTGACTCAGCAAGCGCTGCTGCAAAAAAACCTCAACCATCCCCATGCGCATGCCGCCCGTATCGCCTTCCTGGGCCCGAAAGGCTCTTACTCGCATCTTGCAGCACGCAACTACGCGTCGCGCCATTTCGATAGCATGGTGGAGTGTGGCTGCCTGAAGTTTCACGACATCATCAAACAGGTCGAAAATGGCGTAGCTGATTACGCCGTGATGCCGATTGAGAATACCAGTTCAGGCTCGATCAACGATGTCTACGATCTGCTGCAACAGACAAGCCTCTCAATCGTGGGCGAGCTGACATTGCCTATCGACCACTGCGTGCTGGTGAATGGCCCCACCGATCTTCAGCAGATTGAGACGGTTTACAGCCATCCTCAACCGTTCCAGCAGTGCAGCCAGTTTATTAATCGTTTCCCGCACTGGAAAATCGAATACACCGAGAGTACCGCGGCAGCGATGGAGAAAGTGGCTGCGCTCAACTCACCTAAGGTGGCGGCGCTGGGCAGTGAGGCCGGCGGCGAACTGTATCAGCTGCAGGTGCTGGAACGTAATCTGGCGAATCAGCAGCAGAATCACACCCGCTTTATCGTGCTGGCCCGCAAAGCAATCGAGGTTTCTGACCAGGTGCCAGCGAAAACCACGCTGATTATGGCAACCGGCCAGCAGGCGGGTGCGCTGGTCGACGCGCTGCTGGTACTGCGTCAGCACAACCTGATTATGAGCAAGCTGGAGTCCCGCCCGATTAATGGTAATCCGTGGGAAGAGATGTTTTACATTGATGTGCAGGGCAACCTGCAATCAGAGCGGATGCAGCAGGCGCTGCAGGAATTACAGACCATGACCCGCTCTCTGAAGGTACTGGGCTGTTACCCCAGCGAAAATGTGGTGCCCGCTGAACCTGGCGAATAAAAAGAAGAAAAAAGGCATCCAACTGGATGCCTTTTTCATTGATGGATGGCTGTCATTTATGGGCGGCTGTCATTGGCCGATCGCAACAGGCTTCGGCTTTCGACCAGGAAGCGTTTTGCGTGATCGCCAAACCACTGTTCAACCCGGTTAAAGCTGGCGATAAACGCCTGCTTGTCGCCCTGCTCCAGCAGCGCAATCGCTTCGCCAAACCGCTGGTAATAGCGTTTTATCAGCGCCAGATTACTCTCTGAAGACATGATGATATCCGCATAGAGTTGCGGATCCTGAGCGAACAACCGCCCCACCATCGCCAGTTCAAGCCGGTAAATGGGCGACGAGAGCGCCAGCAGCTGATCCAGATTGACGTTCTCTTCGGCTAAATGCAGACCATAAGCGAAGGTAGCAAAGTGACGCAGCGCCTGAATGAATGCCATGTTCTGGTCATGCTCAACAGCGCTGATACGATGCAGACGCGCCCCCCAGACCTGAATCTGCTCCAGGAACCACTGATACGCTTCCGGTTGTCGTCCATCACACCAGACCACCACCTGTTTTGCCAGGCTGCCGCTGTCCGGGCCAAACATCGGATGCAGACCCAGCACAGGCCCGTTATGGGCAGCCAGCATTGCCTGCAGAGGCCGGTTTTTGACCGACGCCAGATCGACCAGAATACAATCTTCCGGCAGTGGTGGCAGTTGGGCAATTACCTGCTCTGTCAGGTGAATCGGCACGCTAATGATCACCATTCCGGCATCGCTGAGCAGAGTCTCAGCCTGAGGCCAGTCCTCTTTATCCAGCGTTTTAACCGTGTAGCCTGATAGCCCGAGCATTTTTTCAAACAGCCGGCCCATCTGGCCCTTACCACCGACAATCACCACCGGGCGCAGTTCAGGACAGAGAGTTTTAAAGCCTTTGTCATTCTCGCTGGTATAGGATTCCCGCATCACGCGACGCAGCACATCCTCAATCAGATCCGGTGGTACGCCGAGCGCTTCGGCCTCTTTGCGACGCGAAGCCAGCATCGACGCCTCACGCTCAGGCACATAGATAGGCAGGCCGTAACGGCTCTTCACTTCACCTACTTCGGCCACCAGTTCCAGTCGCTTAGCCAGCAGATCCAGCAGCGCTTTATCAACACTGTCAATTTGATCGCGTAACGCGGTCAGTTCAGCCACCATTGCTCTTACACCTCTTGTGACAGACGCGCCGACAGCACTCCCTGCAGATCCTGATGCATTTCACGCAGCAACGTTTCGGTCACTTCCCAGTTGATGCATGCATCGGTTACGGAAACGCCATACTTCATTTCGCTGCGTGGCTGCTCAGAAGACTGGTTACCTTCATTGATATGGCTTTCCAGCATCAAACCAATGATTGAACGGTTCCCATCTTTGATCTGCGCAATAGCGGATTCCGCTACGCCAGGCTGACGGCTGTAGTCTTTGTTCGAATTACCATGGCTGCAATCTATCATTAAGGCTGGACGCAGTCCCGCCTTGAGCATCTCTTTTTCACACTGCGCGACATCTTCAGGACCGTAGTTCGGCGCTTTGCCGCCACGCAGGATCACGTGACCATCCGGATTGCCCTGAGTCTGCAGCAGGCAGACCTGACCGGCCTGATTAATCCCGACAAAACGGTGTGGCATTGCGGCTGCACGCATGGCGTTGATTGCCGTTCCCAGACTGCCATCGGTGCCATTTTTAAAGCCTACCGGCATCGACAGGCCCGAGGCCATTTCACGGTGCGTCTGCGATTCAGTGGTACGGGCGCCAATGGCAGACCAGCTGAACAGGTCGCCCAGATATTGCGGACTATTGGGATCCAGCGCTTCAGTGGCCAGAGGCAAACCCATTTCAACCAGGTTCACCAGCAGCTGGCGCGCAATGTGCAGACCCGCTTCCATATCAAACGAGTTATCCATGAAAGGATCGTTGATTAGCCCTTTCCAGCCGACGGTGGTACGAGGTTTTTCAAAATAGACGCGCATCACGATAAAGAGCTGATCTTTCAGCTGTTCAGAAAGGGTTTGCAGACGACGAGCATAGTCCAGTGCCACTTCGGTATCGTGAATTGAGCAGGGTCCGCACACTACCAGCAGACGCGGATCGCGGCCGGCAATAATGTCAGAGATGGTCTGGCGCGACGCCGCGACCTGATCCTGCTGTTCAGTGGTCAGTGGAAACTTCGCTTTCAGCTCTTCAGGCGTGATTAATACCTGTTCACCGGCGATATGCACATTGTTCAGCGCGTCTTTTTGCATGATGGCGATCCTTTGGCTCGTATTGGCAGTCATGGACTCCTCACTGAGGAATGCAAATACTGTATCACAGACAATACATAGCGCAATATTATATGTACACTTTTATTACCACGGATCAAGAAGGGTGCGAAATATACTTAAAATAACCAATAAAATCATGCATATAATAAAAAGCTCAACCACAAAAAACCAAACGCAATTGTACAAATAAGTTTACAGTTAAGGTTGTTGCCTTTCTTCTACCCACAGGCAGAATAAAAGAATCATTCTGTTCGCGCTGAGAGAGTTATGTACCCATCACCACAAAATATTTATCTGCGACCTTTTGAGCTCAGCGACATATCTGCGTTTACCACTGCGGTTAATGCCTCGCTGGATAGCCTTATCCCGTGGATGGTCTGGGCGCATCATGATTATCAGCCTCATGAAGCAGAAAGCTGGATCCGCTTTACCCACTGGCAACGGATGAAAGAGGAAGCGGAAGAGTTTGCCATCGTTGATCAGCATGACCAGCTGCTGGGGGGCGCAGGAATACGCTTTGCCCGTCATCCGGGTGACACCAGCGCAATTGGCTACTGGGTTCGCAGTGATGCACAGCGTCAGGGAATCGCCAGCCGCGCGGTGGCCGCGTTGCTGCCGCTGGGGTTTTCACGCCCAGAGACCCGGATGATTGAGATTCTGGCAGCAGAGGATAACCTGGCCAGTCGGGGCGTGGCTGAGAAGTGCGGTGGTCAGTTCATTGGCTGTCGCTATGGCCTGATCGTATTAGAGGAAGGGCCGGTTAATACCGCGATTTATCATTTTCAGCGGCCGGACGACGGTTAACTGCAGGCAGCAAGGTTGGCAATGACATAAAAAAGGGGCTGGCAGATGCCAACCCCTTGTTTGCTATTAACTTTTAGATGTCGCGTTAGCGATACCTTAGTTAAGACGCTCTTTAATACGAGCAGACTTACCAGTACGCTCACGCAGGTAGTACAGTTTGGCTTTACGCACAGCGCCACGACGTTTAACAGCGATGCTGTCAATTACAGGTGAATGAGTCTGGAATACACGCTCAACGCCTTCGCCGTTAGAAATTTTGCGAACAGTGAATGCAGAGTGCAGACCGCGGTTACGGATAGCGATAACCACGCCCTCGAATGCCTGCAGACGTTTTTTAGAACCTTCAACGACCCATACTTTCACTTCCACGGAATCACCCGGGCGGAAGGAAGGTACGTCCTGTTTCATCTGCTCTTGTTCAATTTGCTTGATAATGTTGCTCATAATTAAATCTCATATCCTGGGTAAACTGATAGTCGGGGAAGAGCTTACTCTTCCACATCATCGTTTTGTTGCTGCTGAGATTCCCGCTGGAACTCATTCAGCAACCTTGCTTGCTCTTCAGTCAGAGCCAGGTTTTCCAGAAGTTCAGGTCTTCTCAGCCAGGTACGGCCTAGCGACTGCTTCAGACGCCAGCGGCGGATATCAGCATGGTTGCCTGACAGTAATACTGCCGGGACCTCCACGCCGTCTAACACTTCAGGTCGGGTATAGTGCGGACAATCCAGCAAACCTTCCGAGAACGAATCCTCATCGGCTGACGCCTGCTTGCCGAGCACGCCAGGAATAAACCGGGCGACTGCGTCAATCATCGTCATCGCTGGCAGTTCCCCGCCGCTGAGAACGTAATCACCGATTGACCATTCTTCATCAATTTCGGTCTGGATTACGCGCTCATCAATCCCTTCATAACGGCCACAGACCAGAATTAACTTGTCCCGTGCCGCCAGTTCGCAAACGCCCTGTTGGTCCAGTTTGCGACCCTGAGGTGAAAGATATATCACCCTGGCCCCATCACCTGCCGCTGCTTTCGCTGCGGAGATGGCATCCCGTAAGGGTTGTACCATCATCAGCATTCCCGGTCCGCCGCCGTAAGGACGATCATCCACGGTACGGTGCCGGTCGTGCGTGAAGTCACGAGGACTCCAGCTCTGAATGCTGAGCAGACCGTTTTTTACAGCCCGGCCAGTTACCCCGTAATCGGTAATAGCGCGAAACATTTCTGGAAACAGGCTAATAACACCAATCCACATTGTATTCGCCGTTACGTTACCGTTCGATTCGGAGATCAAAAACCAGGATCCCAATCTACCTCAATGATGCCAGTAGAGAGATCGACTTTCCTGATAACCTGTTCATCAAGAAACGGAATTAACCGCTCCTGAGCACCGAATGCATCCTTCAGGTTTGCCTTAACGACGAGAACGTCGTTCGAGCCGGTTTCCATCATATCGATGACTTTACCCATCTCGTAGCCTTCAAGGTTAACTACCTGGCAGCCCATAAGGTCTTTCCAGTAGTAGTCGCCCTCTTCCAGCGATGGCAACTGCGTCGAGTCAACCTGAATTTCGCAATTGGTTAACTGAGCCGCCGCATCCCGATCTTCAATGCCTTTGACTTTGATGATCAGGTCCTGATTGTGGTGCTTCCAACCTTCCAGTTCGACCTGCTGCCATTTACCGGCGCGCTGGATGAACCAGGGTTGGTAGTTGAAGATGCTTTCAGCGTCTTCAGTGGAGGAAAACACTTTGAGCCAGCCGCGAATACCGTAGGCGGCTCCCATCTTACCCAATACAATCGGGTTAACAGGAGGCTGTGCGGCAATTTGTCTGCTCATGCTCACCACCGTGACAGATTAAGCTGCTTTCTTAGCTTCTTTGACCAGCGCGTTAACGCGATCAGAAAGCGTTGCGCCCTGGCCAACCCAGTGCTCGATACGATCCAGATCAAGACGCAGACCTTCAGCCTGACCAGATGCGATCGGGTTGAAGAAACCAACGCGCTCGATAAAACGACCGTTGCGTGCATTGCGGCTGTCAGTGACGACGACCTGATAGAACGGACGCTTTTTAGCGCCGTGACGTGCCAAACGAATTGTTACCATAACATCCTCTTCAGTTAATAAAACACCCGGCCCCCATCGAGGAACGGGGTCCGGGTGCTGTATAAAAAGCCCGAAAATTTTACTCATTTTGGCGAAAAAAGCAACCTAAACCGTGCCATTTCGGGCTTTTTTGTGGAACGCTTTAGCGGCCAGGAAAACCTGGCGGCATCATACCCTTCATGCCGCGCATCATTTTCGCCATACCGCCCTTCTTCATTTTCTTCATCATACGCTGCATATCGTCAAACTGCTTCAATAAGCGGTTAACGTCCTGCACCTGCATACCGGAGCCGGTCGCAATGCGGCGCTTGCGTGAGCCTTTGATGATCTCTGGTTTCTCACGCTCTTTGCGTGTCATCGAGTTGATGATCGCTTCCATGCGCACCAGCACTTTGTCATCCATCTGTGACTTCACATTGTCAGGCAACTGTCCCATACCGGGCAGTTTGCCCATCAGGCTGGCCATGCCGCCCATGTTGCGCATCTGCTTCAGCTGCTCAAGGAAATCGTTGAGATCAAAACCGTCGCCGGTTTTCAGCTTCTTAGCCAGTTTCTCAGCCTGATCGCGGTCAACCTTGCTTTCGATATCTTCGATCAGTGACAGCACGTCACCCATGCCGAGGATACGCGAAGCAATACGCTCCGGATAGAACGGCTCAAGTGCATCGGTTTTTTCACCGACACCCATAAATTTAATCGGCTTACCGGTGATATGACGAATCGACAGCGCCGCACCGCCTCGTGCATCACCATCGACTTTGGTCAGGATAACACCGGTCAGCGGTAGCGCTTCATTAAAAGCTTTAGCCGTGTTTGCCGCATCCTGACCGGTCATGGCATCGACCACAAACAGCGTTTCTACCGGATTGATCGCGGCATGAACCTGTTTGATTTCGTCCATCATCGCTTCGTCAACGTGCAGACGACCGGCGGTATCCACCAGCAGTACATCGTAGAACTTCAGGCGAGCTTCACGCAGCGCATTGTTAACGATATCGACCGGCTTCTGGCTGAGATCGGATGGGCAGAAATCCACGCCCACCTGCTGTGCCAGCGTTTCCAGCTGTTTGATTGCCGCCGGACGATAGACGTCGGCAGAAACCACTAAGACTTTCTTTTTGTGCTTCTCACGCAGGAACTTACCCAGCTTAGCGACGCTGGTCGTTTTACCGGCACCCTGCAGACCCGCCATCAGCACCACGGCTGGCGGCTGAGCAGCCAGGTCGAGTGCATTGTTCTCTGCACCCATCGCCGTAACCAGCTCGTTACGAACGATTTTGATAAACTCCTGACCCGGAGTCAGGCTTTTATTCACATCATGGCCGACCGCGCTCTCTTTCACACGGTTGATGAAGTCACGCACCACCGGCAGCGCAACGTCAGCCTCAAGCAGTGCCATGCGCACTTCACGCAGGGTCTCTTTGATGTTCTCTTCAGTCAGCCTTCCGCGGCCGCTGATGTTTCGCAGGGTTTGCGACAAACGATCGGTTAAATTATCAAACATGGTCTCTCACTAAAAAAAAGATCGCGAGGCGCCTGATCGGCAGAATGCGGCGGATTATAACACGAAGCCTCAGCGATCTCTGCAATTGCCCCTCAGATCGTTTGGAGCCTGCTTCGGCTGGCGCTATACTGCCTTTTTCCTTATCTGACTGAACCTGAAAGGATCTATGTTCGTTTTCGCGATAGTGGCGCTATTCGCCTACTCCTTAAGTCTTGCCCTGATCATTCCCAGCCTGTTGAAACGTAACGGCGGCTGGCGGCGAATGGCGATGCTCTCTGCCTGTGTGGCGCTGGTGACACACGCGGTGGCCTTGCAGCAACGCATATTTGCTGTTGATAGCGGACAGAATTTAAGCCTGCTCAACATAGGCTCGCTGGTCAGCCTGTTGATTTGCGCCATCATGACCATTGTGGCGTCACGCAACCGTGGCTGGCTGCTGCTGCCGATTGTTTACAGCTTCGCGCTGATCAATCTGGCCTTCGCCACTTTTGTGCCCAATGCGTTTATCACCCATCTGGAAACCACGCCAGGCATGATGATCCATATCGGCCTGTCGCTGTTCGCCTACGCGACGCTGATTATTGCCGCGCTCTATGCACTGCAGCTGGCGTGGATCGATTACCAGTTAAAAAACAAGCGCCTGGCGTTCACACAGGATATGCCGCCGCTGCTGACCATTGAACGTAAGATGTTTCACATCACCCAGGTGGGCGTCGTGCTGTTGACGCTGGTGCTCTGCACCGGTCTGTTTTATATGCAGGATCTCTTCAGCGCAGAAAACGTCGATAAAGCCGTGCTCTCCATCATCGCGTGGTTTGTTTATATCGTTTTGCTCTGGGGGCACTATCATGAAGGCTGGCGTGGTCGCCGCGTCGTCTGGTTTAACTGCAGCGGTGCGATGCTGTTAACCATGGCTTACTTCGGCAGTCGCATCCTGCAGCATCTGCTTGTCCCCACCTCTCGTTAAAAAGGAAGTTCTGCGTTGGAGAATGTTTCAACCACCACGCTGATTATTATTCTCTGCGTCATGGTACTGGTTTCCGCCTGGTTTGCCGGGTCGGAAACCGGAATGATGACGCTTAACCGCTATAAGCTGCGCCATCAGGCTAAAAACGGCAGTCGCCCCGCACGCCGGGTGGAGAAGTTACTGCGTCGCCCCGACCGGTTGCTCAGCCTGGTATTAATCGGCAATAACCTGGTGAATATTCTGGCTTCCGCACTTGCCACCATTGTTGGCATGCGTATTCACGGTGACGAAGGGGTCGCGATCGCAACCGGTATCCTGACCTTTGTGGTGCTGGTATTTGCTGAAGTGCTGCCAAAAACAGTGGCGGCCCTCTATCCCGAACGCGTCGCCTTTCCCAGCAGCCTGCTGCTGGTCCCGCTGCAATACATCATGCTGCCGCTGGTCTGGCTACTGAACACCATTACGCGTCTGCTGATGAGGATGGCGGGTATCCGCGCTGACGGTGCCATTAACTCCGCGCTGAGCAAAGAGGAGTTGCGTACCATCGTCTATGAGTCACGTAGCCTGATGTCACGCCGTAATCAGGACATGCTGCTCTCCGTGCTCGACCTGGAGAAAGTCAGCGTTGATGACATCATGGTTCCGCGTAACGAGATCGTCGGCATTAATATCAACGATGACTGGAAGTCGGTGGTGCGCCAGTTGAGCCACTCGCCACACGGCCGCATTGTGCTGTTCCGGGACTCACTGGATGACTGCGTCGGCATGCTGCGGGTGCGCGAAGCCTGGCGCATGATGACGGAGAAAAAAGAGTTCACCAAAGAGACGCTGCTGCGTGCCGCCGATGAGATCTACTACATCCCGGAAGGGACACCGCTGAACACCCAACTGGTGAAGTTCCAGCGCAACAAAGAGAAAGCGGGCGTGGTGGTGGATGAGTATGGCGACATCAAAGGGCTGGTGACGATAGAGGACATTCTGGAGGAGATCGTGGGTGACTTCACCACCTCCATGTCACCGTCACTGGCAGAAGAAGTGATGCCGCAGAATGATGGGTCCGTGCTGATTGAAGGCAGCGCCAGTGTGCGTGAAATTAACAAGGCGTTTAACTGGCAGCTGCCAGAGCAGGAAGCGCGCACCATCAACGGCATGCTGCTGGAAGCGCTGGAAGAGATCCCTGCCATCGCCACCCGTGTTCAGATCGGCCACTACAACGTCGATATTCTGGACGTGCAGGACAACATGATTAAACAAGTGCGCATCACGCCGAAGACGCCACTGAAAAAATCGGTAGGGTCCTGAAGCGATAAAAAAACGCCGCAATCGACATGATGCGGCGTTTTTTTTAGCAGCAAAGCCCTGACTAGATGTGCAGTTCTTTCAGCTTTTCAGCAGGCAGTTTCAGATCTTCGTTGCGGTTAACGCCGATCTCATGCGCCAGCACATTGCGGGCGATCTGCTGCGCTTCATCCAGTGAGTGCAGCTTGTAGCTGCCGCACTGGTATTCATTCAGCTCAGGGATCTGGTTCTGATCTTTCACTTTCAGAACATCTTCCATCGCCCCTTTCCACGCTTTGGCAACGCGCTGCTCGTCTGGTGTACCAATCAGGCTCATGTAGAAGCCGGTGCGGCAACCCATTGGCGAGATATCGACGATTTCCACACCATCACCATTCAGGTGATCACGCATGAATCCGGCAAAGAGATGCTCCAGCGTATGAATGCCACGCTCAGTGAGGATATCAATGTTCGGGCGGCAAAAACGCAGGTCAAAAACGGTAATCGTATCGCCATGCGGAGTCTTCATGGTTTTCGCCACGCGAACTGCCGGTGCGCCCATGATGGTGTGATCAACGGTAAAACTGTCCAGTAGTGGCATACGTCACCTCCTGTTCTGAGAATTTTTTTTAAAACGATGAAACTTTTCTGTTCGCCCAACGTCTGAATATATGAAAGACGCGCATTTGTTATCATCATCCCTGACAACAGAGATGTTAATTTGGCCACATTGATGTGGCCTTTTTCTTTTCTACCCTTCCCGGCTCGCCAGATACGCTTCAAAATCCAGCTTATCATTTGCTTCCAGCTGCTGCTGTGCAGCAACAGACGCCTGCGCCTGACGCGTGAAATCTTCTTCTGTTAGCACTTCCAGCGGCTCTTCGCAGAGCAGATGGCGATACTGTTCAGCCAGCGCCACGCCGGTTCCGGTTACACCATTGTCCTTCATTGCCTGAAGGATGCGCGCCGAGTAGGTTAGCTCAGGATCGTCGAACGATGCTACCAGTTGATCGCAAACCTGCTGATATTCCGTGCTGTCCTGATTATGACTGTCTAACACTTCAGCAACCCGACGCAGATCGGCAAACAGGGTTTTGCCCACTTCAACCAGCGAATGTTCCGCTTCTCCGCAGCCTACGGCAATTTTCTGGTCCGGTTTACGCCCTTCCAGCACAACCCGGTTCCAGTTTATACGGGTGCATTGCAACTCATCTGCACTCATTTCCGGCGCATCGGCCAGGGTACACCAGATCAGGAACAGGTCGAGGAAGCGAACCTGATTCTCATCTACGCCGATTGCAGAGAACGGATTGATATCCAGCGAACGCACTTCAATGTACTCAATACCACCACGCAGCAGCGCATCAGAGGGCGCTTCACCCGAGCGTGTCACACGCTTAGGCCGGATTGGCGCATAGAGCTCGTTTTCAATCTGCAGCACGTTGGTGTTGAGCTGCAGCCAGTTACCGTCGGCATCTTTAGTGCCCATCGCTGCATACTCTTCTGACGGTGTCTTGATCGCTTTCTTCAGCGCAGTGACATAGCCTTCCAGTGAGTTAAACGTGATGCCCAGAGAGCTCTGCGATTTATTGGTATAGCCTAAATCGCTCAGACGCAGTGAGGTGGCGTACGGCAGCCACATCGTATCTTTGTCGTTGGTTTCAAACGGCAGCGCGCTCTCACGGCCCTGCAGGAAGCTGGAGCTGATAGCAGGCGATGCGCCAAACAGATAGGGGATCACCCAGCCGAAGCGATAATAGTTGCGGATCAGCCGCAGATAGCCCGCCGAGATGGTCTCTTTTCCGCTTTCCTTATCTTTCACGTCAGCCCACTCCTGCCAGAATGAGAGTGGCAGTGAGAAGTTATAGTGAATGCCGGAGATGGTCTGCATCAACGCGCCGTAGCGGTTTTTCAGCCCTTCGCGGTAGAGCGTCTTCATCTGACCAATATTGGACGTGCCATATTGCGCCAGCTCAATATTGTCCGCATCGTCAATCACGCACGGCATACTAAATGGCCACATGCGTTCATCACCCAGTTCACGGGCAACGTGACGATGGATATCGCGCAGGAATGCCAGCATATGATCAATGCTGTGATCCACTGGCGTAATAAATTCCAGCAACGTTTCGGCAAAGTCAGTGGTGATCCAGTCATGTTTCAGCGCCGCCCCCAGAGATTCCGGGTGACCGCTTTTTGCCAGCTCGCCATTTGCCTGTACACGCAGCGTTTCACGCTCGATGCCACGGCCAATACCTTTAAGGGCATTGGGATGCGCTTCCAGCCAGGAGAGCGCTTTAGATACGTCCGGGATCACATTACCCCCCCGCTGTGATAATAATTTATTTTTGTTCAGCATAATGTTAACCGTAGCCTCGAATCTGTGCGAATCAATGCCACCATTGCATACCCTGTAATGTGGCAGTCGCGATAACGATATAACGCAGTGTTTTGCCGACAGCGAGAAACAGCATCGCGGGTAGCCAGGCGAAACGTAACCAGCCTGCCAGAACGCAGAGCAGATCACCTATCACTGGCAGCCAGCTGAATAACAGTGCTGCAGGTCCCAGTCGGTGCAACCACGTCATTGCTGTGTCATGCCATCGCCCCTGACGTTTTAACGGCAGCAAGCGACCAATAAGAATGTTGGTTAAGCCGCCCAAGGTGTTTCCCAGTGATGCGGCCAAAAGCAACCCGTAAACTGATGTCTTTTTTGCTATCAATAGTGCTATCAGCAGTGCTTCAGAACTTCCCGGCAGGAGCGTTGCACTTAAAAAGCTGCTGCCGAACATCGAGGCATAGGTAAGAACGTCACTCACAGTAAGCGGACATCCACCACAGCCATACCTGCCGCCTTCGCTGCCTGAATACCAAAGTCCGCATCCTCAAACACCACACAACGTGCCGGCGTCACACCCATCAGCTCAGCGCAGCGTAAGAAGGTTTCTGGCTCAGGTTTATGACGCTGTACGTCGTCAGCACCGACGACGGCCGAAAAGAGCTCACGTACGCCCAGCTGCGTCAGTAACGCCTCTGCCATGCTGTGTTCGCTTCCGGTACCGACCGCCATCGGACGACGCCCGTGATACGCTTTCACCACCTCCATTAAAGGCAGTGGCTTCACGTTTTCCAGCAGCATCGCTTTCACGGCAGCGGTTTTTTCTGCGGCAAGAAGATGAGGGTCGAGTGACGACTGATTGGATTCAATGATGAACTGCGACAGCCGCCAGGTTGGTGCGCCATTGAAGTCGATAATACGTGCTTCATCCAGCGTTAATCCATAACGCTGGAGCACCTGACGCCACGCTTTTCGATGTGTCGGCTCAGTATCAAGAATCGTGCCGTCCATATCGAAAATCAGGGCGTCATATTGATCGTACATTGTCACTCCGGACATTCATCAAATGAGACATTACTTTAGCCTAATGTGGACAGGTTGTCGCCAGGGGGGATGAACAGCAAATGCTTTGAAAGCATTAACAATTTTTGTTTTCAGATAAAGGTGATCGTGCACGACCAGCGATAAACGTACGAAATTCCAGCGTTTTTTTAACATTCTTCTGGCAGACAAGCGGCGGCGGACGGGCATGGGCAGCAAAACAGAAGGCGTTGATGCGGGAAACAGGCGTTTCGGATCGCTTAAGTCAGGATGATGAATCAATGGGGCAGATTAAACAGGAAAAGAGTGCGTGTGAAGCCAGAGGGAAACTGCAGAGGTTTTCAGGATACTCACTCAGCGTTTGCTGTACGGGCGGTTACGGAAGTAACGCTATCGTGTTTAGTGAGGTCTTAGCGATCATCGCGCCATGATACTTTGAGGGATTTTGAGGCTAAAGAAGAAGATGGTGCATCCAGGAGGATTACTCAGCTTGCGCTTCGCCCTGCGGGCCGTTGCTGATGCAACGTTATCCCCCTTCGTGCGGCCGGAACGCTTATTGCGTCATGTCACACTGAGGAACTGCCAACATTCGAGAAGATGGTGCATCCAGGAGGATTCGAACCTCCGACCGCTCGGTTCGTAGCCGAGTACTCTATCCAGCTGAGCTATGGATG
>NZ_JALNPO010000014.1:0-73898 GCF_024520895.1 Pantoea sp. Fr-CA_6 | reverse complement strand
GTGCATCCAGGAGGATTCGAACCTCCGACCGCTCGGTTCGTAGCCGAGTACTCTATCCAGCTGAGCTATGGATGCATCGAAAATGGCGGTGAGGGAGGGATTCGAACCCTCGATACAGCTTTTGACCGTATACTCCCTTAGCAGGGGAGCGCCTTCAGCCTCTCGGCCACCTCACCTTACGCTTTCTTTCGAACTGTGCGTCTGAACGTTGTTTCTGCTCATCGGCACTGCGTGGCGCACATATTACTTTCCCGGACTTTTAAGTCAAACAATTTTTCCGAAACTTTGTTTGATTGAGCAAATCACACACAATTGGGACAAAATGGCGACAAAAAGAGTGAATTATCAACAATGAAAGATGATGGCGTTAACAAAACAGAGGAGGAACAGGTAGAAAGAAAAGGCAGGATTTTTACAGAAAGCGGTAGCGCCTCGCACAGGTGCGAGACGCTGAATCCGTTAAACGCTGGTTTGTTGCGTTTTTTCAGCCTGGATGCGTTGATAGATCTCTTCGCGATGCACAGACACTTCTTTCGGCGCGTTAACACCGATACGAACCTGGTTACCCTTAACACCCAGCACCGTTACAGTTACCTCATCACCGATCATGAGGGTTTCACCAACTCGACGAGTTAGAATAAGCATTCTTTGCTCCTTGAAAGATTAAAAGAGTCGGGCTTGTACAGGCTCCCGGCATTATCCATCATTTAACGCTGCACAATGTGTATGAGAAATACACCAATGCACATCGATGCGCCAATACATTCTGCTGATAGTTAGTTTAGCCGAAATACACTACATCAACCTGACTTTGTCATTTGCTGCTTTAGCATCGTATTAAAAAGCGCCGGAACAACCGTTCTGACGCTTTTTACGATGCCTTGTTTTAATTCACTTACAGACGGCTGCTGACCCAGTCCTCAACCCCTGCTAATGCGCCTTTCAGAGCACCCGCATCGTTACCACCAGCTTGTGCCATATCAGGACGGCCACCGCCCTTCCCGCCAACCTGCTGAGCCAGACCGGCAATCAACTCACCCGCTTTAACACGGTCAGTCAGATCTTTGGTTACACCCGCAATCAGCGACACCTTACCTTCAGTAACCGTTGCCAGCACAATAATCGCCGAACCCAGCTGATTCTTAAGATCATCAACCATGGTACGCAACATTTTAGGTTCAACATTGTTGAGCTCACTGACCAGCAGTTTCACTCCCTTAATGTCGATAGCATTGCTGCTCAGTGAAGCGCTCTCCTGCGCGGCTTGCTGATCGCGCAGTTGCTGCAACTCTTTCTCCAGAGCCCGTACATGATCGACCAGACCACGCACTTTCTCATTCAGGTTGCTGCTGTTCGCTTTTACCAGCTGCGCAAGATCCTGCAGCTGGCTGCTCTGCGCATTGACCTGCGCCAGCGCGCCTTCACCCGTAATCGCTTCGATACGACGAATACCGGCTGCGGTACCTGACTCCGCCTGAATACGGAACAGCCCGATGTCACCCGTGCGCGCAGCATGGGTACCACCACACAGCTCAACAGAGAAATCACCCATGGTCAGAACACGCACGCGCTGATCATATTTCTCGCCAAACAGTGCCATTGCCCCTTTAGACTTCGCCGCATCCAGATCCATCACTTCGGTTTCAACCGGCAGGTTGCGACGAATTTGCGCATTGACGATATCTTCGACCTGACGAATCTCCTGAGGTTTCATCGCTTCGAAATGCGAGAAATCGAAACGCAGGTACTTGTCGTTAACCAGCGAGCCTTTCTGCGCCACATGCTCACCTAAAACCTGACGCAAGGCGGCATGCAGTAAGTGAGTAGCAGAGTGGTTAAGACGGATGCGCGCACGGCGTGCCGCATCAACCTGTGCCTCAAGGCGATCACCGATACGCAACTGCCCTGCGGTCAGCTTACCGACATGACCGATTGCCTGACCATATTTTTGTGTATCCTGGACGCTAAATTCAGCATTCTTCCCTTTCAGCAGACCGGTATCGCCTACCTGGCCACCCGATTCGCCATAGAATGGCGTTTCATCCAGCACGACCACGGCATCCTGACCCGCGGTCACTTCATCAACCGCCTCGCCTGCAACATAGAGCGCTTTCACCGTGGCAGCTAAATCGAGCTGGTCGTAGCCTTTGAAGGATGAGGCGGCATCAATACGAATAACGTTGCTGTAGTCAGCGCCGAAACCGCTGGCTTCACGTGCGCGCTGACGCTGCTGCTCCATCGCCCGCTCAAAGCCGGCTTCGTCGATCTTCAGATTGCGTTCACGGCAGACGTCAGCCGTTAAATCAGCCGGGAAACCAAAGGTATCGTAGAGACGGAAGACGATTTCGCCATCCAGCGTGTCGCCCTGCAGTTTTTCCAGCTCTTCGTCCAGCAGCGCCAGTCCGCGCTCCAGGGTTCTGGCAAACTGATCTTCTTCGCTTTTCAGCACCTGCTCAACCTGAGCCTGCTGGCGCTGTAACTCTTCACCTGCGGCACCCATGACCTCAATCAGTGGCGCAACCAGTTTATAGAAGAAGGCCTCTTTAGCGCCCAGCATGTTGCCATGACGCACGGCACGACGAATGATACGACGCAGCACGTAGCCACGGTTCTCATTAGACGGGATGACGCCATCGGCAATCAGGAATGCACAGGAGCGAATGTGGTCGGCAATGACACGCAGCGATTTGTTACTGAGGTCAGTGGCACCGGTAACCTGTGCCACGGCCTGAATCAGTTTCTGGAACAGGTCGATTTCATAGTTGGAGTTGACGTGTTGCAGAACGGCAGAAATACGCTCAAGGCCCATTCCGGTATCAACCGACGGTTTTGGCAGCGGCAGCATGGTGCCATCAGCCTGACGGTTGAACTGCATAAAGACGATGTTCCAGATCTCAATGTAACGGTCACCATCTTCTTCCGGGCTGCCCGGCGGGCCACCCCAGATGTGATCGCCATGATCGTAGAAAATCTCGCTGCACGGACCACAAGGACCGGTATCGCCCATCTGCCAGAAGTTATCTGACGCATACGCGCTGCCCTTGTTGTCGCCAATGCGAATAATGCGTTCACGTGGCACACCGATTTCGTTCGCCCAGATATCAAAGGCTTCATCGTCGGTTTCATAGATCGTCACCCACAGACGCTCTTTTGGCAGGCTGAACCACTGCTCGCTCGTCAGCAGTTCCCAGGCAAAACCAATCGCCTCTCTCTTGAAATAGTCACCAAAGCTGAAGTTACCCAGCATTTCAAAGAAGGTGTGGTGACGTGCGGTGTAACCGACGTTTTCAAGATCGTTGTGTTTGCCGCCTGCGCGTACGCAGCGCTGTGACGTGGTCGCACGTGTGTAGTCACGTTTGTCCTGACCGAGGAACACATCTTTAAACTGGTTCATCCCGGCGTTAGTAAACAACAACGTTGGATCGTTATTCGGTACGAGGGAGCTGCTGGTTACAACCTCATGTCCCTTGCTATGAAAAAAGTCGAGAAACGCTTGACGGATCTCAGCAGTGCTCTTGCTCATATATATCCTGGAATCACGCTAACGAACGTTCCCTCTGATCGGCGCGACCACATTCTGGTGGTGCCTGATTAGCGGAACAAAAAGTGGGAATAAGATAAATTTTCTTCAGTGGGAAGTAAAATTACATCGGCTTTTAGTCATCAAAATTTCTGAAAATGGACTGGATATCTTCGCTCATAAAACCCTTTGACTGCAGATAGCGTAGTACTTTCGCTTTCTCTTTCCACTCTGTGGGCAGCGGGTGTCCGAATTTTCGTTCAGCCAGCTGAGCCGCGCACGCCGCCCAGTCTACCTCAGTCTCTTCCATTGCAAGATCAATGGCTTCACGGTCGATGCCTTTCTGGCCCAGTTCAAGGCGCACGCGCTGCGATCCAAAGCCCTTACGGCTCCGGCTCTGAATAAATCGTTCGGTGAAACGCTCGTCGTTTAACCAGCCGCTTTCCTGACACCAGTTAAGAACCTGTTCCAGCAACGCTTCGGTAACAATTTCGGGCTCTTTTTTCTGCGCCCACGCAGCACGCTGCGCTGATTGTTGCAGTTTACGCGCTAACTCTGCACGGCTGTGGTCGCGCTGACCCAGAATACGCATCGCACGGTCAAGCAGACGAGAGTAAGAGACGACATTAGGTTGGGGTTGAGAGGGTTCAGTCATACTGCGCACCTTGTACAAACAGAGGGAGATTATGGCGACAGAACAGGACAGAGGGAAGGCAAGAAAGATAATAGAGGGGGATAAAACTACGGGAGAGGATTTCGCCCCTCCCGCATCAGAGATTAGAAGTCTTCGTTCGCTTCAGCCGCGTCTTCTTTCTCAGCAGCCTTGTCGGCTGCTGCGAGTTTTTCATCCGCGCCGTTGAGCAACATCTCACGTAACTTCAGATCAATCTCGTTTGCCACAGCAGCATTCTCTTTCAGGAAGTTGCCGGCATTCGATTTACCCTGACCAATCTTGTCGCCATTGTAGCTGTACCATGCACCCGCTTTTTCAATCAGCTTGTGCTTCACGCCCAGGTCGACCAGCTCACCAAAGGTATTGATACCTTCGCCGTACATGATCTGGAACTCAGCCTGTTTGAATGGCGCGGCGATTTTGTTTTTCACCACTTTAACGCGGGTCTCACTGCCGACCACGTTATCGCCCTCTTTGATTGCACCGATACGGCGGATATCAAGACGGACAGAGGCGTAGAACTTCAGCGCGTTACCACCAGTGGTGGTTTCCGGGTTACCAAACATCACACCAATTTTCATACGGATCTGGTTGATGAAAATCAGCAGGGTATTGGACTGCTTCAGGTTACCGGCCAGTTTACGCATCGCCTGGCTCATCATACGTGCCGCGAGGCCCATGTGTGAGTCACCGATTTCACCTTCGATTTCCGCTTTAGGCGTCAGCGCCGCGACGGAGTCGACGATGATCACGTCAACGGCACCAGAGCGCGCCAGCGCATCACAGATTTCCAGCGCCTGCTCACCAGTGTCTGGCTGGGAGCAGAGCAGGTTATCAATGTCTACGCCGAGTTTCTTGGCGTAAACCGGATCAAGCGCATGCTCGGCATCGATAAAGGCACAGGTTTTACCTTTACGCTGTGCAGATGCGATAACCTGCAGAGTCAGCGTGGTTTTACCTGAAGACTCGGGTCCGTAGATCTCAACGATACGGCCCATTGGCAGACCGCCTGCGCCTAATGCGATATCCAGCGACAGCGAGCCGGTAGAGATAGTTTCCACATCCATTGAGCGGTCTTCACCCAAGCGCATGATGGAGCCTTTACCAAATTGCTTCTCAATCTGGCCAAGCGCGGCAGCTAAAGCCTTCTGTTTGTTTTCATCAATCGCCATTTCAACTCCTAATCAAGCCGGGTAAACACGCACTCAGGGTGCCTGTACTCTTTCTGTTGCCGACAATTATACTGTATAGTCATACAGTATCAAGTTTAATTTGTCAGAAATTCGCCATACAGTTTCTGCAGGGCCCATGCCACCGACTGGCGGCGTACGGCATCACGATCGCCGCTAAAATGCTGCTGAAAAGTCAATACGTTATCCTGCGGCCCGGCAAAGCCAAACCACACCGTGCCCACCGGTTTTTCTTCACTGCCGCCATCCGGACCGGCAATACCGCTGACGGAGATCACGTAGTCAGCATGGGCCGCCCTGCGGGCACCCAGCGCCATCTCCCGCACCACCACATCACTTACCGCACCATACTGCAACAGGGAAGCAGCCTGAACACTGACCATCTGCTGTTTGGCCTGGTTACTGTAGGTCACAAAACCCCGCTCGAACCAGGCGGAGCTGCCGCTGATATCGGTAAAGACTTTGGCAATCCATCCCCCCGTGCAGGATTCCGCACAGGTTACGGTGGCATTGCGCTGCTTCAGCTTCTCACCTATCTGCGCACTAAGCGCCTGCAATTGCTGATCATCCATTGCGACTCTCCCTTTGGCTATGGGTTGAAGGTGGTGCAGAAAAACTGCTTTTTCAAGGTCACTCACCATTATTACGCTGTTTTTGCGGCCAGCTTTCCACTGCGCTTACCGGTTTTTCACCGCAACCATAAAAAGACGCGGGAAGGCGAGCAACACCTGACCATCGGCCTGAGCCGGATAAGCCGCGAGCAGATGCTGATGATAATCGGTCAGAAACGCCGTCTGTTCGGTCTCATCCAGCGTTGCCAGGAAAGGCCGTAAACCGGTCGCCTGCAGCCAGCTGATAATCGCCTGCGCATCGGCCATCACGTGATAATAGGTGGTACGCCAGATATCCACCTCACAGCCGGCCTGCGTCAGCAGATCATAATACTCGCCCGTGGAAAGCAGCTGTGTACGTTCAGCGGCATCGGCATTGATGCGTGAACGCCAGCGATCCGTTGCCGCCACCTCGCGCATCAGCCGGTGCGACGGCTCATTCAGGTTATCAGGCATCTGGATCGCTAACACGCCACCGGGCGCCAGCTGGCTGACCAGATGGGGAAACAGCGTTGCGTGATTATCCAGCCATTGCAGAGACGCGTTGGCGTAGACCACCTGCTGCGGCACATCGGCCTGCCAGTTGCGGATGTCCGCCTGGATAAAACGACAGTGCGGCAGGCGTTCAGCGGCCTGAGTTAACATCGTGGCGGAACTGTCCAGCCCGGTAATCTGCGCCAGTGGCCAGGCATCGGCGAGCAGCTCGGTGCTGTTACCGGGCCCGCATCCCAGATCGGTCACCTGCTCAACCTGTTCCAGGCTGAGGCGCGCCAGAAGTTCGCGGGCTGGACGGGTTCGTTCTGCTTCAAACTTACGGTACAGCACAGGATCCCACTCTTTCATCATGACCTCTCGCTCAGTTATCAAATGCATCCGCTTACTGAGACGGATGAAAGAGGAAAAAGTGCGACCCGTTGCTCATTTTTGAATCATGCGCTGGCAGAGAACGGCCGGAGTTATTAAGTTAAAACACTGTTTCATTTTTTAACATCCGATTCAGGAGTCATTTATGAGTGAAAAATCGCCCTTTGCCGGTGTCTGGTGCCCTTCAGTCACCCCGTTCAATGCGCAGGGTGCAGTCGATATTGATGCGCTCGGGCGACATTTCTCCCGCCTCAATGACTCCGGTATCGATACCTTACTGGTGATGGGCAGCATTGGCGAGTTCGCCTCACTGACGCAGCAGGAACGCTTACAACTGATTCAGGAAGCCAGACCCTTGTCATCGCTGAAGATGGTCGCGAACGTCTCGGCAACCTGCATTCCTGACATGCTGGAGCTGGCTGAAGCCGCCTGGAAAAATGACTTTGACGCGGTGATGGTGCTGCCGCCCTACTATTATGGCCAGACGCAAAACCAGCTGATGCACTACTTCGAAGCACTGGATGCGCAGCTGGGTGGTAAATGGTTTGCCTACAATTTTCCGGCCCGCACCGGCTGCGATCTGACGCCCGCGCTGATTGCTGCCCTGGCGGCAAAGCTGCCCAACTTCGCCGGCATTAAAGATACGGTGGATTGCCTGTCGCACAACCGGATGATGATTGAAGAGACCCGCAAGGTGCGTAGCGATTTCGCCGTACTGTCGGGGTATGACGAGTACCTGCTCCCGAACCTGCTGGCGGGCGGTGCCGGTGTAATTTCAGGACTGAATAATATTGTGCCGGAGTACTTTGCGCAGATGATGACGGCATGGCGAAGTGGCAATCTGCCGGAGCTGACGCGCCTGCAGCAGCAGATCGGCCGTCTGATGGCGATTTACAGTATTGGAGATGATTTCGTAACGACAATTAAAACGGCCGTGGCACGGCGCTATGACTCGATGAGCAGCGGCTCACGAAACTACGGTGGCACGCTGAATGCGGAACAGTGTGCCGCAATTGATAAGCTGTTCAGCTAAGCAGGAAAGCGGGCGCATCCCTGCGCCCCCGATCTCAGTTCTTTTTCACAAACTCAGATTTTAATTTCATCGGGCCAAAACCGTCGATTTTACAATCGATGTTGTGGTCCCCTTCAACCAGACGAATGCTTTTCACTTTAGTGCCGATCTTCAGCGATGAAGAACTGCCTTTCACCTTGAGATCTTTGATCACCGTGACGCTGTCGCCATCTGCCAGCAGATTGCCGTTGGCATCACGCACTTCCAGTGATGCGTTGCTGCTGTCACCTTCTCCCTCGGTCCAGATGTGACCGCAGGAGGGGCAGTTAAGGTTATCGCCATCTTGCCAGGTGTAATCGGCGTGACAAGCCGGGCAGGCAGGTAAAGACATAATGACTCCAGAAATATCAGTGGCTGTGTGGCCTGAAAAAGGGCGTCATCATATAACCTTACAGTTAACAAGGACAGCCTTTATAACAGGCCGCCCTGGCGCGCCTTGCTCACCGCCTCACCCAGCTGCCACACCGCCATCGCATAATGGGTACTGTGGTTGTAGCGGGTAATGACATAGAAATTGGGTAAGCCGTACCAGTACTGGTAGCTGGTGCCCAAATCCAGGCGTAGCAGACTGACCTGATCGTTACCGTTCAGCGAGCCCTGTGGGGACAATCCTGACGCCGCCAGCATGCTCACGCTGTAACGGGTTTTGAAGCCATCTTCCAGCATCGGTGCCTGACCGCTGGCCGGAACAGCCACGTTTTCGCCGCTGCGCCAGCCATGCTTCTGGAAATAGTGCGCCACGCTGCCGATAGCATCCACCGGATCCCACAGGTTTGCATGACCGTCGCCGTTGAAATCAACCGCATAATCATTGTAAGAGGAGGGCATAAACTGACCATAGCCCATCGCCCCGGCAAAGGAGCCTTTCAGCGCCAGCGGGTCATCCTGCTCTTTGCGCGACATCAACAGAAAGGTTTCCAGCTCGCTGCTGAAGTACTCTGCGCGGCGCGGATAGTTAAAGGATAAGGTCGCAAGCGCATCCAGAATCCGCGTTTTCCCCATCACACGACCCCAGCGGGTTTCCACGCCAATGATGCCCACGATAATTTCTGGCGGCACGCCATAAACCTGCTGTGCGCGTTGCAGGGCATCCTGATACTGATTCCAGAACGCCACCCCATTCTGCACGTTATCGGGCGTAATGAACTTGTTGCGATAGCGGATCCAGGCGCCATTAGGTCCTGGCGCTGGCGTATAGCTTGGTGCCTGACGATCCATCAGTCGCAGCACATAATCCAGTCGTTTGGCCTGACCGATGATGTTGTGCAGTTGCTGACGGTCAAAGTCATGCTTCTCTACCATCTTATCGATAAATTGCTCTGCTGCCGGGTTACCGGCAAAGTCGCCAAACATCGCCTGTCCGCTGTGCGACGGCTGCAGTAAAAAACCGCCCTGTGGCGCAGCCAGCATCTTCTGCTGGGACGGGACTTCAGGTTTGCTGCTGCAGGAGGCCAGAAGCGGGATGAACGCAAGGAAGGCTAACTTGAGGCGCATCGGTTATCCATAAACGAGGGGTAATTTCAGATGCGGTAATAGTAGACGTTCAGCGCAATGACATACAGGGCAAAATCTTAAAAAAACGTCAAGGCAGCCGTGGGCTAAAATGGCTGCGGGGCTCTCTCTGCCCCGCAGCCATCATGCGCTTAGCGGCGGTTTCTCACCAGCTGATAACGACGGGTCAGATACTCAACCGGCGCGCTCCAGATATGCACCAGCCGGCAGAACGGGAACAGCAGGAACAGCGTCATTCCCAGCACCATGTGCACGCGGTAGATAAACGCCACGCCGTCGAGATGCTGCGAAGCGCCACCGTGGAAGGTCACCACCGCCTGCGCCCAGCCCACCAGCTTCATCATTTCACTGCCGTCCATATGCTGGGCGGAGAAGGGAATGGTCAGCAGGCCCAGCGTCGCCTGAGCCACCAGCAGGGTCATGATCAGAATATCACCGACGCTACTGGTCGCCCGCACCCGTGGATTGGTCAGACGGCGCTTCAGCAGCAGTCCACCGCCCACCAGTGTCATCGCCCCGAACAGGCCACCGGCAATCATCGCCAGTTTCTGCTTCACGTCGATCGGCAGGAAGGATTCATACATCCAGTGCGGTGTCAGCATCCCGACGATATGACCGAAGAAAATACCGATGATGCCGATGTGAAACAGGTTGGAGGCGAGACGCATCCCTTTTTTGTCCAGCATCTGACTGGAACCGGCACGCCAGCTGTACTGCCCGTAGTCATAGCGCAGCCAGCTTCCCACCAGGAAGACCGTTCCGGCGAGATAGGGGTAAATATCGAAGAAGAAAGTGTTAATAAAATTCATGCTGATTCTCCTGTGGTACGCGCCGTCGCCGCGGCGATGTCCAGATACTGCGGCGCGACCGCATCGGCGAAGCGACGCTGATGCATCGCCTGCTGCGCCGAGGCGCAGCCCTGTTCGCCGAGAAATTTAATCTGCTCCTCTTCCCAGACAGCATCCAGTGCTGCCGGCGTATCGTCGCGCGCTTCCTGCGCCACCTGTGGCTTGAGGGCCGCAGGATCAACCGCGCTACCGGACAGCGTCAGTAACACTGTGAAGAGATCGGCGTAGGGGCTCTGACGCTCTTCAAGCCGCGCCGCCAGCAAGGCCAGGATAGGCACGATGTCGTCCAGTCCCTGACGCGCGGCCTCATCGCTTTTACAGGCGAGATACTCCAGGTAGAGCGGCAGGAAATCGGGCAGCTCTTTGCTGTCCAGCTCCAGACCATCGGCACGATACTGTTCCAGCAGATCAACCATCGCCTGACCGCGATCGCGTGACTCACCGTGCACGTGTTCAAACAGCAGCAGCGAGGTGGCGCGGCCACGATCAAACAGTTCGCAGTAGTCAGCCTGTACGTCGAGCAGTGGCCGGGCACAGAGCTGATTGATAAACCGCACCAGCCGTGCGCTCTGCTGCAGGTTGAGTTCAGAAGCGTCATCCAGCGCCGCGATCAGGTCGGAAGAGTGGGTAAACAGCGCCTCGTCCGGGTAGTCCAGCAGCCGCGAAAGAATCCGTAACGTCATCATGAGGCATCCTCCGGACGGATGGTTTTCTTACTGATGTCGATGGCATCAATACGGCGGCTGTTGAACAGGTTGAATTTGCTGTCGCTGCCGTGACAGCCATCGCCAAAGCTAAAGCCGCAGCCTTTGCTTTCCGGGAAGGCTTCACGCGCCAGTTCGCGATGGCTGGAAGGCACCACAAAGCGATCTTCATAGTTCGCGATCGCCAGATAGCGGTACATCTCCTGCGCCTGCGCTTCGGTCAGGCCGACCTGCTCCAGCGCCCGGATATCATGCTCACCGTCCACGCTTTCTGCGCGTTTATAATGACGCATCGCCAGCATCCGCTTCAGTGCCAGCAGCACCGGTGCGGTGTCGCCTGCGGTCAGCAGGTTCGCCAGATACTCAACCGGAATGCGCAGGCTTTCCACATCCGGCAGCACGCCGGTGTGCGCCAGCGCCCCGCCATCCACCGCCGACTGAATCGGTGACAGTGGTGGCACATACCAGACCATCGGCAGCGTGCGGTATTCAGGGTGAAGTGGCAGCGCCAGCTTCCACTCCATCGCCATTTTATAGACCGGTGAACGCTGTGCTGCGTCGATTACACTCTGCGCAACGCCATCTTTCAGCGCCTGCGCAATCACCGCCGGATCGTTGGGATCAAGGAAGATATCCAGCTGGCTCTGATAGAGATCTTTCTCGTTTTCCGCTGCGGCCGCCTGTTCAATGCGGTCAGCGTCATAGAGCAACACGCCGAGATAGCGGATACGGCCGACACAGGTTTCTGAACAGACGGTGGGCTGGCCCGCTTCAATGCGCGGATAACAGAAAATGCATTTTTCTGATTTGCCGCTTTTCCAGTTGAAGTAGATCTTCTTGTACGGACAGCCGGTGAGGCACATCCGCCAGCCGCGACATTTATCCTGGTCGATCAGTACGATGCCATCTTCGCCGCGTTTGTAGATCGCGCCGCTTGGGCAGGTCGCCACACACGCCGGGTTGAGGCAGTGCTCACACAGGCGCGGCAGGTACATCATGAAGGTGTGCTCAAACTGACCGTAAATCTCCTTCTGGATGTTATCGAAGTTCTTATCCTGCGAACGTTTGGCAAACTCGCCGCCGAGGATCTCTTCCCAGTTCGGGCCGTTTTCGATCTTTTTCATCCGCTGACCGGTGATCAGCGAGCGCGGACGCGCAATCGGCTGATGCTTACCGGCGGGCGCATTGTGCAGATGCTGATAATCAAAATCGAACGGTTCGTAGTAATCATCCAGCGCGGGCACATCCGGGTTGGCGAAGATCTTCGACAGCAGGCCGATGCGACTGCCCATGCGCGGCTCCAGCTTACCATTGATCTTACGGATCCAGCCGCCCTTCCACTTCTGCTGATCTTCCCAGGCGTGCGGATAGCCAACACCAGGCTTGCTCTCGACGTTGTTAAACCAGGCGTACTCCATGCCCTCGCGGCTGGTCCAGACGTTTTTACAGGTCACCGAGCAGGTGTGGCAGCCGATACATTTGTCGAGGTTCAGCACCATGCCGACCTGTGAACGAATTTTCATGGTTTTACCTCCTGCTGGCTGCCCTGGCAGGCATCGTTGCCTTCCCCATCTAACCAGTTAACGTTGTTCATTTTTCTCACTACCACGAACTCATCGCGGTTCGAGCCGACGGTGCCGTAGTAGTTAAAGCCCCAGGAGAGCTGCGCATAACCGCCGATCATATGGGTCGGTTTCGGGCAGGTCCGCGTCACCGAGTTATGGATCCCGCCGCGCTGGCTGGTGATCTCCGAGCCAGGGATATTCACGATACGTTCCTGCGCGTGGTACATCATGGTCATACCGGCCGGGATACGCTGGCTCACTACTGCACGTGCGGTCAGCGCACCGTTGGCGTTGAACGCCTCGATCCAGTCGTTATCCACAATACCCAGCTCACAGGCGTCATCTTCACTCATCCAGACAATCGGTCCGCCGCGCGACAGTGTCAGCATCAGCAGGTTGTCGCTGTAGGTGGAGTGAATGCCCCACTTCTGGTGTGGCGTCAGGAAGTTCAGCGCCTTCTCCGGGTTACCGTTGGGTTTGCTGTTCAGCAACGGCTTCGCCGCACGGGTATCGATTGGCGGACGATAGACCATCAGGCTCTCGCCAAAGGCGCGCATCCACTCATGATCCTGATAGAGCTGCTGACGGCCGCTCAGGGTTCGCCACGGGATCAGCTCATGAACGTTGGTGTAGCAGGCGTTGTAAGAGACATGTTCATCTTCCAGCCCTGACCAGGTCGGGCTGGAGATAATTTTGCGCGGCTGCGCCTGGATATCGCGGAAGCGAATCTTCTCATCTTCTTTATTGAGCGCCAGGTGGGTGTGGTCACGACCGGTAATTACGCCCAGCGCCTGCCAGGCTTTCACTGCCACCTGACCATTGGTCTCCGGTGCCAGCGCCAGGATCACTTCTGCCGCATCGATCGCCGTGTCGATATTCGGCCGCCCCGCTGCCGGGCCATCCGCTTTGACATAGTTCAGCTGCTTGAGGAAATCGACCTCTTTGCTGGTGTTCCAGCTGATACCTTTGCCGCCGTTACCCAGGGTCTCCAGCAACGGTCCCAGCGAGGTAAAGCGCTCCCAGGTCGCCGGATAGTCGCGCTCCACCACCATAATGTGTGGCGCGGTTTTACCCGGAATCAGATCGCATTCGCCTTTTTTCCAGTCTTTCGCCTCAAAAGGCTGTGCCAGTTCCGCGGGCGAGTCATGCAACACCGGCAGAGTAACGACGTCCGTTTCAACGCCTAAATGACCCGGGCAGAGATCGGAGAAGGCTTTGGCGATACCTTTGTAGATCTCCCAGTCACTTTTTGAGTCCCAGGCAGGATCGACGGCCGCCGAAAGCGGATGAATAAACGGATGCATATCCGAGGTATTCATATCGTCTTTTTCATACCAGGTCGCCGTTGGCAGCACGACATCGGAGTAGAGACAGGTGCTCGACATGCGGAAGTCGAGTGTGACCACCAGATCCAGTTTGCCTTCGGCGCCCTGATCCAGCCACTCCACCTCTTCCGGCTTCACGCGGCCCTGCTGGCCTAAATCTTTGCCCTGAATGCCGTTTTCCGTGCCCAGCAGATACTTCAGCATGTACTCATGCCCTTTACCGGATGAGCCGAGCAGGTTGGAGCGCCAGACAAACAGGTTACGCGGGAAGTTCTGCGGATCGTCCGGCTGTTCAGCGGCAAACCGCATGGTGCCCTGCTTCAGGCTTTCCACGGTGTAATCCAGCGGTGACTGACCGGCGGCTTTCGCCTGCGCCGCGATGTGCAGTGGGTTGACGTTAAGCTGCGGCGCTGAAGGCAACCAGCCCATACGTTCGGAACGGACGTTAAGGTCGATCAGGCTGCCGCTGTAGCGACTTTTATCCGCCAGCGGGGAGAGCAGTTCGCTGGTGGCCAGGGTTTCATAGCGCCACTGACTGGAGTGGTTATAGAAGAAGGAGGTGCTGTTCATCTGACGTGGCGGACGCTGCCAGTCCAGGCCAAAGGCCAGCGGGGTCCAGCCGGTCTGCGGACGGAGTTTCTCCTGGCCGACATAGTGCGCCCAGCCACCGCCGCTCTGACCGACGCAGCCGCAGAAAATCAGCATGTTCATCAGGCCACGATAGTTCATGTCCATGTGATACCAGTGGTTCATACCGGCACCGACGATGATCATCGAACGACCGCGGGTTTTCTCGGCGTTTTCGGCAAATTCACGGGCAATGCGAATGATGTTCTGACGGGAGACACCCGTAATCTGCTCCGCCCAGGCCGGGCTGTACGCTTTGATGTCGTCGTAGGTTTGCGCGCAGTTGGCATCATCCAGACCGCGATCCAGACCATAATTCGCCAGCGTCAGATCGTAGACGCTGGTGACCAGTGCTTCACTGCCATCCGCCAGTTGCAGGCGTTTCACCGGCAGCTTATGCAGCAGGATTTCGTCCAGCGCAACGCTGTTGAAATGCTCGCTGGTAATGCCACCGAAGTAAGGGAAACCGACCTCCACCACCTCATCGTGGCTGCCGAGCAGGCTGAGCTGCAGTTCAACTTCCTGATGTGACGCCCCATCACGCTGCTCGAGGTTCCATTTGCCTTTTTCGCCCCAGCGGAAACCGATAGATCCCTGCGGCGCGGTCAGTTCCCCGGTCGCCTCGTTAATCGCGACGGTTTTCCACTCCGGGTTATTCTCCTGACCGAGCCCATCCACCAGATCGCTGGCACGCAGCTGACGGCCGGCGGCGTAAAAACCGCCCTCACGGGGTTCCAGCAGCACCAGCATCGGCATATCGGTGTAACGGCGCACATAGTCGCGGAAATAGCCAACTTCGCGATCAAGATGAAACTCTTTCAGCATCACGTGGCCCATCGCCAGCGCCATCGCGCTGTCGGTGCCCTGCTTCGGACTCAGCCACTGGTCACACAGCTTCGCGACCTCAGCATAGTCCGGCGTGATTGCCACGGTTTTCGTCCCTTTATAGCGGACTTCCGTAAAGAAGTGCGCATCCGGGGTACGGGTCTGCGGCACGTTAGAGCCCCAGGCAATAATGTAGGAGGAGTTGTACCAGTCAGCCGATTCCGGCACGTCGGTCTGCTCGCCCCAGGTCATCGGTGAGGCCGGCGGCAGATCGCAGTACCAGTCGTAGAAGCTCAGACAGGTTCCGCCAATCAGTGACAGGTAACGTGCGCCCGCAGCGTAAGAGACCATCGACATCGCCGGAATCGGTGAGAATCCCATAATGCGGTCAGGGCCGTAGGTCTTCGCGGTGCAGATGTTCGCGGCGGCGATCAACTCGTTGACTTCCTGCCAGCTGGAGCGGACAAAGCCGCCGCGTCCACGCGCCTGCTTGTAGCTTTTCGCTTTCTCCGGATTGCTGATGATGGATGCCCAGGCATCCACCGGATCGCTGTGCTGCGCTTTCGCGTCGCGCCAGAGCTGAATCAGCTTCTTGCGCATCAATGGATATTTCAGGCGGTTAGCGCTGTAGAGATACCAGGAGTAGCTGGCTCCGCGTGGGCAACCGCGCGGCTCATGGTTTGGCAGATCGGGACGGGTACGCGGATAGTCGGTCTGCTGGGTCTCCCAGGTGACCAGACCATTTTTCACGTAGATTTTCCAGCTGCATGAGCCGGTACAGTTAACGCCGTGCGTGGAGCGCACGATTTTATCGTGCTGCCAGCGACTGCGATAGCCATCTTCCCAGTCGCGGTTGCTGTTTAACGTCTGGCCATGCTGGCCGGAAAAGGGCTCGGCCAGCTGTTTGAAATAGCGAAACCGATCAAGAAACTTGCTCATCCGGAATACTCCTGAAGGCTTAATGTGACATTGCTGACTCTGCATCTGTCCCGACACAGAAAGTGAAATTGTGCCGGTGCGCCACACCGGCTTTGTCGTTATCAGGCGCGTGCTTTTCGGCCGTAAACCAGCCAGGTCACCGCGATGCAGCAGAGATAAAAGACCAGGAAGATTTTCATCGCGCCGGCGGGTGAACCGGTCATGGCGAGCGACAGGCCAAAAGTCTGCGGAATAAAGAAACCGCCCAGCGCGCCAATGGCGGAGATAAAGCCGAGCGCAGCAGAGGTTTCTGTTGCCGCTTCGCGCTGTGCCAGCGCATCGTCGCCGCCCTCAGTTTTGATACGTTCCAGCGTCAGCTTACGGAAGATCACCGCAATCATCTGGTAGGTGGAGCCGCTGCCCAGACCGGACGTCAGGAACAGGCCCATAAACACGGCGAAGAAGGCCACGAACGAGCCATCATGTCCGGCACCCGGCAGGGTGAGGAACAGCAGCGCAGCAAACAGCGCCATCAGCACGTAGTTGACAAGCGTGACGCGGGTACCGCCGAAGCGGTCAGAAATGATGCCGCCTGCTGAACGGGCCAGCGCGCCAATAAAGGGGCCGAAAAAGGCGTAATGCATGATCACGACATCAGGAAATTGCGTCTTCGTCAGCATCGCAAAACCGGCAGAGAAACCGATAAATGAGCCAAAGGTGGCAAGATAGAGCAGCGCCATAACCCACAGGTGTGGACGTTTTAGCACCGGCAACTGCTCACGCAGCGAGGATTTCGCCGCCGCCAGGTCGTTCATGCCGAACCAGGCCGCCAGTGTGCCGATCGCCAGGAACGGCACCCAGATCCAGGCGGCATTTTCCAGCCAGATGCTGTCGCCGGTGACGGTGGTCTGACCCACATCGGCAAAACCAAAAATGGCACAGGAGATCGCCAGCGGGGCGACAAACTGCATCACGCTGACGCCGAGATTGCCCAGGCCGCCGTTGATACCCAGCGCGCCGCCCTGACGGGCTTTGGGAAAGAAGAAGCTGATATTGCCCATGCTCGACGCGAAGTTAGCGCCACCAAAACCGCACAGCAGGGAAATCACCATAAAAGTGGTGAATGAGGTCTGGCTGTCCTGTACGGCAAAACCGAGCCACAGGCAGGGGATAATCAGGATGCCGGTACTGAAGGCGGTCCAGCGACGTCCCCCAAAGATGGGAATAACAAAAGAGTAAGGCACACGCAGCAACGCGCCAGAAACCGACGGCAGCGCGGTCAGTAAAAAGAGCTGCTCAGTGCTGAAGGTAAAGCCAACTTTATTCAGGTTAACCGCAACGGTGCTGAACAGCATCCAGACGCAGAAGCCCAGCAGCAGACAGAAGACAGAAATCCACAGGTTACGGCTGGCGATACGTTTACCACGCGCCTGCCAGAACGCATCGTTTTCCGGTTGCCAGTCCTGAATTAACGCGCCGCGCGTCGGGGTTTGCAAAGAGGTGGATTGGGTCATAAATCTCTCATCAGCAGAATAATAATTGTGCGTATCCTGCGCATCCGGCGTGGTGTCGGGCTTGATACAAATCAACGGCAATGCAGGTTACAGAGGCACGCCGCCCTCTCTTCACCCCGGTTAAGTAGTTGACTGAATTCAGATAACCCTTATAAATCATAGGGTTTAAACACGGCCGCCCATGCCTTCTGTAAAAGGGTGTCCGACTGGAAATAAAGGAGTAGTCCATTGGGGGTATATAGCGACCCCGCTTCACCGGTAAGATAGGCTCTCCGCCCGCTCAGGGCTGGCGTATGTGACAGGAACAGGAGCCATTGTGACGGCAGAGAAATTTACGCTTTTATTGATCGACGACCATCCCATGCTGCGCAACGGCCTGAAGCAGCTGATTGCGCTGGATGAAAGACTGCAGGTGGTTGCCGAAGCGGGTAATGGCATTGATGGCCTGGCGCTGGCACAGCAGCATGATCCCGACCTGATCCTGCTTGATCTTAATATGCCAGGTCTGAACGGACTGGATACCCTGACCCAGCTGCGTGAGATAGCCCTTTCTGGCCGGGTGGTGGTGTTCAGCGTTTCAGATAATGAAGAGGATGTGGTCAGCGCGCTGAAGCGCGGCGCTGATGGGTATCTGCTGAAAGATATGGAACCGGAAGCCTTACTGAAAGCGCTGCATCAGGCTGCTGCCGGTCAGATCGTGCTGAGCGAGGCGTTAACCCCGATTCTGGTCGCCCGGTTGCGTGAAGCGCAGCCTGCTCAGACGCGCGACATCAATCAGCTGACCCGGCGCGAACGCGATATTCTGCAACTGATCAGCGACGGGATGACCAATAAAGCGATTGCCCGCAAGCTGGTCATCAGTGAAAGCACGGTCAAGGTTCACGTTAAATATCTGCTGAAAAAGATGAACCTTAAATCCCGACTTGAAGCCGCCGTCTGGGCGCTGCAGAACGGGCTGCACTGACACTTTCCCCTTCCCGATGCGGCGCATTGCCCTCCTGCCGGCCGTAAACTACCGCAGAAATCGCGAGCCGCCTCGCAGCCCCGCCTCAGCATCATGAGAACAGGCACTTTTTTGTCGCCAGCCGCCGCCACATTTGCCAGGATGCCTGTCAGGTTACACCCGGTCAGGATCGCGGCTGTGCATCACGCTGGCATATGCCCTGCCCTATTCGTTATCATCTGATTATCCTGCGCGCCTGGAATCCCTTTCGGTTTCATGGGCGTTGACCGCCAGAAATTTACCGCATTAAAAATGAGCTAAAACCTTATGCAAGAGCCAACCGAAAAGGACTTTCCTTCCCATACGCCGATGATGCAGCAGTACCTGCGTCTCAAGGCGGAGCATCCTGACATTCTGCTGTTTTACCGTATGGGTGACTTCTACGAGCTGTTTTATGACGACGCAAAACGAGCCTCGCAGCTGCTGGAGATTTCACTCACCAAGCGCGGTGCGTCAGCGGGCGAACCGATCCCGATGGCGGGTGTGCCCTATCATGCGGTTGAAGGTTACCTGGCTAAACTGGTGCAGCTGGGCGAATCCGTTGCCATCTGCGAGCAGATAGGCGATCCGGCGCTGAGCAAAGGCCCGGTCGAACGCAAAGTGGTGCGCATCGTTACCCCAGGCACCATCAGTGATGAGGCGCTGTTGCAGGAGCGACACGACAATCTGCTGGCGGCGATCGTGCAAAGCCCGCGTGGTTTTGGCTACGCCACGCTGGATATCAGCTCAGGCCGTTTTCGCCTCAGCGAACCTGCCGATGCTGAAACCATGGCGGCAGAACTGCAGCGCACCAATCCGGCGGAGCTGCTCTACCCCGAAGATTTCCAGGCGATGTCGCTGATCGATCAGCGACGCGGCCTGCGACGCCGTCCGCTGTGGGAGTTTGAGATCGACACCGCACGCCAGCAGCTGAACCTGCAGTTCGGCACCCGCGATCTTAATGGCTTCGGCGTGGAGAATGCGCACCTCGGACTGAGCGCGGCGGGCTGCCTGCTGCAGTATGCCAAAGATACCCAGCGCACCACGCTGCCCCACATCCGCTCTCTGAGCATGGAGCGGCAGCAGGACAGTATCATCATGGATGCGGCCACCCGCCGTAATCTGGAAATCACCCAGAACCTGGCAGGCGGCACCGACAACACCTTAGCGGCGGTGCTGGATAAAACGGTCACCCCGATGGGTAGCCGGATGCTGAAACGCTGGCTGCATATGCCGCTGCGCGATGCGCGCATCATTAACCAGCGTCAGGAGTCGATTGCTGAGCTGCAAAATCTCAGCGACGTGCTGCAACCGGTGCTGCGTCAGGTAGGGGATCTGGAGCGAATCCTGGCTCGCCTGGCCCTGCGCACCGCACGTCCGCGCGATCTGGCTCGCATGCGTCATGCGTTTCAGCAACTGCCGGAACTTAACCAGTTGCTGGCCGATGTTGAGGCGCCACAGTTGCAGAAGCTGCGCACGCAGATGGGCGAGTTCACCGCGTTGCGTGAGCTGCTGGAGCAGGCGGTGATTGAGTCACCGCCGGTGCTGATCCGTGACGGCGGAGTCATTGCGCCCGGCTACAACGCGGAACTGGATGAGTGGCGCGCACTGGCAGATGGCGCAACCGACTATCTTGACCGGCTGGAGATCCGCGAACGCGAGAAGCTGGGACTGGATACCCTGAAGGTCGGCTTTAACGGCGTGCATGGTTATTACATTCAGGTGAGCCGCGGACAGAGCCATCAGGTACCGATGCACTATGTCCGTCGTCAGACCCTGAAAAATGCTGAACGCTATATCATTCCGGAGCTGAAAGAGTACGAAGACAAAGTACTCACCTCCAAGGGTAAAGCGCTGTCGCTGGAAAAAAGCCTGTATGAGGCGCTGTTCGATCAGTTGCTGCCGCATCTTGAAGCGCTGCAGCTGAGTGCCGCCGCGCTGGCAGAGCTGGATGTGTTAAGCAACCTGGCAGAACGTGCCTGGTCCCTGAACTATTGCCGCCCGGTATTGCAGGATAAAGCCGGGATTAAAATCAGCGGCGGACGCCATCCGGTGGTGGAACAGGTTCTGAAAGAGCCGTTTATTGCCAACCCACTGTCACTGGCACCCCAGCGCAGAATGCTGATTATTACCGGCCCCAACATGGGCGGTAAAAGTACCTATATGCGCCAGGCGGCACTGATTGCGCTGATGGCATGGATTGGCAGTTTTGTTCCTGCCGATGAGACGCTGATTGGCCCGCTGGATCGCATCTTTACCCGTGTCGGTGCCGCTGACGATCTCGCCTCCGGGCGCTCGACCTTTATGGTTGAGATGACCGAAACCGCTAACATCCTGCACAATGCCACCGAAAATAGCCTGGTGCTGATGGATGAGATTGGACGCGGAACATCCACCTACGACGGTTTATCGCTCGCCTGGGCCTGCGCCGAAAACCTGGCGAACCGTATCAAGGCGATGACGCTGTTTGCCACCCATTACTTCGAGCTGACAACCCTGCCGGAAAAAATGGAAGGCGTGGTTAACGTCCATCTGGATGCCGTTGAGCATGGCGACACAATCGCCTTTATGCACAGCGTCCAGGAGGGTGCGGCCAGTAAGAGCTATGGTCTGGCGGTGGCGGCGCTGGCCGGCGTACCCAAAGAGGTAATTAAGCGGGCACGCAATAAGCTGAAGGAACTTGAGACCGTTTCAAACCACTCCGCGTCATCGACGGTCGATGGCTCTCAGCTGCCGCTGCTGGTTGAAGAGACCTCGCCTGCCATGGAGGCGCTTGAGGCGCTGGATCCGGATACGCTGACACCGCGTCAGGCACTCGACTGGATTTATCGTCTTAAATCGCTGGTCTGACATTACATCCCGTACATCGCACCGCGTTAATGCGCGGTGCTATGCTCGCTCGCCCGCAAATCACTTTTCTGCTGACATAAAAAAAGCGATGGTTTTCACCATCGCTTTTCGCATTCAAACTCAGATTTACTGTTAACGATTATTCACGAAACAGTGCTTCAATGCTGAGGCCCTGCGCCTGCAGGATTTCACGCAGACGGCGTAAACCTTCAACCTGAATCTGGCGTACACGCTCGCGGGTTAAGCCGATTTCACGACCCACATCCTCAAGTGTTGCCGCTTCATAGCCCAACAGGCCGAAACGACGTGCCAGCACTTCACGCTGCTTGGCGTTCAGTTCGAACAGCCATTTAACGATGCTTTGTTTCATATCATCGTCCTGCGTGGTGTCTTCCGGGCCGTTGTCTTTCTCATCGGCCAGAATATCCAGCAGCGCTTTTTCAGAATCACCGCCTAATGGCGTATCAACCGAGGTAATGCGTTCGTTGAGACGTAACATGCGGCTTACGTCATCAACTGGTTTATCAAGCTGCTCTGCGATCTCTTCCGCACTCGGCTCATGGTCGAGCTTGTGGGAAAGTTCACGCGCAGTACGCAGATAAACATTCAGTTCTTTCACAATGTGAATCGGCAGACGGATGGTACGGGTTTGATTCATGATCGCCCGTTCAATAGTCTGACGAATCCACCAGGTGGCGTACGTTGAGAAACGGAACCCGCGCTCCGGGTCAAATTTCTCTACGGCGCGAATCAGGCCGAGGTTACCTTCTTCAATCAGGTCCAGCAGAGCTAAACCACGATTGCTGTAACGACGAGCGATTTTCACCACCAGGCGTAAGTTACTTTCGATCATACGGCGACGGGAAGGGATATCACCCCGCAATGCACGGCGAGCGAAGAAGACTTCTTCCTCTGCCGTTAACAACGGAGAATAGCCAATCTCCCCGAGATAGAGCTGCGTCGCATCTAACACACGTTGCGTCGCACCCTGTGATAGCAACTCTTCTTCCGCTACGTCGCTATCACTGGCTTCATTTTCAACGAGTGCCTTCTCGTCAAAAATTTCAGCTCCGTTCTCATCGAATTCCGCGTTCTCATGTAACTCGTTTACTTTCAGCGTATTCTGGCTCATAAGCGGCTCCTACCCGTGATTCCAGGGCAGAACATAAACCTGTTTTGTTCTGCCGGATTATCGCTGCGGTAAATAACGCAACGGGTTTACGGATTTCCCCTTGTAACGAATTTCAAAGTGTAATCTGACTGAACTGGTTCCGGTGCTACCCATGGTAGCGATCTTTTGCCCCGCCTTAACTTCCTGTTGTTCCCGGACCAGCATTGTATCGTTGTGGGCGTAGGCGCTCAGGTAATCATCGTTGTGTTTAATGATGATTAAATTACCGTAACCCCGGAGTGCGTTACCTGCGTAAACCACTCGTCCTGAAGCAGTGGCGACCACAGATTGTCCGCGCGTCCCGGCGATATCGATACCTTTATTGCCACCTTCGGCGGCAGAGAAGTTATCGATGATCTTCCCGTCAGTCGGCCAGCGCCAGCTTCCGACCGGCGTTGAACTGTTGGTTGTACTGCTAACCGTTGGGGGTGCGGTAACGACTGGAGCTGTTGTCGTTGCAACATTTGCTCCATTCGAAGGCAACATTTTGCTGCCACCCGAATTACCTGAATCATCAGAATACGTAATAACAGGTTGCTGTGCAACAGCAGGCGATTTAATTTGTGGCGCCGCCGGAACGCCGCCCTGCGTTGCATCAGCAACGGTAATGGGATTGCCGCCAGTAATCGGCTGACCCGACCCATTGCCAATCTGCAAAGTTTGTCCGACATTCAGGCCATATGGCGCCGGAACATTGTTGCGCTGGGCTAAATCACGGAAATCGTTGCCGGTAATCCAGGCGATGTAAAACAATGTGTCGCCACGCTTAACGGTATAAGTTTCACCGGAGTAGCTACCCTTAGGAATGTTCTGATAACTGCGATTGTAAACAATCCGGCCATTCTGCGTCTCAACATTGCTGTTGGTACTAATCATTCCACCACTAGCGGGGGCAGATGCTGAATTTTTGCTTAACATTTGTCCCTGGGCTGGCGTGGCAGGAACGCCGCCTGAACTCATGTCTGCTCCAGACTGGTTAGTGTTCATGCCACCATTGTCGCCAACGCGACTGATGGGTGCCTGTGAGTTGTCGCTGGAGCTACAGCCTGCCAGCCAAAAACCTACCAGTGAAAGCGCCGCCAGACGGCGTAACTGAAAAAGTGTGCTTCCCGTGCTCATTAATCCCCCGTGATGGCAACTCTGATCTATCTGTTTCACTGTATCTGCCAGCAGGATACTCTGCGCGGCGCGATAAAATCTGCGTTTTCGATGAATAAACTGGATAGTAACAACATCAGGTACGTGGTGCTATGAAACAGTTGTGAAGAAATACGAAGAGGGTCAGGCCAGATCGCCCTGCACCAGCGGGACAAAACGCACTGGTTCAATGGTCTCTTCCATCACCTCTTCGCCCTGACGACGCAGGCGCTTCAGTACCTGCTGATCTTCACCAACCGGCAGCACCATGATGCCGCCTTCTGCCAGTTGTGCTATCAGCGCAATCGGAATTTCAGGCGGTGCAGCCGTGACGATGATGGCATCGAAGGGGCCACGTGAAGGCCAGCCCTGCCAGCCATCACCATGACGGGTTGAGACATTATGCAGATCCAGCTGTTTCAGACGGCGCTTGGCCTGCCACTGCAGCCCTTTAATGCGTTCCACTGAATAAACATGGTCCACCAGATGGGCAAGAATCGCCGTCTGATAACCTGAACCCGTACCAATCTCCAGCACACGCGAATGCGGATTAAGTCCAAGCAGCGCAGTCATCCGCGCGACCATGTAGGGCTGTGATATCGTCTGACCGGAGCCGATGGGCAAGGCAACATTGTCCCAGGCTTTATGCTCGAACGCTTCGTCGATAAAACGTTCGCGCGGCACCTCGCTGATGGCTTTCAGCAGGTTTTCATCATCGATGCCCTGCTGACGCAGTTGTGACAGCAACGTCTCAATACGCCGATTCACCATGCCAGGTTCACCTCAGCTTTAGCCAGCCAGTCACTGAGAACGTTCTGCGCGCTGTGCGCCGTTAAATCGACATGCAGTGCCGTGACAGAGACGTAGCCCTGATCCACGGCGGCGAAGTCCGTATCGGGGCCCGCATCCAGTTTTTCGCCTGGCGGACCAATCCAGTAGAGTGTATTGCCACGCGGATCCTGCTGCGCAATCACCTGATCCGCCGGATGGCGACTGCCACAGCGCGTCACGCGGATGCCTTTGAGTTCAGACAACGGCAGATCGGGAACGTTGATATTGAGAATGCGGCCGGTGCGCAGCGGTTCATGCGTCAGCGCCCTGAGGAGCGCGCAGGTCACGGCCGCCGCGGTGGCGTAGTGCTGATGGCCGTTGAGCGAAACCGCGATAGCCGGTAAGCCAAGATGTCGCCCTTCCATCGCTGCCGCCACCGTGCCGGAGTAGATCACATCATCGCCCAGATTGGGGCCGGCATTGATGCCCGACACCACAATGTCGGGACGCGGCTGCATCAGCGCATTCACCCCCAGATAGACGCAGTCGGTCGGCGTCCCCATCTGGACGGCGATATCGCCGTTTTCATGGGTGAAGGTGCGCAGAGGCGTTTCCAGCGTTAATGAGTTCGAGGCACCGCTTCGGTTACGATCGGGGGCAACAACCTGCACGTCAGCAATCTGCCGCAGGGCTTTCGCCAGAGTCTGAATGCCTGGCGCATGAATGCCGTCATCGTTACTGAGCAATATCCGCATTTCGTTCTGACCTTTTTTTATTCGACTGGTCGCCGTGACGGAACCTGTTTTAACGGCATGGCAACAGGTGAGGAATAGACGGCGATTTTTGCATTCTAGCGAGGCGCGCAAGGAAGTGGTAGGCGTAAATCACACGACGGTGGGGGTTTGCCGCAACATTACCCACACTGCGGGTCAGGTTGCGGCGAAGATTACTCATCAATCTGATCGGGCGAGTCCGCGTGGGTCAGCAGCTCCCGGACCACGCTGGTGGCAAAGCTGCCCGCTGGCAGCCAGAATGCCAGTTCCAGGGTGACATCATCCCACCAGCTCCACTGCATATCGCGCGGCACCACCAGCATGGCGCGGCGTGCAGCATCGACCTTCTCACGTTCAATCAGTCCCAGCAGCAGCGTCTCATCAGCCAGCGCCTGCTGTTCAAAGGCCAGCGCGTCAGCCTGCGGGCCAGGCTCGCCCCGTCCCGGCAGCGGCGCGGTGATGCGCAGCTCATGCTGCTCTACCCGGCGCTGTGACTCTGCCAGTTCATCAGGCTGTGCGACAAACCAGCTGCCTCGTCCGGTCAGCTGCAACGCATCGCCGTTAAGCACCTGAGTCAGCCTACCCTGCTGTTGCAGACGCGCACTGGTCACCTGATTAAACAGCGCACTGCGCGCGGCAGAGAGCATCAGACTGCGCTTGTTGCGGTCGCGAATAATGATCTCATTGCGTGCCCACTTTTCAGCCATCACCAGATTATTGCCGCCGCGGCCAAAGCGCTGTTCACCAAAATAGTTCGGCACGCCCGCATCGCGAATCTGCGCCAGACGCGTTTCAACCGCATCACGGTCACTGATCTGGCGGATGATCAGCCGGAACGCGTTCCCCGCCAGTGCGCCGATGCGCAGCTTACGTTTGTGGCGCACCGCCTGCAGAATCTCGACCCCTTCCAGCTCAAAACCGCGCAGATCGGGCATCGCATTACCCGGCAGGCGAAAACAGAGAGTCTGTTCCGTCACCGCATGGCGATCTTTCATTCCGGCATAACTCATGTCGCGCTGATGAATACCGAGATACTTCGCCAGTGCCTCAGCCACAAAGCGGGTATTGGCCCCCACTTTACGGATACGCACCAGCAGGTGCTCACCTTCACCATCCGCGCCATAACCGAGATCCTCAACCACCACGAAATCTTCCGGATTGGCTTTGATCACTCCGGAGGCCACGGGTGTACCGTGCAGGTAATTCAGCATCATTGGCTGTCAGCTTTCAGGACTAACGCCACCGCTTCACAGGCGATGCCTTCGCCGCGCCCGGTAAAGCCCAGCTTCTCGGTGGTGGTCGCTTTGACGTTGACCGCATCCATATGGCAGCCCAGATCTTCTGCAATATTGATCCGCATCTGTGGCACGTGCGGCAGCATTTTCGGTGCCTGAGCAATAATCGTGACGTCGACATTACCGATGCGATAGCCTTTGGCTTCGATACGGCGCCAGGCCTCACGCAGCAGGCCGCGGCTGTCCGCCCCTTTAAAGGCCGGATCGGTGTCAGGAAACAGCTTGCCGATATCGCCCATCGCCACTGCGCCCAGCAGCGCGTCAGTCAGCGCATGCAGCGCCACATCGCCATCCGAATGGGCGATAAAACCCTGCTCAAACGGGATCCGCACACCGCCAATCACTAACGGACCCTCTCCGCCAAAGGCGTGAACGTCAAAACCGTGACCGATACGCATCATGCGCTCTCCTTTAATTGAATCTGACTCAGATAAAAAGCCGCCAGCGCCAGATCTTCTGGCCGGGTGACTTTGATGTTATCACTGCGTCCGCTGACTAACAGCGGGTGGTAGCCGCAATACTCCAGCGCCGAGGCTTCATCGGTGATGGTCGCGCCTTCTGCCAGCGCCCGCGTCAGGCAGGCGGTGAGCAGCGCATGAGGGAAAAATTGCGGCGTTAAGGCGTGCCAGAGATCGTCGCGCTCTACGGTATGGGCCACCGCGGCTTTGCCCGGCTCGCCCCGTTTCATGGTGTCACGCACTGGCGCGGCCAGAATCCCGCCAACGTGGCTCTTTTCACGCACGTTGAGCAGTTGCTGGAGATCGTCGGGATGCAGACAGGGACGCGCGGCGTCATGGACCAGCACCCAGGCGGAACCCTGTGCAGCCTGCAATCCGGCCAGCACCGATTCGGCGCGGGTCTCTCCGCCTGTCACCCTGAGCACGCGCGGATCGCGTGCCAGCGGCAGTGAAGCGAAGTGCTGGTCATCAGGACTGAGGGCGACAATCACCTGTTTGATAGCGGGATGGGAAAACAGACGCGCAATGCTGTGTTCCAGAAGGGTGTGCTGACCAATCGTCAGATACTGCTTCGGACAGGTTGCCTGCATGCGGCTGCCGATCCCGGCAGCGGGCACCACGGCAATCACATCCGCAAGGGAGGCCAGAGTGTTCATGTTTTATCGTTGTTGGTTAAGCGCTGCTTGTTGCGCGTTGCGTTTGTTCTGGTCAGGCACCAGACGATAGAAAGTCTCACCGGGCTTAATCATGCCCAGTTCATTGCGTGCACGCTCCTCGATCGCTTCCGAGCCGCCATTGAGATCGTCAATTTCGGCAAACAGCTGATCGTTTCGCGATTTCAGTTTGGCATTGTTTGCCTGTTGCACCGCGACATCATCATTGACGCGCGTATAGTCATGGATGCCATTTTTCCCCAGCCACAACGAATATTGCAGCCAGCCAAGCAGCACCAATAACAGTAACGTCAGTTTTCCCATCCCGCCCCCTAAAAACGGCCCAATCATCCCATAACTTTGCACAGGACTCCACACCAGCGGAGAAAATGGCGCGCTTTGCTGCGCGTCTGCGCAAAATATGAATCAGTACCGATTCAGACGGGAAAAGATTTGTAACCTGCCGATGCGTTTGCACATCAGCGCGGGCGCACTGAGGGCTTACCAGCCAGAGAGAAAAGAGAACATTAACCAGAAGAGCGTGACCACCATGATCACCGTGGCGAGCGCGGCCCACAGCCACTGTCCACTCAGCAGCGTATTCAGCGCGATACCCGTGACCACCGCAACCGGCAGCAGCGCCAGAAAGAATGGCCAGGTATAAAGAAAGAAGAACAGCGTGTTAGAGCCGAACAGCAGGAAAGGAATCGCCAGCGCGCACCAGTAAGCGAGAAAGCCGATAACGCCGCCCGGTAGCAATGAGCGCGGCTCATCCGGGGAGGAGTCATCTTTTCGAGCGAGCATTGGGGTAATGTTCTGCATAGGCATCCTGTTGGCGCGAGGGCGGCAAATCAGAAACGATTTGCCGCTGTCTCTTCAGGATTTGATGATATCGCGGTCACGCAGCAGGTCTAACAATTGGGCGGCGAGTTTTGTAACCAATTGTTCGCCATCCAGCTGGATTTCCGGGCTATCGGGCGCCTCATAGACGCTGTCGATGCCGGTGAAATTACGCAGTTCACCGGCGCGCGCTTTGCGATACAACCCTTTCGGATCACGCGCTTCACACACGGCTAACGGCGTATCGACAAATACCTCGATAAACTGTCCCGGCTCCAGCAGATCGCGCACCATCTGACGCTCGGCGCGATGCGGCGAAATAAAGGCAGTGAGCACCACGAGTCCGGCATCCACCATCAGTTTCGCCACTTCACCGACGCGACGGATATTCTCTTTACGGTCATCATCGCTGAAACCGAGGTCACGACAGAGGCCGTGACGCACATTGTCACCATCCAGCAGATAGGTGCTGACGCCGATGCGGTGCAGCGCCTGCTCCAGCGCACCGGCAACGGTGGATTTCCCCGAGCCCGAAAGCCCGGTAAACCACAGCACCACGCCCTGATGGCCATGCTGCTGTTCGCGTGAGACGCGTGTCACCGGATGATCATGCCACACCACGTTATCGTCGTGCTGCGCCATTACTGACCGCCCAGCAGGTCGCGCGCATTCCAGTGTGGGAAGTGGCGGCGCACCAGCGCATTCAGTTCCAGCTCAAACGCGCTGAACTCGCCGGTATTAACCGGGGCATCATGGTTTGGCTGATGGATCATGCCGGCACCCACGGTGACGTTGCTCAGGCGATCGATAAAGATCATGCCGCCGGTTACCGGATTCTGCTGATAGCTGTCGAGCACCATCGGTTCGTCAAAGGTGATCTCAATGCGACCGATACCGTTCAGCGGCAGCGTATCGACCTGACGCGTCTCCAGCGAGTTGATCTCGACCTGATGCAGCACCTTCTCTACCCGGCCACGGGTTTTCTTACCGGCGATTTTCAGGTCATAGCTCTGACCGGCCTGCAGCGGCTGTTCTGCCATCCAGACCACGTCAACGCTGGCAGACTGAACCGCTGCCAGCTCTTCACTGGCATCCACCAGCAGATCGCCACGGCTGATATCAATCTCATCCTGCAGCACCAGGGTAATCGCTTCGCCTGCACCCGCTTCCTGCAGATCGCCATCGAAAGTCACAATGCGGGCAATGGTCGACTCCACGCCAGAAGGCAGCACTTTAACGCGCTGGCCTACCTGCACGCTGCCCGACGCCAGGGTGCCGGCATAGCCACGAAAATCGAGGTTCGGACGGTTGACATACTGCACCGGGAAACGCATCGGCTGATGATCGACGACGCGCTTCAGCTCCACGGTCTCCAGCACATCCAGCAGCGTCGGGCCGCTATACCACGGCATGGTCTGACTGGCAGAGGCGACGTTATCCCCTTCCAGCGCCGACATCGGCACAAAGCGGATATCGAGGTCTTCCGGCAGCTGCGCAGCAAAGTCGAGGTAATCCTGTTTGATCTGCTCGAAGCGCTCCTGGTTGTACTCCACCAGATCCATCTTATTGATCGCCACCACCAGGTGTTTGATCCCCAGCAGCGTCGAGATAAAGCTGTGGCGGCGGGTCTGATCCAGTACGCCTTTACGCGCATCGATCAGCAGGATCGCCAGATCGCAGGTTGACGCGCCGGTCGCCATGTTACGGGTGTACTGCTCATGTCCCGGCGTGTCGGCAATAATAAATTTACGCTTTTCGGTCGAGAAGTAGCGGTAGGCCACATCAATGGTAATGCCCTGCTCACGCTCAGCCTGCAGACCATCCACCAGCAGCGCCAGATCGAGCTTCTCGCCCTGGGTGCCGTGACGTTTGCTGTCGTTGTGCAGCGACGAGAGCTGATCTTCATAGATCTGACGGGTGTCGTGTAGCAGACGTCCAATCAGGGTACTTTTTCCGTCATCAACGCTGCCGCAGGTCAGAAAACGCAGCAGGCTCTTGTGTTGTTGCGTGGTCAGCCAGGCTTCAACGCCGCCCTGGTCGGCAATCTGTTGTGCAATTACGGTATTCATCTGGCGTCTCCTTAGAAATAACCCTGACGTTTTTTCAGTTCCATCGAACCGGACTGATCGCGATCGATCATGCGGCCCTGACGCTCGCTGGTGGTGGAAACCAGCATCTCTTCGATGATCTCCGGCAGCGTCTGCGCCTCGGACTCTACCGCGCCGGTCAGCGGCCAGCAGCCGAGCGTACGGAAACGGACCATCCGTTCGGTGATCTCTTCACCCGGCTGCAGGTTGATGCGATCGTCATCGATCATCATCAGCATGCCATCACGCTCCAGCACCGGACGCGGTGCGGCGAGATAGAGCGGCACGATCTCGATGTTTTCCAGGAAGATGTACTGCCAGATATCCAGTTCGGTCCAGTTCGACAGCGGGAAGACGCGGATGCTTTCACCCTTGTTGATCTGACCGTTGTAGTTGTGCCACAGCTCAGGGCGCTGGTTTTTCGGATCCCAGCGATGGAAGCGGTCACGGAATGAGTAGATACGCTCTTTGGCGCGTGACTTCTCTTCATCACGACGTGCGCCGCCAAAGGCTGCATCAAAACCATATTTGTTCAGCGCCTGCTTCAGCCCTTCGGTTTTCATGATGTCAGTGTGTTTGGCACTGCCGTGAACAAAGGGGTTGATGCCCATCGCCACGCCTTCCGGGTTGCGGTGAACCAGCAACTCTGCGCCCATCGCTTTCACGGTGCGGTCGCGAAATTCGTACATTTCACGGAATTTCCAGCCGGTATCCACATGCAGCAACGGGAAGGGCAGCGTGCCTGGGTAGAAGGCTTTACGCGCCAGATGGAGCATGACCGAGGAGTCTTTGCCGATGGAGTACATCATCACCGGATTGCTGAACTCCGCCGCCACTTCGCGAATGATGTGGATACTCTCCGCCTCCAGCTGACGCAGATGAGTGAGTCGTTTTTGGTCCATGATTTTCCCTCAAGCCAGATTGACAACGGCGGACTCGCGAGCCCCCTGCTGTGCTGAATGTTTAAACCAGGCGAGTTGCCCGTGCAGATTAACCACCTCTCCGATCACCAGCAGCGCCGGAGTGGGTGCCGAGGCGGCCAGCGCCTCAAGTTGTTCTAAGGTGCCGGTCAGCACTTGTTGATCCTGGCGGGTGCCGCGACTGATCACCGCCACCGGCGTTGATGGCGCGCGACCGTGCTGAATCAGCGCCTCGCTGATGGCAGCGGCTTTAACAGTTCCCATGTAGATCGCCAGCGTCTGACGCGCACGCGCCAGCGATGGCCAGTCAATGTCATCCCCATCGGGACGGCAGTGACCGGTAATAAACATCACGCTCTGCGCGTAGTCGCGGTGGGTCAGCGGAATACCGGCATAGGCCGTCGCACCGGCTGCCGCGGTGACGCCCGGCACCACCTGGAACGGCACACCCGCCTGCTGAGCCGCCTGCAGCTCTTCGCCGCCGCGGCCAAAGATAAAGGGATCGCCGCCCTTGAGGCGCACGACGCGCTTGCCTTTCAGCGCCAGTGAAACCAGCATCTGATTGATCTCTTCCTGCGGCAACGTGTGGGCGCTGGCCCGTTTGCCGACGCAGATGCGATCGGCATCGCGGCGCACCAGATCCAGCACCTCTTCGCTGACCAGATGGTCGTAGAGCACCACATCGGCTAACTGCATCACCTGCAGGCCACGCAGCGTCAGCAGACCGCTGTCGCCCGGCCCGGCGCCCACCAGAAAGATCTCACCCTGACGGGTCGGCTCTTCCTGCAGCTCACGGTCCAGCGTGCGTTTCGCCTCTTCGACGTTACCGGCAGACATCTCACTGGCGAACCGGCCGTCGAAAGCGCGTTCCCAGAAGCGCCGACGGTCAGACATGCGGCTGAAGCGCTGTTTGACTTTATCGCGCCAGAGTCCGGCCACTTCAGCCATCTGACCCAGACTGGCAGGCAGCAGCGTTTCGATTTTTTCGCGCAGCATGCGTGCCAGCACCGGTGCGGTGCCGCTGGAGGAGATCGCCACCACCAGCGGTGAGCGGTCAACAATCGAGGGGAAGATAAAGGTGCATTTTGGCTGGTCATCCACCACGTTAACCAGCTTATGCCGCGCATTGGCGGCTTCAAACACCTGGCTGTTGAGATGGTTGTCGTCGGTGGCGGCAATCACCAGGAAAACGCCATCCAGCTGGGCCGGGTCAAATTCGGTCGCCAGCCACTCCAGCTCCTGCTTATCCAGCAGTGCCTGCAGTTCAGGGCAGAGTTCACGAGATGCGATCAGAACGCGCGCGCGTGCACGGCGCAGCAGTTCAATTTTTCGCGCCGCAATATCTCCCCCGCCGACAACCAGAACCGGGCGGCCAGAAAGATCGGCAAAAAGAGGCAAATAGTCCACGTTAACCCTGATGTTTTAACTTTGTATTAACGCGACTATACGTCGCTGAGTTTATCCAGATGAAATTACGAATTGGAATGAGTAGTTACCGAATGGAATAACGACGCCGCAAAGCACAGAACAATTTGGTCTTAACAGATGAAATTTAATGGCTTTTTCGTGAACAGGCTCACATATTGAAAGCCACACCTGCGGCAGCAAAAGCAGATAAGTGCCAGCGATAATGGTCCGTTACGCCTTTCGGTAGTGACAGCGCCCGATTCCACTAACAAAGTCACGGGACAAAAAGGATATAATGCGCGCGGCATGGCTGGCCCTGGCCCCCATGCGGAACGGCTCCCGAATAATGAAAAAGGATGCACTATGTTTTATTCCCTCCGCTTGAGGGTAGCGACAATTTTATTTGGCGCACTCATTTCTCCGCTGGCTCTGGGCACTCCGCCTGGCCAGTTTGCCGAACAGCAGGTCCGGCACATCGCCACCTTGTTTCCTGGCCGGATGAGCGGCAGCCCGGCTGAGCTGATGGCAGCCGACTACCTGCAACAGCAATTTACCGCGCTGGGTTATAAGACCAATACCCGCCAGTTCAGGACCGGCTATAAGTGGCAGGAAGAGGACGGCACGCAGCGCTGGCATAAGCTCACAGCAACCTCGGTGATTGCCGCGCGTGCAGGCAGCGTGCCGCAGGAGATTCTGATCGTGGCACATCTGGATACCTGGACGCCGCAAAATAGCAGCCAGGCCCAGCACAACCTGGGCGGCTTACGCCTGCAGGGCGTCGATGATAATGCATCGGGTCTTGGCGTGATGCTGGAGCTGGCGCAGCAGCTGAGCCGCAAACCGCTGCACTACGGCATACGCTTTGTGGCGCTGAGCGCCGGAGAGGCAGATCTGCACGGCATGGATGATTATGTTGAGCGGATGAGCACGCGTGAGAAGAAGAATACCCTGCTGGTCATCGATCTGAATAGCCTGATCACCGGCGATCATCTCTATTTTAACAGCGGCATGAATACGCCCCGGGCGGTGCGCAAGCAGACCAGCGAACGAGCCCTGTTACTGGCACGCCAGCAGGGCATTCCCGCCGCCAGTCATCAGCTGAACCGTAAAGATTTTGACGCTCTTAATGCCTTCGACAAGGCGGGCTTTCCGCTGCTGGATGTGACCGCCAGCAACTGGACGCTGGGTAATAAAGATGGTGCGCTGCAGCGTCATCGTAGTCCCCACTTTCCTGATGGCGTTACCCGCCATCAGACTGACCTGGATAATCTGAGCTATCTCGACCGCTGGCTGCCGGGGCAGATAACCTTGCGAACCCGCGACAGCGTTCGCGTGCTGCTGCCGCTGCTCAGTGAACTGACCAACCCCAAAGTGTAAGGATCTGACATGTACGTGGTCTTTCTGAATTACGTTCGTCCGGTAGAAGAAGTTGAAGCGCTGCTGGCAGCCCATATCGAATGGCTGGATCGCTATTTTGACGCGGGCTTTTTTATTGCAGCGGGACGTAAAGATCCGCGCACGGGCGGCATGTTACTGGTCAGGGAGATGGAACGAGAAGAGCTGGATGCAATTTTAGCGGAAGATCCGTTTGTCACGGTGGCAGAGTATGAGGTGACGAAAGTGAATGTGACCCGTGCAGCAGAGGCGTTTGCCGGATTAAAAGGCGCTTAGCTTTCCGCCTGACTGCAGCCAAAAACTTCTCTCCCTGTGTGCGGGGAGAGAAGTCCTGCGTCAGCCTTCGTGCAGACCACACTCGCGCTTGAGGCCGAAGAAGCGCGTCTCTTCTTCTGCCATACCCGGCTCCCACTTGCGGGTGGTATGGGTATCGCCCACGGAAAGATAGCCTTCATCCCACAGCGGATGGTACTTCAGCTTATGCTGTTCCAGATACTGATGAATCTGGCGGTTATCCCAGTCGATAATCGGCAGCAGCTTAAAGACGCCACGCTGGACGCCCAGCACCGGCAGATTCGCCCGACTGCCCGACTGGTCGCGCCGCAATCCGGCAAACCAGGTCTGCGCGCCCAGGGTTTCAATGGCGCGATTCATCGGCTCAACTTTGTTGATCTCGTTATATTTCTCAATCCCCTCGACGCCCTGCTCCCACAGTTTGCCGTAGCGCGCTTCCTGCCAGGCCGGTGAGGTTTCGGCGCGGAACACTTTAAGGTTGAGATTGAGCTGGTCCGCCAGCTCATCAATAAAACGATAGGTCTCCGGGAACAGATAGCCGGTGTCGGTCAGGATCACCGGAATATCGGGCTGCTGACGCGTCACCAGATGCAGCGACACCGCGGCCTGAATACCGAAACTGGAGGAGAGCACGTAGGCACCCGGCAGATTCTCCAGTGCCCAGCTGACCCGCTCTTCCGCTGATGACTTCTCCAGCTGCGCATTGGTCGCGGCCAGCGCCATAGCACGCTGGACTTTGGACATCTCATTCAGTGCTGCGAGGTCGGGGTGACTCATTTTGCTTCCTCCCAAAAATCGCGTGCCGGGTCCAGCACCGGCGCAACAATGCCCGCGCGGATGGTGAAGTCACCAAAGCCTTCAGCGGCCTGGCGCTCAGTGGCCCAGCGTCCCACCAGCTCATCAATGGTGGCGAGAATTTCGCTTTCGTTAATGTTTTCACGGTACATGCGGGGAATACGCGTTCCGCTGCGGTTTCCACCCAGATGCAGGTTGTAGCGACCTGGCGCTTTACCCACCAGACCCAGCTCAGCCAGCATGGCACGGCCACAGCCGTTGGGACAACCGGTAACGCGTAACACTATGTGCTCATCACCAACGCCATGCGCATGCATGATCCCTTCCACTTTGGTCACGAAGGCAGGCAGGAAGCGCTCGGCTTCTGCCATCGCCAGCGGACAGGTCGGGAACGCCACGCAGGCCATCGAGTTTTCGCGCTGTGCCGTAACGTGATCCATCAGACCATGTTCGCGCGCGATTGCTTCGATCTGCGCTTTTTCGCTTTCCGGCACGCCCGCCACAATCAGGTTCTGGTTAGCGGTCAGGCGGAAATCGCCCTGATGGATTTTCGCAATTTCAGCGATGCCGCTTTTCAGCGGTCGGCCCGGATAGTCGAGCAGGCGACCATTTTCGATAAACAGCGTCAGGTGCCATTTGTTGTCGATGCCTTTAATCCAGCCAATGCGATCGCCACGGGTGGTGAACTCATAAGGACGGATCGGCTCAAACGTCACGCCTGCCCGTTTTTCAACTTCGGCTTTAAAGGTCTCGACGCCAACGCGTTCCAGGGTGTACTTGGTTTTGGCGTTTTTACGGTCGGTACGGTTACCCCAGTCGCGCTGCGTCGTGACCACCGCCTCGGCAACGTCGAGGATCTTCTCCACCGGGAAATAGCCAAACTCGCTGGCGGTGCGCGCATAGGTCGCTTTGTTACCGTGCTCAATCGACAGCCCGCCACCCACCAGCAGGTTAAAGCCCACCAGCTTGCCGTGCTCGGCGACAGCGACAAAGTTCAGATCGTTGGCGTGCAGATCCACGTCGTTATGCGGCGGGATCACCACGGTGGTTTTGAATTTACGCGGCAGATACGTTTCACCGAGGATCGGCTCTTCGTCGGTGGTGGCGACTTTTTCTTTATCCCACCAGATCTCCGCATAGGCACGGGTGCGTGGCAGCAGATGCTCAGAGAGTTTCTTCGCCCACTCATACGCTTCCTGATGCAGCTCCGACTCAACCGGGTTCGACGTACAGAGCACGTTACGGTTAACGTCGTTGGCGGTCGCCAGCGCATCCAGCCCCACCTCATGCAGCATCTGATGCGTCGGCTTAACGTTCTTCTTCAGAATGCCGTGAAACTGGAAGGTCTGACGGTTAGTCAGACGGATGCTGCCATAGATAGTTTTATCGGTGGCAAATTTGTCGATGGCCAGCCACTGAGTCGGCGTAATGATGCCGCCCGGCAACCGGCAACGCAGCATCATGGCGTGGCGCGGCTCCAGCTTCTGCTCCGCACGTTCGGCACGAATATCGCGATCGTCCTGCTGGTACATGCCGTGAAAACGGATCAGCAGGAAGTTGTCGCCGGTAAAACCGCCGGTCAGACCCTCTTCCAGATCTTCTTTAATGGTGCCGCGCAGATAGTTGCTCTGCTTCTTCAGACGCTCAGCGTCTGCTAATTTGCCTTCTACAACCAGCGGTCCAGGGTGTTTATCGCTCATTAGTAAACGTCTCGCTGATAACGGCGCTCAATGCGCAGCTCACTTAAAAATTCGTCGGCCGTTTCACGATCCATTCCGCCGTGTTCGACCACCACATCCAGCAATGCCTGCTCGACGTCTTTTGCCATACGATTCGCGTCGCCACAGACATAAAGATGCGCGCCCTCTTCGATCCAGCGCCACACTTCGGCCCCTTTCGCGCGGATCTTATCCTGTACGTAAATCTTCTCTGCCTGATCGCGTGACCAGGCGAGGTCGATATGGGTCAGCAGACCATCCTTAACATATTTCTGCCACTCTACCTGATAGAGGAAATCGTCGGTGAAGTGCGGATTACCAAAGAATAGCCAGTTTTTGCCGCCGGCACCGTCGTTGTCGCGCTGCTGCATAAAGGCGCGGAACGGCGCGATGCCGGTGCCCGGGCCAATCATGATCACCGGCGTATCCGGATTAGCCGGCAGGCGGAAGTTGTCGTTGTGTTCGATGAAGACCCGGACTTCGCCCTCTTCTTCGATGCGATCGGCCAGCCAGGTCGATGCACCGCCGCCACGCTGGCGACCTTCAATATCAAAGCGAACGGCACCGACGGTGATATGCACTTCGGTATCGGTTTCAGCCTGCGAAGAGGCGATAGAGTAGAGTCGCGGCGTCAGCGGTCGCAGCAGTCCGGTCAGCTGTTCAGCGCTGAGTTCGGACGGTGCCAGGCGCACCATATCCACAATCGGATAGTGCTGCGCATAGTGCTGCAGCCTGGCTTTATCATCCACCAGTGAGAGCAACTCCGCGTTGCGTGACAGCTGGGCATACTGCGCCACGATCTGCGCGGTGTTAACCGTCAGCTCGAAATGCTTCTGCAGCGCCTCCGCCAGCGGCAGGGTTTTCCCCTGAACCTCTACCGGCTCATCGCCTTTCAGCCAGACCAGCTCCAGCAGTTCGCTGACCAGCGCCGCGTCGTTCTCATACCAGACGCCCAGCGCATCGCCAGGCTGGTAGCGCAGACCGGAATCGCCCAGATCGATTTCGATATGGCGCACATCTTTATCTGAGTCCCGTCCGGTAATTTTCTGATTCACCGCCAGACTCGCGCTGAGGGGCGACTCTTTAGTATAGGGGCTGGTGGTGACTTCGTTGACGCTGCCGGCTGCTGTCGCCGCAGCCTGCGCCGGGGATTCAGTGGGAACGCGTTTCTTGAGAATTTCCGTCAGTGCATTGCGCCAGGCGGCGGCCTGCTCCGCATACTCAACATCCGCATCAACGCGATCCAGCAGACGCTCGCCGCCCAGCTCCGCCAGTCGGCTGTCAAAATCTTTACCCGCCTGACTGAAGAATTCATAAGAGGTGTCGCCCAGGCCAAACACTGCGAAGGCGGCACCCTCCATTTTCGGTGCCTTTTTCGACATCAGGAATTTATGCAGCGCCACCGCCTCTTCTGGCGGTTCGCCTTCGCCCTGGGTGGAGGTTACAACCACCAGCATTTTTTCCTGGCCAATCTGTTTGAACTTGTAATCACCGGCATTCACCAGGTTTACGTTCAGCTTTGCGGCCAGCAGGTCATCACGCAACTGCTCAGCCAGACGACGTGCGTTGCCGGTCTGGGAAGCGGAAAGCAGCGTAATGGCGGGCGCTTCGGCCGGAGCCGGAGCAGATGCAGTGCTGGCGACGGCGCTACCCGGGGTCTGTTCCACCCTGCCCCAGAAATAGCCTGACAGCCACGCCAGTTGAGTCGGGGAATAATCTGTCGTCGCCGCCTGTAAGCGAGCGAGTTGTTCCGGGGAGAGCGGAAGCATTGAACCAGGTGCCTGAGTCGTCATCGCGTTAAAAATTCCAGTATCAGAAGTCCGGACCGTAAAATGGCGGAAGAGTGCGTAGGTTACCGGTCCGTATATTAACGATTAAATACACCTTCGACATATCAAATAACCAAAATGACTAAATGGTTTTCCAGGTAGGAATAATCGTTAAAAGTGGTAAGCAAAGCGGTGATATATCAGTTAATTAGCTGGACGCCACTGTATAAACGCGCAGGAAAAGTATCGGTTTGTGCGGTTCGGGTGCGAAAAAAGCGGTAATCAGGTAGAATTCAGCGGTTTTTTAATGTCTGAGAACCATTATGTCTACCACCTTGTTTAAAGAGTTCCAGTTCGAAGCCGCGCATCATCTACCGAATGTGCCGGCCGGACACAAATGTGGCCGTCTGCACGGTCATTCGTTCCTGGTTCGTCTGGAGATTACCGGCGAAGTGGATGCGCATACCGGCTGGGTTATGGATTTTGCTGAGCTGAAGGCGGCGTTTAAGCCTGTCTACAATCGGCTGGACCACTACTATCTGAATGATATTCCCGGCCTGGAAAATCCCACCAGCGAAGTGCTGGCGAAATGGATCTGGGATCAGATGAAGCCGCAATTGCCGCTGCTAAGCGCGGTGATGATCAAAGAAACCTGCACCGCAGGCTGCGTTTACCGCGGCTAACCCTGTCGGATCGAACTCTTCGATCCGACGCGGCTCTTCTCTCCGTCCTGCCTCTGACGCTCAACGCTTTCCTGTAGTTAACGGCTCATTGCGTGCCGCTTTATCAGGATCAGGCGATATTGAGATATTTATGGGTCTGCATCGACAGACGCCAGTTACGGGCAATGCAGGTCTCAATACAGAGCCGGGTTGCATCATCTTTGCGGCTGATTGGCTGCAGGGCGATGATACGCGCTTTGGTGTCATCAATGCCTGCCAGCAGCCGATCCAGCGCTTCCACATCACGCTCGCGCGCCACCGGATGCTTGATTTCATCGGCCCGGCTCAGCGCCTGGGGCAGAACATCGTAGCCGCCGCGCATGTTGACCTTCGGCGAGACAGTCACCCAGGTCCGTTCGGAACAGTGAATCTCGTGGGTTCCGCTGGTCTCAATCTGGCACTGGAAACCGTGCTGCTCCAGCGCAGTGGTTAACGGACGCAGATCGTAAATCGCCGGTTCACCGCCGGTGATGACCACATGACGCGCCGTCCAGCCCTGCTGCGCAATGGCACTCACCAGGGTCGCCGCGTCGGCATCCCCCCAGGCGTCGCTTTCCACCGTCTTGATCAAAATATCGCCCAGCGACGTTTCCCGATCTGTCCGCTTTTCCCAGGTGTGTTTGGTATCGCACCAGCTACAGCCCACCGGGCATCCCTGCAAACGAATGAAAATGGCAGGCACGCCGGTGTAATAACCTTCGCCCTGCAGTGTCTGGAACATTTCGTTAATCGGGTATTGCATTACGGACTCGCTTGAAAAAAACAGGGCGCTGATTATGGCAGATTTGCCGCGCAGCTCAACCACGCGTTGTGCCTTTTCTCCGCGCCGGACAAAACCCAAAAGAGGGGCTTCAGACGGCTGACAGGCGCAAAACGTGGATGGCCAGGACCGAAGAGCAAAGCGTCCCGCGCTCAGGACAAAAGCGCCGGAAGCGTTTTTGAACAACGCAAAGCGTTGGCCCGGTAAGGGGCGCACCTCAGGGATGAGGTGCGTAATCGCGCGGACCGGGCCGGCAGAGATGCCGCTTTTGCGATCGGGCCTTGCCATCTGCGTCTGAACACCGCCACCAACAAAAAGCCCCGCACAAGGCGGGGCTTCAGAGGCCGATGATGTCACTTAGCGCGACATCAACGCACAGTCATTACTGACCTTTAACTTCTTTCAGACCGTTGAATGGCGCTTTTGAACCCAGCGCTTCTTCGATACGGATCAGCTGGTTGTACTTAGCAACACGGTCAGAACGGCTCATTGAACCGGTTTTGATCTGGCCCGCTGCAGTACCTACCGCCAGGTCAGCGATGGTCGCATCTTCGGTTTCGCCTGAACGGTGAGAGATCACGGCAGTGTAGCCCGCGTCTTTCGCCATTTTGATCGCAGCCAGAGTTTCGGTCAGAGAACCGATCTGGTTGAATTTGATCAGAATGGAGTTAGCGATACCTTTATCGATACCTTCTTTCAGGATTTTGGTGTTGGTAACGAACAGGTCATCACCCACCAGCTGGATTTTGTCGCCCAGTACTTTGGTCTGGTAAGCGAAGCCGTCCCAGTCAGATTCGTCCAGGCCATCTTCGATAGAAACGATCGGATACTGTTTAGTCAGATCTTCCAGGAAGTGGGTGAACTCTTCAGAGGTAAACGATTTACCGCCTTCACCGGCCAGAACGTATTTGCCATCTTTGTAGAACTCAGATGCCGCACAGTCCATCGCCAGGGTGATGTCTTTGCCCAGCTCGTAGCCTGCTGCTTTTACCGCTTCAGCGATAACAGCCAGCGCTTCGGCGTTGGAACCCAGGTTAGGCGCGTAGCCGCCTTCGTCACCCACTGCAGTGCTCATGCCTTTGCTTTTCAGCACTTTTGCCAGGCTGTGGAACACTTCAGAACCCATACGGATGGCTTCTTTCAGGTTCGGAGCGCCAACCGGCTGGATCATGAATTCCTGGATGTCGACGTTGTTGTCGGCATGTTCGCCGCCGTTGATGATGTTCATCATTGGCAGTGGCATAGAGTATTTGCCTGGGGTGCCGTTCAGTTCAGCGATGTGCTCATACAGCGGCTGACCTTTAGAGGCTGCAGCGGCTTTAGCAGCTGCCAGTGAAACAGCCAGAATGGCGTTAGCACCGAAGTTAGATTTGTTCTCAGTACCGTCCAGGTCGATCATGATCTTATCGATGTTCGCCTGATCTTTCGCGTCTTTGCCTTTTACCGCTTCAGCAATCGGACCGTTTACTGCAGCAACGGCTTTGGTTACGCCTTTGCCCAGATAACGTGATTTGTCACCGTCACGCAGTTCCAGCGCTTCGCGTGAACCGGTAGAGGCACCTGATGGTGCAGCTGCCAGGCCTACGAAACCGCCTTCCAGATGCACTTCAGCTTCAACAGTCGGGTTACCACGTGAGTCGATAATTTCGCGACCGATGACTTTTACGATTTTGGACATTACGATTTTCCTCAGTACAAGTTAGTCAATCCTAAGACAAGCAACGCGCGAAAAGTTCGCGCGCTGCCTGTGAAACTTACTTCGCTAAACGCTTCTGATGCTCATGTGCGGCTTTAACAAAGCCGGCAAACAACGGATGGCCGTCGCGTGGGGTCGAGGTAAACTCAGGATGGAACTGGCAGGCCACAAACCACGGATGGTTCGGGATCTCGATAATCTCAACCAGTTGATCATCACCAGAGCGACCTGCTACGCGCAGACCGGCTGCTTCAATCTGCTTTAACAGCATATTGTTCACTTCATAGCGGTGGCGATGGCGCTCAACGATAGTGTCAGAGCCGTAGAGCTGGCGAACCTGGCTGCCCGGCGTTAACTGACACTGCTGGCTGCCCAGACGCATGGTGCCGCCCAGATCGCTCTGCTCGCTGCGGACTTCGACGTTGCCATCTTCGTCACGCCATTCGGTGATTAATGCCACCACCGGATATTTACAGTCTGGCACAAATTCCGTGGAGTTGGCGCCCGGCATCCCGGCGACATTGCGGGCGAACTCCATCAGCGCAACCTGCATGCCCAGGCAGATGCCCAGGTACGGCACGTTGTTTTCACGTGCATACTGCGCGGTCATCAGCTTGCCTTCCACGCCACGGTAACCGAAGCCACCCGGGATCAGAATCGCATCCAGATCTTTCAGTAATTCGACACCGCGTGATTCAACATCCTGCGAATCGATCAGTTTGATGTTCACGGTGACGCGATTTTTCAGGCCGCCATGTTTCAGCGCTTCGATGACCGACTTGTAGGCATCCGGCAATTCCACATACTTGCCCACCATACCGATGGTGACTTCACCACCCGGATTGGCTTCTTCGTAGATCACCTGCTCCCATTCGGCCAGATTGGCTTCCGGTGCATTCAGGTTGAAGCGCTTGCAGATATAGTCATCCAGGCCCTGCGATTTCAGCATGCCAGGAATCTTGTAGATGGAATCAACGTCTTTCAGCGAGATAACCGCTTTTTCAGGGACGTTACAAAACAGGGCGATTTTAGCGCGTTCGTTGGCCGGTACGGCACGGTCAGAACGGCAAATCAGCACGTCTGGCTGAATACCAATCGACAGCAGCTCTTTCACCGAGTGCTGGGTCGGTTTGGTTTTCACTTCACCGGCAGCCGCCATATACGGCACCAGCGTCAGGTGCATATACATGGTGTGTTCGCGGCCCACATCAACGGCCATCTGGCGAATCGCTTCCAGGAACGGCAGTGATTCGATATCACCGACCGTGCCGCCGATTTCGACCAGTACCACATCATGACCTTCACCACCTTCAATAATGCGTTCTTTGATGGCGTTGGTGATGTGCGGAATAACCTGAATGGTTGCGCCCAGATAGTCGCCACGGCGCTCTTTGCGCAGGACTTCTGAGTAGATACGGCCAGTAGTGAAGTTGTTACGACGCGACATTTTGGTACGGATGAAGCGCTCGTAGTGACCCAAATCCAGATCGGTTTCAGCGCCGTCATCAGTGACGAAAACTTCACCGTGCTGCGTCGGGCTCATGGTGCCTGGATCCACGTTGATATACGGGTCCAGCTTCATGATGGTCACGTTCAGACCACGGGCTTCGAGAATGGCTGCGAGGGAGGCTGCGGCAATGCCTTTACCCAGAGAGGAAACGACCCCGCCGGTCACAAAAATATAATTCGTTGTCATGCTGAACCTGAGAGTTTAGGTTTAAAGACGGTGGAATAACCAGGACGGGAAAACAGTATACTGGAAACCGCTATCAGCCACAATTGATGAATCACCGCCATCCTCCAACGCATTGCTGCGGCTAACATAGCCGATAGCCGCCAATGAAATGTTGACGTGCGTCACAAAGTTGCCGTCAGGCTGAATCGAGTAAGCGAAAGCGGTGACTTTATGCACAGCGCTGGAATAATCAGCGCTTCTCGCCCCGTTTCACCTGCTGCCAGGCGGCTTCCATCTGCTCCAGTGTGGCACCCGGCATACTTAACCCCTGTTCAGCGATGATCGCTTCGACTTCGCGGAAGCGGCGCTCAAACTTGTCGTTGGCCTTTTGCAGCGCGGTCTCTGCTTTGCTGCCAAGATGACGCGACAGGTTAACCGTGGCGAACAGCAGGTCGCCAATCTCCTCTTCCAGCTTCTCACCATCCACCACGCTCTGCTGCGCCTCGTGCATCACTTCATCAATCTCTTCGTGCACTTTGGCCACCACCGGCCCCAGCGTGGTCCAGTCGAATCCGACATTGTGACAACGCTTCTGAATCTTGTGGGCGCGCATCAGTGCGGGCAGTGCCTTAGGGATATCATCCAGCGCCGAATGCTGGGCTTTGTCAGCCCGCTCAGCGGTTTTTATCGCTTCCCAGTTTTTCAGCACTTCGCTGCTGGTTTCTGCTGTGGCATCGCCAAAAATATGTGGATGACGGCGCTCCAGCTTGTCGCTGATTGCGTGGCAGATATCCTCAAAATTAAAGCGATCCTGTTCGCTGGCCATCTGCGCATAGAACACCACCTGAAACAGCAGATCGCCCAGCTCACCGCGCAGATCGTCAAAATCTTCGCGCTGGATAGCGTCCAGCACTTCGTAGGTCTCTTCCAGCGTATAGGGCGCGATAGTGGCGAAGGTCTGTTCACGATCCCACGGACAGCCATGTTGTGGATCGCGCAGGGTTTTCATTATGCCAAGCAGGCGCTCAATAGCGTTCATTCAGGAGGATCCTTGATTAGTGAGATGACAGGCAACGGGCGAAGAGGCAAAGCGTACAACACGGCAGGACGCTATTCACCGCGTCCGGCCGTGTCTGGTGGTGCAGAAAACGCCTGCGCAACCTCCAGCTGCCGGTTGCCTCAGTGCCTGCCTGAATATCAGTGCAGGCGACGGGCGTCAATGATATCAGAGACCTGGTTCAGACGCGCCAGGACACGTCCCAGTACCTGATGGTTGTAGATCTCGATATCCATGTCGATGGTCGCCAGCTGTTTTTTGGTGTCGCTGCGGCTTGAGACGCCCAGGACATTCACTTTCTCGTTGGCGAGAATGGTGGTGATGTCACGCAGTAAGCCGCTGCGATCGTTGGCGGTCACGCGCACCACCAGCGAATAGCCGCTGGAGTAACTTTCGCCCCACACCGCATCGACGATACGTTCCGGCGCATGCGAAATGAGTTCAGCCAACTGGTCGCAGTCGGCGCGATGAATAGAGATGCCGCGCCCCTGGGTGATGAAGCCGACAATATCATCCCCCGGAATCGGCTGGCAGCAGCGGGCAATGTGGTGCATCAGGTTGCCCACGCCTTCCACGACGACGCGTCCGCTCTCTTTGCGTGAAGAGGGAGTGTACGATTTCTGGGTCAGCTGGCGCAGTGCTTCGCGATCTTCCTCTTCGGCGCTCGGCTTGTTCAGCTTCGCCTGCAGGAAGTTAACCATCTGGTTAAGACGGATATCGCCGCCGCCAATCGCCGCCAGCAGCTCTTCAAGCGAGGTCACGTTATAGCGCGGCAGCAGCAGTTTTTCGGCTTCACGCAGGCTGATATCCAGCTGATTCAGTTCGTTATCCAGAATCTGCCGTCCGGCGATAATATTCTTGTCGCGATCCTGCTTGCGGAACCAGTTGTGGATCTTCGAGCGCCCACGGTTGGTGGTGATGTAGCCCAGATTCGGATTGAGCCAGTCGCGGCTCGGGTTCGGCTGCTTCTGGGTGATCACTTCAACCTGATCGCCCATCTGCAGCTGGTAGGTGAACGGCACGATGCGGCCACCGATTTTCGCGCCGATGCAGCGGTGACCGATGTCGCTGTGAATATGATAGGCAAAGTCGAGCGGCGTCGATCCAGCGGGCAGATCCACCACGTCGCCTTTCGGGGTAAAGACGTAGACCCGGTCATCGAACACCTGGCTGCGGACCTCTTCCAGCAGTTCGCCGGAGTCCGCCATCTCTTCCTGCCAGCTGATGAGCTTACGCAGCCAGGCGATCCGCTCTTCATGACCGGCCGCGCCACGCGCGCTGCTGGAAGTTGGCCCCTCTTTATATTTCCAGTGCGCCGCCACGCCCAGCTCCGCATCTTCATGCATCTGGCGGGTACGGATCTGGATCTCCACCGTTTTGCCCTGCGGCCCTAACACCACCGTATGAATCGACTGGTAGCCGTTGGGTTTGGGGTTAGCGACGTAGTCATCAAACTCGCTGGGCAGATGGCGATAGAGCGTATGCACCGTACCCAGCGCACCGTAGCAATCCTGCAGGCGATCGGCGACGATGCGCACCGCCCGCACGTCAAACAGCTCATCAAAGGCCAGCGATTTTTTCTGCATCTTGCGCCAGATGCTGTAGATATGTTTCGGACGGCCATAGACTTCGGCGCGCACGCCCTCTTTGACCATCTCTTTGCGCAGATTGCTGACGAAGTTTTCGATGTACTGCTCACGGTCAATACGCCGCTCATGCAGTAATTTGGCGATGCGCTTATATTCGTCGGGATGCAGGTAGCGGAAGCAGTAATCTTCCAGCTCCCATTTGAGCTGACCAATACCGAGACGGTTGGCCAGTGGCGCATAGATATTGGTGCTCTCTTTGGCGGCCAGTACCCGCTCATCTTCCGGCGCATCTTTCATTTCGCGCAGGTTCATGATGCGTTCAGCCAGCTTCAGCACTACGCAGCGGAAATCTTCTACCATCGCCAGCAGCATGCGGCGAACGTTATCCACCTGTTCAGAGGCCATGGAGTCGTTGTGGATCGCTTTCAGCTGGCGGATAGCATCCATATCGCGCACGCCGTGTACCAGCGAAACAATGCCTTTGCCGACGGCGGTTTCCAGCTCCTCTTCACTCACCACTTCATCGTTAGCCAGCGGGAAAATCAGCGCCGCACACAGGCTTTCGATATCCATGCTGAGCATTGAGAGGATTTCAACCATCTCAATACCGCGCCACAGCAGCAGCGACTGATCAGGATGGCCCTGCGTCTGCGCTTCACAGTAGCGCCAGGTCTCGGCCACACGTTGACATGATTGCGGGTTGGCAATACCGAGACTGGCGATCCACTGGTCGAGGGCGAAATCCCCCTCAGTATTTAAATGCGCACTTCTGACCGCAACCATAACCTCTCCTGCACAACGACATACATCGCTTATGTTTTTCTGAACAGCACCATGGATTCGAGATGACGGGTATGTGGGAACATATCCAGCATCGCGACCCTTTCCAATTGGTAGCCTGCCGACAGCAATGTCTGGCTGTCGCGGGCGAGTGTGGTGGGATTACACGAAACATAGACCACGCGATCTGGTGCAAGTTTAACCACATGCGCCATTACGCCCGCAGCCCCGGCGCGTGCCGGATCGAGTAATACCTTGTTAAATCCCTGTGCCGCCCACGGCTGGCGCGACACTTCTTCTTCCAGATTATGCTGAAAGAAACTGACATTTTTAAGATTATTCAAATCAGCATTATACGCTGCCTGCCGCACTAATGCTGCAATCCCCTCCACACCAACCACATTATGTACGAAGATTCCTATAGGAAGTGTGAAGTTTCCCATGCCGCAAAACAGATCCAGCACCCGGTCTTCCGGCTGCAGATCGAGCCAGGCAATTGCCTTCGCGACCATCTGCTGATTAACACCATCGTTAACCTGAATAAAATCCTGTGGGCTGAAGGTTAGCTTAAGCTGGTGAGATTGATAAAACGGCGTCGACTTACTTAACGCACTCAATTCTTCCTCGCCCGCATCCAGGAACAGCATCAGCTCATGCTTATGCGAAAACTGTTCCAGTTTTTCACGGTCATCCGCATGCAGCGCATCAAGATGGCGCAGAATCATCAGCGGCCCGTTGTCTGCCAGCACCAGCTCCACATGCCCGAGACGCCTGACAGCGCGTAAGTCACTGAGACACTGGTGCAATGGAACCAGTAAAGCCTCAAGTTCGGGCACTAAAATGGGGCATTGCTGAATATCGACCAGATCGTTGCTGGCTTCCTGACGGAAGCCCATCTGCAAACGCTGCGCCTTATTTTGCCATTGCAGCCCCAGACGGGCGCGACGACGATAGCCCCAGGGCTGACCGGCGATCACCTCATCCACCGCCACGTCTTGTGCGGCGGCCTGGCGCAGCATCCGGCTCAGCGCCTGGGCTTTGCTCTGCTGTTGCAGCGCCACATCGGCATGCTGCTGCTGGCAGCCGCCGCAGCGTTCATAATGTGGGCAGCGCGGCGTGACGCGCGCCGGACTGCGGCTAATCAGTCGTGTCACTTTCGCCCGGGCAAATTGACGTTTATCCTCTGTCAGCATGACCTCCGCCTGTTCCCCAGGCAGGGCACCGGCGACAAAAAGGGTTTTGCCCTTGTGACGCGCCACCCCTTGTCCGAACGGATCGAGCGCCTCAATGGTGACGGTGATCCGTTGTTGCGTCGTCACGCGCTGTTTTGCAACGTAAAATTGCGCCATAGTGTTATTAATTCTCTTTATCGAAAACGACCTGCATTGTTTTTGTCGACAGCATGCACAGGGACGTTAATGCCGGAGTAGCCAGGCGACTATTATGACCAAATACAGCCTGCGGGCGCGAATGATGATTTTAATTCTGGCACCCACGCTGATGGTTGGCCTGCTGCTCAGCTCATTTTTTGTGGTGCACCGCTACAATGAACTGCAGCGCCAGGTGATCGATGCCGGAGCCAATATCATTGAACCGCTGGCGATCTCCAGCGAATACAGCATGACCTGGCACAATCGTGACGCCATGCGTGAACTGGTCAGCCTGCTGCACCGCCGCCATTCGGGCATCGTCCGGGCGATCTCGGTGTTTGATAATCACAACCAACTCTACGTCACCTCCAATCACAAGCAGAACCTCAGCCTGCTGCAACAGGATGATATCCGCGCCCTGCCCGACGATGTCTCCATGGAGCGTCACGGCAACGTATTGATTCTGCGCACACCGATCACCACCGAGCGTTACGATGTGGATGAATTGCCGGACGAAGATGCCAAGCCGTCGGGCAATCCGCTGGGCTACGTGGCGATTGAACTGGATCTGCAGTCGGTGCGCCTGCAGCAGTACAAAGAGGTGTTTGTCGCCACGCTGATGCTGCTCTTCTGTCTCTGCCTGGCCATGCTGTTTGCCTATCGTCTGATGCGTGATGTCACCGGCCCTATCCGCAATATGGTCACCACCGTTGACCGCATCCGTCGCGGCCAGCTCGACAGCCGCGTTGAGGGATACATGCTGGGTGAACTCAGCATTCTGAAAAACGGGATTAATGCGATGGCAATGTCGCTGACCGCCTATCACGAAGAGATGCAGCACAATATCGATCAGGCGACCTACGATCTGCGAGAGACGCTGGAACAGCTGGAGATTCAGAACGTTGAGCTGGATCTGGCGAAGAAACGCGCCCAGGAAGCGGCGCGCATCAAATCTGAGTTTCTGGCCAATATGTCGCATGAGCTGCGTACGCCGCTTAATGGCGTGCTGGGCTTTACCCGGCAGATGCTGAAAACCCAGCTGCGCACCACCCAGCGCGACTATATGCAGACCATTGAACGTTCAGCCAATAACCTGCTTAGTATTATCAATGACGTGCTCGATTTCTCGAAGCTGGAAGCGGGCAAACTGATGCTGGAGGCGATCCCCTTCCCGCTGCGTGCCACACTGGATGAAACGCTGGTGCTGCTGGCCCCGTCGGCGCATGACAAAGGGCTGGAGCTGACGGTGGTGTGTGACAGCAGCGTGCCGGACAACGTGATTGGCGATGCGCTGCGCCTGCAACAGATTCTGATTAACCTGATCGGCAACGCCATCAAGTTTACCGAGAAAGGGTATATCGGCCTGCGCGTCGGACAGCGGGTGATTACGCAGTCGCGCGTCGAGCTGGAGATTCAGGTTGAAGATAGCGGCATCGGCATCTCTGAGCAGCAACAGACACAGCTTTTCCAGGCGTTCCGTCAGGCTGACGCCAGCATTTCGCGCCGTCATGGCGGCACCGGGCTGGGGCTGGTGATCACCCAGAAACTGGTGCGGGAGATGGGCGGCGAAATCACCTTCAGCAGTCAGCCGGACAAGGGCTCCACCTTTGTGATTCGCGTGCAGCTGGATCTCAATCCCAATGCGCCCGGCATGCCACGCGTGCTGGATGCGCTGTCACATGCGCGCATTGCCTATGTTGAAGCGGATGCTAACGTTGCCAGCGCAGCACTGGAGATGTTAAGCGCCACACCATTGCAGATCGATTACAGCGAAACGCTGGAGGGTTTAAAAGCGTCTCACTATCCGCTGCTGCTGATGGCGATGCCGGTCGACATCAGTCAGCCCGAGCTGCTCAATGAACGCATGATTAATGCGCTGCTGGATCGGGCCGACAACGTGCTGATGGCGCTCCCCAGCCCGATGATGTTGCTGGCGGATGAACTGAAGGTACGCGGCATCGACGGTTGCATCGCTAAACCGATCTCCCTGACGCGACTCCTGCCGATGTTACTGGATCTGCATACCCGTCAGATCAGTGAACTGCCGCTTTCACCCCGGCTGCCGCTGACGGTGATGGCGGTGGATGATAATCCCGCCAACCTCAAGCTGATTGGCGCGCTGCTGGAGGAGCAGGTGCAGAACATCCTGCTGTGCAGCAGCGCCGAACACGCCATCCGCGAAGCACGTCAGCAGTCGCTGGATGTGATTCTGATGGATATTCAGATGCCGGACATCGATGGCATTCGCGCCAGCGAAATTATCCGCAGCATGCCGCATCATGCCAGTACACCGATTGTGGCGGTCACCGCCCATGCAATTGATGGCGAGCGTGAGCAATTGATCAAGGCGGGCATGAATGACTATCTTGCCAAACCGATTGATGAGAGCAAGTTAAGACAGTTGCTGGCGCGCTATACGCCACCACCGGTGGTCACCGTGCCGGAACTGCTGCCAATATTACCCACGCTGGACTGGCAACTGGCGCTGCGACAGGCGGCGAACAAAGCCGATCTGGCGCGCGATCTGCTGCGGATGCTGCTGGAATTTTTACCGGAAGTGCATGCGAAGATGGCGCAGTTTATGTCGACCAATGAGGTCAACGCCTTGCGTGAGATTATTCACAAGTTGCACGGCAGTGCCAGCTACAGCGGCGTGCCGCGCATGAAGCAACTCTGCCATCAGCTGGAAAGAGAGCTGCTGGAGGCCAGCGATATCGCTGCGCTGGAGCCGGAACTGCTGGAGCTGCAGGATGAGATGGAGAACGTCGCCCGAGAAGCCCGCCAGCTGTTAGGGATTGGATAAGGCTGGCGGTGAATTAAACCCGGCCGATGTGGAGTGGCCGGGTAATGCTGGTGGTTAGTTAAACCCGGCCAGCTTTAACGTGGCTGCCACATTACGCGCCGTCATCTCAACATTCTTTCCGGCGCTGGCGAGTGCCTCATCCAGCGTACAGATGCTGTAGAGCACGCTGAATACCGCATCGATCCCGTGCTGATGCACCACGCCGACATCGGCCGTCAGACTTCCGGCGATGCCAATCACCGGCTTATTAAAGCGCTTTGCCACGCTGGCGACCCCGATCGGCACCTTGCCATTAATACTCTGGCTGTCGATACGCCCTTCACCGGTAATTACCAGGTCAGCATCTTTTACCTCTTCAGCCAGCCCCAGCGCCTCAGTAACAATCTCAATGCCGCGTCGCAGCTCCGCCTGACAAAAGGCGTGCAGCGCCGCCCCCATACCGCCCGCTGCGCCGCCGCCCGGAATATGCAGCACATCAATATCGAGATCGCGGTGAATAATCGCGGCGTAATGGGCCAGCGCCTGATCGAGCTGCTGCACCAGCGCCGGTGTCGCCCCTTTCTGCGGGCCGAAAATGGCCGATGCACCCTCTTTGCCCGTCAGCGGATTCGTGACGTCACAGGCCACTTCAATGCGGCACTGATGAATGCGGGTGTCCAGCGCGTCAATATCTATGCTGGCAAGATCGGCGAGTGCACCGCCACCGTGACCGATCTCGCAGCCCTGGTCGTCCAGCAGCCGGGCGCCCAGCGCCTGCATCATGCCGGCTCCGCCATCATTGGTGGCGCTGCCGCCGATACCAATGATGATGTGGCCGACCCCCTTATCCAGCGCATGTCTGATCAACTCGCCGGTGCCAAATGAGGTCGTTATCAGCGGGTCACGCTGCGATGCAGGCACCCGCTCCAGTCCACTGGCCGCTGCCATTTCGATATAGGCGGTGGACTCATCGCCGGACAGGCCATAGAAGGCGTCAACCTGTGTACCCAGCGGCCCCGTCACCTTCAGCCTGACGATTTTTCCCTTCGTCGCCGCCACCATCGCTTCTACCGTTCCTTCACCGCCGTCGGCGACCGGTATTTTCACGTAATGCGCATCGGGAAAGATGTCACGGAAACCCGCTTCAATCGCCGATGCCACATCCAGGGCGGATAAACTCTCTTTATATGAATCCGGTGCGATTACGATTTTCATAGGCAATCCGAGCGCAGTTGAGTAATTGAAACGGCTCTGAACCAGTCCGGTTTCCGCAGAGACCGACACCGGGTTTTAGCGGGCGATTTCAACCTTCGCTAACTTCTCATAATAGCAGGCCAGCGCGCTGTGGTCGGCGCTACCCTGCCCGTCGTTACGCAGCGCCTGCATCATCTCCATCACCGCCGCCGTCAACGGCAGATGCGCGCCGATGCTGTGCGAGGTATCCAGCGCGTTCGCCAGATCTTTGATATGCAGGTCAATGCGGAAGCCGGGTTTGAAGTTGCGATCCATCACCATGGGCGCTTTGGCATCCAGTACCGTGCTGCCGGCCAGGCCGCCACGAATCGCCTGATAGACCAGATCCGGATTCACACCCGCTTTGGTCGCCAGTGATAACGCCTCGGACATCGCCGCAATATTCAGTGCCACAATCACCTGGTTGGCCAGCTTAGTCACGTTACCCGCACCGATGTCGCCGGTATGCACCACCGATCCCGCCATCGATTTCATGATGTCGTAGCAGGTATCGAACACCGCTTTATCACCGCCGACCATCACAGAGAGCGTGCCTTCAATCGCTTTGGGTTCACCGCCACTGACCGGCGCATCCAGCATTTTGATCCCTTTTTCTGCCAGCGCATCGTGGACTTCACGGCTCGCCAGCGGCGCAATTGAGCTCATGTCGATGACCACCAGGCCTGGCTTCGCCCCTTCGATAATGCCATTTTTACCCAGGCAGACTTCGATGACCTGCGGCGAGTTGGGCACCATGGTAATCACCACATCGCACTGCTCAGCCACCTCTTTTGGCGATTTCGCCACGGTCGCGCCCAGTTCAGTCAGTTCCGCTTCGTTGTCAGCGTTATGATCGCGCACCACCAGCGAATAACCGGCTTTCACCAGATTTTTACTCATTGGTTTGCCCATAATACCCAGGCCGATAAATCCAATTTTCATTGCGTTTCCCCTTGATTGATTAGCGCTTAAATTTGTCGCATAACGCCTGAGAGGCGTTGCGGAACATACCGACATCGCTGCCGACGGCGACAAAAGTGGCACCCCACTCCAGATAACGACGCGCGTCCGCTTCCACCGGTGCCAGAATGCCGCTCGGCTTACCGGCGGCTTTGGCGCGTTCAAAAATGTGTTTAATCACTTTCAGCACTTCAGGATGCGCAGGCTGACCGAGATAGCCCAGCGCAGCAGAGAGATCGCCCGGCCCGACAAAAATACCGTCGACACCGTCAACCGCCGCGATGGCGTCAATGTTATCGACCGCCTGCTGGGTTTCGATCTGCACCAGCACCGTGACGTTGTCATTGATGGTGCTGTTGTAATCGGGCAGGGTGCCGTACATGTTGCTGCGATGCGAAACTGAGACACCGCGAATGCCGGCTGGCGGATAGCGGGTTGAGGCGACGGCACGCACTGCTTCCTCTTCGGTCTCGACAAATGGCACCAGGAAGTTGTTAAACCCGATATCCAGCAGACGCTTAATAATCACCGGCTCGTTGCAGGGCGGACGCACCACGGGCGCACTGTGGCTGCCTTTAAGCGCCATCAGCTGCGGCACAAACGTGGTGATATCGTTGGGCGCGTGTTCGCCATCCAGGACCAGCCAGTCAAAACCGGCCAGCCCTAAAATCTCGGTAGAGATCGGGCTGGCAAGCGCACACCAGCTGCCGATCAGGGTTTCACCCGCTAACAAACGACGACGAAATCCATTTGGCCAGGCTGCATTACTCATGGTTAAACTCCTGTGACGATGGCTCCCCGTGGGGAGCCGAAAAGGTTAACGTACCAGGCAGGGACGTTTGTTGTCGTAGGTCCATCCCGGCACTAAAAATTGCATCGCTTCGGCATCGTCACGCGCGCCCAGCCCCTGCTTCTGATAGAGCGCGTTGGCCTGCATCACCTGATCCATATCCAGCTCGACGCCGAGACCGGGCTTCTGCGGTACCTGCACCATGCCGCCTTTGATCTGGAATGGCTCTTTGGTCAGGCGCTGATTGCCCTCCTGCCAGATCCAGTGGGTATCAATGGCGGTGATCGCGCCCGGCGCGGCAGCGGCGACGTGGGTGAACATCGCCAGCGAAATGTCGAAGTGGTTATTGGAGTGCGAGCCCCATGTCAGGCCGAAGTCGTGACACATCTGTGCTACCCGCACCGAACCCTGCATGGTCCAGAAGTGCGGATCTGCCAGCGGAATGTCCACCGACTGCAGCGACAGGGTATGGCCCATCTGACGCCAGTCGGTGGCGATCATATTGGTGGCGGTTGGCATGCCGGTGGCGCGGCGGAACTCCGCCATCACTTCACGGCCGGAGTAACCCTGCTCCGCGCCACAGGGATCTTCTGCGTAGGCGAGCACATCTTTGAGCTGTTTGCCGAGCATGATCGCTTCGTTGAGCGACCAGGCCCCGTTGGGATCAAGGGTGATACGGGCTTCAGGAAAACGCTTAGCCAGCGCTGTGACCGCTTCGGCCTCTTCGCCGCCGCGCAGTACGCCGCCTTTGAGTTTGAAATCGTTGAAACCATATTTCTCATACGCCGCTTCCGCCAGCCGCACCACCGTCTCCGGCGTTAGCGCCTCTTCGTGGCGCAGGCGATACCAGTCGCAGGGATCGCTCTCCTGGCTCTGGTAAGAGAGGGACGTTTTGCGGCGGTCGCCGATGTAGAACAGATAGCCGAGCATCTCAACGCGGTCGCGCTGCTGTCCGTCGCCCAGCAGCGAGGCCACATTAACCTCCAGATGCTGACCCAGCAGGTCGAGCAGCGCCGCTTCAATGCCGGTCACCACATGAATAGTGGTGCGCAGATCGAAGGTCTGGGTGCCGCGCCCGCTGGCATCGCGGTCGGCGAAGGTGCTGCGCACCAGGCTGAGAATGTTTTTGTATTCGCCCACGGTTTTGCCAATCACCAGCGACGCCGCATCTTCCAGCGTCTGGCGTATTTTTTCGCCGCCCGGGATTTCGCCGACGCCGGTGTGTCCGGCGTTATCTTTGATAATCACAATGTTGCGGGTAAAGAATGGCGAGTGAGCGCCGCTGAGGTTCAGCAGCATGCTGTCGTAGCCTGCGACCGGAATAACCTGCATGGCGGTGACTTTCGGTGTTGAACTCATCTCCTGCTCCTTATGCTGTTGCACGGCCAAATGCCGGGCGTTTGCGATCAAATGTCCAGCCGGGGACCAGATATTGCATCGCCGTGGCGTCGTTACGCGCACCGGCGGGCAGTGACTGATAAAGCTGATTGGCTTTGTTTACCTGCTCCCAGTCGAGCTCAATGCCCAGACCCGGCGCATCCGGTACGGCAATTTTCCCGTTGCGGATTTGCAGCGGATTTTTCGTCAGGCGCTGATCGCCCTCCTGCCAGATCCAGTGGGTATCAATCGCGGTAGGATTACCTGGCGCCGCCGCACCCACATGGGTGAACATCGCCAGCGAAATATCGAAGTGGTTATTGGAGTGGCAGCCCCAGGTGAGGCCCCACTCATCGCAGAGCTGCGCGACCCGCACAGCGCCGCTCAGCGTCCAGAAGTGAGGATCCGCCAGCGGAATATCGACCGCATTGAGCATCACCGCGTGATTCATCTCTCGCCAGTTGGTGGCGATCATATTGGTGGCCACCGGTAAGCCGGTTGCGCGCCGGAACTCGGCCATCACTTCACGTCCCGAATAGCCCTGCTCCGCGCCGCACGGATCTTCAGCGTAGCTCAGCACATCCTGCATCCCTTTACACAGCGCTATCGCCTCGTCCAGCAGCCAGGCGCCGTTCGGGTCGACCGTAATGCGGGCGTCGGGAAAGCGCTGCTTCAGCGCCGCCGCGGTGGCAATCTCCTGCTCGCCCGGCAACACGCCGCCTTTGAGCTTAAAATCTTTGAAGCCATATTTATCCGCAGCCGCCTCAGCCAGCCGCACCACGGCATCGCTGGTCAGCGCTTCCTGATGACGCAGGTGATACCAGTCGTGGCTGGCCTGCTCACCACTCAGATAGGGCAGATCGGTCTTGCGGCGGTCGCCGAGATAGAACAGATAGCCCAGCACCGTCACTTCATCACGCTGTTTACCTGGCCCCAGCAGTTCAGCCACCGGTACGCCCAGACACTGTCCCAGCAGATCGAGCAGCGCTGCTTCCAGCGCGGCTACCGCGTTGACCCGCAACTCAAAAGTCCAGGCACCGTTGCCAAAGGTGGTGAAGTCAGCCGACTGATTGCCTTTGTGCACCTGCTGCACCAGACGGTTCATTCGCGCAATCTGCTGGCCTTTCACCTGCGGAATCGCCTCAACCAGCGTCTGATAGATGGTGTCGCCGCCGGGAGCTTCACCGACGCCGGTGTGACCGGCGCTGTCAGTGAGAACCACAATATTGCGGGTAAAACAGGCGTTGTGCGCACCGCCAATATTGAGCAGCATGCTGTCATAACCGGCGACCGGGATAACCTGCATCTCAGTAATCACCGGCGAACTTTGCGTATTCATAATGCATCCTTACCGGGCCAGGTTTTCAGTTCGACACGTTTGATATCGCCCGCGATCACCAGGAAGCTGAATGCGGCGACAAAGGCATGAATACCGACATAGATCAGCGCGCCTTCAAAGGAGCCGCTGGTGGCGATGATGTAACCGATGGCGATAGGCGTCACGATGCCAGAGAAGTTACCGAACATGTTGAACAGACCGCCGCTCAGGCCACTGATCTCTTTCGGCGCAGTATCTGCCATCACCGCCCAGCCCAGCGCACCAATGCCTTTACCAAAGAACGCCAGTGCCATGAAGAACACCACCACCCATTCGGTATCGGTGTAGTTACACATCACCATCGAAATAGAGAGCAGCATGCCGAGCACGATCGGCGTTTTACGCGCGATATTCAGCGAGCCGGTTTTACGCATCAGCCAGTCGGAGATCACCCCGCCCAGTACGCCGCCGAGGAAGCCGCACACCGCCGGAATCGAGGCAATAAAGCCCGCTTTGAGAATCGACATGCCGCGCGCCTGTACCAGATAGACCGGGAACCAGGTGATAAAAAAGTAGGTTAAGGCGTTAACGCAGTACTGACCGAGGTAGATACCCAGCATCATGCGTGACGTCAGCAGCTGTTTGATCTGGAACCACTTCTCGCTCCAGCTCACTTTGCGGCTATCCTTTTTGACATCCATGTTGATCAGCGCACCGCCCTGCTCCATGTACTCCAGTTCGGCTTTATTCACGCCAGGGTGATCGGTGGGATCGTGGATCACTTTCAGCCAGATGAAACTGAGGATGATGCCCAGGCCGCCCATAAACCAGAACACGTGCGCCCAGCCCACGGAAGAGACCAGCCAGCCCATGATGGGCGCGAAGATAACGGTGGCGAAGTATTGGGCCGAGTTGAAGATCGCCACGGCCGTGCCGCGCTCCTGCGCCGGAAACCAGGCCGCGACGATGCGGCTGTTGCCAGGGAAAGAGGGCGCTTCGGCCAGTCCCACCAGGAAGCGCAGAATAAACAGCGACATGATGATGCCGAAGCCGCTGAACAGATCGACGAACCCTTGCAAAAAGGTAAAGAGCGACCAGGTAAAGATGCTCCAGAAATAGACGCGTTTTGAGCCGAAGCGGTCAAGCAGCCAGCCGCCCGGAATCTGACCAATAACATACGCCCATGAGAAGGCAGAGAAGATATAGCCGAGTCCGACCGAATCGAGGCCAATATCTTTTGACATCGCCGAACCGGCAATCGAAATCGTTGCGCGGTCACCGTAGTTGAATGAGGTGACGATAAATAACATCACCACAATCCAGTAACGGGCATTGGTGCGTTTCTGCACCGTTTCCGCGGTCTGGCTGAAACTATTCATGATGCACTCCTGAAATATAGCGTGAGCTACATTCGCTCTGACTGCATACACATCGCGTTGGGTATCAGAGAGAAGTTGGGTTAAACACGGCGATCTTTTTGTTTTGGCAAACTTTATTTATCCATCCGGCGTCTGGCAGCCGCGGCCGGTAATAACTCCAGGCAACCTCTTTCGGATGAATAATACGTCGTGACAGATAACCTGACTTTGGCTAACGGAACTCAGTATAAGAACAGCCTGTGGCGATCACATTGGCGCATCGCCCTGGAATAATCGCCTTATTGAAGTGATTGTCTTGCGGATGCACAAAAGCCTGCGGTATAGCTCACGAAAGTGGCAAATACCCGTGCAAAATCCGCCCCGGATAACGCTTTCCCACGCTGTTTGTGAGGGTCTTCACTTGCTTTTGGATAATCGACCCAAAACAGCGAGACGAATTGCCTTAATGGTGGTCATTTGCACAATGCGCGACCCGCCCCGCCTCCCTATACTGAAGCTGGCAAACAAGGGCGTGACAGGTCAGATCATTACAGCGTGCCGCACAAGTACGGTACGACAGACGGGAAGGTGAGCGATGAACCCAAAAACAGATGAACAACCGCTCTATATCAAAGTCCATGAGCACGACAATGTGGCGATTGTGGTTAACAGCCTGGGTCTGCCAGCCGATACGCAGTTTGCGGATGGCCTGACCCTCACTGAGCATGTGCCGCAGGGCCACAAAGTGGCGCTGAGCGCGATTAATCAGGGTGCAGAAATCGTGCGTTATGGCGAAGTCATTGGCTATGCATTGCGGGATATTGCCCAGGGCAGCTGGATTGATGAGTCACTGGTCGCGCTGCCGGAAGCCCCTCCGCTGGAGAGTCTGCCGCTAGCCACCCAGGTTCCGCCTGATTTGCCGCCGCTGGAGGGCTATACCTTTGAAGGTTACCGCAATGCGGATGGCAGCGTAGGCACGCGTAACCTGCTCGGCATCACCACCAGCGTCCACTGCGTGGCCGGTGTGGTGGATCATGTCGTACAGATCATTGAACGGGATTTACTGCCGCGCTATCCGAACGTGGATGGTGTGGTTGCCCTGAACCACCTTTATGGCTGTGGTGTGGCGATCAACGCACCGGCGGCGGTCGTGCCGATTCGCACCATTCATAACCTGGCGCTGAATGCGAATTTCGGCGGCGAAGTGATGATCGTCAGCCTCGGCTGTGAAAAGTTACAGCCAGAGCGTCTGCTGACTGGCACCCCCGACGTGCAGGCGATTTCGCTGGACGAACATGACATCGTGCGTCTGCAGGATGAAAAGCTGGTGGGCTTTGGCGCGATGGTCAATGAGATTCTGCAGGTGGCGGAGCGTCATCTCCAGCGGCTGAATCAGCGCCAGCGCGAAACCTGCTCTGCAGCAGAACTGATTGTCGGCATGCAGTGTGGTGGCAGCGATGCGTTTTCGGGCGTGACGGCAAATCCTGCAGTGGGCTTTGCCTCTGATCTGCTGGTGCGTTGCGGTGCCACCGTGATGTTCTCCGAAGTCACTGAAGTGCGTGATGCGATTCACCTGCTGACGCCGCGGGTGATTAATCAGGAAGTCGGTAAGCGCTTACTGGAGGAGATGGCCTGGTATGATAATTACCTCGACCAGGGCCAGACCGATCGCAGCGCTAACCCGTCGCCGGGCAATAAGAAAGGCGGGCTGGCGAACGTGGTGGAAAAAGCGCTTGGCTCGATCGCAAAATCGGGACGCAGCGCCATTGTTGAAGTGCTCTCGCCCGGCCAGCGGCCCACGCGACGCGGATTGATCTACGCGGCCACGCCCGCCAGTGATTTTGTCTGCGGTACACAGCAGCTGGCATCCGGTATCACCCTGCAGGTGTTTACTACTGGTCGCGGTACGCCTTACGGTCTGGCCGCAATTCCGGTGATCAAGATGGCGACGCGTAATGCGCTGGCAGAGCGCTGGCACGATCTGATGGACATCAATGCCGGGACGATTGCTACCGGTGAAGAGAGTATTGAGCAGGTGGGCTGGCGACTGTTTGAGTTGATTCTGGATATCGCCAGTGGCAGGAAGCAGACCTGGTCCGATCGCTGGGGCATTCGTAATCAGCTGGCGGTGTTTAACCCGGCGCCTGTCACCTGACAGTGCACTCAACGGATATCGCCGTGCGCACACTACAGGCTTATCTCTGTTAAGGCAGAGATAAGCCTGGCCTTGCAATCAGAGCTGCGCGCCCCAGGCTTCAACCCACGGCGAGGTAACCGCCTCCGGTTCCGGATTTTCAGTGGCATCAACCAGTAACACCTCACCAACCCGCTGAGCGCCCTGCTCCTGCAGCAGCGCGTCAAAGGTTTTACCCGCGCCACAGAAATGGTCATAGCTGCTGTCACCCAGCGCAATCACGCCATAGCGCAGCGCGGGCTGATGACCGAGCTGATCTTTTATCGCATGAAACAGACCTGAAATCGTGTCGGGAAAATCGCCATGCCCGGTAGTAGAAGTGACAATTAACGCCACGTCGCTGGCATAGTTTTGCCAGTCAGCCAGCGTCGGATCGTCAAACACCGTTACGCTGTGCCCCTGCTGCTGCAGAATGGGCTCTGCTTCTTCCGCGACCAGTAGCGCATTGCCATATACCGTACCTACAAAAATGCCAATCTTTGCCATCTGCTTTCTCCCTTATTCTGAAACGTTATCCTGTCCTGGCGCTGCGTCAAACTCAACCCGCGGCACCTCAGGAATGCGATCCTGCCAGCCAAACTGGCTCATCAGATTCTGCCAGACGCCATCCAGTCCGGCGCGAAGCAGCAACGGTTCACCGGTTACCGGATGAGTTAATGCCAGGCTGCTGGCGTGCAGCATCAGGCGGTTAGCGCCAAAATGTTCGGCAGCACCCCGGTTCTGACGCAGATCGCCGTGCGCCGAATCGCCAATAATCGGATGACGCAGGTGTGACATATGACGACGCAGCTGATGCTTGCGACCGGTTTTAGGAGCCAGTTCAACCAGGCTATAACGCGAAGTGGGATAACGGCCAATGCCGACCGGCATCTCGACCGTTGCCAGTGACTGATAATCGGTGACCGCGGGCTGTGCGGTGCGCGCTTCCGTGGCGTGTTTATCGGCAATCTTATCCAGCTCTTCCACCAGTGGATAATCGAGCGTCCCGCTGCTCTCCAGCCAGCCGCGAACCACAGCGTGGTAGGTTTTCTGCATCTGGTGCTGTTCAAACTGCAGGGAAAGCAGACGTCCGACTTCACTGGAGAGCCCCATCAGCAGTACCCCTGACGTGGGCTTGTCGAGACGATGCGCCGTAAACACATGCTGCCCAATCTGATCACGAACGGTCTGCATCACAAACACCGTTTCATGGCGATCCAGCCAGCTGCGATGAACCAGCCAGCCGCTGGGCTTGTTGACGGCAACCAGCCACTCATCCTGATAGAGTATCTCCAGCATCAGTGGGCAGCATCCGTGATTAACGCATCAAGTTGACGCAGGGTCAGCAACAGCGGCGCAATACCCGGCTGGTCAGGCACCAGAGCCACCTCATAATAGGGGGCCACGGCAAAATTTTGTGGTAACGGATGTCGGGCCGCAATCAGGGCATGCATCCGCGGGACTAACACCCACTGGAGCCACTGCAGCGGCTCCAGCGTATCCAGGCAAAAGGGTTCGCGGCTCTCGAGCGCCCCCTCGGCCGGCGGGGTACTCTGCCAGAGATGATGCTCACGCATCACCGCTTCCAGTTGTTCCAGCCGTTGCGTAATCAATTGTTCAGGCGTCATGCGCCACCTCCGCGAGCAGTCAAAAATGGGCGGCAAGCATATCACTTGTTGGCACAGGCACAAAAAAAGGGAGCACTGTATAAACAGTGCTCCCGGTTCGTTTGCAGCCATCCCGCCACGTTAATGCTCCCTGCTCTTCCATGACAACTTGTCCAGTGCGAACTCCTGTCGCGCATCGTCCTGATGTATCCTTAGCATCCTGGCCCACCACCTCTTCTGAGGGGGTTCTCATTCTCCATCCTGGAGGTGTCCCTTGCTCAATCCTGAGCGATCCTGTTTCATCCTGAAACCTTCCGTGTGCCGTAAGCTCCGTTACGTTCCTGCCTCATGGCTTATCATCATCCTGACGATATCTTTTTCCTGAGCCTCCTGCAGTGCGAAACATTTTGACAGAACTCGTTACGTGCACAAGGTACTCACAGCAGAACTTTACGAAATGTGCGGCGTAAATTCAGATAAACGCCATTAAGTTGATGATTCACAATATTTTTACATCTCAGCCTTCCGGAAGTCTCACCTGTTATATAGCGATCTCTCACAGCACATGTAAGAGATGTCTCACAAGACCAGGGGCAAATCACTGCAACTCAGATGATAACCGGTTGTAATGACTTAAGAAATATCTCAAGCGTTTCCGCTAATTTTACACGCTGTTTACCGCCGGGCTGCTCCAGAATCACTTCGCCGCTGAGATTAGAAAGCGAGATGATCTCCTGTTCTGACTCGGTGGTGGCGATAAACAGCGTAGGCGACTGTTTAAGGCGGCGCTGCATCACCAGATGCCCGATCAGATTCTCCTGTAAACGCAGGAAATCATCCTCATTCCAGACCTGTAAGAGTGTCAGTTGATTCTCACCAAAACTGGCCTGCATATCGCCGGCAAACTGCGTGGTATAGAAAGCCGTGATCTGCGGCTGGAGCTGGATGTCGATCGCCCGCTCAACCGCATCCAGCGTCTGTGGCAGAGTAAAAGGCTGCGGCTGCCAGACGACCCGCTGATCGCGATCCTCCAGGGCACAGGGCGAAGGTACACCAAAGAGATCGCTGCTGGCCGGCGCATGCCCGGCCTGCTGAAGCCAGTGCTGGCAGTACCGGGTGGTAAAGTCGCGCAACGCGGCGGCAGTTTGCTGCATCATTCATATTCTCACTTCTGATGGGTTACACTTAGCCACTTTGATTAATTTTGGTGGTAACCGCAATGACTACTCACGAACAGGATCAGGCACTCAGCAACCTGACGCTGGGCAAACCCACAGCCTATCACGATCATTATGACAACAGCTTACTGCAGGCGGTGCCGCGCAGCCTGAATCGTGAACCCCTTGGCCTGTTTCCCGATAGTCTGCCCTTTACCGGCAGTGATATCTGGACCCTGTATGAACTCTCGTGGCTCAACAGCAAAGGTCTGCCACAGGTTGCCGTTGGCGAAGTGGTGCTCGATGCGCAGAGCCGCAACCTTATCGAGTCAAAAAGCTTCAAGCTCTACCTTAACAGTTTCAACCAGACCCGCTTTGCCGACTGGGGCGAGGTTCGTCAGACGCTGGAGCGGGACCTGAGTGCCTGTGCTGAAGGTGAAGCGCGGGTCGCGCTGTTCCGTCTCAATGAAGTGGAAGGTCAGCCCATCGGCCATTTTGAGGGGGTTTGTATTGATGAGCAGGATATCGCCATAGAGGATTACCGCTTCAATGCTGACTATCTGGCCGATGCTGCGGGCAGCGAAATCGTTGAAGAGACGCTGGTCAGCCACCTGCTCAAGTCAAACTGTCTGATTACCAATCAGCCCGACTGGGGCTCCGTGATGATTCGTTATAAAGGCCCGCGTATCGACCGTGAAGCGTTGCTGCGCTATCTGGTCTCATTCCGCCAGCACAACGAATTTCACGAGCAGTGTGTCGAACGCATTTTTAATGATGTGATGCGTTTCTGCCATCCGGAAGTGCTGACGGTGTATGCACGCTACACCCGTCGTGGCGGGCTGGATATCAATCCATGGCGCACTAATGTGCCCTTCTCGCCCGGTTTTTCGCGGCTGGTCCGTCAGTAGTTTGCGAGACTTCTCGCAGGCTGCATGCACTAAGCGCAGTTCCGCTTGAGCTGTGCGGGCCGACAAGGCTACTCTGGTGATGGCGGCTACCTGCGGGTGGCCGACCAGGGATTTTCGTCACTGCCGTTGCAGTGCCAACACGCACCCAGGCGGGTGTAAAGGAGTTCATTTGATTACCCATATCAGCCCTCTTGGCTCAATGGATCTGCTTTCACAGCTGGAAGTCGATATGCTCAAGCGCACAGCCAGCAGCGACCTCTACCAGCTGTTTCGCAACTGCTCTCTTGCCGTGCTTAACTCCGGCAGCCAGACTGACAGCAGCCAGGAGCTGCTCTCCCGCTTTGAAAATTTCGACATCAATGTGTTGCGCCGTGAGCGCGGCGTCAAACTGGAGCTGATCAATCCACCGGAAGAGGCGTTTGTGGATGGCCGTATCATCCGTTCACTGCAGGCTAACCTGTTTGCGGTGCTGCGTGACATCCTGTTTGTCAGCGGCCAGCTCAACATGCCGGGTCGGTTAACTGCGGCTGAAGAAAATGACTCCGCCACTATCACCAACACCGTGTTTTCCATTCTGCGTAACGCGCGGGCGCTGCACATCGGCGAGTATCCCAACACCGTGGTCTGCTGGGGCGGTCACTCGATCAACGCCGTTGAGTACCAGTATTGCCGCAATGTCGGAACTCAGCTTGGACTGCGTGAACTGAACATCTGTACCGGCTGCGGGCCGGGCGTGATGGAAGCGCCAATGAAAGGGGCCGCCGTAGGCCATGCTCAGCAGCGCTATCGTGACAGCCGCTTTATCGGCCTGACCGAACCCTCCATCATTGCGGCAGAACCGCCGAATCCGCTGGTGAATGAGTTGATCATCATGCCGGACATCGAAAAACGTCTGGAAGCTTTTGTGCGCATCGCCCATGGCATTATCATTTTCCCGGGCGGCGTAGGGACCGCAGAAGAGTTGCTCTATCTGCTGGGCATCCTGATGAATCCGCAGAACAGCGATCAGGTATTACCGCTGATCCTGACCGGGCCGGAAGAGAGCGCCGACTACTTCCGCGTGCTGGATGATTTCATCGTTAACACCCTGGGCGAACAGGCGCGTAAGCATTATCAGATCATCATCAACGATGCAGCCGAAGTGGCGCGTCTGATGAAGAAAGCGATGCCGCAGGTAAAAGAGAATCGTCGCGAAACCGGCGATGCTTACAGCTTTAACTGGTCGATTCGCATTGAACCCGATCTGCAGGTGCCGTTCCTGCCAACCCATGAAAACATGGCGAATCTCAATCTCTACACCAATCAGCCACCCGAAAAGCTGGCTGCTGACCTGCGCCGCGCCTTCTCAGGCATCGTAGCCGGTAACGTCAAAGAGATGGGCATCCGCGAAATCCGTGAGAAGGGACGCTACAAACTCCATGGCGACCCCGACATCATGCACCGCATGGATGAGCTGCTTCAGGGATTCGTTGCACAGCAACGCATGAAACTGCCAGGCACCGCCTACATTCCCTGCTACGAAATTATCAAATAAACCAGGAGGCAGCCCCCGGGCTGCCCATACTCTCATGGCTCTTCATCTTGTTATTGTTGACGCATTGAATCTGATTCGCCGTCTGCATGCGGTACAGGGCTCCCCCTGTGTCGAAGGCTGCGTGGCCGCGCTGCGCCAGATACTGGGTCACGCCCATCCGACTCATGCGGTGGCGGTATTTGATGGCGAAGCGCGTCATCAGGGCTGGCGTCATCAGCTGCTACCCGATTACAAAAGCGGTCGCCCGCCGATGCCAGACGATTTACAGGCAGAGATGCCGGCGTTACAGGAGGCCTTTCGCGCCGCAGGCGTAAGCTGCTGGATAGCGGGCGAGGATGAGGCGGATGATTTAGCGGCGACGCTGGCGGTGAAAATGGCTCAGGCCGGACATCAGGCCACCATTGTTTCAACCGACAAAGGCTACTGTCAGCTGCTGGCACCCGAGATCCGCATCCGCGACTACTTCCAGAAACGCTGGCTTGATCTGCCTTTTATCGAGGCTGAATTTGGTGTGGCGCCCCAGCGGTTACCCGACTACTGGGGGTTGTGCGGCATCAGCAGCAGTAAAATTCCGGGCATCACCGGCATCGGTCCGAAAAGCGCGAAACAGCTGCTGACAGAGTTTCACACGCTTGAAGGGATCTATCAGCAACTGGATCAGGTGCCAGCCAGATGGCGGGAGAAGCTCGCTGAGGGTCGGCAGATGGCAGAGATCAGCCGTCAGGTCGCAACCCTGAAGCGGGATCTGGTGCTGCAGGGCAATCTGAATACGCTGCGTTATACCGGCTGAGTGCCCTTGCACTCAGCCCGGCGATTAACGTTCGTCGCGACGACCACCGGCAGCCGCCCAGATTCGGCGCACATGTACGGTCACCTCTTCGCGGTCATGATAAAGCTGACGAGCGCGAATCTGCACGTTAATGCCATTATCATCAAATCGTTCCTGCATCATGGCCAGATTCTGCGTCACCTCTTCATAGCGCTTTTTCATGGGCAACTTAAGGTTGAAGATCGCTTCACGGCACCAGCCGTTGACCAGCCAGTCGGTCATCAGGTTAGCCACGCGCACCGGCTTCTCCACCATGTCACACACCAGCCAGCTGATGTTGGTGCGTGGCGGACGGAATTTAAAGCCATCCGCTTTCTCGTGCATCACCTGGCCCGTATCCATCAGGCTCGGTGCCATCGGTCCGTTGTCCACCGCATACACCATCATGCTGCGCTGCACCAGCTGATAGGTCCAGCCGCCCGGACAGGCACCGAGATCCACGGCGTACATGCCGCTGGCTAAACGCTCATCCCACTCATCCGCAGGGATAAAGACGTGAAACGCCTCCTCCAGCTTAAGGGTGGAACGGCTTGGCGCATCGGAGGGGAACTTAAGGCGTGGAATACCCATGTAAAACGGCGAGCTGTTTTCCCGGATGGAGTAGCCGACGTAACAGGTGCCCGGTGCGATGAAAAACACATGCACGACCGGGCGCTTCGGGCTCTCATAATTCAACAGGATCTTGCTTTCACGCAGTGCCGAGCGCAGCGGCACGGTGAACTTGCGGCAGAACTTAGTCAGCTCTTTGGCTTCGTTGGTGTCTGGCACTTCAACACGCAGTTCGCCGCCCTTTTCCAATACGCCGGTCAGCATGCCGACAATCGGGGTAATGCGATCTTCCTGCGGCAGGTCACGCAGCATTTCGCCGACGACCAGCATCTGACGGGCAAAAATCAGCTCGTCAAACGGCAACTCACGTGCCAGCCGCTCGGCATCTTCAAACTGATAGCACTCAAACAGCACGTAGCCAGAGTCATCTTTAACCCGTGGAAAGCCGTAGATTTCACGTTCAGCCGCTTTGGCGCTGATTTCCGCCGCACACTCTTTTTCAAAACCGGGGCGACAATAGAGTAAAACTTTATTCATGGCGTTCTGCCTTTCGTTTAAGACGCAGCGCGCCAATCAACATCAATACCCAACCGGCGAGGAAACAGACCCCGCCCACGGGTGTGATAAAAACCCAAAACTTCAGATGTGACAGCGCCAGACAATAGAGGCTGCCACTAAACAGCACGGTGCCGAGCGCCATCAGCGCACTGCTCCAGTAAAACCAGATATTGGCGCGGCGTAACATCGCAGCACCCAGCCCCATCACCGCTAAGGTGTGATAAGCCTGATATTCCAGCCCGGTATGAATCCAGGCCATTTCAGCCGCACCAAGCGACTGACTTAAAACGTGGGCACCAAATGCGCCAAAAGCCACCAGCAGAAATCCGCTGATAGCCGAAAAAACAAACATGGCACGACTGGACATTAACCGATCCTCAGAGTCCTTTTGCATCTGAATGCAAATAAATCAATACGTTATTGTTGATAGCGAAAGCGGAATTTTTCTTGTTCGGTTGCAGCTTTTTCCAGGATCCACTGTCGGAAGGCGGCTATTTTACCCAGTTCTGCCTGACTGTCATGACAAACCAGATAAAAAGCGTTTTTACTGACTAATACATCATTAAACGGGCAGATTAATCGCCCGGCTTCTATTTCGCTCTGCGCCATGACGTTATTCGCCAGCGCCACGCCCTGACCATGAATCGCCGCCTGCAATACCATGGCGCTGTGGCTGAAGATTGGCCCCTGCTGCACATTGATATGCTGCAGGCCCAGTTGCCGGATATAAGATTGCCAGTCCCGGCGGGAGGCATCATGCAGCAGAGTAAAACGCGACAGATCCATCGGTGTTTTTAGCGGATTATCCCCGGTCATCAGCGACGGTGAACAGACAGGCAGCAGATATTCGGCGTAGAGTTTTTCAACCCGCAGGCCGGGCCAGTTACCCCGGCCGTAAAAAATCGCCACGTCGACATCGTCGGCCAGTTTCTCTTCGTCGCGGTCAACCGCCTGGATACGCACGTCGATTCCCGGATAAGCCATATTAAAGCTGGAGAGGCGGGGAACCAGCCACTGAATGGCAAAGCTCGGCAGTAAACTAACGGTCAGCGCACCCTTGGCACTGCGCGCCTGCAGTTTGCGGGTCGCTTCGTTGATTGCCGAGAAAATCTCTTTGATATCGAGATAGTAGCTTTGTCCTTCTTCGGTCAGTAATAGCGAACGATTCCTCCGGCGAAATAGCTTTAACCCCAGAAAATCTTCCAGAGATTTAATCTGATGGCTTACAGCAGCCTGGGTGACAAACAGCTCTTCTGCGGCTTTGGTAAAGCTTAAATGGCGTGCAGCTGCATCAAAAACACGCAGTGCGTTGAGAGGAGGAAGGCGTTTCGACATGGTTTTCCGTATCCGGATCGGCAAAAAATACGCTGGCTTATACAAAGCGTTTACGTATTAGAATTTTTAATCCGAGGCATTATAATTTGTCCGTTGAGGAACCTCCAGCAAATACCTATAGTTGCCGCACTTCCTGAGCCGGAACGAAAAGTTTTTAGATTTGTGAGTGAGTTCGCAGATTTTCTGAAAGCTTTTGGCTTGTGGTCGTGATGTTGTGTTTGCAATTTTTGATCCGACGATTGCGGATCGAACTCTTAATTCCTGTAGATTTACCCTGTCTGTCCATAGTGATTTTTAAATAGCACCGCAAATTGCGGTGCTTTTTTTTTGCTGCTTAGTTGCCAGACTCTACCATCTCTTTGACATCAGAGCGGTTGATTTGCTGCTCGTTGCCATTCGCATCTTTATAGCTGATCATGCCGGTATCGTTATCGACTTTAGGCTTGCCGGCAGCCACAATGGTGCGACCATCATTGGTATGCATCACGTAATTGCTTGAACAGGCACTCAGGGTAAAAGCCAGGGTACACACGGCCAGTACTGCGGTTAATTTTTTCATCTGCTATCTCCTTGTAGATTGATTGCATCAAACCACCCGCGTTACGCTAACCAGAGGCAGCCGATAAGTGAGATCGACTAGTAAACGTCCGATCGTTATGCGGGTTTGGTTCAAACCTTGCAATATTCAGCATAACGCGCTTTTCCAGCTTTGCCAGACGCAGACCATTCTTTCAGTGTGGTCCTAATTTTTCTTATCATGGACCAGGCATGACCGCATTTAATCCCACCGCATTTCGCCAGCAGTTTCCCGCACTCGCCGACGCAGGCGTTTATCTCGACAGCGCAGCGACCACGCTGAAGCCGCAGGCCGTCATTGACAGCACGCAGCAGTTTTACAGCCTCAGCGCGGGTACAGTCCATCGCAGCCAGTTTGCCGCCGCCCAGGCCTTAACCCATCGCTATGAGCAGGCGCGCAACCAGGTTGCCCGCTGGCTTAATGCCGCTGACGATCGTGAGATTGTCTGGACGCGCGGCACCACCGAAGCGATAAACCTGGTGGCGAACAGCTGGCTGCGCCCGCGCTTACAGCCTGGTGATGAGATTGTGGTCAGCGAGGCAGAACACCACGCCAACCTGGTGCCCTGGCTGATGGCTGCGCAGGCGTGCGGTGCCCGCGTCGTAAAATGGCCGTTAGGCGCGGATCGCCTGCCGGATATCAGCCAGCTGCCCGCCCTGCTCAACAGCCGTACCCGCCTGCTGGCGATCGGACAGATGTCGAACGTCACCGGCGGGTGTCCCGCACTCGCTCAGGCGATACCGCTGGCTCACGCCGTGGGCGCGAAAGTGATGGTCGATGGCGCACAGGGCGTGGTGCATTGTCCGCCTGACGTACAGGCGCTGGATATCGACTTTTACGCCTTTTCCGGACATAAGATTTACGGCCCGATGGGCATTGGCGCGTTATATGGCAAAGCGGAACTGCTGGAGGCGATGGAGCCCTGGCAGGGCGGCGGTAAGATGATAACGGATGTCGATTTCAGCGGATTCACGCCGCAGCCGGTGCCGTGGCGGTTTGAGGCTGGCACCCCGAATGTGGCGGGCGTGGTGGGCCTGAGTGCAGCACTGAGCTGGCTGGGGCAGTACGATCTGCCCGAAGCGGAGCGCTGGAGTCAGCAGCTTGCGACGCTGGCGGAAGAGCAGCTGGCGGAATTACCCGGTTTCCGCAGCTTCCGCTGTTCAAATGCCAGCCTGCTGGCATTTGAATTCGCTGGCCTGCATCACAGCGATCTGGTGACGCTGCTGGCTGAGCAGGGAATCGCCCTGCGCGCTGGCCAGCACTGCGCGCAGCCGTTGCTGGCGGCGCTGGGCGTCAGCGGCACGCTGCGGGCCTCTTTTGCACCCTATAATAATCTGCAGGATGTTGATGCGCTGGTGCGCGCTATGAAGAGCGCCATCTCGCTGTTATCGGAGTTTTGATTATGCATTCATCGCCGTTAGCGCCACACCCGTTTGGCGAACAGATTACCGTTGCCAGCCTGAAAGAGAGCTTTGGCCGCTTTCATCAGTGGGAAGATCGTTATCGTCAGCTGATCCAGCTGAGCCGCCAGTTGCCTGCCTTACCCGGGGAACTGAAAACAGCAGAAATTGAACTGAGCGGTTGTGAAAATCGGGTCTGGCTGGGCAGCCAGTTACGCGAAGATGGCACGCTGCATTTCTATGGTGACAGTGAAGGACGTATTGTGCGCGGCCTGCTGGCCGTGCTGCTGACCGCCGCTGAGGGCCAGACGCCGCAACAGCTGCTGGCGATGGATCCCTTAAAACTGTTTGATGAACTGGGCCTGCGCGCCCAGCTCAGTGCCTCCCGCAGCAGCGGCCTGCAGGCGCTGGCCGCCGCAGTGGAGCACGCCGCGCGTCAGGCGCTGACGGCGTCCTGACGGGCAGCACGCGCCAGAAACTTCTTCAGCGCATGCGAGACGGCAACAAAGCCGAAGGTGGCGGTTACCATGGTGGCCGCGCCAAAGCCGGAGGTGCAATCCATTCTCTTCGGCCCCTCCGCTGTGCTGCGTGAAGCACAGACGCTGCCATCAGCCTGCGGATAGACCAGCGCTTCGGTAGAAAAGACGCAGTCGATGCCAAGTTTGCCCTTGCTGTTTTTCACCACGCCCAGGCTTTTCAGTCGTTCGCGCAGCTTTGCCGCCAGCGGATCCTGGATGGTTTTCGCCAGATCGGCGACCTGGATCTGAGTGGGATCGATCTGCCCACCCGCGCCACCGGTGGTGATCAGCGGGATCTTATTCCGGCGGCACCAGGCGATCAGCGCCGCTTTCGGTCGCACGCTGTCGATAGCATCGATCACATAGTCGAAACCGGCTGCCATCAGTTCGGCGGTGTTCTCTGGCGTAATAAAGTCATCAATGCAGATCACTTCACAGTCAGGATTAATCGCACGCAGCCGTTCTGCCATCACGTCCGTTTTAGCTTTGCCGACGTTGCCCTGCAGCGCATGAAGCTGTCGGTTGGTGTTGGTGATACAGACATCATCCATATCAATCAGGGTGATTTTACCAATTCCGGTGCGCACCAGCGCTTCCGCCGCCCAGGATCCGACACCGCCAATCCCGATGACGCAGAAGTGTGCGTCAGCAAAACGTTGCAGCGCATCCTGGCCATAGAGACGCGCCGTGCCGCCAAAGCGCTGATGCCAGGCGTCATTTAACACTTTCATAGTTGAACCTGTTACGTCGTGCGGGCCCGAAGGCCCGCAGAGAAGAAGTTAGTTAGCGCCGAGAAGCAGTGAACCATTATTACCGTTTTGCGGGCTGGAGAACAGCGGTTGTCCGGCACCCGGTGCGGCTTTAATTACCCAGACGCGTCCGTAGTGATTATAGAAGCCCGCCAGATGCGCAGCGTCGGGGCCGATACCCTGATAGATATCAAAGTGCTGGCCTTTAATCGCGCCACCCACGTCGAGTGCCACCATCAGGCGCATCTCATATTTGCCGTTGAATTTGCCCTTCTCATTTAACTGCGGCACTTCAGCCAGCAGTACGGTGCCCGCCGGAATAATTGAGCGGTCAGACGCAACGGAGGCTTTCGCCACCAGCGGAACTGCGCTGGCACCGCGCACCGGCGTAAATGGCTCAGCCTTAAAGAAGACGAATGATGGGTTGGTTTCCAGCAGCGCACGGACCTCCTGCGGTGAGTGCTCCTGCGCCCACTGACGAATCGCCTGCATCGACATATCTTCGCGCTTCACTTCACCGCGATCGATCAGCTCTTTGCCAATGCTGTGATAACCCCAGCCATTTTTACCGGCGTAACCAAAGAAGGTCATCGGGCGGCCATCGCCAAAGTCGACATAACCACTGCCCTGCACATCCATCATGAAGTTATCAATCAGGGAATTGCTGTAGGCGATGATGTAGCGGTCATCGAGTCCGCCACTATAGATAGAGGCGCGGCTCGGTAATTTTTCTCCGCGTTTGCGCGGCGGCATACGGTAGATGGGATACTGGAATTCACCCTGACGGGTGTAGCGCGCTTCTACTACCGGTGTGTAGTAACCGGTGAACTGCACGTTACCGTAGTTATCCGTTCCCTCCATCTGCCAGGCGTTAAGCCCATACTGACGAAGCTGTCGGGTATCGGCACCCGCCATCAGCCAGCTCTCAATCGCGCTATAGGTGCCGTTCTGACGGCTATACAGGGCGGATGAGGCGGACTGAATCTGACGGACCTGCTCGCCAAAGTCTCTGCCATTAACCGGTGCGCCTTTGGCATTGGGCTGATTCACCAGCGCCAGCGGTTGTTCCAGTTTGCCATCTTTATATTGCTGACCGCGATCGGTCGGTTTGGAGCTACAGGCCGCCAGCAGCGTTATTAACGCGCCAGTGAGTGCATACTTCACCCAATGTGATTTCATTATCTTCTCTTTTTATAACTGTTCGCCCCGCGACGATAGCAAAGCCCCCGACAGAATGAAATGCATCCGCTCAGACGTCACGCATATCAGTTTAATAATTAACCAGATGGTTGAATCCTTCAGCAACTGGCTGTTAATTTGGCTTTTATCTGCAAAAAGGGGTTGCATGAATTAGCGCGGAGAGTATAGTGCGCTTCCACGGACGCGGGGTGGAGCAGCCTGGTAGCTCGTCGGGCTCATAACCCGAAGGTCGTCGGTTCAAATCCGGCCCCCGC